>NZ_CP040517.1:192500-930847 GCF_005849285.1 Luteithermobacter gelatinilyticus | reverse complement strand
CGTCGATGCCCGCGTGTTTCTGGTCGGCGCGCGAATACTGGCTGAGGGCCGATTTCAGGTTTTGCGCGATGCCGATGTAATCGACGATCAGCCCCGCTGGCTTGTCGCGGAACACCCGGTTCACGCGGGCAATGGCCTGCATCAGCCCGTGCCCGCGCATCGGCTTGTCGATATACATCGTGTGCATGCACGGCGCGTCAAAGCCGGTGAGCCACATATCCCGAACGATCACGAGCTTGAGCGGGTCGTTGGGGTCCTTGGCGCGCTTGGCGAGAAGCTCGCGGCGGGCCTTGTTGCCGATATGCGGCTGCCATTCCTTGGGGTCTGAGGCGGACCCAGTCATGACAATTTTGATGACGCCGCTCTCGTCATCGTCGCTGTGCCATTCTGGGCGCAACTTGATAATCTGGTCATAAAGGGCAACGCAGATGCGGCGGCTCATACAAACGATCATCGCCTTGCCGTCCATGGCGGCGACGCGGTCCTCGAAATGCTGCACCAGATCCTGGGCCACCAAGGCGAGGCGTTTCTCGGCCCCGACGACGGCCTCGACATTTGCCCATTTGCGCTTCAGCTTTTCCTGCTCGGCGAGGGCCTCGTCCTCGGTTAGCTCCGCGATTTCATCGTCAATGAGCGGGGCTACGTCCTCGTCCAGCTCAATGCGCGCCAGGCGGCTTTCGTAGTAGATCGGGACGGTCGCGCCGTCCTCGACACCCCGGTTGATGTCGTAAACGTCGATATATTCGCCAAACACGGCGGGGGTGTTCACGTCTTCCTTCTCAATCGGCGTTCCGGTGAAACCGATGAAAGAGGCATTCGGCAGGGCATCGCGCAAATACTTGGCGAAGCCGTAGGAAATGTCGCCGGTCTTGCGTTCGACCTTGGCTCTGAACCCGTACTGGCTGCGATGCGCCTCATCGGCAATCACCACAACATTCCGGCGTTCGGTCAGAACTGGATAGTCGGTTTCGCCACGCTCCGGCGAGAACTTCTGGATGGTTGTGAAAATCACACCACCTGAAGGGCGGGACAACACCTTTTGCAAATCCTCGCGGCTATCGGCCTGTTGCGGTGTCTGGCGCAGCAAGTCGCGGCAATTGGCGAACGTGCCGAAGAGCTGGTCGTCCAGGTCGTTGCGGTCGGTGATCACCACGACGGTCGGGTTCTCCATTGCCGGATGAGCGATGATCTGCCCGGCATAGAAGGCCATAAGCAGGCTCTTGCCGGAGCCCTGGGTGTGCCAGATAACCCCAATGCGCCGGTCGCCTTCAGGCCGGGACGCGGCAATCGTGCGCTCGACGGCATGGCGCACCGCATGAAACTGGTGATACCCGGCCACGATCTTGACAAGGCCGGAGCCCGTATCGGCAAAAACCGTGAAATCGCGAAGAAGGGTCAAAAATCGGTTCTTTTCAAACACGCCTTCGATAAGCGTGCCCAGCTCTGGCGTGCCCTTAGGCGCAACTTCGGTTCCGTCCACCGTGCGCCAGGGCATGAAGCGCTCGATATCTGCGGTCAGCGAACCGACGCGCGCCATGATCCCGTCGGACGTGACAAGCACGCCATTGGGCCGGAAAAGTGACGGTATCTGATCCTTGTAGGTTTGGAGCTGATTGAAGGCGCCCTCAAGGGTCGCGTTCTCGTCGCCGGGATTCTTCAGCTCGATCACGGCCAGGGGCAGGCCGTTGATGAACAGCACCACATCGGGGCGGCGGTTGTTCTTATTCTCAATAACCGTGTACTGATTAACGGCCAGCCAGTCATTATTGTCAGGGTCGCTGTAGTCGATCAGATAGGCCGTATCCCCGCCGATGCTGCCGTCATCGCGCGTGATCTCAACCGGCACGCCCTCGACAAGGTAGCGATGCAGGCGGCGGTTCTCCTCGACCAGTGACGGCGTTTCCACCTGCTGCACCTTGCGCAGCACCTCTTCCAGCGTGTCGGCGGGCAGGTGCGGGTTGATCCGCGCAAGGGCCGCGCGGAAACGGTCAAGCAGCAACACCTGGTCATAGCTGACACGCTCGGGCGTTGGCCCATCGGGGGAAATATCCGGCCCGTGCACAACGCGATAGCCCAGCCCCGAAAGCCATTCGAGCGCAGCGTCTTCAACATGGCTTTCGGCGAACTTGGTCATGCACCCGCCTCCCGCTCAATGAAACATACATCCACCCGATAGCCGTAAGCGGACAGGCGGCGGGCTGCATGCTGAAATGACACCTTGCTAAAGAACGGAATATCGAAACCGCCACCCTGCGCTCTGCGCTTCGCGATGATGCCGAAACGCAGTGTATATTGGCGCGCGTCTGGCGGTTCGTCCGGGATCAGTCCCACCGCATCAGCATTGAGCGTTTCGAGATGCGCGCGGGCGGCGCGCCGGAACTCAGGCTCCCGGCAGAAAAGCTCACCAGCCATCTCGCCCTGCCTGAACAGGTGGCTGAGTGCCCCTGAGCCGTTCTTGTATGGCTTAATATGCAAAAGCACACGTTCGTTAAACAGAAGATCACAAAGTTCGTATCTGGCGGTTTCACCGGGCACGCGGAACGTCTGGCGGTCAAACAGATATACCCCCTCCCCTTGTGCCACCCTCGCGCAATAGTCTCTCTCGAATTCTGTAGCCCCGGCACTTGGCAAATCCATTTCCACAACACTGTTTCGAAAGAATTCATTCGTCCGATCACGAAATGCTGTATCAATGCGATACCAGTTTCCTTCGGTGAGAATGTATTGCCGATCATCAATCACGCAGTCAAAGATTATGCATTTGTATAGTTTCCAGATGGCACGCGCGCTCTCATCATCTTCGAATTGAACATGGACCTTGTGACGCTTGAGTGTGGTCAAGTCCAAGGCGTCTTGATCTGGATATACAGCAAAGTAATCTGCGATATCGAGATCCGGTTTAATTTCATCGCCTGCGTAGCCCCTGTACTTGAAGCCAACAATCTCCCGGTGCTCTATGATTTCGGGAGGCGACAGACTGATTCGGTCAAACTCTCTATTTTTAAGAGCGTCGAGCAACGCATCATCGAGCCGCGCAATTACGGCAGGGTCCTTCTCCGACCGGAGGTTATCGATCAGGGCAAAATTCTCCTGATAGGCATCACTTTCATAGAGTTCCAACGCGCGGGCGCATTTGTTCGCCAAGTCGGCATACTCAAGGTTAGCGGTGATCTTGAAAGCGGTTGTTCCGGTGACCTTCTTGGCAAAGTCCTGATCGCTCGATCGGCCGGTGATGCTACGAACGACATCAAGGAGTTGGTCAATTTCAAACTCTTCCATGCGTGAAGAACGCCCGACCTGATGCCGCTTGCGCAGAGCCATTGCCTCCGGGCGCATAACATCGATGTTCCGAAGTTGCTCCGGTTCCACCATGCTGAGGGAGGCTTCCAAACCAAAGTCATGAACCACTTTGGCATCATCAAGCATCGCGTGCCCGTGCCCGAAGGCAAGAGCGAACTTTCGATCTTCAACAGTCAAAAACAAGACGGCGGAAGAACTCTTAACGCCCAGATCAACCTGGTTAAGATCGAACGTGCCGCTAAGAAGGGCTTGCCAGCGGGGAGGGTTCTTCAATGTTGGCTTGATGAACAGCGCTGCGCCGGTCTCATCATCGCCTTCTTTAGGATCAATGCGTGTAAAAGCAATGTTGTCCTTCAGTGCATCTTGATAATCTGCAACCTCCTCTTTGAGCAGATAAACCGATATCGTCCGTGAGGTCATGCCACGGCCTCCACGGCTTTTTCGGCCTCGCGGAGGCGAATTTCGCCGGACATGAGTTTGGGCAGGAGCAGGTCGCGGGTCTGGGCGAGCGAGGCGGTTTCTTTCATGTTCGCGACAATATGGTCATAGAGAGGCCGGACCAAATTCTCATAGGCTGTTAGAACCTGTTCCGAAGGCACGACAACCGGGACGGGACGAAAAGCCTTCTTGCTGATCTCTGCGAAGGTTGAGCCGCCGGAAATACCTTTGATGTAATCAAGGTTTTCGTAGCACCAGAAAAGTACAAAGAGGTTAGGGAGCCGCTTTTCGCAAACCATGGCGATGAAGCCTTGATTGACGGCGGTCGGTACCTCGGCAATTGCCAGGTAACCGATAGGGGCCCGTGAAGACAGAAGCACCGTGCCAGCCGGCAAGAGACCGGAACTGATCTTCTTAACCCCGGCGTCGGTAATTTTCCTGTCCGTATCGAGCAGTACCGGCGATGTGAGTTTTGACAAGTCCTTCGGCGTTGCCCAGTGGTGCTCACCACCTTCCCAAAAAGCAGGCTCTTTAGTGCTTGGGGTTGCGCCGCCCACAGCTTCGACCTCTTTGCCAATCTCCGATAACTCCCACCCCATCGGCTTGCCGTCGTCGTCGAGGGTGGCGGGGAAGAGGTTCCAGAGTTCGGGGGCGAGGTAGGGTTCGCGGCCTTCCATCTTGGCGCGGGTGGGGCCGAAATCAACGAACCAGTCCTTGAAGATCGCCCGCGCTTGTCGCTCCAGCGTCTCATTCATCCGCCGGTTCAGCTCGATCTTGTCGTCGAGGGCTCCGAGAATTTCGCATATCTGCTCCTGCTCACCACGCGGAGGAACAAGAAACGGGACAGAAGAAAGAATAGACGTGTTCAAGTTTGGCATAGTAGCGCCGACAGCATGCTGCACGATGTAGGCTCTTACATCAGGATGAGCGAGATAATACGCAGCAAATTCTGGCATGACCGGCCCTTCGCCCAAGCGCACTCTCAGGCACCCCGTGCCGCATAACCAACCTGCTTGGTTGGGCCTAATAAGCGCTCTCCTTTCTACATCGCCTCGCCGACTGTAGACGATGTCACCAGGTTGAAGCAGATAACGCGATAGACGTTCCGCATCCTCAGCGGTGATGCGCGCAATTCCTTTCTCAGTAATTCTGTTATCGCCGATGTTCTGAGGCATCACAGAAGGGATACCATGCTCGACATAATCTGAAGCGTGCAGCTGGCTACCGAAGGGCCCTGTCTGGATATTTCCTCCACCACTAGCCGCAACTTCACCAAGTGTTGTCAACACCCAGTCTGGCGGGTACGGAAGAATTACGCTTTCACCCATGCGCACCGACCTCCTCCAGCTTCTTCTGGATAAGGGCGCTGAGCTCCTCGGCTTCGGCGAACTGCTCCGCCAACGCCTCTTTCAGCTCTGCGAAGCGTTCCTCGAACGGTACATCGTCTTCTTCGGCCGCCGCCGCGCCGACATAGCGGCCGGGGGTGAGGACGTGGTTGTGGGCCCTGATCTCCTCCAGCGTGGCGGATTTGCAAAAGCCCGGCACGTCTTCGTAATCGCCCGCGCCGTCCTCCCCGCGCCAGGCGTGGTAGGTGCCCGCAATTTTGGCGATGTCTTCATCGGAAAACTCCCGACGGGTGCGGTCCACCATGTGGCCGAGCTTGCGTGCGTCGATGAACAGAACCTCGCCGCGCCGGTCGCGGAAGCTTTGCCGTTGTCCTACCGCTTCGCTACTTGAGGACGTGCCGTTCTTCTTGTCCCGCGCCAGGAACCACAGGCAGGCGGGAATCTGGGTTGAGTAGAAGAGCTGACCCGGCAGGGCGATCATGCAATCCACCACGTCGCCCTCGACCATCGCGCGGCGAATCTCGCCTTCGCCGCTTTGCGCCGAGGACATGGAGCCATTGGCGAGCACCACGCCCGCCGTGCCGGTGGGTGCCAAGTGGTGATAGATATGCTGAAGCCAGGCATAGTTGGCGTTGCCCACGGGCGGCACGCCGAACTTCCAGCGGGCGTCTTCGCGCAATCTCTCCCCGCCCCAGTCGGAGATATTGAAGGGCGGATTGGCGAGAATGTAATCGGCCCTCAGGTCCGGCAATTCGTCCTTATGGAAGCTGCCCTCGTTGTTCCAGCGGATGTCGGCGTCAATGCCGCGCACCGCGAGGTTCATCTTGGCCAGCCGCCAGGTGGTGTAATTGCTTTCCTGCCCGTAGATGGCGATGTCGCCGATGCGCCCGCCGTGTTCCTCAACGAACCTTTCGCTTTGCACAAACATGCCGCCGGAGCCGCAGCACGGGTCATAGACGCGGCCCTTGTAGGGCTCCAGCATCTCGACCAGAAGCCGCACGACGGAACGCGGCGTATAGAACTCCCCGCCGCGTTTGCCTTCCGAGCCGGCAAACTGCCCGAGGAAATATTCGTAAACGCGCCCGAGGATGTCTTTTGAACGGTCGGCTTCCTCGGCCATGCCGATGCCGCTGATCAGGTCGATCAGCTCACCCAGCATCACCTTGTTCAGCGCCGGGCGCGCGTAGTCCTTCGGCAGAACGCCCTTGAGGTTTTCGTTCTTGGCCTCAATCGCCAGCATGGCGTCGTCAATAAGCTTGCCGATTTCGGGCTTCTTGGCGTTGGCCTGAAGGTGCGACCAGCGGGCTTGCCTAGGCACCCAGAAGACGTTCTCGGCGAGGTATTCCTCCGGGTCTTCCGGATCGGCCAGTTCCTCCTTGAGCAGTTCCGCACGTTTTGTCTCGAAGGCATCGGAGATGTATTTGAGAAAGATCAGGCCAAGGGCGACGTGCTTGTAGTCCGACGGCTCCATATTGCCGCGCAGCTTGTCGGCGGCGGCCCAGAGCTGTGCCTCAAAACCCAGCTGGCCGTTATTTTTCTTGGCCTTGCCTTTGCTGCTTGATTTCGATTCTGACTTTCGGCGTGTCATAGTGCCTCTTTTCCTGGTCTACAAATTACCTCTATCGCGATTTTCGGGCGATTGTTGCGCCGGCGATTCCGTTGAGGGGCGGCGCTTGGACACATATTCTCGCATGAACTCCCGGATCACCTGCGCCGCCGACTTGTCCTCTGCGTGGCAGGCTGCCAGAAATTTCTCGCGCAGCTCGCGCTGAAGCCTGATGCGAAACCCGACATCTTTTTCCATCGCCGCAGTGTAACCAACGGATACACATTTGTGTAGTCTGAATATCATTTATACGCGTTCGCGCATAAAAATGACTTATACGCTTTCGCGTATATTGACATTTTATACGCATTTACGTATATTAGCTATAAAAGGACAGGATCATGACCGAACAGATTGCCAGATCAGAAAAACAGCTGGGCGCCATCCTGCGCCGGGTCCGCAAGCAACGGGGCCTGACGCAATCCCAGCTCGGCGAAAAAATCCATCTGCGCCAGGCGACCATTTCCAAGCTGGAGGACGGCGCCCCGGCCACGCAGCTTGCCACGGTTATTGCCGCCCTGGCCGCGCTCGATCTGGAGCTTGTCGTCCGGCCGCGCAGCCAGGCCAAGCCAGAGGATATCGAGGGGCTGTTCTGATGGCCCGCCGCAAAAGACATGCCCCGCTTGCGGTTTATCTGAACAGCCGGTTGGTCGGCCAGCTGCGCAAGGCCGCGAGCGGCGCCGTCGATTTCCAGTATGATGACAGCTGGCTGTCCTGGGAGGATGCTTTCCCGATCTCCCTCTCGCTGCCGCTGCGCGAGGATCGCTATATCGGCGCGGCGGTGATCGCGGTGTTCGATAATCTGCTCCCGGATAATCCCGATATCCGCCGCAAGCTTGCCGAACGCGCCCGGGCCGATGGGACCGATGCCTTCAACCTGCTGAGCGCAATCGGCCGCGACTGCGTCGGCGCCCTGCAGTTCTTGCCCGAAGACATTGCCCCGGGACCGCCCGGCGGGATCGACGCAAGGCCCGTGAGTGACGATGAGATCGCCGCGCTGCTAGGAGACCTTGGCAATAGTCCGCTCGGCATTGGCGCGGATGAAGAATTCCGGATTTCATTGGCGGGCGCGCAGGAAAAAACCGCCCTGCTGCATTGGAAGGACCAGTGGCATATCCCGCACGGCACAACGGCGACCACCCACATCTTCAAACCGGAGATCGGCAAGCGGCCGGACGGCATCGACCTTTCACTCTCGGTCGAGAACGAGCATCTGTGCATGACGCTGATGAATGCGCTCGGCCTGCCGGCTGCCGAAACTGCAATCACGCGCTTTGGCAACAGGAAAGTGCTCGTCGTCAAGCGGTTCGACCGGCTCTGGACCACGGATAAACGGCTGCTGCGCCTGCCGCAGGAAGATTGCTGCCAGGCGTTGTCGGTTCCGCCGGCCCGGAAATATGAAAGCGATGGTGGCCCGGGCCTGGCTGGGCTGATTGGCCTGTTCACCAGCAGCGATACGCCCCTTGAGGATCAGCGGCGGATCATGAAGGCCGCGATTGTGTTCTGGTTGCTCGCCGCGACCGACGGTCACGCCAAGAATTTCAGCCTGTTCCTGTACCCGCGCAGCCGGTTTTCTCTAACGCCGTTTTACGATGTCATGTCGGTCCAGCCGCTCTATGACGCGAAGCAGCTGCAGCAACGTCAGATGAAAATGGCAATGGCCATCGGTAAAAGCCGGCATTACCTCGTGCATAGAATTGCTCCCCGGCACTTTCTGGAAACGGCCGAAGCCTGCGGCATGGGCAAAAACATCGTCCAGGAGCTGTTCGCAGAGTTGCTGGATCGCAGCGACAAAGCTATCGATAAAACGCTGGCCGCGCTGCCGAACGGTTTCCCACATGGCCTCACCGAGTCGATCATCGGCGGCTACCACCGCCGCCTGCGCCAGCTGGAAGCGATCATCACCTAGGCCGTAAACTCATAAAAGGGATTCCCAAACGGGTTAAGATATGATTCAATCTCCCTCAAGACATTGAGGAAAGATTGATGCGTCGCCGCCGGTATGAACTAATAGACTTTGAATGGTCGATCATAGCTCCGCTATTGCCGAACAAGTCTCGCGGGGGGCCGCGAGTAGACGACCGGCGGGTGACTAATGGGATATTATGGCGCTTTCGGGCAGGGACGCCGTGGGCGGACATTCCGGAGCGGTATGGTCCCTCAACCACCTGCTACAACCGCTTTGTCCGCTGGCGCAAGGCCGGGGTCTGGAACCAGCTGTTTGAGGCAGTCAGCCAAGCCCACGACAGCAAGCGGTGCTTGATCTGATCGGTGACATCAAGGAAAGAGCCGTTCTCCTGGCAGATAAGACCTATGACACTGATGCCTTGCGCCGCATTACAGCCGAACGCAAAGCCTGGGCAAACACCCCGCCCACGGCCAACCGGAAACAGACATTTGCTTTCAGCAAGTGACCCTATCGGCAACAAAATCTGGTCGAGCGCTTCTTCAGTAAGCTCAAGCATTATCGGGGCATTGCGACACGATATAACAAAAATCCAGAGAACTTCCTGGCCGCCGCAAAACTCGCCTCAGTGCAAATCTGATTGAAAAATTATGAGTCTACGGCCTAAAGACCACGGTCCTGCCCACTTTTTTTTAAGACAAGGCCACTCGAGTGTCGAAGGTTAAACATTCTTTTTTTATTTTATTTTTTTAGATTTGTTGTCCTGGAAAGGGACCTGCTTTTTGGTAAGGGTGTATGGTATATTATCTGTGGCCCCTTTTTTACCCCCGTTAAAATACAAAAATGATAAAAACGGGCCCATTTTTTACCCCCGACTCGTGACATTTATGCAACAAATTTGAGACAACGGGTCCATCGTTTACCCCCAGGCGGGCCCATTTTTTACCCCCGCGTTTTAATTTTTTATTGCCCGTTCCACCGCATAAAGTCCTTCGTGGGAAGATTACCATTATAGGGGAATTCTGTGAGAATCCAGGCCGTGGCCTCAGGGGACTTCACATTAAAACAGCCTTTTGTTTTTGGAAAAATGAACCCCTTTTCTTGCAAGTCGTGAAAATATCTTGCAGCTGTTTTTCTATTGACATTACACCGCCGCGCGGCTTCACGTTCTGACAAAAAAATATCGCCGTTATTATTGCCATTATAAAGGGAATACAATTCTATCAGGAGGGCGCGCGGGCCGGGTTTCAAAGATCGCCAGGCTTCCGATTTCAAAAGATAGTAATAGAAGCGTATGTGGCGATCATAGGAAGAGCGGCCTTTGTTGTTTTTTTTTGCCATGCCGCTGCCTTTATTTATTTTTTAACCAACAGCGTTTGGCAGCGATTTTGCGAGTTTCCCGGTAGGCGGAAATCAAGCCTTTGAGGTGATGAATTTGAAACGTCACCCTCTTTTTTAAGGGGAAGAAATCACCGCCGCCAACATTGAGAAAAAATCGGATATAGAGCTTCTGACCATGATATTTCTGTAGTCCAATCCGGATTTCTTCCATGGCATTTTTGGGGATTAGTGTGGTGCCATCAGTCATTCCGCTATCTCCCGACGTTGCAAAACCCGAGCTGGGGTTCTGAGGATATAGCGCCCGTACCAGCCGTCCCCAACCACCCCGGAATGTTTTTTCCCTAACCCTCAAAACTTCCGGGAAATATTCATGCCTTAAATGGCAAATATATTCAGACAACCTGAACGCCCAGGCAGAGATTCCCGGCGCCCTGACACTCTTCTCCCCGGCTAGAATTAGCGAGTGAAGGGCCCGGGCCGTCTGGCCGCTCAGATGGATGATTTCCGGGCCGCCGGAACGAGAAATCAGAAAAGAAAGCTTCAGTCGCTTAATCATTGCAGCCTCCCAAAAGGATTTCAGAAATCACGCGGACGTAGGTAGGGAAAACGCGATACCTGCGCGCGATAATTTTTTCTGGAAAAGTTTGATTGTTTTGAGGGGGAAAAGTCGTAAAGTCCGCCTGCGAATTTCTTGGACTTTCTACGGCTTCACCCCGACGGCTGGAGCCTTCTTTCATTTTCCCTTTCCCCCGGATTTTTCTGCAATCCAATCCTGAATGTCAGTATGAAGCCACGCTATGCGGTTTCGAGAAATTTTATGTCGTTTTGGGAAGTCTCCAGCTCTTTCCAAACGCCAGATCGTGACTTTGGATAAACTGGTGATTTCGCAAACCTGCTTTATATTAAGAAGGGCTGGGGTTACCATACATCTCTCCTGCATTTTTATAAAAACAAGAGAAGTGTGCAGGATTAATTTGAAATGTAAATTTTACAGAATCATACTTAATCACTAACTATGGATTTTTTTAATTTTCGAGGTTCTTAAGCTTCTTTCTTTCCCGGTATACCGCGTTACAAAACGATTCCCAACGCACCACCCCCCCTTTCCAAGCCGTGGCTCCCGTTTCATTCTCCCGAACCACCCCTTTTGCTTCTAGGATTTGCCAAACGACCTTGGGTGACAGGCCCCTCCCGTCTTTCTTCAAAACTTCGCGAATATATGACCCTAGACTTTTCCGTTTCCGGGGCTTCCCGGTCCGGGCATCCACAGCCCGGAACTGTCGCAAATATTCAAGTGTTTCCGTAAACCGCCGCATTTCCTCAATCACATCCACATCCAGCCCCGGATCAAGAATTTGCTCAGCATGCATGACCAGCCGCGCAGCAAGGCGCTCATCATCCCAATACCCATATCCCAACTTTTCCAGAAAATTGTCCAGCACAGCAACACCGCCCTTTTTCAAGTCAAATTCTTTCCGGGGAACCGGCGTAGGTGGCTCACCTGCTCTATAACAAACCACCGCGGTGTTTGGCAGCCCCTGCTCTTCAAGCCAGCCGCGTGCACTGTCGGAAATGAATTTTACCCTTTCCTTGCCGAACTTCTCTTTCTTTAGAAGGCCTTTTATCAACTCTCCTAAATTTTCCGCCTCTGGCCCTATCCTGTTCCGCACCCACACTTGACCCTGCCGCCTTTCTCGGACCTTGACAAGCCCCTTCTCGATCTGCTCCTTCTCTGTCCGCGTGCGGCTCATGTCTCGCTCCCTGTCCGCCTACCATGAAACAATACCACCTTGTCCGGCTTTTCCCCCTGAACTATCTCCATAAGTCGCGCTGCCCAAGCGTCTAGGGCACAGCGTTTTTCCGCGTCATAACCGTACCTGTCGTAAACGGCCGTAACGCCGCTTTCCACGTGATTTAAAATTTTGGAAATGTGCAATCGAGGAATGCCCATGCTGGCGATATGGCTTGCCCCCGTACGCCGCAGGTCGTGGGGCGTCACGTCCTTCACCCCCATGACATCGCGGTTTTTTCTAACTGCCTGGCTGAATGCCGCCACCGTGACCGCCCGCCCGGCAACGCGCGACGGAAACACCCAGTTCGCTTCGTCCCCCTCGCCCGGATTATGGCCCTGTTCTGCCTCATCCCGCTTTTGCAGTGCCCGCGCCTGGTCCAGTATCTCCACTGCCAAGCCGGACAGTGGGACGCGGTGGGAAATGCCGTTCTTCGCCTTGGACTCCGGAATGGTCCAAATCCTTTCTTCCAGATCCATGTCCTGCCATTCCGCTGTTGCGACTTCCCCGATCCGTTGCACTGTTACCAACTGGAACTTCAACCCCAGGGCCACAGACTTAATCACCCGGGCTTGTTCCAGTCCCGTCCAGAGCCTTTTTATTTCGTCAACCCCCAAAACCCTGTCGCGAGCTTTTTCCCTCCCCGGCGGCTCTATGGCGGCGCAGGGGTTCATCAAAACAATATCTCGGCCAATCGCCCAGTTAAACATCCGACGCATTGCCGCCAGCGTGCGGTTCGCCTGAATTGGGGAGCCCCGCTCAATAATCCCATCCAGTATCTGCAATACATCGCGACGGCGAATATCCCTGACCTTCTTCCGGCCAATTGCGGGCAGCACATCCAGGTTGAAAATGCGCCGATCCTCATCAAGCGAGCGCTTGGAAATATTATTTAGGTAATCCTCGACCAGTTCCTTGACGGTGGGAGCTTCCCGCTCGCGGCGATTTGACGCGACGCGTTCCTTTCCTGGATCAATGCCACGCTCTTTTTTCCCTTCCGCCTCGGCGTGAAGCTGGTGCGCCGCGGCCAGGCCGATTTCAGGAAACCGCCCCAGAGTCATGCGCCTGAGTCTGCCCTTGAAGCGGTATAGATAGAACCAGCTTTTCGTGCCACCCGGCGTAACCCGCAGCCCAAATCCCGCGCGCCCCTGCTCCCAGATTTCATATCTTTCAGGGCCAGGTTTGAGCGCCTCAATCATGCGCGTAGTGAATTTCATTTTGCGGGCCATTCCGCCCCCTTTTTTGGGGTAACATTTGGGGTAGCGTTTTTTCCTTAATTTTGGGAAACTGCATGAAACCCCATGATTTCATAATATACAATATATCACATTGTTTTCCAATGGTTTTTATTGTTTCACAATATTTCAAAAGAATTCAAGAAATTACCCATAACGCTGATTTGTAATCAGTAGGTCCGCGGTTCGAGTCCGTGTGGGGGCACCAATTTTGAAGAAAAAACAATGACTTAGTTATTGTATGAAAATTCATGATCTGGCACATTTGTCACAGTTGGTACATCTGTGTGCCAACTATTTTTTTATCTTAAACGGGACTACATTCCCACTTATGGATTCTCTCCCATGTGACAATACCATAATGTCGTTCCGGAGATGTTCGACAGACAGGTGAGCGTATCGCTCTGTGACTGCCAGACTCGAATGGCCTAGTATTTTCTGAACTTTATAGCGGTCCACACCTGCTTGAACCATGCGAAACGCAGCGGTGTGTCTCAGGATGTGGGGCGTCACGTCTTTAAGTCCAGCCGCATTTCTCATTATAGTGAAACGCTTAACGACCCCTTTCCCCCTTCAGATATAGGTCATACCATTCAAACATACGCCGCCACATGTCGCGGATGTTGGCCGGGCTTCTGATCCCGTGGCCTTCGCCCCAGTATCGGACCATGACCGCCTCCCGGTTCAGGCGATACAAGGCCGTAAATATCTCATCAAACTGGGCCGTCGAATAGGCCCCGTCCAGTTCCCCATGTATCAGCATCAGGGAGTGCGGATCTACTCCGCCAGGAACAGGGGCTATTATTTATGTAAAGTTCAGGGTCCGGCCGCAATACCGTCGGTGCCGGGCAACATCAGCAACAGACAGAAAACCAGAGATAGAATATAATTGAACATGTGATTACTCCCTTGCGGGCGTCTTTTGCTGCAGGGCCTTTTCATGCTGCTGTCTCAACGCCCGCCATCTTTCATATTGTTCGGGCGAGAGTCACTGGAAAGTTTATAATTTACAGAGGGTTAAGCGGATAATTACGCAGATTTTGCGCACTTAAAAATTTCTTATCTAGGAGCGGTTTCGAAAAGGGAGAGCATACCCCCTCCCTTTTCGTATCCGTTAAACCGCTTGGTTTCTGAAGGGTCCTATGGTTTGACGCATGGCGCCGACTGCAAAGAAAATAAAGCACAGCGCCAAGGAACCCAGAAGGTTTAAATCCCAGCCGCTTTCTATAACTTCCGCCTGCTCCACTTTCTGCAGTTCACGGCCCTGAACGGGCTGGCTCATCTGCCCTTGCGTGGCCGCGTCCGGGGCCGGCAGGGCCGCAGACATGCCGAACCCGGCGGCCTGGGCGTTGACGAAATCAGCGAGCTTCTCGTTATCGACGATCAGATCATATTTATTGACCAGCTCAATCAGACGTTCCACAAGCTGCTTCCTGGTCTCGTCACTGGCGTCCCAGTAATCCTTGCGCATCGCTTCCAGCATGCGTTCAATGATCTGAGCCTGAGCGCCGGGGTTGACCTTTTCGAACCATTCACTGATGCCAAGGTTGAACTTGTCATTCACGTAGATCTCGGCGAACTCCTGCCACTGGTCGGCCCGCACCAGGTTTGGGTCAACCACCTGCCAGCCCCAGAAATTGGTGATCTTGCCTTCCATGGTGGTGGCGCCCGAATAGCCTTCCTTCATCATTTCACTGACCCAGCGGCTGTGCTGGGTACGGGTACGCAGTTCCTTGGCCAGGAACTGGGCCGCCTCCTCGGCCCGGGGATTATTGGCGTCCCGCAGGTTGGAAATCACCATCTGGGGGCTTTTGCCGTCCAGGTTTCGGATCGCTAGCGACAGGCCGCCGAAATATTCAAAGGGATCGTCGCTTGAAATCATGCCATACAGGTTGGACGAGCGGGCGAACATGGCCACATCGGTACCGGAAAGCTGCTTGCCGTAGATATTGACGCCCTCCACTTTTTCGCCCCAGCGGTTCGGATCGGCGCCGTAGGCATTGCCCATCTTGGCCATATAATTGTCGGCGATTTTGGCGTCCGTTTCCCAGGTGTCGCTGGCCCGGACCGCATCATCCACACCGGAACCGTAAGTACCGGATTCATTGGAGAAAACCCGCACAGTTGAGAAATATTCCGCATCCTCCTCGCTCATACCCTCGGCCAGAAGTTCTGCTTTCACCCGCTGGCTGTTTTCCCAGATGGAGTTGTTGGCTTCCTTGAGCTCGGCCACTTTTTTGACCGCTTCCGCCAGCAAAAGCACTACATTGGGGAAGGCGTCGCGATAGAGGCCGGTGGCGGACAGAACCACATCGACCCGGGGCCGCTTCAATTCGCGCATGGGGATGATCTCGGTGCCGGTGACCATACCGCTCTCGCTCCAGACCGGACGCACACCCATGGCGTAAAGGGCCTGGCTTTCCAGCACGCCGTAATGGCGCATGGCCTCAATCGACCACAGCGAAAAGGCCAGCTTGTCGGGATAGTTCCCGTGCTCTTTGTAATAATCGCCGATCACACCCTCGACCAGTTCCTTGCCCTGTTCCCAGGCGGCTTTGGTCGGCAAGTGCGAGGGGTCAAAACCATAGAGGTTAAAGCCGCTGGCGAGCGAGTCCGGGGAACGGACCGGATCGCCGCCGGTTTTAACCGGCACATACTGGCCGCTGAGACCCGCCAGCAGATGGGGCAGTTCCCGGATGCCTTCCATGCGATTATAGAAGTCACGAGCCTTTTCCAGATCGGCGCGCAGTTCATCCTCCAGACCGGAGAAATCCCTGCCCTTGATTACATAATCGCGCACGGTTTTAAACCCGGCCAGGTCTTCTAGGCTGTACGCTTTTGAGTCCAGATGGTCGTTGCCGGCTTCAGGAGACACACCGTAATGATCGGCCTCGAACTCCCGCGCCCGGGCGATAAAGTCCCGGCCCAGCATCTGGACAATGGTGGAAGTCACCAGATCCGGTTCCGCCAGTTCCCCAAAGGTATGCAGGCCGAGCGGCTGGTTGGCATTGGCCACATCTTCCAGATAAAGATGCAGTTCCTCGAGGAAATGATCAAAATCGGCGTCAATCTGCTCTGACGTCATAGCAAGGTCATCACAAACCTTTGACTCAAAACATATTTTTTTCAGTTCCTCGCCGGTTTTGACCTTCACGCCACCCTCATCCATGGAGCGATATTGATGCATCAGCTCGTGCACATTTGCGGTCACGCCCTCGAGACCGGCGGCGGCAAAAGGCGGTGTCATATGAGCGACCACCACGGCGCTGCCGCGGCGTTTGGTCTGCATGGCCTCACCCACATCATCAATGATGAAGGGATACATGACTGGCGTGTCCCAGACCGCCAAATTGCCTTGGTCATAGCGGGACAGGCCACGTTCCTTGCCGTTGAGGTACTCCTGACTGCCGTGGGTGCCGAGGTGGATAATGGCGTCACTGTTCCAGAACTTGCGGGCATAATAATAGGCCGCCAGATAATAATGGTTCATGGGCACTGTACCCTGGTGATAGATCATCTTGTCTTGGTCCTTATCATCGGACCGGGGCGGCTGGCGCATGATCAGCATATTGCCGTTGCGGATCCGGGGGAGGACGAAATAAGCCTCACCATCCCGCTTGACCACCATGAAGTTATCTTCCGCCTGGCCCCAGAAATCATTGATCGGCTTGGTCACATCCTCGGGCAGGCTGTTGAACCACTTGAGATACTCCTTTACTGGCATCAGCTCGGCGAGATCATCCTTTAAGAGCCCGTCAAGTTCATAATCCCGGTAGAAAGGATTAAGAATCCGGTCGATGGGATCGGTGAAATAATTGCTGTCCACCTTGTCAACGCCATAACCGGCCTCATTGAGGTTGGCGCTGATGGATCGCAGGCTGTGTTCGATATTGAGGAAGGACGCGCCCATATCCTTGTCACCCCAGACCATGACGGTGAGTTTTTTTTCGCCGTTCGGCTTGTGACGGAGCGCGGCATATTTGAGGGCACGGGAGACCAGGTGATCCATCTGATAGTCGATCACCTCCGCATGCCCGCTTTCCTGGTTGACGGCGGCGACGATCACTGGATCGATCACGCCTGCGGTTTCCGGCAGCACCAACACAAAGGGGGTCATGGTGGAGGAGATGCCCTGGCTGTCCTGTTCCCAAGCGGCCTGGTCGCCATCAAAGTAAGTCAGCGCCTGCAGTACTGGCACACCAAGCTTTTCAAACTCTTCCTTGCGCTTGTTTGCCCAGTGGATGGCCCGGAAATTGACAATCACATCGATAATGGTCTTGCCGTCCTTCTGCAGCATTGGGGTATAGTCGCTGGAGCGGGGGCTCAGCTCAAAAAAGAACGGAATCGCCAACGCCCCCTTTTCCTCGATCCGGGCAATGGCGTCATCCACCACGGTGGTATTGACGGATTCAATCAGGGACCGCTGCAGCAGAACGCCGATCACGGGCCTTCCGGTATCGAGCTTCTGGCCGCGCCAGTTGAGATAGCTGTCCACGTCCTCGAATATGAGCCCGTCATAGCCGGGGGCATATATGCCCACCTCCGGATAGACCACGGGCGCCGGCACCGTCTTTGTTCCATTACCCAGCACCTGATAAGCCAGATAGTCGGCCATACGAGAAAGGTTTACCATGCCGCCGTTATCATAATAATCATGAAGGACCTGCGCCTGCTCGGACGTCAGCCCCTTGACCAGATCGGGACTTTGCAGCCAGTTGATCGCCAGCAGGCGGCTTTTCGCCCGGCTGATGGCCGGCAAAAACTTGCTGAACGTCATCTTGGTGCTGCGGGCGGATGAATCATCCATAAAGACCAGATCGTAGCCGTCAAAACGGGCCAGGGCATCTTCCCCAGTCTTGAAATCCCGGGCGTTCGCCAAGTCGATGGAAATATCATGCTTTTCCAGATAATTCCTGATGACAGAAATTTTCGCCGTATTGGCGTGAGTGCCAGAAACATACAGTATCTTTTGTTTTTCCGTCGCCGATGCGACATTTCCAAACACAAAAAAAGCCATTAAAGTCAGCAGGATACGCATAATATTTCCTCTGGTCACAAATTAGTTGGCAACAGCATCCGCACCTGTTTCATCAGGTACGTAAATGATCGATCCATCCGGCATGCGGTAGGCGACGCCCGCCTTGACCCCTTCGCCGGCCCCGATTTCGCCAGTACTTTTATAGGTTTCTATTTTCTCGCCCTTCTTGATGATCATTTCCATGTCTTTCTGACCGGGGTTCTTGATTACCATAACATCGTCATCGAGGAAGGGATTGATCGGGTTTTGGGCGATGGAGATCAATAGCGCCGCAATCAGCACCAGGAACACGTCCACCAGATTGACCACGGACAGCGCCGGGTTGATGGATTCATCCTCTTCAAGAAGCTTCACGAAGGATCTCCCTCTCTTCTGCAAAATCCTCGGCCCGCTTTTCCACATGAGGCAGCAGCGCCACCAATTCCTGGGCCAGCCATTTTTTTTTGGTGCTGGCGATAAAGAAGGTGATGGAAGCCACCACAAGGCCGAAGATCACGGCGGAAAAGGCCACGATCAGGTTTTCACTGATGCCCTGCACGTCGCCGTCGGACAGGCTTTTCAGCGCCGGCCCCATCGGGATCATGGTGGCGATCAGGCCCAGCATGGGGGCTACCCGGCTGACCATGCGCACCCCTTCCATCTCGCTGAGCGCCGCCACATCAAGCTCGTCTTTGGTGACGTCCGGCCGACTGACGGCCAGGGCCGTGAGCGGATAGCCCCTGGGCGCCTCCTCACCGGACCAGAGGCCGTTGCCGAGCAGTTTGCGGAACCGGGCCGTCCCCCTGCTGCGTTGAACTCCCTCCACAACAAAACCGCCCAGAGCATATAGGCTGTAGAAAAACAACAGCACCAGCAGAATCAGCACCGGCGCCATGAACAGGTCCGACACCTGATACATCAGGTCTTCAAGGGTCTTTATCACAAGCTTACTCCACTCAATAATTCTCTAATATATGGAAGGGGTTGCCTCCCCCCCGATTCCATTTCTCTTTCCTAAGCTCATACAGGCATCGAAAGTTATTTGCAACTAATTTTGAGAATCATTATTAATTTATTGACGCTTCAAAATTGGCCTGCTATTTGTTTTTGCGAATCATTATTAGTTTTAAAACCATAACATTCGCGCACCGGGAATATCATCATGAATAAAACAGCGCTTCTTTCCTTGCTGGCCGCCGGCACCTCCGTCCTGGCTTTAACCATCCCTTCCCTGGCTGAGGAATTCGAGGAATCGGATCTCGGCCCGGCTACCGCCCCACTTGAGGTCATTGTGGTTTCCGCCACCCGCACGGAAAACAAGCTGGTGGACGTTCCCGCCACCGTCTCGGTCATAGACGAGGAAAAAATCGATTCCATCCTGTCCGATAACATTCGTGACATGTTGCGCTATGAACCGGGCGTGGAAGCCACCAATGCGGGACGTTACGGCCTTTCCGGTTTTAACATCCGCGGCCTGACCGGTAACCGGGTCAAGATCATGGTGGACGGCACCGAACAGTCCGAAGGTTTTGCCTCCGGCCCCTGGCTCAATTCCCCGCGTAATTTTGTCGATATCGATTCCCTGGCGCAGGTGGAAATCCTGCGCGGACCGGCCTCCAGCCTGTACGGGAGCGACGCCATGGCCGGTGTGGTGGCCTTCACCACCAAGAGCCCGGCCTCCTATCTGGACGAAGGGGATGACACCGGCGGCGCCGCCAAAATACTCTATGACAGCGTCACTGATACTTTCGCCGAAACCCTGACCCTTGCCAATCGCAGCGGGAAGCTGGAAAGCCTGATCCAGTATACCCGCAGGGACGGCGAAGAGACGGAAAACTATGGCGACGGCTATAGCGACGCGCTCGGCAACGAGCGCACTCTGCCCGATCCCTATGACTATAATACCGACAATATCCTCGCTAAAATCGAGTATCAGCTCAATGACGCTCACCGCCTCAAACTAGTCGGCGAATATTTCCGCTCCACCGGCTTTATCGAACTGAAATCCCTTGAAGGGCCGAGCTACAGCGCTTCCTATGATTATGACAATTATACCGGCGATGATAAATCCGAGCGCTATCACATCGGCCTGACCCATGAATGGACCGCCAACACTGTCTTGTTCGACAACCTGAGCTGGACCCTGGATTGGCAGGACAGCAAGGTTAAGCAGAAAACTATCAACTATACCGAACGTTTCGGCTATTTTACCCGGCTGATCGATTACAGCCATGGTGAGGAAGATTTCCAGGTTTCCGCCCAATTTGACAAGGCGGCTGGCCCCCATCACATCACCTACGGCGCCATTTTCCAGTACACCGAACAGGAAAATATCACCAATAAATATTATCTGGATATCGACCGCGATCCCGATCTGTCCCGCTATACGCCTGTAGTCAAGGGCAAGACCTATGGCCTCTATATCCAGGACCAGATCAGGCTGCTGGACGGCAGCCTGCTGCTCACTCCGGGTGCCCGCTATGACCGGTTCGAAGCCGATCCTCAGGTTGACGACCTTTATACGGATCAGTTAGGCAGCCATGAGAGCGATCACGTTACCTTCCGGCTCGGCGCAGTCTATAAACTCACCGATACCTTCTCCGTGTTCAGCCAGTTCAGCCAGGGCTTCAAGGCGCCTGAGCTCAATCAGCTATACCGGGAGGACCAGAGTTCGGCGGTACGCGGTTATGTGACCCTGTCCAATCCCAACCTCGAGCCAGAAAGCAGCGATTCCTTTGAGCTGGGTTTCCGCATCAACGCCAAAGCGGGAAGTTTCGAACTGACCGGCTTCTATAGCACCTATGACGACTTCATTGAACAGACCGTGGATCTGGTCGACGGCCTCAGCGTCTATCAGTATGTCAACTATAACGAAGCCACTATCAAGGGCATCGAAGCGCGAACGGCCCTATGGCTTGACCAGCTTTTGGATGCTCCCGAGGGACTGGCCTTTCAGGCGGCTTTTGCCTATGCCGAGGGCAATACGGAAATCGACGGACAAGATACCCCAATTGATTCTATTTCTCCGACCAAAGCTGTGTTCGGCCTGACCTTTGATTCCCCCGATGAAGTCTGGGGCGTCGGGATAAACCTTACCTTGGTCGGTGCCAAGAGTAAGGACTGGGTTTCCGATGAAGACTATTTCACCCCCGACAGCTATACCCTTGTGGATCTGACGGCCTATTACAATATTACCCCCTACCTTTCCCTGCGGTCCGCCGTCTTTAACCTGACCGACAAGGAATATTGGCTTTGGGAAGACGTGCGGGGATATGCAAGCACAACAACCTACCTGCAAAGGTTTACACAGCCGGGACGCAACTTTTCGGCCAGCCTGAAATACAAATTTTAGGCCCCCTGAGATAGCATAAACAACTGGCTCCGGAGAAATCCCGTGGCCTGTTACACCAGCAACACTGGACGCGCCAACTAGGTTCAGGACTCATTAAATCCACCAAATGACAATGGTTAACCTATAAAAGAGTTGATGCTTCCATTTTGGAAAGGTAGTCTGGTCCCCAGAGCCCTCTGCAACAGCTCTTTCATGTGACATCACCGGCCCCGCAAGCGCGATGAGAGGAATACAAGACCGGCAAAATGACAGTAAAAACAGTAAAAAACCCATACAGGAAACATACTGTTTCCCCGCTTTGCAGACCTCCGACACGACAAACTTACCAGCACAAGACCTTATTCAAGAATAAGAATACCTCTTCACAATTCACTCTAGCGAATGATGCCCACACCGAATCTGAGGCGGGTGACCTTGCGGTTGTAATCCAGCAGGGTCTCCCCATAGCCCGTAAACAGCTGGGCCTGAAGATAAATGTCAATATTTTTGAAAAACAGCTTATTTAACGGATAGGTCGCATCCAGGGTCACGCTGCCTTGGCCGGTGGCAAGACTGCCCCGGATCCGTGACGCGATCTGGACCCCATCCAGCGTGCCATAGGTCAGGCTAAGGCCAGTATGTCCGCGAAAATCCTTAATGTCCGGGTTGTCGCTCAGATCACCGACATAGGCCCACACATCCGCCATGAGCCGGAAAAACCGTCCTGCTCCCAAATCGAAATCAATGCCGGGGCGGGCATACAGGACGTTCAGGCTGCGGGATTTATCGGCACCCTGGCCGTTGGATTCATGCCGAAAACCGAATTGCAAATCCAGATTCGCCGACTCCGGCAGAAAGGAGGGCCGCCAGTCCTCCAAAAAATAAAACAGTTCCGGTTGGAATATATTGTCCTCGAACGGCTTGGATTCCGCCGCCAGATCCCAGAACGACGTCTGGGTGTAGGAAAAATGTATGCCTTCCAGCCAGGACCGCCGGTCGCTCACCTGTCGCCCCCCGCCAAACAGGCGATATTTGAAGCTGAGCTGGAACTTGGCATTAAAATCATCATTGCCAAACAGAATATAGGACGGCTCATACCGGGAAATATTCTCGAAAAAGAACCCTTTTTCCTGTTTCAACTCCTCTATATCCCGCTCATTCAGGACAACAAATTCTCGTTCTGCCACTTCTTCCGCCGTCTCTGGTGTCCTCTTGTCCGACGGTCCGGTCGCTGCAAGCTCATGGCCGGCCACCTTGTCGCTGCGCAGCATGACAAAAACCCCCCTGCCCTGCCCCTTCCGCAAGCTCAGATGCACCGGCCCTGGCCGAATGTCTTCGGGCAGGGTCAGGATATAGTCCACCTTCAAAAAGCCCGTCGGCGGAATGATCCGTTCTCCTGCCGTCTCGGCAGGGGCAAGCGGCACCGTCAGCCCGCGACGCTGGGTCCCCACCGCGATCTCCACCGGCAAATGATCCTGAACAACAAACGACACAGCACGGTCAGAGGGATTAGTGACATACAGACTGAGCCGGCCCGGCTCCCTCTGCTTCATCAGGGGCTGTTCTATTACCAGAAAAGCCTGCTCTGCCGCAAAGGCCGCCTGATGCGCCCCGGCCCCCGTCATGATCCCAATCATCAGAACCCCGATCATCAAAGCCCTGCCAAGAAGCCGATTACGTCTCATCTGGATAGGTTACCCCTGATTTCTTGTCACCCTGTGACCACTGCCTTTTTTGCTCTACGGCATCAATACATAACATCCCGGTGCATCGCGCACCACTGCCGCACGGCCCTTGTCACCGCCAATTTCCGGCGCTTTTATCAGAGGCCCCGACTGACTGTCCAGCCATTTCACCCATTCCGGCCACCAGCTGCCATCTTTTACCGGAGTCTGTTCAACCCAGCGATCCGGGTCCACATAAGGATCCCGGTCCCGGTGCAAAGAAATCTGATACTGTCGGCGCGGGTGACCGGGTTCCGAGATAATGCCCGCATTATGCCCGCCGGACGTGAGTAGGAAACTCACATCCGTATCGGCAAACAACGTGAATTTATACACCGATTTCCACGGCGCCACATGATCGGTACGGGTGCCGACGACAAACATGGGGGCCCGGATATCGGCAATCACCACAGGTTTGCCCTCCACCTCATAACGCCCGGCCGTCAAGTCATTATTCAGGAACAATTTATGCAGATATTCGGTATGCATGCGATAGGGCATCCGGGTCTGGTCCGCGTTCCAGGCCATCAGATCCGTCATTGGCTGACGTTCGCCCATCAGGTAGTCCCGCACCATGCGCGACCAGATCAGATCGTTGGAGCGCAACAGCTGAAACGCCCCGGCCATCTGACGCGTATCGAGGAACCCCTGCTCCCACATCATATCTTCCAAGAAAGCCAGTTGTTTTTCATTGATAAACAGCATCAATTCCCCGGCTTCCTCAAAATCAATCTGGGTCGCGAAGAAGGACAGGCTTTTCAGGCGCTCATCCCTGTCCCGGGCCATGGCCGCCGCCGCAATCGACAACAACGTGCCCCCCAGACAATACCCCGTGGCATGAATCTTCTGATCGGGGCAAATATGCTCAATGGCGTCCAACGCCGCCATCACCCCCAATGTGCGGTAATCGTCCAGGGACAGATCCCGATCCTCGGGCCCCGGGTTTTTCCACGAAATCATGAAAACTGTATAGCCCTGCTGCACCAGATAGCTGACCAGGGAATTTTCCGGCGACAGGTCGAGAATATAATATTTCATGATCCAGGCCGGTACGATCAGGATCGGTTCGGGCCGCACCTTGTCTGTTTGCGCCTCATACTGAATAAGCTCAATCAACCGGTTCTGATAAATCACCTTGCCCGGAGTAACCGCCACGTCCTGCCCCGGCAGAAAATTCTCTGCCCCAACGGGGCGCTTGCCGCTGAGCAGGCGTTCCATGTCTTCCTGAAAATTCTGCCATCCACGATACAGATTGAGCCCGCCTTGTTCAAAGGTGGCCTTGAGAACCTCGGGGTTGGTCCATAGAAAATTGGACGGGGAAAAAAGATCAAGAATCTGCCGTCCGGCAAAATCAATGGCGCGTTCGTTCTGAGGAGTGACCCCCCGTACCCCGGTGGCGGCGTTATACCACCATTGCTGGGTGAGCAAAAACCCCTGATACATCAGGTTAAAGGGCAGCTGTTGCCAGGCTTCGCCCCGGAATCTTTTATCCTGAGGCAACGGCTCAATACAGCAGTCCGGTGCCTCAGCGCCTGGCGAATGCTGCAACGCCTGCAGGGCATATTGCACAAACCGTAGCCATTTTCGAAAGGCCTTGTCCCTGAGTTGTGCCTGCCGACCGGGTGAGAATGTCAAACCGGCAAGCCAGTCCATATAGGCGCTGACCAGTGCCCGTGGGCTGAGTCCCGCAGTGTATTTGGCCGCAATGGCGTTCAGGGACCGGTCGATCGTCTCATATACCGCGGTAGCACCATAAGCATCCCGTTCCCAAAGCCCACCCGGCGACATGGGCCGGGAACAGGCGGCCCCGGAAGAACATGATGGGACCCCCTTTTTATTATCAGAATCATCAGACAACGCTGTCATGGAATATCCTTTCCTGTGCCACCCTAACCGAATTCGCTGCACTGCAAAATGATCTAGCTCAAAATACTATCACTAGAGTGAATTGTGCAGAGGTTGACCCATTCTGCCGGTCAGGTCTGGTTCAGGAGCCAGGGATTTGGCGCCGGCCATACTGGCGGTACGGCCCAGCCAAACCCCGCCGGAACTGGACCAGATCGGCCCGGCCCTTCGGGGTGGCGGCTTGGGGCCGCTCACTTTGTCAGACTCCTGGGTCAGACGCCTGGCCCGATGCCCCGCATCGCCCGGCGCCGTCTTCCGCGTGAGGCGGGCCACGATCCGCCAACAGAATTGAGCCAACCTCTTCACAATTCACTCTAGCAGAAAATATGAAAATATTTGGTGCGCAGGTGCAACATGACACGCAAAAAAGAACAAATTGTGACGTCTTTCCTTTGAGTGAAATGTTTTTTTCAGGGTTTTATTATTTTTTAGGATACGTCCAGCAAAACAACACCCAGTTTCAGAGGGCCATGAGCGCCCTTCACCAGGCGCATTTCGATATCCGCCGTGGTAGAGGGACCGCTGATCACATGCACGGCATGGGGTATACTTTCTTTCTGTTTGAGGAAAAAATCCTCCAGGCTGGCAAAGATCTGTGCCGAGGACAGCAAAACAATATGCGTATCCGCCAAGAAGGCGGCGGCCAGCGGACGCTCGGGATGGCTGGTCAGAATCAAGGAACCGGTCTCCGCAATGGCTCCGGCACATCCGGTGATCAAAACGGCCCCGTCCCCATCGCGCACATCAAACGGATCGAAAACCTCGATCCCCGGAAACAATGCGCGGATTTCCCGCTCCGGAATCATCACTGGCTTCTCACGCTGTTCCTCTGCGCAAAGATAATCCCGCACCACCTGTTCCACTGATTTGTCATGGGCGTGCAAACAGGCCATCCGCTGGGTGGTGGCCCGGTGCAGAAAGGCCGCCCGCCGTGCCTGTCCCTCAAGCCTGCCCCGTGCTGGCACAAGCTCGGGCGCCTCAAACAACTTGTCCCGGGAGATGGGGTTTTTCTGCTCCCTTCCGGGAAACAGGTCTTCCAGACGACTCATCTTTTGTCCTCCCACTCCTCGAAAAAGGTTTTGGCGGGCGGGGCCGGCATATCACGATCCTGGGTCCAGGCGCGCCCCAACCCCGGTAAGGAGGTGATCCAACCTCCATGAGACAGACGCCGAAGCAAAGACGACATCAGCCGGATGACGGAACGGTAAAGATGCGGGTGGCGACACAGCCAGGCCCACCCTCGTAACATCACCCTTTCGGTAAAGGGGGACTGATGATCCCCAAAGCTTTTTTCCCGCCAGTAACGCATCAGTTTCGGCAAAGGAATACGCACCGGACAGACCTCCTCGCATTTGCCGCAAAAGGTGGAAGCCTGGGACAATTCACGATGGACAGTCCCGTCATTCAGCGCCGGCGCCAGCACCGCCCCCATCGGGCCGGGATAAATGGACCCGTAGGCATGCCCGCCCGCCCCGGCGTAGACCGGGCAATGATTGAGACAGGCCCCGCAGCGGATGCAGTGCAGTATCTCTTCAAATTCGCTGTCCAACAGATCACTGCGTCCCCCGTCCAGCAAAACAACATCAAAAGTTTCCGGTCCGTCCGTTGCCCCGTCGCGCCGCCGGCCGGTGTATAAGCTGGTATAGGTGGAAATGTCCTGCCCTGTAGCCGAACGGGCCAGAAGCCGCAGAAACAGGAACGCATCTTTCAGGGTGGGGACCACTTTTTCAATGCTGCTGACCACCACATGATGCGGGGCCAGTGTTACCCCCAGATCCGCATTGCCTTCATTGGTCACCAGCACCACGGTTCCGGTTTCCGCGACCAGAAAATTTGCCCCGGTAATGGCCATTTCGGCCTGCTTGAATTTTTGCCGCAACCGGTGTCGCGCTTCCTGAACCAATCCTTCGGCTGCCTTGCCCTGTTGCCCGTCCTCACCATGCGTCGCCTGAAAGGTTTCGGCAATGTCGTCCCGATTCAAATGGGTCGCCGGCGCAATGATATGGCTGGGCTTTTCTTGGCGCAGCTGAAGTATATATTCGCCAAGATCAGTTTCAATGACATCTGCCCCCCAGCCGAGAAGATAATCGGCAAGACGCATTTCCTCACCCACCATGGACTTGGATTTCACAACATGCCGGCAATCATATTCCTGACACAGGCCACGCACGATACGGTTGGCTTCCTGCGGCGTCTTCGCCCAGTGCACCCGCCCGCCGGCACGGCGCACCGCCTGCTCAAAGGCCGCAAGATACTGCGGCAGGTGACGGAGCGTAAAATCCTTGCGCTGGCGGGCCAGATCCCGCAACGCATCAAATTCCGGAAGATCGGCAATGGCCTGCGCCCGGGCCTCACCAAACCCCGATTGCAGTCGGTTCATGGCCCGTTGCAGGCGTTCATTGTTCAGCGCCGTACGACTTGCCTCCCGGAATCTCTTTGGCGACCCAGTCCCCGCGGTCATCAGGCGTCCCCTTCCATACCGGCCAAAATTTCGGCGATGTGATAGCCCCTGATCCGATGGCCCAGACGATGCAGTTTCCCCTCCAGGGTCATCAGACAGCCCAGATCCCCGGCAATCACACATTCTGCGCCACTGTCCATAATGTTGCGGATTTTGCGCGAAACCATATCATTGGAAAGTTCCGGATATTTAAGACAAAAAGCACCCCCGAAGCCACAGCAGCGTTCCGCATCACGCATTTCCACAAGCTCAAGTCCCCGAACCCGGCCCAGAAGGTCCCGGGGGGCGGTCTTGAGGTTCAACTCCCGCAAGCCGCTGCAGCTGTCATGATAGGTGGCCTTAAGGGAAGAGACTTGTGTGCCGTCATATCCGGCCACATGGTTCAGAAATTCTGTAAGCTCATAACATTTGGCCGCCAGGTTGTTCGCCCTGGCGCTCCAATCTCTATCCTCTTTCAGCAGTTCCGGATAGTGTTTGCGGATCATTGCTGCACAGGATCCCGACGGCACCACCATATAATCCAGCCTCTCGAACTGCCGGATGACCTGCCTTGCTGCACGCCGGGCGTTGGACCTGTCCCCGCCATTATAGGAGGGCTGCCCGCAACAGGTCTGGTGTTTGGGAACGATCACGTCAATCCCGGCCTGGTTCAGCAAACGCACCACCGCCCAGGCCACTGACGGCCTGAACAGATTGACCAAGCAGGTCACCCAAAGACCGGCGGCACTCTTTTTGCTGGTGGATGATTGCGGCACTTGATGTCTCCCGTTTGCGGGAAACTATACCAAGCAGAGAACCGAGGTGAACAGAAAAGATCAGAAATCGTTATTTTTCCGGATTAGCGTTGCGACGGATCACGGGCTGCTTATTGACGAATTTTTTTGTCAGGCGATCAAGGCCCAGGCCCTCTATCTTGAGGCGTTCATCCAGAATAATGGTCATATAGACCCGATCTTCATCAACATTCAGGCTTTTCACCCCCTTTTTAGGCAAGGGTACCCCCGTCTCCTTACAAAACAGCACCAGCGCCGCCGCCAGTTCCGCTGTAGAAAATTCCATCCTGATCGGCGGTTCGTTGATAATTTTTTTGATCATCAGGGTAGCGGAAACCATGCCGCTGTTATTGATGATGATACTTTTGATATCGTCAAACAGCAGGGTTTTCCCCTTCACAAGGGCATATTTGACCAGAGCCCGTCTCAGCTCTGCCTCCTCAAAAAAGATATGCCTGACCTCAGATGGCATGGGATTTTCCTCACCCTGACCTTCAGTTTGTACCTTTATTTTTCTGATCCGGGGCCCCCGGTCAAGAATTAATTGCTTATACAAATAATTATTTAAAACATAGTTACCAGGGATTGTCATTCCCGACTATCCGGCCGATACTGTTTTGGAGCAGGGATCATTACTGAAACCCCTTTCTCCAGATAGGCAACCGGTAAGGACTTTTTAGAAAATGGCGTACGCGGATCGTTTCAGAAAAATACTGCAATCCAAAAAAGCAGAATTGGAACAGCTGATCCATACGGCCCAGGATAACAAGGCGGCCGTTGAACTGGATCAGACCAAGGTGGGGCGCCTGTCGCGCATGGATGCTCTTCAGGCCCAGGCCATGTCCAAGGAGGTGGAACGCCGGCGCCGCCTGGAACTACAGCGCATCGAGGCGGCCTTGCAGCGTCTCGAAGACGGGGAATTCGGGTATTGCATCACCTGTGGCGAAGAAATTGACAAAGATCGTCTGTCTCTTGACCCGTCCACTCCGCAATGCCGCAATTGCGCCGGATAGGTTGCTGAGGCCCCTTAGTTAAGACACTGGAAAGTCCACGATCACCTGACCCGTGCCACTGGACGGGAAATAGTCACAAAGAATTTCGGCTTTACCCCTATAACTGTCCCACCCCAGCACGCCAAACAGCATGGCGGTATCGGCCATAGCCCCTTCCCCGTGGCAGGCCGTCACATAAGTGGGCAGCATTTTCAGGAAGGTCGCGATCTCGCCTTCGGTCCAGAGCTGCAAAACCCTCAGGTCCACCTGCCGCAGAAATTCATCGGTGATGTCATTGAGTTTATCCCGGGAGACACGGTTGGGTGCGAACGCATGGGACAGGGAGCCCGAGGCGAGAAACGCCACACGACGGCCGCTTTTTTCCACCGCCCGGCGCAACGCTATACCGAAATCCCGGTTTTCTTCGGGGGCCGAGAACTGGTTGGCCGCCACCGGTAACACCCTGGCCCCGAATGTATTGGCCAGCCACATGGGAATCAGCGTGCCATATTCCAGGTCCAAGCCCTGCACCTTGTGATTGAGCGTACGCAGCCCTGCTGCATTGGCTTCTTCGGCAATCAGGTCGCCCAGATCCGGATCCCCGCGATAGTCATAGGCCAGCCCATGTAGCATATGCGGCAGTTCATGACTGGTAAAGGTGCCCGCCCAACCCGGGCGGCCGTTCAGGTGAAACCCCTGGTTCACCAACCAGTGAGTGTCGCATAGGATAAAGGTTTCCACCCCCCGGGCTTCAGCGCGACGACCGATTTCTTTCAACCCTGCAACAGCCTGCTTCCGGATGCCTTCAAACCCTTTCACCTTTTCCGACATCCAGATGGTCGGCACATGGGTGATTTTGGCGGCCAGTACAATTTCGCCCATTCTCTTAATCCTTTCCAAGGTTTCTTCCGGTGCCGTTCAAACCCCCAGTTTGGGGATCGGGTGGTCCCCCAGCGCGATGCAGATATTTTTGGTTTCCATGTAAAACTCAAAACTGTAATCGCCGCCGTCCCGGCCAATGCCGCTGGCTTTCATGCCACCAAAGGGAGAAGGCAGATGCCGGTTATTTTCCGAATTCACCCAGATCATGCCTGCGTCCATCCGCTGCGCCAGCCGATGGGCCCGCCCCACATCCCGGGTCCAGATATAGCCCGTGAGTCCATATTGCACGTCATTGGCCAGTTGCAACGCTTCCGCCTCGTCGGTGAAGGGAATGGCGGTCAGCACCGGGCCAAAGATTTCCTCCTGGGCTATGCGCATGTCATTGCGGGCATTCGCGAACAGGGTGGGGATGACATAGTTGCCCGGCGCCAGATCCTCGCGCGCCGCGCCGCCAACCCGGATCTCCGCCCCGTCCTCGCGGGCGATCTGCATATAACTCATCACCTTGTTAAAATGCTTTTTGTGGATCAGCGGCCCCACTTCCGTCGCCGGGTCCAGCGGGTGGCCCACCCGTACTTTCGACACCCGTTCCGCAAGACGGTCGAGAAATTCCGCCTCGATGTCTTTCTGGATCAACAAACGGCTGGAGGAGGTGCAGCGCTGGCCATTCAGGCTGTAAATCATGAACACCACCGCATCCAGCGCCCGGTCCAGATCCGCATCGTTAAACACGATCACCGGATTTTTGCCGCCCAGTTCGAAATGCACCCGTTTCAGGGTCGGAGCGCCCTGGGCCATGATCAGGCTACCGGTCTGGCTTTCGCCGACAAAGGCCAGCGCCTTGATGTGAGGATGCTCGGTCAGCGCCTTGCCCGCGCCTTCGCCCAGCCCCTGCACCATATTCCACACCCCGTCGGGGATACCGGCTTCTTGGGCCAGTTCGGCGAGTTTCACCGCCGTCAGCGGGCTCCATTCCGCCGGTTTGTGCACAATGGTGCAGCCGGCAGCCAATGCCGGGGCGATTTTCCAGGTGGCCAGCATAAAGGGCGTGTTCCAAGGGGTAATCACGCCCACTGGCCCGATGGGAGTACGCAGGGTATAGTTGATATGGCTGTCCATCGGCAGGGCCTGCCCGTCCCGGGCCTGCGGCGCCCGGTCCGCGAAGAAGCGAAAATTGGCGGCCCCACGGATGGCCGCCTTGCTCATGAAACGGATGGGCTGTCCCGTATCCAGGCTTTCCAGCAGCGCGATTTCCTCCGCATCCCGCTCGATCAGATCCGCGAGACGATGAAGAATCCGTTTGCGTTCCTTGGGGGACATGTCGCGCCAGGCCGGAAAGGCGTCCCAGGCGGCCGTGGCGGCCGCGTCAATGTCGGCGGCGCTGCCTTCGGCCACCTCTCCCATCACGCTGTTGTCTAAGGGGCTGATATTGTCAAACGTCCGGCCTGAGCGACCAAGGGTTATTGTACCGGCAATAAAATGCGGAGCCGGGTTATCTCTGAAACGTTGCAAAAACGCTTCGGCCTTTTGCAAGTTTTGCTCAAACTGTGTCATGGTTATGCTTCCTGTTTATGCTCAAGACGCTCATGAAGGTTGTTTTTCTTGAAATTGAAGTCCATGTCGATTTCTTGCATTTCAAAGGAAATGGCGAACGGGCGACGGTTATAAAGCGACTGGAGGTGGTCGCAGATCACCCCGAAGATCTGATGCCCTGCCTGTTTGCGCAGGTCGAACGGCCGCCCCGCCCGAAGCCGCGCCACAATATGCACAAAACCGTTTTCCGGGTTGCCGTCGGCAATGACATAATGGTCCCGGCGGGCGGCCCGTACCCGAATTCCGCCCAAAGGAAAGAGCCCGGTCTCCACGGCCACATCACGGATTTTTGCAAGGAACTCCGGAAGATCCAGTTCCTGCTCTATATTCGCGGAGTATTCTACGATAAAATGAGGCACGGTTTTTCTCCAGACAGGCGATCAGTATGAAGGATATTGACAGTCATCGCAATATTAGTTAACAAGATAATAGATAACATGTTATGTATTAAATTATTCTTGACATCCTGTCAATAAGTAAGCGGGGCCCACTCCAAGAAGACAGCCCCCAAGGAGACGAATAATGACACCATCACAGGACCGCCCCCAGGCCGACCGCCTGAAAGGCTCCATTCCCCCCCTGATCACCCCGTTCCGCAATGGCCAGGTGGATTATGACGCCTATGTCGGGCTGGTTGAGTTCCAGATCAGGAACGGCTCGCATGGCATTCTGGTCAACGGCACTACGGCCGAACCCTCCACCCTGACGATTGACGAGAGGAACCGCCTGGTTTCCCTTGCCGTCGATACCGTCAACGGACGCTGCCCCGTGGTGGCGGCCACCGGCTCCCAGTCGCTGGCCGAGTCGCAACAGCTCACCCATCATGCGGTAGACGCCGGCGCCGATGCCCTGCTGATTGTCACTCCCTATTATATCCGGCCGCCGCAGCGGGGCCTGATCGACTATTACCTGAAACTGGCCGAAGGCCATGACGTGCCCTGGATGATTTACCATATTCCCGGCCGTACCGCCGTCGGTGTGACGCTGGACACGGTGCGGACCCTGCGGAACCGTTCCCCCAATTTCGTGGGCCTCAAACATGCGGTCAACGATCTGGGTTTTGTCAGCGAATGCCTGGGGCATATCGACCCGGACCTGAAATTCTTCGTCGGGCTGGAAGAACTGAGTTTCCCCATGATGGCGGTGGGCGCCTGCGGCCTGATGAATGCGGTGGGCAACCTAAACCCCCGCATTCTGGCGGATATGGTAGAGGCCGTCTGGAACAATGATCTGAAAAAAGGCCGGGCGCTGCATGCCAGCCTACTGGAGGTCAATCAGGCAGTTTTTTACGACACCAACCCCATCCCCATCAAATATATGATGAAGCGCCTGGGCCTGATCGCGGACAATGAACACCGCCTGCCCATGTGCCCCGCCCCACCGGACCTGGAAAGGCGTCTGGACGCGGTACTGGACCGCGCAGGCCTGATATAACAGGCATGATATAAAGGACGCGGGAGAGGATCATGAAATTCATCACCTTCGAAAAAGACGGCCGGATCTCGGTAGGAACGGTTCAGGACAATCAGGTCATCGACCTGGGCGGGCGACTGGGAGAAGGGGTATACAGCCTTGATGCGCTGCTGCAACAAGGGCGGCTGGAAGAGGCCATGGCCCTGGCCCAAAGCTTGCCCCCCCTTTGCCCCGTGGAGCAGGTCAAGCTGTTAAAACCCTTACTCAGCCCGGGAAAAATCATTTGTGTGGGCGTCAATTACGCCAACCGCAATGCGGAATATCAAGACGAATCCGAACTGCCGAAATATCCCAGCATTTTCATGCGCACGCCCGGTTCTTTTGTTGCACAGGGGGAAAATCTGGTCCGCCCCCCGGAAAGTGAACAACTGGATTATGAGGGAGAAATTGTCGTCATCATCGGCAAAGCCGGACGGCGCATTCCCGAAGAACATGCCCGGGATCACATTGCAGGCCTCACCATCATGAACGAAGCGACCCTGCGCGACTGGGTGCGTCACGCCAAGTTCAACGTCACCCAGGGCAAGAATTTCGAACGACTCGGCGCGTATGGCCCCTGGATGGTCACGTCGGATCAGTTTGAAGATCTGGGGGCCTTGCATCTTCAGACCCGGGTGAATGGGGAAATACGTCAGGACGATACCACTGCCAACATGATGTTCCCGATCCCTTATCTAATCCATTATATTTCCACCTTCGCCCAGCTTGAACCGGGGGATATGATCGCCACTGGCACCCCCACGGGCGCCGGCGCGCGCCTTGACCCGCCACGTTATCTTATCCCCGGCGACGTGGTGGAAGTGACCGTGGACGGAATCGGTTGCCTGAAAAACGGGGTGGAAGATGAACGCCTGTAAGGCTTTTCTGGGGGCTTACTCTTCCCGGTCGATGATCTGGTCCAGAAGTCGGTGCAACTGTTCCTGCTGCTGCGGGCTTATGATACTTTCCGCCGCCCGGTATTTTTCCTCGATGCGCGGAGACATTTCTTCACACAATTTTTTGCCGGCGGGCGCCAGCCGGATCAGCATGTACCGCTGGTCGTCAGGCTGAATACGTTTGATGATATATCCCTTTTTGGACAGCAGGCTGATGATGCGGGACAGGCTGGGCCCGGACAGGCAGCATTTACGGCTCAGGGCCTGGCCACTCATTTCCCCTTCATCCAGCAACGCCCTGAGCACACGCCATTGCTGTTCCGTGATGCCGTAATCGTTCAGAATGGGTCTGAACAATTTCATAAATACTTCCCGTGCCCTGAGCATCCGCATGGGAAGGGAGCGATTGAATTCACGCATGGCGAGCGGGTCCATTGCCGTTGAAACGCTTTGAAGCAAGGCTCTAGTGTTACCCCCTGTCAAAGACTCTCGCAACCTATTTCCTCAGCTCCTTTCACAGATATTAGTATTTCTTAGCATATCGCCCCTAGATCTTATCCGGTTCGGGAATTTCAAGGGAGTTGTCGTTTTTCTGGCCCGTCACAAACCGACGGATCACCACATAAAAGACCGGAGTCAGGAACAGCCCGGTGAGCGTCACGCCGATCATGCCGGAAAAGACCGCAGTCCCCAGAACCTGACGCATTTCCGCACCGGCACCAGAAGAAAACACCAGCGGTACAACCCCGAGAATAAAAGCGATGGAGGTCATCAGAATGGGCCGCAGCCGCAACCGGGCCGCTTCGACGACCGCGCTCAGAAGCCGCCGCCCTTCCTCTTCCTGTTGCTTGGCAAATTCCACCACCAGAATGGCGTTCTTGCTCGCCAGCCCAATCAGCACGATAAAGCCGATCTGGGTGAGGATATTGTTGTCCATGCCCCTGAGCCAGATGCCGCCAAGGGCAAACAGAATACATAGCGGCACAATCAGGATAATGGCCAGCGGCAGCGACCAGCTTTCATACTGAGCGGTCAGTACCAGAAAAACAAACAGTACACTCAAGGGGAAAATCAACAGCCCCACATTGCCGGTTTTTTTCTCCTGATAGGCAATCTCCGTCCATTCATAGCCAAATCCGCTCTGAAGCCCCTGCGCCGCAAGCCGTTCCATCACCTCGATGGCCGCGCCGGTGCTTACCCCCGGCATGGCGCTGCCCTGGACTTCGGCCGCCGGATAAAGGTTATGCCGCACCACCCGGTCCGGACCGGTGGTCTTGCGCACTTCCAGCAACGATCCCAGCGGCACCATCTTGCCGCTGCGCGAGCGGGTCCTCAGATCCGTAATATCATCCGGGGTCAGCCGGAACTCGGAATCCGCCTGTACGGTCACCCGGTAGGTGCGGCCAAAAAGGTTAAAGTCATTCACATAAGCCGACCCCAGATAGGCCTGCAATGTGCTGAACACATTGTCAATCGGCACATCCAGCATTTCCACCTTGGTCCGGTCAATGTCCAGCCAATAGCGCGGCACATTTGTGCCATAGGTGGTGAAGGCAAACTGGATCATCGGATCCTGATTGGCCATGCCGATCAGTTTCCAGCTCTCAGCTTCCAGCGCCCGCAACCCCTGGCCCGAACGGTCCTGCACCATCATCTTGAAACCGCCGCCCTGACCCAGCCCGCGCACCGGCGGCGGATCAATGACAAAAAAGCCCGCTTCCATGATATGACCAAGTTTTTGCCGGATCTGCGCCGCAACGCCCGCCGCCGTGATGCCTGGCGCGCGGTCTTCAAACTGCTCCAGCAACACAAACATGGCCGCCGCATTGGACGCCGAGGCAAAAGTCGCCCCGCTAAACCCGGCAATGCCCACCACATTGCCCACCCCCGGCACCTCCAAGATTTCATCGGTCGCTTCCAGCACCACATCGGTGGTGCGTTGCAGGGACGCCCCTTTGGGCAGTTCTACCGATACGATCAGATATCCCATGTCCTGCTGCGGAATAAATCCGGTGGGAATACGCAGGATCGCCCCAACCATCACCAACAGCAACACGCCGAAAACGCTTAAGGAAACATACGGACGGCGGATGACCTGCGATATGCTGCGCTCATATCCGGTGGTCGCCTTGTCAAAAACCGCGTTGAAAACCCTGAACACCGGCCCGAGAACTGCATTCCAGATCCTGCCGAAAGTGGTACGCGGCGCCCCTTTCTCCCGTAACAGAATAGCCCCCAGTGCCGGACTAAGCGTAAGCGAGTTAAACGCGGAAATGATGGTTGCCACCGCAATGGTGAGCGCAAACTGGCGGAAGAACTCGCCAGTAATTCCGCCCAAAAAGGCCGCCGGCACAAAAACTGCCGAAAGCACCAGCGCGATGGAAATGAGCGCCGTACCCACCTCGTCCATGGTGATATGAGCAGCCTCGCGCGGGCTTTTGCCAAGCTCCAGATTCCGTTCAATATTTTCCACCACCACAATGGCGTCATCCACCACAATCCCGATGGCCAGAACAAGCCCGAACAGCGACAGCGTATTGAGCGAAAACCCGAACATGGCCATCACCGCAAAGGTGCCGATCAGGGAGACCGGAATGGCAATAATCGGGATCAGGGCCGCCCGCCAAGACTGCAGGAACAAGATAATCACTACGATCACCAAAAGCGCCGCTTCAAAAATAGTCTGGTAGACGGCGTCCATGGACTCTTCCACAAACTGGGTGGGGTCATAGGCGATTTTATAGGTCAGTCCGTCGGGGAAATCTTTGGACAGTTCCTCCATGGTTCTGTGAATTGCCGCCGCAGTTTCCAGGGCGTTCCCGCCGGGCAGCTGGAAAATGCCCAGCCCCGTTGCCATCTTGCCATTCAGGAAACTGTTGATCCCGTAATCCCTGGCCCCGAGCTCCACCCGTGCCACATCCTCGATGCGCGCCAGGCGCCCTTCTTCCCCGGACTTAATGATGACTTTCTTGAACTGTTCAACATCGTTGAAGCGCCCCTGGGTATTGACCGAAAACTGATAGGCCGTTTTTTCCTTCATGGGCGGCTGGCCCAGCGTTCCCGCAGCCACCTGCACATTCTGGGCCCTGAGCGCCTGAATCACATCCGTTGCTGTCAGGTTAAGGGCCGCCAGCCGGTCCGGATCCAGCCACACCCGCATGCTGTATTCCCGGGTGCCGAAAACAGTGATGTCGCCGATGCCCTTGATCCTTTTGAGCACGTCCACCACCTGCAACTGGGCATAATTGCTGATATACAGGTTGTCAAAGGTGCCGTCCGGGGACAAAAGATGCACCACCATCATCAGGTCCGGCGATCGTTTCTGAACCACAACCCCCAGATTGCGCACTTCCGCCGGCAGGCGCGGTTCCGCCTGGGCAACCCGGTTCTGCACCAGAACCTGCGCCGTATCCAGATCGGTCCCCAGTTCAAACGTAATGTCCAGCGACAACTGGCCCGCTGTGGAGGACGAGGTCATATACAGCATGTTTTCCACGCCATTGACCGCCTGTTCAATAGGAGTGGCCACAGTATCGGCAATGGTTTCCGCTGTCGCCCCCGGATAGGAGGCCGACACGTTAATGGTCGGCGGGGAAATTTCCGGATATTGGGATACCGGCAGGGCCCCGAAAGCCAGAAGCCCGATAATAATCAGCAAAATGGACAAAACCCCGGCAAACCGGGGGCGTTCTATGAAAAAGTGACCGAATTTCATGCCCCGCCCTCTCCTTCGGCGCTAGTGCCGTTTTCTTGGGAAGTTTTTTTCGGGTCAGAATTTTTCGGGTCAGGACTGTCCAGATCAGGGTCCGAACCAAAATCGCTGTTTTCCTCTTCCCGGGGCTCCAGCTTTACTAGCACCGGCTGGACCGTCATGCCGGCGCGAACCCGACTCAAACCATTCACAATCACCCGATCATCGGCGGACAGGCCATCCCGGATCACCCGCAGGCCATAGGCCATAATTCCTGCTGTTACTACCCGGCGCTGCGCCGTGTTGTTTTCATCCAGCACAAAGACATATTGTTGTGACTGGTCGGTGATTACGGCCTTGTCCGGGATCAGAAACGCCTGGTATGGCCCTTCCCCCTTCAGTTTGATCTTGGCAAACATGCCAGGCACCAAAAGATGATCGGGGTTGTCGAAAATGGCCCGACCGGTAATCGTGCCGGTTTCCTCATCAATCCGGGTATCCACGAAATCCATCACCCCACGATGGGGATAACCTTCCTCATCCGGCAATTGCAATCGCACGGCATTGGCGAAACGCGCCGAATTGGGTCGACGCCCTTCCAAGTCAAGCCGCAAATAGCGCAGCCGGTCCCTCTCATCCCCCGTAAAATAAAAATGGATCGGGTCCATGGACACCATTCGGGTCAGCAGGGTAGAAGAGCTGGAACCACCGCTGACCAGATTACCGGGGGTGACCAGCGTGCGGCTGATACGTCCCGTGATCGGGGCCCGCACATGGGTGTATTCCACATCCAGCTCCGCAAGCTGCACCGCGGCCTGAGCCGCCTCTACCGCGGCACGGGCCTGCTCATATTCCTCGACGCGCTGGTCATAGACCTCCTGCGAGATGGCTTTCTTGGCCACAAGCTCCTTGCCGCGTTTCAGATTGGCCGTCGTCTGTTTCAACCGCGCCTGGGCCTGAACCAGTTCCGCCTTGCGGCTCTTCAAGGCCGCCTCATAGGGCCGGGGATCAATGATGTAAAGAAGATCCCCCTTCTGGACCATGGCGCCTTCCTTGAAATGGACAGATTCCAGATAGCCGCTTACCCGCGCCCGGATATCCACCGCTTCCACTGCGGCCAGACGGCCGGTAAATTCATCCCATTCCGTCACTTCCTTTTCGATCGGCACCGCCACCTCAACCTGCGGCGGCTGGCCAAAGCCCGGGCCGGCCTGATTGCCAAGCTCCTGCTCACAGCCCGCAAGCCCTATCACAACGGCAAGAAACGAAATAAAAGGAATAAACGAAAGCGCCCGTTTCATGGAGGAACCTTTCAAAATAAATCTGACAATAACCTTATTCTGGGGCCTCATTCTGGCTGTAAAAACCGGGAAAACATTACCCAGAACCGGGAATTCCGGCGGTTATTCAGTTTTACCAAAGACTTAAAATTTCAGTCAAATTTCAGTCTGCGACAGAGTTGACTGATATATATATCCCAAAATGGCTTTGTCTACCGGGAAACCCTAAAAAACAGCCATTCACATTTTTGTGAGCGGGTATTCAGAAAGACCAGAACAGCGGAATAACCCCCACAGATACAAGCAACATCAGAATATTCAGCGGAATCCCGATTTTCAGAAAGTCCGCAAATCTATATCCTCCCGCCGAATAGACGATGGTGTTGGTCTGATATCCGATGGGCGTGGCGAAACTGGCGCTCGCCCCGAACATGACCGCCACCAGAAACGGGCGCGCATCCACCCCCAGACTTTCAGCCAGACCGATGGCCAGTGGCGCGATCAACACAGCGGCCGCATTGTTACTCATCACTTCGGTCAGCAGTGAGGTCAGAAGGTAAATTCCGCCCAGCAGCATCACCGGTCCCATTTCACCCAAAGCTGCCATCAGCCCGCTGACCAGAATCTGGGCCGCCCCGCTTTTCTCCATGGCCGTGGACACTGCCAGCGTGCCATAGATCAACAGCAGGATCCGCCAGTCTATGGCCTCATAAGCCTTGCGTGAACCGACACAACCAGTGAGGACAAGGAACACCGCCGCAGACAACGCCAGCCCGGCAATGGGCATGACATTCAGGGCAGCCAACCCCACCACCGCGCCCAGCGCCATAACGGCAAGAACCGCCTTTGGACGATCCAGCTCAACACCTTTGAGGTGGGTAATCCTGAGAATATTTTCATTCTCAAACAACTTGTCCAGTTCTTCCCGCGGCCCTTCAAACAGCAAAACATCCCCTTCCCGCAACACAATATTGTCAAACGAGGCCGTGATATTTTCATTGCGCCGGTGAATAGCCAGCAAATAACAACCATATCGGCGCCGCAAGCGCAACGTTGCCGGGTTTTTGCCCACAAGGCGCGAGGATTTTCCCAGTACCCCTTCGGCCACAACGGTTTCACGGGCCACAAGAGGCGCTCCGAGCCGTGCCGGCACGCTCACCCCGACCCCGGCCCCGGCCCCGGTCCCGGCCATACCATTTGTTTTGCGTTCCGTATCGAAAGACAGCCCGAACAAAGACCGGATCCGCTCAAGATCCCCTTTGTCTGTTTTAAAAATCAGGCGGTCGCCTTCCTGAAGCGGCGTATCGCGCAGGGCGCTTAAGGCCGCACCACTTTCGGGGGCCATGATGCTGCGCCTTACACCGGCATCACCGCGGATCAGGTCCACAATACGAAACCGGGCATTGGCGTCGTAGTTCAGCTCATTCAGGGTTTTGCCGATAACTGAGGATCCCCCCAGGATCATGGCATCCGCCACAAAACGTTTTTTAGCCTCTTCTGTGCCAATCTGATCAATGAGCAGGGGATAGTCCGGCAGAACCCGCCGCCCCACCAGCATCAGATATATCCCTCCGGCAGCGGCCAGGCACAACCCCGCCAGCGACATTTCAAACATACCAAAACCGGCAAAGCCATGACTGCGGGCCACCCCGTCCACCAGCAGATTTGTGGAGGTGCCAATCAGGGTGCAGGTCCCCCCGAAAATCGCGACGAAGCTGAGCGGCATCAGATATTTTGACGGGTAATCCCCCAGCTTCTGGGCCAGGGCAATCATGACCGGCACCATGACAATCACCACCGGCGTATTGTTCATAAAAGCCGACGCCACCATCACCCCAAAAAACAATCCCAGAAGCGCCAGCCCCTTATGCCGCTCGGCAAGCCCCAGCATAAAACGACCTAATGCATCAATCACCCCTGCCCCTTCCAAAGCAGCCGTGATGACAAACATGCAGGCAATGGTCATCGGCGCCGGATTGCTGAAGGTTGCCAGGACATCCTCCGTCGAAAGCGTCCCGGTGACGAGCAAAACCGTCGTCGCCGTCATCGCGCTAAGATGCGCTGGCACACGTTCCAGAACAAAGGCAACAAACAGGGCCAGCAACACCCCCAAGGTAATGAGCAGATGCGTCTCGGCGGAAAATGTCATAGCCGTTCACCCTTAATTTCCTATTTTCCCGATAGGATTATTTAATTTTTATTGCAAAGTCAACAAACCTTCGTTAAACAGAGCAGGATAATCACCCGGTCAGGACCAAGAGGTCGCATAGTGCGGCGTTGCTTCAGACTTTGAGGGAAAATCATACTGAATTTTTGCTGTCCCGGAAATCAAGCTGTTGCCAAAACCCGCGGTTTTCCGCGCCATCTCCCAATAAGCACAGCACATCCGGGATTCGCCATAATCATGATACAGGGTGAAGTGGGATCCCCCCGGCTGGTTCAGGAAAAGCGGACCGGGGGCAACAGCGAATAAAGAAACAGGGACCATCATGCTGTCCATGAAAGCAAAATACGCGCTGAAGGCGCTGAGTTATCTAGTGGCGCAGGATACCCAGCGGGTCCAGACAGGCGCTATTGCCCAGGCCGAGAATATTCCCCATAAATTTCTGGAGGCGATCCTCACTGAACTGCGCAAAAACAATATTATTGACAGCAAACGCGGGCTGTATGGCGGCGTCCGCCTGGCCCGCGCCCCGGAAAAGGTCACCGTGGGCGATATTATCAGGATCATTGACGGCCCGCTGGCCATGGTGCCCTGCGCAAGCCTGACCCGGTATCGCCCCTGTGAAGATTGCCCCGATGAAACCAGCTGCCGGATTCGCAATATCATGATCGACGCGCGCCTGGCCCTAACTGAGGTTCTGGATCAAAGAACCCTGCGGGATCTTGCGGACGCCGCGCCCCAGCACACCTAGAGTGAATTGAACCAACCTATTCACAATTCACGCTAGCCTCAGCGGTTTCCTTCGACATACTCTACGACCGGGTCAGAGAAGACGCCGCGGAAAGCCGCATAGACCAGCAAGCCGGACAAAATCCCTGCCATTCCTTCATAAAGATAGGTGCTCCAGCCCATTTCGATCCACATCAGGTCCACCAGCACCCCCACAACCATCATCATCACGCCCAGGCGTTCCGGAACCTCTCTGCCCAAGCTTTTGACGATTAACAGGGGCGCAAAGGCAGAGGCAAGGACGGACCAGGCCACAATCACTAGCCGGAAAACGCTTTGCTGGTCTGCAAGCGCAATCCACAAAGCCAACGCGGTCACCATCAGCGTTGCAGCCTTGATCAGCCAGATATTTTCCAGCCTGCGGGGAAACAGGTCATGGGTGATGGCGGCCGAACAGCTCAGAATCAGGGAGTCCGCCGTTGACATGGTGGCCGCAAAAATACCGGCCAAAACCAGCCCCACCAGCACCGGCGGCAAAATTTCTATCGCCATCAGAGGCAGCGCCAGTTCTGCATCAAAACTGCTGGCATCGCTCAGATAAAGCCGGGCCAACAGTCCCACCACCGTGGCCATGGCATAAAACAGCGTGTACCAGCCATAATAATACAGGCGGGTTTTCCGCATGTCCCCGGGACGTTTCAGGGCCATGAACCGAACCATGATATGCGGCTGGCCGATCACGCTGAGACCGGCAAAGAGCCAGCCGATCACAAATAGCCCGAACGACAGCCATTTCGGCTGGAACAGGCTGCCTTCAGGCGTGAGCGACAAATATCCGGGAATAGCGCCAAGCTGGTGGACCACCATTTCGGGACCGCCCAGATGCATTATCGCCATCACCATCAGGATTCCCATCGCCAGGATCATGACAATGGATTGGGCTGCATCGGTCCAGATGGACGCCCGAATACCGCCAGACAAACAATAAGCCGCCACAATAATGCTGCCGATAAGCGCTCCGGAACGCAGGTCCCATCCCAGCAGGCTGTGCAGGGCTTTTCCGCCCGCCTTGAGCTGGGCCGCGGCATAAACCCCTAAAAACAGGATCGTGATCAATGCCGTGATAACCCGCAGCACTTTCTGTTCCGTTCCCCGCCACTGGCTGAGAACACCGCTAAAGGTCACTTCATCGACGGCGCCGGAAACTTCACGCAACCGTTTATGGACAAAAAGCGAGGCCAGAAAATCCCCGAAAATCCACCCGACCATCAACCAGATGGCCGCAAGTCCGGTGGAATAGGTAAAGCCGATCACCCCGATAAACATAAAACCACTGTTATTGGTGGCCACCGCCGACAGCCCGGCCAACCATGGCGATACATTGCGGCCCGCCAGATAATAATCCTTTTTGTGGCCTGTGCTTTTCAGCGCCGATAAAATACCCACCCCCATGAACAAGACCAGGAAAATGACAAAACTGGCAATCATGTCTCGTCCTCAACTAGCGGGTTTTTGCTGATGATTTCCATGAAAGCCGGCAGTTCACGCAATCCGTCAAAGGCAGGGTCTTCCCGCGCCTCGTCGCGATAGGGCTCGGAAAGTGCGCAGGCTTTTTCCAGGTCCTTCAGGGCATCATCCACATATCCCTGTTTCGCTTCGGCACAAGCCCGCTGATAATAGGCGTTGGCGTTTTCCGGGTCATATTTCAGGGCCCGGTTGCACAGACTGAGCGCCCAGACCGGTTCATCAAGCTGCAAAACCGCATCCGCCTTGTAGGTCAAGGCTTCCACATCATCGGGACGGATCATCAAAATCTGATCATAAATGGCGATCTTGGCCTCCGGCAGCGTTTCCTGCGACGCCTTGAGCCAGAGGGAATGAATTTCGTTGGTTTTTTCGATTTCCTCATGATTTTCGGCGATACGCTGCGACTTCTGTCGCAATTCATCCTCTATGTGCTGCAACCGTCTTTCATAATCCGCTGTAACCTGGCTGATTTTCTTATTGGCAAGGTTTTCGGCCTTGGAGCGAATTTCCCGCAATGAGGTCCACCCCACAATCACCATCAGGGTGGTGATCCCCGTAATCAGATAGAAAAAATAGGTCACGGCATCTGTCACATAGGTCATGGCGAGATCGGAAACCTTGAGCTGACTGCTGGCCAGCTTTTCGGTCATTTCCGTCCTTAAGCGCTCCTGATCCACCCGCAGGTTCTTGACCTCATCCAGAAGAAACCGTTCAATAAATGGGGAATAAAGTGGCTTTTCCAACTCCCCGATTTTCTGCGCCAGCTGTTCAGCACCAACCTTGCGGTAATTCTCCTGATCCACGCCGACGGGCGCCGCTACTTGCGCCGGCCCCATCGAAGGCACCAGGCCGTTCAACATCAGGCTGCTGCACAGAATCAGCAACAGTTTTGTCACGTTACGCGGCATCTGTCATTATTCCCTGTTCCGCGTCCTTCTCCACCAGCACTTCATGCAGTGCTCGAATGGCCGCTTCGTAATCGTCCTCGGCCACAATAAACTGGATATCAACCTGGCGGATGGACTGGCTCATGGCCCGTATGACAATCCGGTGTTCCGCCATCGCCCTGACCGCCCGCGAAAGCAGACCGCTGATCTGTATGTCACTGCCGATGGCGGACACAATGGACACCTTGTGTACGGAGATTTCCGACTGGGGATATTCTTCCTCCAGCGTCGTCACCACCCGCCGCACATCCTTGAGATTACCGACCACATAGGTGGTGACGGTGTTGGCGTTGATATCCTTGGTGATCATCTTGACCTTAAAGCGTTTAAGGGTCTTCAGAATGGTTTCCTCATATCCGCCGACACCGACCATATCCTGATCGAATACCTCGATGCCATAAATACCCTTGCGCCCGGCCACAATCTCCACACAGGGTTTTTCGCTCATATACTCCGTGCGGATGAGCGTGCCGTCATGATCCGGCTCAAACGTATTTTTTACCCTGAGCGGAATACCCGACTGACGCAACCCCTTGGCCGCGCGCGGATGAATTGCCTCCATCCCCAGATTGGACAGCTGATCCGCCACATCATAATTGGTCTGGCCGATGGGCTTGACCTTTTCCACCCCGACAATTTTCGGGTCAGCGCTGCTCAGATGATATTCCTTGTGGATAATCGCCTCACGGGCGCCCGTGAGCACCGCCAGACGGCTGAAGGTGATTTCCGTATACCCGCGATCATAGGTATTCATCAGACCTTCAGAACATTGCGCATACCCGGTCACAATCGGCAGTTCACGAGTCAGGTCCACATCTTTCATATGCGCCATGAGTTTTTCATCCAGCGGCTGTTTGCTCATTTCCCGCCAACCGCTGAGATCAATAAAGCGGGCATTGACGCCGTGTTTTTGCAACAGAAGACTGGTATTGTAGGCACTATGGGCCTCACCAAGCGCACTGAGCATTTCGCGCACGGTCATCAGATGTTCCTCAAGCTGAAAATGTCCAAAGGAACACAGCCGGTGCAGATCCATCAGACAACTGCGGACCCCTTCAATCCGTTCAATGACAAAACTGTCGGCCTGGCGCTGCTCCTCACTGTCGCCGAAAATTTTCTTGTTTTTTTCACACATGATATGGGAAACCCGGGTCAGGGCATCCCCCCACGCCCATTCGCTGTCCCCGTCGGAAAACAGAGCATAAACTCCGGGTTTGCGGTTCTTTTTATGTTCCAGAAGCTTATCCGTAATGCCTCCATAGGCGGACACCACAAAGATACGGTTATAAAGATCCCGTTCCTGGCGTCCGCCGATAAAAATATTGTTCAACACATCTTCATGGCGGCTCATGGACGTCCCGCCAATTTTTTCTACGGTATGCATTATCTTTCCTTCGTGGCGTCCTCTGTTGTTCAGGTGGCTTCCGGGCCCGACATTCCATCCGTTTATGTTTTTAAAAGCGGCCTTTCCTCGGGACGAACGGCCACAAATTTTTCCCGGGTCGCCACAAATTCCGGCCTTGGCGGAATATTGCCAAAAGGCGCCTGAGCCTTGTTTTGCATGCTGTTGTACACAAAGAAGGCATTGCTGCGGGCATAGGGGGTGATATTGCTATTGGACCCATGCATGGTATTGCAGTCGAAAATCACCACCGTTCCTGCCGGCCCCAAGGCCTGCTCTATGCCGCCCTTATTGGCCAGATATTCCAGGCTGTCATGATCGGGAACGCCGTATTCCTGTTTTTTCAGTGATTCTTTGTAATGATCTTCCGGGGTCTCCCCCACACAACTGATGAAATCCTTGTGGGAACCGGGAATCAACATCAACGCTCCGTTTTGCGACGTATTGTCCGTCAGAGTGATAGAAATACTGACCGTGCGCATATTGGGCAGGCCGTCTTCCACATGCCAGGTTTCAAAATCTGAATGCCAGTAAAATTCCTTGCCCTCAAATCCCGGCTTGTAGTTAAGCCGCGACTGATGGATATAGACCTCATCCGCCAGAATGTCCTGAGCGGCGTGCACCAGCCGGGAATCCCTGGCAAGCCGGCTGAAAACCGGACTACTGTCATGGATTTTGAAAATCGACCTGATTTCTCCGCTATTTGGTTCACTGATGACCTCCTCGCGGCCTTTCAGTTCTTTGAAGCGCTGACGCAGATCGCTGAGCTCCTGTTGCAACAGCCGAATCTCAACCTCTGAAAAAATGTTTTTCAGAACCAAAAACCCCTTTTCCTCAAATTCCTGTTTCTGTTCCCTGCTCAGAAACATGCCATCCTGCATTTCCGTGTACACCACAGGATCATGACGCAGCAAAATTTGTGGCTCGGCGCTTTTTCGGGAGGGATAAATATCCGCAATCATGAGACCTCCTTTGTCATTCGGCAACTGATGCTGCTTCGAGCGGATAGACTCCATTTTCATCATGAACTTCCTTGCCATTGAGTGGCGGATTGAACACACAGGCCATTTTCATTTCCGTCTTGGCCCGCAGAATATGTTTGTCATGCTTGTCCAGGATGTAGATCATGCCTGGCGTAATGGGATACACCTTGCCGTCATCGCAGGTTTCCACCTCGCCTTCCCCGCTGATGCAATAGACGGATTCAAGGTGATTTTGATACCAGATCGGGGTTTCCGTGCCGGCATAAATGGTGGTGATATGAAAGGAAAACCCCATATTGTCTTCCTTGAGCAACAACCGGACGCTGTTCCAGTTTTCCGCTTCGACCTTGCGTTCACCTTTTTCCGCTTCACTCAGATGTCTGACGATCATTTTTCTCAGCTTTCCTTCATAAATTTTTCCAGGATCATTCAACAATCAGATCGGACCGGACGCCATGCCGGGCGCCCGGAAACATTTCATTTTGACAGGCTTATTCCATTTCCCGGGTCTTTCCCTTGCCCAGAACCTCTTCGACGCAGCTTTTCAGGATAAACAGCCCTTCCAGCAGTTCCTCCTCACTCAGCGTCAGCGGACACAGACATTTCACCACCTGACCTTCTGATCCGCTGGTTTCGATCACCAGCCCTTTCGAGAAAGCCTTTTCAACAATCCGGGACGCCATCTTTCCGTCAGCACAGCTCAGGCCCCGCATCATGCCGCGCCCCTTGGCCACCAGCATGTCATCGGGATACTGGTCGGCAATGCCGGACAGCATTTTTTCAAGGACTTTGCCCTTGCAACGCACATCGTTGATAAACTGATCATTGGTCCAGAAATGTTTCAGCGCCGCCGTGGCGGTCACAAAAGCATGGTTGTTGCCCCGGAAGGTACCGTTATGTTCACCGGGCTTCCACATGTCGTATTCCGGCTTGAAAATGGTCACGGCAAAGGGCAAGCCAAACCCGCTCAATGACTTGGACAGCGTGATGATGTCCGGCGTAATGCCCATTTCTTCGAAACTGAAGAAGCTTCCGGTCCGTCCGCAGCCCGCCTGAATGTCATCCACAATCAGCAGCATGTCATGCTTGTGACAGATCTTTTCCAGATTGCGCATCCATTGGGCGGAAGCCACATTCAGCCCCCCTTCGCCCTGCACGGTCTCCACAATAACGGCGGCCGGATGATCAACGCCGCTGCTGGGATCAGATAGAACCTTGTCCAGATATTCCGTGGTATCCACCCCGTCCCCCAAATAGCCATCAAACGGCATGAAGGTGGTGCCGGTCAGGGGAATACCGGATGCGTTGCGGTGATGGCTGTTGCCCGTTGCCGCCATAGCGCCCACAGACACCCCATGAAACCCGTTGGTAAAGGAAATGATGTTATGACGGCCTTTGACATTACGCGCCAGCTTCAGGGCGGCTTCGACGGCATTGGTGCCGGTCGGCCCCGTAAACTGAACCACATAATTCATCTTTCGGGGGCTGAGAATAATTTCATCAAACGCCTTGAGAAAGGCTTCCTTGGCCTCTGTATGCATATCAAGGCCATGGGCAATACCATCCCGGGCAATATAATCCAGTAACTCCCCCTTGAGATAAGGGTGGTTGTGCCCATAGTTCAGCGTTCCTGCCCCCGCCAGAAAATCAAGATATTTTTTATCTTCCTGATCATAGAGATAGCCCCCATCCGCCCGGGTAAAAACCGTCGGAAATGACCGGGCGTAACTGCACACTTCCGATTCCATTTCCTCAAAAATATCGGGGGTGTCATTGTTCACGGCAAGTGCCGGCTTGCTGGACATGGAAACTCCTCTTTTTAGATCCATTGGGGTTAAGAATGTTTGGTTTCGATAAAATTCAGGGACTTGGTCCCAGAACCCTAAATGAAATAGGTTCTGAAAGGCCCAATCTCGGCCAGAAACTCACTGTCATGACGTCCCTGAAAATCCTGATCGCGATCAAAGAATTCCTTTTTGACGATGCGGGCGCTCAAATCCCGCGCCAGGGAGGAAAACAAGCCCCAGGAGGCCGCATTGTCTTCGGTGATGGTGGTGTGCAACCAGTTCACGGAACGACAGGCCGGGCGCGACAACAACTCCATCAGCATTTTCTTGCCAAGGCCGGTGCCTCGGGCCGTCTCGTCAACCGCCACCTGCCAGACAAAAATGGTATTGCTGGTCCGCGGGGGAATATATCCTGACACAAACCCGACCACCCCGCCGTCATTTTCGGCCACAACACAGGTTTCGGCAAAATGACGACACTGCAACAGATTGCAATACAGGGAATTTTCATCCAGCGGTTCGCACCGACCGATCAGGTCATGCACCGCAACGGCGTCTTCCTGCCGGGGTTCCCGCATTCGATAGTCAGAAAGCATAACGATACAAAGCCCATCCTTTACTTTGAACTTCAAGATAAATTTTGGTATTTATTTAGTATTTCTATATATTTTTTTCAAGCAATTACAGGAATAATTCAGGAATTATTTCGTAAATAATATTATTATTTAAAATTTGATACTCAAATTATTCTTTTTGTGAATTTTGTGAAATAATCCGACCATTTGTATTAACGTTTCTTACAAGACAGGATATGTCACAAAAGATGTCCTTGAGCTTTGCCTAGTCCCATGCCACCTTTCTGGACAAACGACAGAAACCAAGGTGATCAAAAATTATGGATGCCAAAGAAAAAGTCTTAGTTGCCCTGCGCCGGATCATTCGCGCCACGGACCTGCATTCCAAAAGGCTGGCCCGGGAAACCGGCCTGACCCTGCCACAGCTTCTGCTGCTGCAAACGATCCATGAACTTGGTGACGTGACCATCGGCCGTCTGGCGCAGGAAATGAACCTGACCCAGGCCACAGTCACAACCATTGTTGACCGCTTGTCCGCCGCCGACATGGTGTTTCGGGAACGCGACTCCCAGGACAAGCGTAAGGTTCTGGTTCACCTGACAGATAAGGGGCATGCGACACTGACCAAGGCCCCCCCCGCCCTGCAGGATAAATTCAGCACCCAATTTGACCAACTGGAGGACTGGGAACAAAGCTTTATCCTCGCAGCCCTACAACGGGTGGCCCAGATGATGGATGCAGAACGTCTGGACGCCTCGCCGGTTCTGGATGTCGGGGATATCACCCGGGAAGAAAACGACCGGCAGTCCTGAGGGCCCCTCTTCTCAGACGAATTCTTAGTTGATCAACTTGCCAACTCTGTGTATATATCAGCCGCAGATGGTGCCCTTCGGGGTTAAAAGGGAACACGGTACGGAATATATTCTGTGAATTTCCCAAGCCGTGGCTGTGCCCGCAACTGTAATTGGCGAGCTTCTTTTCTTTAAATGTCACTGGACCCTGTCCGGGAAGGCGAAACAGAAGCAATAACCCAAGAGCCAGGAAACCTGCCATCTGGTCGCCCACCTGACCATCGGGACAATGGATCAGGGCGGAACATCCGTATTGGCGACAGGAGTTGCTGGTGCGGAGGGTCGGGTGTTTTCCCAAAATCTCCTCACAAGCGCATGGTTCACAAACAGTCGGTCCTTTTGCGACTGAATGAGGAGTATAATATTATGAGGAAACACCATCTTACGGGACGTACAAGCCTACTGGCCTTTCTCATCACCTTTCACGCCCTTCCGGGTTATGCTGAAAGTGCCGCCGAAAGTGCTTATGTGGCGGACGAGGAAATCGTCGTCACCGCCACCCGGTACGCCCGGCCTCTGTCCGAAGTGGGCAGCAGCATTGAAACACTTGATTCCGATGACCTGACAACCACCCAGACGGTGTTTATTCAGGACGCCTTGCAGACCATCCCTGGTCTTACCCTCAACAGCAATGGCGCCTTTGGCGGAACCTCAAGCCTGCGCATCCGTGGGGCAAGTTCAGATCAAACCGTCGTGCTGATCGACGGCATTCAGATCAATGACGTTTCCAGTCCCGGCGGCGGGTATAATTTCGCCCATCTGGACCCCACTGGCATTGACCGCATTGAGGTTCTCAAAGGCCCACAATCCATCCTGTATGGCTCCGACGCCATTGGTGGGGTAATCAACATTATTACCGCCACGGGCAAACCCGGTCTGGGGGGCGGGTTTTCCGTGGAGGGCGGCTCTTATAACACGCTTCGCAGCAGTGGCAGCCTTTATGGCGGCAATGACAAAATCACCTTTAACCTGTCCCTCAGCGGCATCCGCACGGACGGCATTTCCAAAGCCGATGAAAATGACGGGAACACGGAACAGGACGGCTATTGGAATTACACCCTGCACGGCAAAGTCCGCGCCCGGCTTAATGACACATTTAGCACTGAACTGATCAGCCGCTACACGGACAACCGTAATGAATTTGACCAGGCCGGCCCGATGGATGGTGCCGAAATCGGGTATTCCGAGGAATTTCTGATTGGCGCCAAAGGATATCTGAATTTTGCAGATGATCGATTCCGCAATACCTTTTCTGTCGATTATGCAGAAACCAACCGGGAAAGCATTAGCGAAATCTTTGCACCCTTTGTCGCCGAAGGCACCCGCTTTAATCTGGATTATCTGGGGATTGCGGAACTCACGCGGGCCTTCATTCTCTCTTTCGGCGCCCAACACGAAACAAGTAAAGCGGCAAGCGTGTCAGACAAGTCTTTTGACATCGACAGCCTGTTCAGTGAACTCAGCTGGCAGGGTCTAGAAGGCTTCACACTTACAGCCGGATTACGTTATGATGATCACAGCCAATATGGCGCAACCACGACACCGCGATTTACCGCCTCCTATTACCGCGAAGCCACCGGCACCAAGGTTTTTGCCAACTGGGCCGAAGGCTTCAAGGCGCCCAGCGTGTTCCAGTTGACCTTTGTCTGTACTTTTTGCGGGCTTTCGGCGCCCAATCCCGACCTCAAGCCGGAAGAATCCGAAGGCTGGGAAATCGGCATTGAGCAAGCTTTTCTGCAAGATCGTCTTTTTCTTGCGGCCACGTATTTCCGCCAGGATGTGGACAATATGATCGACTTTTCCTTTACCTCAGGATATGACAACATCAACAGGGTCAGGTCCCAAGGCGTGGAACTGCGGCTGGTCGGGCAGATCACAGACACGCTGAAGATCAGCGGCAACTACACCTATACGGACGCCACAGACCGCAACAGTGGCGAAAAGCTTATCCGCGTGCCCGAACATATGGCTTATGGCCAGATGGACTGGCAGGCTACGGACAGGCTGGGCATCAACCTTGCCGCCACCTATAACGGGGAAGAAAACGACAGAGGCGGCCAAATCATTTCGTCCTGGCTCCGCATTGACCTCAGGGCCCGCTACCGGCTGCAAGATCATATCGAAATCTTCGGCCGGATTGATAACCTGTTTGATAAGGAATATCAGCAGGTTCTGGGTTATGGCACTCCGGACCGGTCTGTCTATGCCGGTATAAGAGGAACATTCTGATGAAAAAGACGGCCTTCCTTATCAGACGCCTGATCTGCCGGATGGCCGTCGTCTTTCTTGGGGGGCTCGGCTGTGGTGCCCAAGCGGAGGACAGCCTGCCCAAGGTCATCTCCCTGGACTATTGCGCAGACCAGTATGTTCTGGCCCTGGCAGAGCGCAGCCAGATTTTGGCCCTGTCAATGGATGCTACCGCCCGTCACAGTTTTTACCGGGAGCGCGCCTTGGGCCTCCCGCAAGTCAGGGCCACAGCGGAAGCTATCCTGAGCCGTGCCCCGGATCAGGTCGTTCGCTACTGGAGCGGCTGGGATATGCTTGACTTTCTCAGGAAAAAGAATATCCGGGTTACTTCCGCAATCTATGGCAGTGATCAGGAAACCCTGATCCGTAATATCCGCGAGGTGGGACAGGCCCTGAATCAGGCGGACCGGGCGGAAAACAAAATCAAGGAACTTAAAGCCCGATTTGACAGGCTGAAAAACCTGCCGCGGCGTAATCTGCGGGCGCTTTACCTGACGCCCAGCGGAGTGACCGCCGGGAAAAATACCTTTGTCAATGACCTGATCAAGCTGGCAGGCTTTGACACCCTTGCCGACGAACTGGATCTTTCGGGCTGGCGCACACTGCCACTGGAAATGCTGGTCAAACATCCGCCAGACATCATTATCGCCAGTTTTTTCGACTTGGATTCCAACCGCCCGTCAAACTGGAGCATCAGCCGCCACAGGGTCATCGGTCGGATGGTTGACCAGATTCCCACCATTTTTGTGCCCGGCCGTTATCTGTCCTGCAACGGCATTTTTGTGGCCGAAGCTGCCGATTATATCACGCGTGAAGCCAACCGTCTCGTTCGGTCCGACGTCCACGCCGTAGAAAAATAAATGCAGAAAAACAAATCATGTTCTCCCCCCTACACGACCTCCTTGTAATTCTGCTCCTTGACGCTTTGATCGGCGATCCACGCTGGCTGTACCGGCGCCTCTCTCATCCGGTGGTTTGGATGGGCAAACTACTAGCTTTTCTAGAGCAGAGGATGAACCGGCCTGATTGCCACAGCTCCAGAAAAAACCGTATTCAGGGCATCATCTGCCTTGCCGTTTATCTTCTGATCCTTACAGTGGGAACTTTCTTGCTGCACAAGGGGATGTATACCTTTTTGCCTGAGGTGGTGGCCGAAGTCCTGCTTCTGGTTCTCGCCAGTACCCTGCTGGCCGCCCGTAGCCTTTATGAACATGTGAAGAAAGTTGCAACGTCTCTCGACCATGAAGATATTCCGGCCGCCAGACAGGCCGTGGCACGCATTGTCGGCCGGGACGTAAGCGCCATGGATTCCTCTGGCTTGATCAAAGCCGCTTTGGAAAGTCTGGCAGAAAATTTTTCCGATGCTGTAATCGCCCCCTGTTTCTGGTATCTGATCGGGGGTGTCCCCGGTCTTGTGGCCTATAAAGCCATCAATACGGCCGACAGCATGGTCGGCCACCGCACTCCCCGCTACCGGCATTTCGGCATGGCTGCTGCCCGCCTTGACGATCTGGTTAACCTGATTCCTGCCCGGCTCAGCGCCCTGCTGATTGTTCTGGCCGGCGGCCTACTTGGCCGGATCAATATGATTGAGGCTGTCCGCCTTGTGAGATGCCAGGCCCCGGCTCATGTCTCCCCCAATGCGGGTTGGCCGGAAGCGGCGCTAGCCTGTGTTTTGTCCCTGCAGCTGGGCGGATCACGGCAATATGGGGGGTATCGGATTGACGGTGCTTATTTCGGCAAAGGCCGACATGAGGCGCTCCCCAAAGATATTGAAACCGGCCTGCGGATTATCGGAATCAGCTGGATCATGCTGGTCTTAGCCCTTTTGATAGGGGGAGCAATATGATACGACACCATCACGGCGGCGATTTGACCCATATCAAAACCCTTTATCCTGCGGCGCCGCGCCCGTGGATCGACCTGTCTACAGGGATCAGTCCCTATCCCTATCCATGGCTGGAAAAACTTGACCCCGCCTGGATCCGCCAGGCTGCCGGACGACTGCCTTCAGAAAAAGATATCGAGCACTGCAAGAACGCCTATGCGGCCTATCTTTCGCCCCGCTTATCCCCGGATCAGCTGGTTCTGGCGCCGGGTTCACAGTATCTGATTGAAACCCTGCCCGGCCTTTTTCCAAAAAACGAGGTTTTCATCGCGACCCCCACCTATTCAGAACATGCCCGCTGCTGGCGCCGGGCAGGGCACCGGGTGGTGAACATCCCTTATGGTGTGAACGCCATCCATGATACGACTCTTTTAGAAAACCTGCCGCCCGGAAAAGTTCTTATCCTGACCCATCCCAACAATCCCGACGGCCGGTGTATTGACCCGCCAACCTTATACAACCTTGTGCGGGACTATAGTCAACGGGGCGGCACCGTTATCATTGACGAAGCGTTTGCGGATACGACGCCGGCAGTCAGCCTGCTGCACTATAACATACTGGACAACGTCGTGGTTTTGCGGTCAGCCGGCAAATTTTCCGGCCTTGCCGGGCTGCGGCTGGGCGCGGCGGTCTGCACCCAATACCTTGCCCGCAAACTCAAGACGCACCAGGGGATGTGGACGATTTCCACGCTTTCCCTTCTGGTGTTTACTCGATTATTTGAGGACGCTATATGGATTGACGAGAACCGTCGCCGACTGAAATGGAATATGACTCGCCTGAGAAAGCTCCTCGAAAAATATGGTTTCGCTGTTCGGGGCGGAACATCCCTGTTTTGCTTGACAGAAGGCCGGGATATGTGTGCCAAAGCCGATATACTGGCCCAGGCCGGCATTTATGTGCGCCGTTTCACCGAACGGGATCACTGGCTGCGTTTTGGCCTGCCACCTAATGACTCCGCCTGGCACCGCCTAGAAAATACATTGGAAAGGATATTTCATGACTTCAGATCATGATCAAACGCTCAATGAAGTCCATAAACAGCATATGAAACAACAGCAGGCGGCTCACCGCAACCGCATGAAACAGAAAAAGAAAACCGATCGCGGTCTGCTTCTGGTGCATACCGGTCATGGCAAGGGCAAGTCCACGGCCGCCTTCGGGACAGTTGCTCGTGCGCTGGGCTGGGGCTGGAAAGTGGGTATCGTTCAGTTTATCAAGGGCAAGTGGAAAACCGGAGAAAAACAGTTTTTTTCCCGTTTTGACGAGCAGGTAACTCTGCGCATCATGGGCGAAGGTTTTACCTGGGACACTCAGAACCGGGAACAGGATATACGGGCAGCGCACGCGGCCTGGAGTGTTGGTGTGGAAATGATGACAAGCGGCGCCTATCAGCTGGTGGTGCTGGATGAACTGAACATTGTGCTGCGCTACAATTATCTGCCCCATGACGAGGTGATAGCCGCCCTTCTTAATCGTCACCCTCTCTGCAACGTTATTGCGACCGGACGGGATGCTCCTGCGACGCTATTGGCAGCGGCGGATCAGGTAACGGAAATGAAAAATATCAAACACCCCTTTGAAGCAGGTATAAAACCTGTACGCGGCATTGATTTCTGACTCCCTCTCAGATCTGAGATACATCTGGATTTTTCGTTTCCCCAAAATCTGAAGGACCAGAATCTGTTTTTTCGGAATCTGGTTTTGTGGCCTTTTCTTTGGTGCTTCTCACCTTATTGGGAACGGCAGTTCTGTTGAGCGATAACAACTGCCACGCCCCACCACGTCCTGTTCCCGTCTGATGCAGCATCTCACATAGGGATAGGGGCTGCATCCCCAAAGACAAGGCCCGTTCCGGATCAAGCCCCAGAGCCTGACCGACAAACGCCCTAATCGTGCCGGCATGGGCCACAATCACATATTTCTCTGGCATATAATGATCGCAATGGGCCTGCGCCGTATGTTCGGTAATAAAATCTCCTACACGCTGCCAGACATCGAGAAAGCTTTCCCCGCCGGGCGGACGGGTGTCTGCGGCAAGCAAGGACCAGTTATGCGCCGGCAGATCTTCGATAATTGACCATAACTGATGAAAATCAAGACCCTGCCAATCTCCGAAATCCTGTTCTCCCAGGCGCGTATCCTCCCAGATGGGCAGGCGTAAAGAAAGACTTTTCTGCAAAGCCTGTGCCGTCTCTACCGCCCGCCGCCGCGGACTGGCCCACCAATTGGCATCGCGCGGCAGATGGGCCGCAAGCCAGTCCAGGGAAAGCCGGTCGCTCACATCCGCCGGCATGTCCGCCTCTTTGTATAACGCCCCGTGATGCCCGGCCACCGGGGCGTGGCGGATCAGGTACCAGTATGTCAAATGCGGTTCCGTCACGGGATAACCTCCCCATAGGAAATCAGGGTCAGCAAAACCAGAATCTCCGCCACCTGCTGCACCGCCCCCAGAACATCACCGGTATAGCCAGCGATCTGCCGCCTGGCGATCTCCGCCATCAGTCCTGCACCGACCCCCGCCGCCAGAACAGCGGCCAGAAACGCCGAGACCGGCAGCAGAAGGAGGCCGCTCCCTGCAGCAATCATTACGGCCATCAGCAAACGGCCCGATGTCGGTCGTCCCGCAACTGTCCCCATGCCGCCCTCATAGGCCGGTGGCATCAGCCGCAGGACCACTACAATCATCAGCCGGCTGAAACAGCCCGCCACCAGAAGCGCTGTGCCGGCTGCAAGCGGTGTAAAAGCCGACAGGGCCCCCGCCCTCAATCCCAGGGACAGGACCACTGCCACGGTGCCATATGTGCCAATACGGCTGTCTTTCATAATTTCCAGTTTGCGCGCCTTGTCCTGCCCGCCGCCAAACCCGTCCGCCACATCCGCCAATCCGTCTTCATGAAAGGCGCCGGTCCCCAGAACCATCGCCAACAGTGCCAGCAACGCTGCAACCAAAGGCGGTAATGACACAGCAGAGGCCCCAAGAAAGACGGCCGCCCCCAACCCCGAAATCACCAACCCCACAACCGGATATGCCCAGAGCGCACGATTCAGATCGGGGGGCGAGTCGGATATTCTGTGCCAGGGCACCGGGATACGGGTCAGCAGCATAAGGGCTGCGGCCACATCCTCCCCCACCATGCGTAGATCCGCTTTCACACCAGCGGTTCTGTTCGGGGTATCAGTCATTTTCGGCCTCCTCCCGGGAGACCCGGGCCTCGTCAAAACTGGCCATACCCGCATAGGTCGCCAAGGCCGCCCTCAGAATCATCAGGGCAATAGCCGCCCCGCTGGCTTCCCCTAGACGCAGATCAAGGTGCAAGATCGGTTCTTTGTTCAGGGCTTCGGCCAGATGCCGGTGCCCCGGTTCAGCTGACAGGTGCGACAATAGGGTATGGTCCAGACTGTCCGGGGTAACGCGAGTCAGAACCGCCGCCGCAGCCGTGGAAATGAACCCGTCCAGCAGGACCGGTATGCGCCGGTGACGGGCGGCAATAACGGCCCCGGCGATAGCCGCAAGCTCCCGTCCGCCCAAACAGCGTAACAGATCAAAGGTTTCCAGTTCATGCCCGTTATGTCGCCTAACGGCTTCTGCTACGACCCGGGCCTTGTGGCGCAGTCTTTCTCCTTTAAGTCCCGTGCCTGGCCCCACCCAGTCCTCAGCCTGTCCACCGAATAAAGACAACGACAAAGCCGCCGCCGCAGTGGTATTGCCAATGCCCATCTCCCCCAACAACAGACAGTCGGCGGTTACCGGTACAGTCGCGGCCCCGGCGTTGAGCGCGGCGCAAACCTCCGCTTCAGTCATGGCGGCTTCGCAGGTAAAATCCCGGGTCGGCTGGTCCAGTTCCAGCGCAATCACCTGCAACGAGGCTTCTGCCAATTGGCACAGCTGATTGATCGCCGCCCCACCTTCTTCAAAATTACGCACCATCTGCCGGGTCACTTCCGCCGGATAGGCCGATATGCCTTGCGCCACCACCCCATGGTTACCGGCAAACACCAGACAGGACACCTTTTCCAGCCGGGGCATGCGGCGCGCCTGCCAGCCCGCCAGAAAAACCGACAGATCTTCCAGCTTTCCAAGCGCCCCGCGAGGTTTGGTCAGACTATCCTGACGCGCCCGGGCAAACGCGCAAGCATCCCGATCCGGGCCCGGCAGGTCCCTCAGGGCGGCCTCAAAGTCCGCTCTTTCCCTGAATTCTACCTGGCAGGTCATGTCATCAGTTCCGTGATCAGGGCTTTGCCATTCTTTTTGACTGGAAGCGGCAGACCGGCCACCATATAAACCACATGATCCGCCAGGGCTGCCACAGTCTGATTCAGGCGGCCGGCCTCATCCCGAAACTGCCGGGCCAGATCATTTTCCGGCACAATACCCAACCCCACTTCATTGGCAACCAGGACAACCCGGCCCTGCGCCCGTTCCAGAGCGCCGCACAGACGTTCTGTTTCAACCCCAACAGACAGGTCCCGCTCCATAAGGTTGCTGAGCCATAAAGTGAGGCAATCCACCAAAATAGGATATTCCGGCGCCGAAAACCGATCAATCTGGGCCGCGATGTCCACAGGCTCTTCCAGCGTGGTCCAGTTTTTGCCCCGTGTCTCGCGATGGCGGTCAATGCGGGCACGCATTTCCTCATCTCTGATTTCCGCTGTCGCCAGATAAATCGGGCTGGTCGCTGCCGCCAGGGCAAGCTGTTCCCCAAAACGGCTTTTTCCCGATCTGGCTCCCCCCAGAACCAGTGTGATGCCGTCAAAGGCTTTGTGATATTCCATACTGCTTCCTTCTGTTCGCGCATGCCGTCCACACTTTCCACCACGGCATACGGATTAAGTCCATTGTATAACAGCCATATCTAATAGAAAAGTGGGCTGACATAGCTTCCATCCCCTGATTCTGTCGTGAAATACCGTAAGATATTATGAACGAGGCCTTTTGAGGGATCTTTTTTGCCATGACATAGAGTGAATTTGCGCCATTGATGACCGCGTCATTTGCCATGTTAGGGATAGCCTGCGCCATCACGACCTCCCGAAGCCCCCTTCCGTCGCTCCCGCGCAGGCGGGGGCCCAGAGCGGATGTCAACACGATCATCGGCGGTGGTAAATCTCCGTCGGGGAAAATGTGGACAGGGAAAATGGGGACAGTATACTATTTATAATTTTATTTACTCTTTTACTCTGTTCTCAATTAAATAGTATACTGTCCCCATTTTTTCCCATTTTTTGGTGGGACAGAATTATGAAACTACAAAGGCCGGGATTTTCCCGGCCTTTGTCTTTTATTCTGTTTTGGCAAGGCTTATTGCTCTTCTTCCTCATCAAAGCTCACAGCCACATGGGAATAACTGCCCCGGCGATAAACCTTGAGCAGGATAGATTTACGGCCCATGGCGCGCAGCTCTTCGATCCGCTTGCGGGCCTCTTCCACGGTGCTGACCTCGACCTGGGTGATTTCCACAATCACATCACCCCGCCGCAGGCCCCGTTCGGACGACGGGCTGTAACGCTCCACATGGGTGATCACCACGCCCTGGAAATCCTCATCCAGGTTCAGCGCCTCGCGCGTTTCCCTGTCCAGATTCTCAAGCGTCATACCCAACAGGCTTTTTTCCGGTCCCTGGTCTTTTTTCTTGTCCAGTTTGGACGGCACAGCCACTTCATCGTCTTCCTTCAGTTCGGCAATGGTGACTTTCAGGGTTTTTATCTTACCCTTGCGCAGCACCTTGACTTTAACAGTCTTGCCGATTTCCGTATCGGCAACAAGGCGTGGCAGCTCCCGCATTTCCTCAACATCCTTGCCATCAAATTCAAGGATGATATCCCCGGATTCAATACCGGCATCATCGGCCGGGCTGCCGTTATTGACAGTAGAAACCAAAGCTCCCCGGGCCTCATCAAGCCCCAGGCTTTCGGCAATTTCCTCGGTCACCGCCTGAATGGTGACCCCAAGCCAGCCCCGACGCACATGGCCATATTCGAGGATCTGGTCGATCACCCGTTTGGCCTGGCTGGACGGAACAGCAAACCCAATACCAATATTGCCGCCGGAGGGGGAATAAATGGCCGTGTTGATACCAATCACCTCCCCATCCATATTGAACATCGGGCCACCGGAATTCCCCCGGTTAATGGAAGCATCGGTTTGCAGGTAATCGTCATAGGGACCGCTGTTGATATCCCGGTTGCGGGCGGAAATGATCCCTGCGGTGACCGTGCCGCCAAGACCATAGGGATTGCCAATCGCCACAACCCAGTCACCAACCCGGGATTTGGTGTCATCCCCAAAGGTGACATAAGGCAGGGGTTTTTTGGCCTTGACCCGGAGCACCGCCAGATCAACCTTAGTGTCCTTGCCCACAATTTCGGCATCATATTCGGTGCCGTCATGCATGCGGACGGAAACCTCGTCCGCATCTTCGATCACATGATTGTTGGTGACAATAATACCCTCTGAGGAAATAATGAATCCTGAGCCCAAGGACATACGCTGCCGGGTTCGCGGGCGGCGGCCGTCCTCGTCCCCATTATTGCGATCCTCGAACCGTTTGAAGAACTCCTCAAAAGGCGACCCCGGCGGGAATCCCGGAAACCCCCGGTCCCGGTCAATATTTATGGTCTGTTTGGTATAGACATTGACCACGGCCGGGAGCAGTTTCTCTGCCAAATCCGCAAAGGATGCCGGAGCTTCTTTGGCAAAAACTGTCGCGGGGATCGCCGCGGCAGTAAGAACCACCACCAGCGCCCCCATAAAAATATGTCTGATTGAACTCATGCCTTTTCCTGATATCTTTCCACTTGATGACTTATTGCTGTTTATGGACTGTGGCCCAAGGCGCTGTCCTGTTTTTTCGCCCAAAAGGTACACGACGCTCTCCTTGCCTTTCCCTGTTCCCCACACCGAACCCTTTTGAGGGCCTATGAAACGATTCTATTACAAAATAAGAAGGAAATAAGGTTCTGCAAACTGATTGGTCGCGTTTTTCCTTTATTTCATCGCATAAATAATCCCGATGCCCAGGATAACAGCCACGAGTCCGCTGATCCGCAAGGACATTTCCGAAAGCTCCAGGGCCGCCCGCATCATCCGGCGCATCTGTTCGGGAAAGAGGGCATACAGAATGCCCTCAATCACCAAAACCAACCCTAGCGCCATCAGCAAGTCATTCATGACGGGGGCTATTTTCCGTCCTTGTTGCCAAAATACCGGAAAAACTCGCTGTCCGGTGACAGAACCATCGTGGTATCCCCTTTATTGATGGCTTCCCGATAAGCCTGCAAAGACCGGTAAAATTCGTAAAACTCCGGGTCTTTGTTGAAGGCTTCGGCAAAGGTGCGTGCGGCTATGGCATCGCCCTGCCCACGCATCTTCTGCGACTCTCTTTCGGCTTCCGCTAACAGAATGGTCCGTTCCTTTTCCGCCGAAGAGCGGATCCGCACCGCTTCTTCTTCACCAAGGGCCCGGGCTTCACGGGCTTCACGCTCCCGCTCGGCTTCCATACGCTGGAAAATATTCTGGCTGTTCTGAATCGGCAGATCGGTACGGCGAATGCGGACATCAACAATTTCGACCCCAAGCTCCTCCGCCTCATCCGCCACGCTTTTCAGGATTTCCTGGCGCATTTCATCACGCTCGCCGCTCAGAATCGTGCTGAATTTCATGCGGCCCAAAACCTCGCGCATGTTGGAATTGATAATCGTAGACAGGCGCAGTTCCGCCCCCATGATATTCCGCACGGTCTGATAAACTTTCAGCGGATCCAGAATCCGGTATTCGGTAAAGGCATCCACGATGATCCGTTTCTGGTCCTCGGTAATGACTTCCTGTTCCGGCGTATCCAGAAGCAGGATACGTTTATCCAGATAAATCACATTTTGCAGGAAGGGGGTTTTGAAATGCAGGCCGGCTTCCTGTTCCGTATGAACCGGGTTCCCGAACTGCAATACCAGCGCCTGTTCAGTTTCCTTCACCGTGTAGACGGACGCCCCCCCGACAATCGCGGCCAGCCCCAGAATAACCAGTACGGACAATGATCCAAATTTGCTCATCTCAGTTCTCCACCTTCCCGTTACTGCTTATTCTTCAGTTCCGGCAACGGCAGATAAGGGATGACTCCACCTTCCTTTTCCACCAGAACCTTGTCAATTTTGCTGAGAATTTCTTCCATGGTCTCAAGATACATACGTTTGCGCGTCACATCCTTGGCCTTTTTATATTCTTCGTAGATCGACAGAAAACGGGCCGCTTCCCCTTCCGCCTTGGCGATCACCTGCGCGTGGTACGCTTCGGCTTCCTGCAACATCTTGGCCGCTTCACCACGGGCGCGGGGAACGATGTCATTTTTATAGGCTTCGGCCTGATTGACGGCTTTTTCCCGGTCCGCCTCGGCCCGTTGTACTTCACGGAATGCTTCAATAACCTGGGCCGGCGGATCCACTTTGGTCAGTTTCACGCGGGTAATCTGCACCCCGGCATCATATCTGTCCAGAATGTTCTGAATAGAGTCCTGGGCCCGCTGCTCGATATCCGCCCGTCCAGCCGTCAAGGCTTTTTGAATGGGAGTCTGGGCAATAATGTCCCGCACCGCACTCTGGGCCACGGAGCGGATGGTGTGGTTCTGATTTTCCACATTAAAAAGAAACTTGGCCGGATCAGAAATCCGCCAGAGCACGGAGAAATCCACATCCACGATGTTCTCATCCCCGGTCAGCATCTGACGTTCTTTGCCCAAATCGGTCGTGGTGCGCCGTGCCTGAACATTGCTGCCAGCCGGAACCCCAATATCAATCTGGTTAATTTCCGTTACCTTGGGTTTGTACACCGTCTCGATCGGAGCCGGCAGATGATAATGCAGTCCCGGCGCCGTGGTGTCCACCCATTTGCCAAACCGCAGAACAACACCCGCTTCATTGGGATTGACCTTGTAAATGCCAGTGGCCAGCCATCCCGCCACGATTAGCAGAGCAATCAGGTAAAACCCTTTTCCGCCCCCCCCGGAAAAAATAGACCGGAACTTATCCTGCCCCTTGCGCAGAAGATCATCAATATTTGGCGGCTCCTGCCCGCCGCCACGACGAGGCCCCTGTCCCCAGGGTCCACGATCTCCTCCACCGCCATTATTCTGCCAGGGCATTCAAACCTCCTTGACTAAATCCAATATATCCCATCACCTAAGCTCATTTTCGGCACAATTCGCCCCTGCTCATTTTACTCACCGGCGATATCATGCCTTATTACGGGGAAAGTTCGACTTTCCCTTTTAAAAATGCTCTTCTAGCCTTATATGCTATGCAGTGTTCCGTTTCAATGACATCAGCAATAAACTTGCGGCACGGAACAGCGTACCAGTTTTAGGCTCAAGCTGTATCGCCTCGTTTCTGACGACGCAAAAAGCTATTTATAGGTAAGACCTCTATGTTCAATATCAAGAAAAAACGAAACAAAATCAGCCAAGAAGCCCTGCTTGAGAAACTGCGCACCGTTGTGCATCCCGATAAAGGGAAGGATCTTGTCTCCCTGGGGCTGGTGCAGGGGCTGCGGTTGGAAAACGGTCACGTCTATTTTGCCCTGGAAATTGATCCAGCGGAAGCCAACCTGATGGAAGACCTTCGTCGCGAGGCGGACAGGGTCCTGCTGACCCTGAAAGGGGTTGAAAAAGTCACGTCCGTCTTGACAGCAGAACGTTCGCCGGCAGCCGCTGCTGCCGCTCCCCGGCCGCAGAAGCCTGCCCAAAAGCCCCCCCAACACCGACCAATGCCCCATGCCGGCACCCCCGGACCGGCTCTGCCGGTTCCCGGCGTCAAACACGTCATTGCCGTGGCCAGCGGCAAGGGTGGCGTGGGGAAATCCACAACTTCGGTCAATCTGGCCCTGGCTTTTCAAAAGCTGGGCTTGAAGGCCGGCATTTTCGATATTGACATCTACGGCCCTTCCATTCCGCGCCTGCTCGGGGCGGATGATGCCCGCCCCGAAAATCTGGGCGGGGGCAAGATCACACCGGTCTTCCGGCACGGTCTGGCCAGCATGTCCATCGGCTACCTTCTGGAAAAGGATACCGCCACTATCTGGCGCGGTCCGATGGTGATGGGCGCCATCCAACAGATGTTGCGGGATGTGAAATGGGACTTGGAGGGCGACCTGGATGTACTGATTGTAGACCTGCCGCCGGGAACCGGAGATGCGCAGCTCACGCTGGTGCAGACTGTACAACTGGACGGGGCCGTCATTGTGTCCACCCCGCAGGATATTGCGCTTATCGACGCCCGCAAGGGATTGGACATGTTCCGGAAAACCAACATCCGGGTGTTCGGGCTGATTGAAAATATGAGTTATTTCCTGTGTCCGCATTGCGGGGAGCGCAGCGACATATTCGGCCATGGCGGCGGGCGGAACACAGCCAAAGAAAAGGGCATGACCTTTCTCGGGGAAATTCCGTTACACATGGACATCCGTGAAACATCGGACGCCGGCACCCCCCTTGTGGCCCATACCCCTGACAGTCCCCACAGTCAGGCCTATCTGAACATCGCCCGTCACATCATGGAGCAGCTTTCATGACCCAATCGCCTTCTGACGACGCTTTGCGCGACCTTCTGAGCCGCAGCAAAGTCATTGCGCTGGTCGGGGCCAGCCACAATCCCGAACGCGCCAGCAACCGGGTGCTGAAATTCCTGATTGATCAGGGATATGAAGTGTATCCCGTCAATCCGGGACTGGCCGGACAGGACCTGTATGGGCGCAAGGTGGTCGCCCGTCTCGCGGACATTAAGGTGCCCGTCGACATCGTCGATATTTTCCGCAATTCCAGGGACGCCGCCACTGCTGTGGACGAGGCCATTGACATCGGTGCCAAAGCCGTATGGATGCAGTTGGGCGTGATCAATGAGACCGCCGCGGAAAAGGCCCGCGCCAGGGGGCTCACGGTCGTCATGGACCGCTGTCCAAAAATCGAGATTCCCCGTCTGGGCCTGTTGAAACACCTGATCTGATCCTGATCTGATATAGTGTGCTTTGCACACTGATGAGTGCGTCATCCCCCCTGTCTCAGGGTTTTAGAGTAAATTGAGCCAACCTATGCACAATTCACTCCAAGAGAGAGGATCAGGCGCCGGCCCCCATATTGGCCAGCCGCGGCGGCGGATAATACGTTTCCGCTGCGCTGTACAGCCTCAGGCGTTCGTGGGGGAAGACGATAATCATGTCGGTGCCATCCCCTGGCGCACTGTCAATGGTTAGCCGGGCGTTGTGCAATTCAAGATAGGCCTTCACAATGGATAATCCCAGGCCACTGCCTTCCTGGGACCGGTTAAGATCGCTTTCAACCTGAAAAAATGGTCGCAACACGGCTTCCTGATGCGCCTCTGAAATCCCAATTCCCTGATCGCTGACAACAATCTGCAAATCCCCGGACGGCAGCAATTGGATCTTAAGTGTCACCGTTGTAAAATCAGGGGAAAATTTAATGGCGTTATTGACCAGGTTAAGCAGAATCTGGCGAATCATGGTCGGGTCGCCCCAAAGACAGGGCAAGCCGTCCTGAAGATTCAGCACGATGTTGATGTTTTTGTGCTGGGCTGCTGAAATCAACATCCGCCGGACCTGAACCACAAGCTCATAAATGTCACAGTCCGTTTCATGAAGTTCCATCTGGCCCGCTTCAATTTTGCTCATGTCGAGAATGGCATTGATTACCCCCAAAAGATGAGTGCCGCTATTATGGACAATATCAATATATTCCCGATATTCCTGTTGCGGGACCCGGCCATAGATTTCCCGCTGCATCATTTCCGTAAACCCGATAATGGCATTCAGCGGCGTGCGTAATTCATGGTTCATGTTGGCAAGAAAAGCGGATTTGCTTTTATTGGCCTCGATGGCAACAGTTTTGGCTTTCTGCAATTCCTCCGCGCGTTTTTTACTGCGTTCCACACTGGCCTGTAAAAGGGATATGGCCGTTCCCACCCCCAGATATTCCCTGCCGCGACAGATGATGAACCCCTTGAGCAGCGCATGAGGAGCATCGTAGGCCAACATGTTGCTCAGAAAGTCAATGCTGTTGGAGGCGTCCACAATCAGTGGCGAGTCATTGGCGAGAAGATGAATGGGCCTGCGTCCATAAAGCGCAAATCCGAACCGATCCGCCAGCGCCAGCATCATATCTGTACGGTGCACAAGGCCCACCGGTTTCCCGTTTTCCAAAACAGCTATCGCCAGCAAATCAGGATCATCCTGGAACAGGCGATACACCTCCTCACAAGAGGTGGCGGGAGAGACCACGGGAACATCTATGGCCAGCTGCTCCACTCTGTCATCAACGAATTTTGTCATATGGCGCGGATACCCGTGAAAATGACACACCCACTACGGCATTGTTATGTAATTGTTTACTTGTAGCCGTATCATTTGCGAAGTTTTGTTAACAACATGTTACGTTCACAAAAACTTCATATTACTTTTTTCAAAAGTATCAAAAGCCAGCGGTATCAGCGCCTTGGGCCAGACTCCCCGTGAATTTTCAGGTTCCCCGTGAATTTCCGGATTTCCTGTGAATTTCCAGGCCCCCGTCAAGTTTTGTCTCAGAGGCGATCCAGGACAATAAAACTGTAATCGCAGCTGTCTTTTTCACCCGCCTTGCACTCTTTCCGGCTGCGTTCTATCCACTCCCGGGGGTCAATTTCGGGGAAATAGGCATCTCCTTCCGGTTCCGCCTCCACCCGGGTCAGATACAGCCGGTCCGCCAGCGGCAGCGTCAGTTCATAGATCTCCGCTCCCCCTATCACCATGACTTCGTCAATGCCCTTGGCCTCGGCCAGGTTCGTCGCCACCTCAAGCGCCATGTCCAGATCATGGGCCACAATCACCCCTTCCGGCGCAAAGGCGGTGTTCCGGGTGATCACAATATTGGGACGGCCCGGCAGTGGCCCGCCGATGGACTGGAACGTCTTGCGTCCCATGATCACCGGCTTGCCGAGTGTCTGTTCCTTGAAATATTTCAGGTCCGAGGGAATATGCCAGGGCATGGCATTGTCTTTGCCAATCACCCGGTTGCGGGCCATGGCGACAATCAGGCTGACCCGCACCATCAGACCGCCACCTCCGCCTTGATATGGGGATGGGCTTGATACCCCCGAAGCTCAAAATCCTCATATCTGAACTTGAAAATGTCCTTCACCTCCGGGTTCAGCCTCATTTCCGGCAGCGGCAGCGGCTCGCGGCGCAATTGCAGGTCCACCTGCTCCAGATGATTCAGATACAGATGCACATCCCCGAAAGTATGAATGAATTCACCGGGTTTGTACCCGGTCACCTGGGCCAGCATCAGAGTTAGTAAGGCGTAGGAGGCAATATTAAAAGGCACCCCCAGAAACACATCCGCGCTGCGCTGGTAGAGCTGGCAGGACAGTTTCCCGTTCGCCACATAAAACTGAAACAGACAGTGACATGGAGGCAATGCCATGTGTTCAATATCCGCCACATTCCAGGCGCTCACAATCAGCCGCCGGGAATCCGGCGAGGTGCGAAGCATATCCACCAGATTTGCAATCTGATCAATGGTCCCACCATCACGCGCCGGCCAGGATCGCCACTGGTGTCCGTAAACCGGTCCCAGATCACCGTTTTCATCGGCCCATTCGTCCCAGATGCTGACCCCGTTCTCTTTCAGATAACGGATATTGGTCTCCCCCGAAAGAAACCACAAAAGCTCGTGAATGATGGATTTGAGATGCAGTTTTTTGGTGGTCAGAAGAGGAAACCCCTGTTCCAGGTCAAACCTCATCTGATAGCCGAAACAGCTGATGGTGCCAACGCCTGTACGATCCTGTTTTTTAACGCCGGTGTCCCTGACATGGCGCATCAGATCCAAATATTGTTTCATGTCGTCCTTTTTTGAGCCAATTGAACCAATTTGAACAGAAAGGTGCCCAAGAGTCATGGCATAAAAAAAATCACATGGCTATTTAAATTTTAACCACTCATGCCTATATTAGGGGGGTCGACAGAGTCGACTATGGCGATAAACGAATATATGAAATAAGCGTATCGGACCCGGGGGCGGTACCCGGCGCCTCCACCATAAGAATAACGCCACGGGGTATAAGCGCCGCAAAAGCGGCCAGAAATACCACCAGAAATACCAGACGAAAAAATTGTCGTGATTGTATTTTGAGGGCGTATTTTTATGATGGGGGCGAAATTAGGATCGACGAGCGTGGTAAAGATATATTCTTCGCCCAGTATGACACCGCTGTGATGGGTCATCTAAAATAAATGCTAACGATAACGAAGCATTTGCTGTAGCCGCTTAATATAGCATCGCTACGCGGGGTTCGGAGGGCACCTAGCAACAGAAGCCCTTCACTTTAAACAGTCATCATTCCGTCCCGGCAGACATTTCCCCAGCGACATGCACCTGCGATATACAGACAGACAAATGTGGCCCCCCACATTACACGGAAGTGACGTGAATCGCAGGCGTGAAAGGCGAATGTGAATTACGGACTCGCACAACGGGCGGTTTGCCGTTATAAACTGGAAAAAAATCGAGTCGTCTCCTGACGAAGGTTAAAGATGAGGAAAAGGGCAAGGAAGTCACAATGAGTGATACAGTGATCCAGTATGATCAGATGGTCCAGAACGCCCTGCTGTCCGTGGTGCGCGATATTCTGACGGATACCGCCAAATTCGGACTGCCGGGCAATCATCATTTTTATATCACGTTTCGGACCGATTATCCTGATGTGAAAATCCCGGCCTACCTCAAGGAAAAATATCCCGAAGAAATGACCATCGTGCTTCAGAATCAGTTCTGGGACCTGAAGACAGACGAGGATCATTTTGAAATTTCCCTGAGCTTTAACAGAAAACGCGAACATCTCAGCGTGCCGTTTTCCGCGCTGATCGGTTTTTTCGACCCCAGCGTCGATTTCGGTCTGCATTTCCATAGCAACGAACTGGAAGATGATGAGGCGGAAATGGGCAGTGAGGAGACGGGGATGACGCCCCCTACCCCCACAAGCCAAATACCATCCGCCCAGAGCACGGAAGATGCGGCCAAAGAACAACCGCGCACGGACAAGAAAAAAACCGATGAGAGCGCCACGGACAACGTGGTCACGCTGGACAGTTTCCGCAAAAAATAACTTTGGGATCAGACCCATGTCTCCCGCCACATCTCCTCCTCTCCATCCACCGCGTCGCAAGGAACAGGATTCTTTCGGCACGCTGGATATCCCTGAGGGGTGTTACTGGGGGGCGCAAACCCAAAGATCCCTGATGAATTTTCCCATCGGCGCAGAACGCCTTCCTGCGCCCCTGATCCGCGCCCTGGGTCTTGTCAAAAAAGCAGCCGCAGAGGCCAATCTTGAGCTTGGGGTTCTGGATAAAAAACGGGCCGGAGCCATAATTCAGGCCGCTGAAGAAGTCATCGACAACAAACAGGACGACCAGTTCCCGCTGGTCGTCTGGCAGACCGGGTCCGGCACCCAGAGCAATATGAACGCCAATGAGGTCATCGCCAACCGGGCCATTGAGATTCTGGGAGGAAAAATCGGCAGCAAAACGCCGGTCCATCCCAACGATCACGTCAACCGGTCCCAATCCTCCAATGACACCTTTCCCACGGCCATGCATATTGCCGCTGCGGAAGAATTGCATCATGCGCTGTTTCCGGCCCTGGACGAAATGCAGCGGCTCCTTGATCAACAGGCGACGGACTGGCAACACATTCTCAAAATCGGCCGCACCCACCTACAGGATGCCACGCCGCTAACCCTAGGTCAGGAATTTTCCGGTTACGCCAGCCAGATCCGCCACAACCGGCAACGACTGGAAGCGACCCTGCCGCGCCTCTATCAGCTGGCCCAGGGGGGCACCGCCGTAGGCACCGGCGTAAACAGCCCTGAAGGATTTGCAGAAAAGGTTGCAGAAAAAATCGCCGCCCTCACTGGCCTGCCCTTTGTCACGGCCCCCAACAAGTTTGAAGCGCTCGCCAGCCATGACACACTGGTGGAACTGTCCGGCGCCCTGAATGTTCTGGCCGTAAGCCTGATGAAAATCGCCAATGATATCCGCCTGATGGGCTCGGGGCCGCGCTGCGGGCTCGGTGAGATTATCCTGCCAGCCAATGAGCCGGGATCGTCGATCATGCCGGGCAAGGTCAACCCGACCCAGGCCGAAGCCCTGACCATGGTGGCGGCTCAGGTCATGGGCCATCATACAACCGTCACCATCGCCGGCAGTCAGGGACATCTGGAACTTAACGTCTTTAAACCGGTGATCGCCTATAACGTGCTGCATGCCTTGCGCCTGCTCAGCGACGGCATTAACAGCTTTACCCAACGATGCCTCGCGGGCCTGACCCCCCGCACGGAGCGCCTGGAGGAACTGGTGAACAACAGCTTGATGCTGGTTACTGCCCTTGCCCCGGCCATAGGATATGACAAGGCCACTGAGATCGCCAAAAAAGCCTATCAGGAGGGCACCAGTCTGAAACAGGCAGCCCTGGCGTTGGGATATGTGGAGGAAGAGGAATTTGACCGCCTTGTCCGGCCGGAGACCATGTTAGGTCCGCATTCGCTCTGAAATATTTGCAGCAAGCTTACGGCTTACACGTTATGGTGTTGAAATCCCAGAACCAGCCCCGTATATAAGCCCTAGAGTGAATTGTGATGAGAATCACGCCAGAATGAACTTACGGGGACGGAAATCATGCGCTGGCGAATGGAAGATGTTTGCTGGGACAGGTTTGAGTCATCAAAACTTGATCCGGGTATCCTGAAAGCTGTAAAAACAGCCGCTCTTGTTGAGGCCAACAGTGCCGATTATGTGACGTATCTGGAACGGGTCTTTGCGGGCGATCCGGAAGTCTGCGCCGCCATAGAACAATGGGGCATTGAAGAAAAACAGCACGGCCTGGCGCTGGGCAAATGGGCGGAGCTGGCTGATCCTTCCTTTGACTTTGAAAAAAGCTTGGATCATTTTCGCAAGGCCTACCAGATCCCTCTGGATGTGGACCAGTCCGTCAGAGGCTCCCGCGAGGGCGAACTGATCGCGCGCTGCGTTGTAGAATCCGGCACCTCATCGTTCTATTCCGCCCTGAAAGAGGCCACGGACGAACCCTGTCTGAAAGACATCTGCGCTAAAATCGCCCGGGATGAGTTTTTTCATTATCAGCTGTTTCACCGCTATATCGACCGGTTTGCCGGGGACAATCCCCTGCCCCTGATGGCGCGGCTGAAAATTGCCTTGGGCCGGGTTTCGGAGGCCGAGGACGAAGAACTGGCACAGGCCTATTACAGCGCCAATATCGCCTATGCTGATCCTGCCCCCGAAATGACGCTGGAAGACTGTACCCGGGATTATTTCAAAACCACCTTCAGCCTGTACCGTTTTCACCATATCCGCAATGCCGGGCGCATGATCCTTCGGGCCGCCGGGCTTAACCCGGAAAGCCGTCTGTCTCGGCTGGGGATTCGGCTGGCCTGGTTTTTCGTTAAATGGAAGACCCGGGGACTTCAACAAAAACAGGCTTTTACCTGACATTTTTGTCCTTGCCGCTTCTCCTTCGTCCTTGCCGTGAAGGCGGCAATCCAGTTTATAAATAAAACGTCTCGCCGGTTTTGGGGAGTTTTTAGCGGACTCTGGGCTCCCGCCTGCGCGGGAGCGACGCAAGAAGCTTCGGGGCAATTGACGCAGGCTCTCCCTAAAACAGGGCAGGTGAGCGGTCATCCATGCGCAAACACTCAGATATGAATTATAATGCGATGGGCTCTCAAGAAAAAAAGCAAGGCGTTGACCTTGCTCATCTCTTCAGTACACAAAACGTAAGATATATTTTTATCACCTCTGGTGAATTATTTTAGCGCTATCCATGATAGCTTACTGCCTGACTACCTGTCATATTGCCCTGCCGTCATATCCCTGTCTGAACCTTTGGATCATCTGGAACATTTGGCAATAACAAGCCTTCGGCATATACCATAAATACCGTCTTTTCCAAAGTTAAAAACCGATCCCCGGGATATTTTTTAACCTTAAAAGATCATTTTCTGACATCAGTCCCAAAATGGCACATTTTCAGGCATCAAACAGCATGCTTTGCCCCCTCCCCCAGCAACCAGGCGTTTTCTTTCATAAGCCATCGTCAGGGGCGATGACTGTCAAATTAAATGAAAAATACGGCACCTGAAAAATTATACTCTTGATGAGTCCTGGCATGTCCCCCTGACTTGTCCTGATGAGTCTCGATCTTCAATTCTGCGATGAAGAGGCTTTTCAGCACTTTATCCCTGTCGCCCGTCTGCAAGTGAAATAAAACTTGGCCCTGACAGACAAAATCGCTAGTAAATAGGACAAAATGACCAGTCTTGACCGAGGAAAGCACTTCATGACCGATCTGAATTATACTGATATGTTCCCCACTCGCCCTGATGACACGCCTTACCGGAAAATCACTTCCGAGCATGTCACCGTTAAGGAGCTGGGGGGGAAGGAAATTCTATGTGTCGACGACGAAGGCCTTCGTCTGCTGGCACGGGAGGCCATGCGCGACATCGCCCATCTGCTGCGGCCCGGCCATTTGCAGCAATTGGCAAATATTCTCAAAGACCCGGAAGCTTCCGATAATGATCGTTTTGTTGCCACGGAGCTTCTGAAAAACGCCAATGTAGCCGCCGGCATGACCCTGCCCAGCTGTCAGGACACGGGAACAGCCATCGTGATCGGCAAAAAAGGCCAGTATGTCTGGACTGAAGGAGATGACGGCAACGCCCTCACCCAGGGCGTCGTCGATACCTATACCGGGACCAATCTGCGCTATTCCCAGCTGGCTCCCATCAGCATGTTTGAAGAACAAAACACCCGGAACAACGCCCCGGCCCAAATCGAGCTCTATACCACCCCGGGCAATGAATATCATTTCCTGTTCATGGCCAAAGGCGGGGGCAGCGCCAACAAAACCTTCCTGTATCAACAAACCCCGGCAGTCCTGCGCGAAGACCGACTGATGGAATTTCTCGAAGCCCAGATCAAGACGCTGGGCACGGCCGCTTGCCCACCTTATCATCTGGCGGTGGTGATCGGGGGCTTAAGCGCCGAGCAGAATCTGAAAACTGTGAAACTTGCCTCTGCCCGCTATCTGGACACGCTACCGACCCGCGGTAACGGGTTCGGCCATGCCATCCGGGTGCCGGAACTGGAAGAAAAAATTCACAAGATGACCCAGAATTACGGTATTGGCGCCCAGTTTGGCGGCAAATATTTCTGTCATGATGTGCGGGTAATACGCCTGCCACGGCATGGCGCCTCCGTGCCAATTGGCATTGGCGTGTCCTGTTCGGCAGACCGTCAGGCCAAGGCCAAGATCACCAAAGACGGTATTTTCATCGAACAGCTTGAAACCAATCCGGCTAAATATCTGCCGGACGTCACCCATGAGGACCTGGACGGCGAAGTGGTCAAGGTGGACCTTAATCGCCCCATGTCAGAAATTCTGGCCCAGTTGAGCCAGTATCCGATCAAAACCCGGCTCAGCCTGACGGGGACCATCGTGGTGGCGCGGGACCTGGCCCATGCCGCGATTTTGAAGAAACTGGAGGCCGGTGAACCCATGCCCGACTATATGAAAAACCACATCATTTATTATGCGGGCCCGGCCAAAACACCGGAAGGCTATGCCTCAGGATCCTTTGGGCCAACCACCGCAGGGCGCATGGACTCTTACGTGGACACGTTCCAGGAAAAAGGTGGCAGCATGATCATGCTGGCCAAAGGCAACCGCAGCCAGCAGGTCACAGAGGCCTGCAAGAAACACGGCGGCTTCTATCTTGGCTCCATCGGTGGGCCTGCTGCCATCCTGGCCCAGAACAACATCACCAAGGTCGAAGTGCTGGACTTTGAGGAGTTTGGCATGGAAGCCGTCTGGAGAATCGAGGTCAAGGATTTTCCGGCGTTTATCGTGGTCGATGACAAAGGCAACGATTTCTTCAAGAATATCTGAGAACGGGCCTGTCAGGAGATACACCATGTCCGACGATGACTATGAGCTGAAAAAACACTCACTGCGCATCGCCGGACATGCCACCAGCATCACCCTGGAAAATATCTTCTGGCGGGAACTGAAACGCCTTGCCCGGGCCAAAGGCCAAAGCGTGGGAGAGCTGGTCAGCCAGATTGATGCGGAACGCCGCGGCAATTTATCCAGCGCCATCCGGGTCTATGTGCTGAAGAAAAAACTGCCCCCTTCCTGATCCTTTCCCTTCCAGAAAAAGTTTATTGTGGCGTATCGGGGGCAGCATTCTGGTCCTGTGCCGGTTTCTTGAACAGTTTTTCCAGCAATCTTTTGCCGAAATCCTCTGGTTTTTGCGGCGCGCCCTCTTCACGCGGCGCCACCTCCGGTGATTCAGACTCTGATTCAGGCTCCGCCGGCGGCGACACCGCCCCACCGTTTTCCGTGCCCTCCTTCGTGCCCTCCTTGATGCCGAAAATCCCTTTCAGGGTCTCATTGCCCCCCACCATATTCTGCAACATGTTGGAGGCAATCCGGCTGGCCACGAATCTCTGGATTTCCTGGGTTTGATATTTCACCACGGGTTTGTGTATGGGGCCGTTAACCTTGAGCCCAATGGGCGGCGCAGAAGGATGATCCGTCAGGGAAAACCGGCCATCCAGATCCATTTCCCAGCGAAACAGATTGATACCCATGGTGATAGCGGAGGCCGCCCCTTCAAGTTCCAGATCCAGCGGGCTGAAATTGATCAACCCGTTTTTGACGGTAATGGTACTGGTTCCGCCTTTATAGGGGGTCTGCCCCCCGCCCAGCGCCGTGCCCAGAACCTGCAGGAAATTCTGCGACGTCTTGACGTCAGACAGTTTCTTGCTGATCATCGGAATGTCAATCCCGTGGATCAGTCCCGGTGAAGCCACCACCTTGCCCCCGCCGGTGAGAGAGGACATGATGGCATGCTGACTTATGCCCTCGCCACTGAACGTTCCGTTCAGATCAAGATACCCACTAAGCGGCATGATCCCGCCGGCAGCCTTTGTCGCCTTAGCCAGAGACGCCTTGCTCAGGGAAATATCCAGCGCCATCCTGGCCTCCGAAGTACCGCTCAAACGGCCGGCCAGTTTTACATCCCCTCCAAACAGCTTACCGGTGAAGTTTTCAACCCGTAGCTCTCCGTCCCTGACCAGAAGCATAAACTGAGGGCTTTCAAAGATATAATCCTTGTACCTTAAGCTGGAGGCGCTGATTTTCGCTTGGCCTTCATAGGCCTGCAAAGGCCCCAGATCAATCGGTTCCCGGGACCATTGACCGAAAGAGCGGTGCGAGGCTTTGGCAGTGTCGTCGGCGGATGCCGCCATGAACTGGCTCAAGGGAATATCCCCGGCCTTCAGGGTGAAATCAAATCGGGTTTTTCCCTTTTTATCCCGGGGCAGATGGATTTTACCGCTGCCGCTGATTTTAACTGGGCCAATATCGCCGGCAATATTCTGTAACACATAATTGTTATTGGTTCCGGAAATCTGGCTTTTGACCTGCAAGGCCCCAAGTTTAGGCTGCTGTGGTTTGTAATCCAGCCCTAGCCCGCGCACAAACTCACGCAGTTCGGGGCTTTTGAGCTCCAGGCTCAGATCATAGCTGGGGGTCTCTTGCGGTTGCTGCACCCGGCCGATGAATGCCACACGCCCCCCCGCGATCTGTACATTGCCATCCACGTCAAGCTGTTTCTGAATGCCCTTTATTCTGGCTGACAACGCCACCGGACGGTCATCTGCCGTCGCTGGTGGCGTCAGGGGCAGGTCAAACTGGCTAATAGCGACAGAGAGACTGGGATTTTCTGCCGAAATGATGAGGTTATAACTGCCAATCTCCGGGAGCTGCTTTAGGGTGGCGCTACGCACCATACCTTTTATACGCATCTTGCTGCTGCCCAGCTGGCTGTCAAGATCCACATCCACCTGATCCAACCGCGCCTTCACCACGCCTGAAGCGGAAAACGTCCCCAGTGCCTTCCAGTTGACTCCGTTTTCCAACTTGAACGCCCGCTGCACCCGGCCTAGATCCCTGGCCGATGCCTTTAAATTCAGGGTCAGTGTCGGCTCTTTATCAAAACCACCACCCCAGGCGGTGCCTTCAAGGTTGAGCCCGGCCATGTCTTTGAGAACAAGGCTATCCGCTTTCAGCTGTCCTCCCACAAGCGAACCGGAGAGGTTGGCCTCAGCGATTTTTGCCCCGTTGAAGGTGGCGTTTTTCAGGGTCAGGACATAATTGGCATCAATATCCGCGAGCCCCTTAACGGCGTCCCGGATATCCACGGGGCCAGCGTTTTTGTCCTTTGCCGCCGGCATATAGGAATCAAAAGAGATATTGTCCAGTTGCAAATCAATTCCCAACGCCAGCCGGTCCTGAAGCGCATAAGAAATCCCACCGCTGAATTTCGCCGTGTCCAAGAGCCCCTTCACACCATATATCTGAACCAGACTGTCATTGGCATTCACCTGTCCTTCCAGAGAAAACCGGGTCAGCCGCCCCGGGGGCACCTGTGACGTATCAATATTGAGCCAATCCAAAAGTCCCCGCAGATTGCCCGAACGCAAGGACAGTTCCCCGGTCATTTCCGGGCGATCCTTCGGTATACTGATGACTCCGCCATAGGTCAGATCCGAACCACCGGGCATGCTGATGCGAAACTCTCCAATACTGAGCTTGCCATCTTTGACATCCGTGTTAAGGACAATCTGGCTGGCGATCTTGTTATTGTATTTCAGAGCGCCGAGTTTGAACGCCATCTCCCCCTCTAACCGCTCAAGAAAGCCGTAGTCCACGGGATCAGCCTTGGCCGAAGCGGCGGAGGAGGCTGCATTCTCCTTGCCTTCATTGATAAATTTCAAAACCGGATCCAGATCAAAACTGCTCAACGACAAGTCGCCGGAAAATTTCAGCTTATCGCCTAGCGTGGCGGCAAACGTCCCCTGTCCGCGACTGTCCCCGAAACTGAGGGCAAGATCCGAGAGGGTAATATTCTGCGGGGTAGCCGCAAAACCGGCACTTAGGGTGAAGGATTGTTGAAAATCCTGCTGAACTGCAAAGGGGTTCTCACTCATGACTGCCGCAATTTTCACAAGATCCGCCACATCCCGGGCTTTCAGGCTCAGCTTGCCATCGACCTGCCCGGTTTCCGGATCCGGCAGCACCCCACCCATAAAATGGGCTGTGACCTGATCCCCGAACGCCGTCAGATCCAGGCTCAAGGGCATCTTGCGCCCAGCCCGATATGTCCCAGTTTCCAGGGTGACGCCGAGCGGCAGGGATTTATATTTGGCCTGGCCTTCAACAACAAAGGGGCCTTGCAGGCTGTCCATGGAAATGTCCGCATGGATGTTACGCACCAGTTCCGCCCGCCCGCTCTGGAAATCCTCGAAACTGATCATGCCGTTACTGATCTGGAATGTATCAAGACTGAGTTCCCGGCCGCCGGTCCCTTCGTCCTCGCCCTGATCTTCCGCCGCCTGTGCCGGGTCCGCGAAATCCCAGTTGACCCGGCCGTCCTCCAGCACCTCAAGCGCAATGACCGGCTCCACCAACACAAATTTCTTGACCTTCAGATTGCCGCCCAGCAAAGGAAACAGCGCCACTTTGACATCCAGCGCCTTAAGCGAGAGAAAATGAGGCGCCCGCCCCCCTTCAATATTGGCAACCGTAACATCCTTGGCTGACAGCGCCGTGGATGGAAAAAGCGACAGGGAAATATCACCGGCAATCCGCACCTCCCGGCCGGTCATGCTCGATGCAGCCGTTTCAATTCTGTCCTTATATTCGTTCCAGTCCATAAATCCCGGAACGATCAATACAGCCCCCAAAGACAAGACCAGCACGACGGCAAGTCCAATTCCCAGTTTCTTCAATGTCCACTCCGCTTTTCCAAACTTACCGCTCGTCAATAAGTCTGTGTTTTTCCGGATTTTGGGGATCTCCCCTTACACGTTCACAGGATTATACATGACGGCAAAACAGTGGCAATAATATGTCCCCTGAAGACGCAAAATTGTTATGATCCTTACCGGGAAAACGTAAAAATAAGATGACAAGGCCCGGTCAATGATAGATAAAGTTTGCACAATCTGTTATGTGCCACACATGACCTTGGTAATAAAATGACAAAAAGGCCCCTCATGTCCGATCAAAAAGTCATGCCCGATGAAACACTCTACGGCCCTGTCATGCTGGAAGCCACTGTCAAGGAAGAATGGATCGATTTTAACGGCCATATGAACATGGCCTATTATATTTTGCTGTTCGATCAGGCGTTGACCAATTTTCTGGATGAACATGATCTGGGCCTGGATTATGTCCGTGAAGAGGACAAGTCCATGTTCGCCCTGGAAAATCATGTCACTTATCAGCATGAACTGAGCCAAGGAACTCCCGTCCGCGTACATTTTCAACTGCTTGATATGGACAGCAAATTCATCCATTATTTCATGCGTATTTTCCATGCTCATGAGAATCTGCTCTCCGCTACCATGGAACAGATTTCCTTGCATGTGGACGTCAGGACCCGCCGCCCGGCCCGCTTCCCCGAAGCAAAAATCGCCCGCCTGCGCAAGGTCCTGGAGCAGCACAGCAACCTGCCCCGTCCGCGGGAGCTGGGCCGCACCATCGGGATTCGCCGGCCGGGAAAACCCGTTATCGCCTGATCTGGACCTCGCCATGCACCACGGCAAAAGGAAAACCTTCAAATATCCGTCACGGTTACTGCCAAGATTCCTTCGGGTGCCGCTTTTGTTGCTGCGTAAGGACGCCAGACGCTACATACGCACCCACGACAAAGTGGTCAGCACTGTCCTTGCCGTAATGATCGGCATTGCCGCCGCCTATGCCGCCATTCTGTTTCGCATGCTGATTTTTTATACACAGGAACTGGCGCTGGAAACGCCCGAAGAAAACATTCTGACCCATATTAATCGTCTGGAATGGTGGCAGATTCTGTTATCCACGCTCGGCGGCGGCCTTGTCATTTCCGGCATCTACCGCTTTATCCTGAAAGACAACCGCAGCTACAGCTTTTCGGAAGTCATTGAAGCCAACGCCCTGCACAACACCCGCATTCCCACCGGCAAGGGCCTGATCAGCGCGGCCGCAGCAGCCATCGCCCTGGGCACCGGATCGGCAGCGGGGCGCGAAGGGCCGGTGGTTCATCTTGGAGCCACCATTTCATCCTGGTTTTCCCAACGCCTGCACCTGTCCCATGCGGTATCCCGGACCATCCTGGGCTGTGGTGTGGCGGCCGCCACCTCGGCCTCGTTCAATGCGCCGATTGCCGGGGTGTTTTTTGCCCTGGAAGTGGTGTTGGGGCATTACGCCCTGCATGCCTTTGCCCCGATCGTTATCGCCTCGGTCACGGCCGCGATCATTTCGCGCATTCATCTGGGCGACTTTCCGGCTTTTATCATTCCTGATTATCATATTCATTCCTTTTATGAGTTCCCGGCTTTCATGATTTTGGGCGTGGTCAGCGCCATTGCTGCTGTCATTTTCATGAAATCTGTGCTGTTTACGGAAAATGTCGCCGAACGCCTGCCTGTTCCGGAATGGATCCGTCCGGTGCTGGGCAGTCTGGCGGTCGGGCTGATTGCCATATTCTGCCCCTATATTCTAGGGGCCGGGTACGGCACCACGGATGCCGCGCTCAAGGAAATGCTGTCGCTTGAGCTGCTTTTTCTGCTGATTGTGGTAAAAACCGCCGCCTCCTCCATCAGCCTGGCGTTCCGTTACGGCACCGGCGTGTTCAGCCCAACCCTGTTTCTGGGCGCCATGGTGGGCGGCGCGTTCGGTATTATCGCCACTTCCATTGCGCCGGAACTGTCGGGCAGTCAGGGGCTTTATGCCATTGTCGGCATGGGCGCGGTCTGCAGCGCCGTCATCGGCGCACCGATTTCCACCATCCTGATCGTGTTTGAACTGACCGGCGATTATCAGATCACGGTGGCGCTGATGGTGGCGGTGGTTCTGTCCAATCTGGTCACCCATCATTATCTGGGCGTCTCCTCCTTTTTCCATATTCAGCTGAAAGCCCGGGGACTGGACCTGGAAGGCGGCCTGGCACGGCATTTGATCCGCACCACACCGATCCGCAACCTGCTGCGCCAGGATTACGCCACCATTCGCGAAGATGCCGGGCTGGATCGGGTGCGGGACATGATCCTGAGAGAAGGCCACAGCAACCTGTTTGTAATTGACGATACCGCCCGGGCGATGGGCCGCATCGCCATTGCCGAACTGCGCCAGGCTTATGAAAAGTCAGATGAGAAATCACCGGGCGGCGGTGTTTCCGCCCTCACCGCCAAGGACATTTGCCGGCCCTTACGAAGCGACCTTACGCCCGGGGATAGCCTCGAACACGCCTATGACCTGTTCGATCATCTGGGCGAGGAAATCCTGCCGGTGATCAAACATCGCGAACACCGGGAAATCGTCGGCATCCTGCATATCGAGGACGTGCTCCGGCGCTATAACCAGATGCTGCTCGAAGATCAGGAGAAATAAAAAAATCCGCTGATATTTTCTCTGTTATTCTGTGCTGGATCGGCTATACAGGGGATATGTCTGATCCATTTGAGTTAGATGATCTTCCGGAAGCGCCGATGACAGGTGCCCCTGTGCCGCAGGGGCCGCCGCCCTATCTGGAGGGCCTTAATCCCGCCCAGCGCGAGGCGGTCGAAACCCTGGACGGGCCGGTGCTGGTGCTCGCGGGCGCGGGCACGGGCAAAACCCGGGTTCTGACCACGCGGCTCGCGCATCTTTTGGCCACAGGGCGGGCCTTCCCGGGCCAGATCCTCGCCGTCACCTTCACCAACAAGGCCGCCCAGGAAATGAAACAGCGGGTCGGGCGCATCATTGGCGATGCGGTGGAAGGCATGTTCTGGCTTGGCACGTTCCATTCCGTCGGGGTCAAAATCCTGCGCCGTCATGCAGCCCAGATGGGACTGAATAGCAATTTCACCATTCTGGACACGGATGACCAGATCCGGCTCTTGAAACAGCTGGTGCAAGCGGCCGGCATTGATGAAAAACGCTGGCCGCCGCGTCAACTCGCCGGGCTCATCGACGGCTGGAAAAACCGTGGGCTCAGCCCCAATAAGGTGCCCGAACAGGAAGCTTTTTCTTATGCCGATGGACGGGGCATTGAGCTTTACAGCGCCTATCAGGAGCGCCTGAAAACCATCAACGCAACGGATTTTGGGGATTTGCTGCTGCTTTGTCTCACATTGTTTCAGGAAAACCCGGACATTCTCAAGGACTATCAGCGGCGGTTTAAATATATTCTGGTGGATGAATACCAGGACACCAACGTAGCACAATATCTGTGGCTCAGGCTTTTGGCCCAAGGGCACCGAAATATCTGTTGTGTGGGCGATGATGACCAGTCCATTTACGGCTGGCGCGGCGCGGAGGTAGGCAATATCCTGCGCTTTGAGAAGGATTTCGAGGGTGCAGCAGTGATCCGACTGGAACAGAATTACCGTTCCACCACCCATATACTGGGCGCGGCCGGCGGCCTCATCGCCAGCAATGAAAGCCGGCTGGGCAAATCCCTCTGGACCGATCAGCCGGGCGGTGAAAAAATCACGGTCAGTGCCGTTTGGGACGGGCGTGAAGAGGCCCGCCTTATCGGCGAAGAAATCGAGGACCTGCACCGCAAGGGACATGCGTTACGCGAAATCGCCATTCTGGTGCGCGCCGGGTTCCAGACCCGCGAGTTTGAGGAGCGCTTTATCACGCTGGGCATCCCCTACCGCATTGTGGGCGGTCTTAAATTCTATGAACGTCAGGAAATCCGCGACGCGATGGCCTATCTGCGGGTGGTGAACCAGCCTCAGGACGATCTCGCATTTGAACGCATCATCAACGTGCCCAAACGCGGACTTGGACCGGCGGTCATGAATGCTCTGCACACCGTAGCGCGGGCCGAAGGCTTGTCCCTGATGCAGGCGGCGGAAAACCTGCTTCAGACGGAGGAAATCCGCCCGCAGGCCCGGCGTTCCTTAAGCAACCTGCTTGCGGACTTTGCCCGCTGGCGCGAGATGAAGGCAGGCCTGTCCCATGTGGAGCTTGCGGAAACCATTCTGGAGGATTCCGGTTATCTTGCCATGTGGCAGAATGACAAATCCCCGGAGGCCCCCGGCCGGCTGGAAAATCTGTCGGAACTGTTACGGGGCATGGATGAATTTGAAGACCTTGACGCCTTTCTTGAACATATCAGCCTGGTCACCGATAATGACCAGATGGACAATCAGGACAAGGTCAGCCTGATGACCCTGCATGCCGCCAAGGGGCTGGAATTCGACACGGTGTTCCTGCCGGGCTGGGAAGAAGAGCTGTTCCCCAGCCGCAAAACCCTGGAAGAAAGCGGCCAGCGCGGGCTGGAGGAAGAACGTCGCCTGGCCTATGTCGGACTGACGCGGGCCCGCAAGCGGGCCAAAATCTATCATGCGGCCAGCCGGTATATCTTCGGCAATTACATGAGCCCGATCCCCTCCCGCTTTATTGACGAAATGCCCGCCGAACATGTGGAACATACCGGACAAAAGGGGCTATATGGCAACCAGCCGGGGTTTGCCGATTTCGACACCGCAGAGAATAGATCGTCGGGGTGGTACAGCGCATCACAGGGCAGTGGGTCGTCCTATCAACTGAACCGGGCCACAGCCCGGCGTCGCGGTCCCAAAACGGCCGGCGCCCGGTCATTTTCGCCCGGCTCGACCGCCCCGGCTGCGGCCGCGCAGTTCAAGGTTGGCGACCGGGTGTTCCATGATAAATTCGGCTACGGCACGATCATTTCCATAGACGGCAACAAGCTGGATATCGACTTTGAACACGGCAGTCGCCGCAAGGTGATGGAAAGTTTTATCCGCCGCGCGTGAATTGCGCGGAAAAGGGGGCTGGAAAGTCCCGGTTTCGTATCTTTGTCCTGCCTTTTTTGGGGCGTGGCGATCCGGAGACGGGACAGCAGCATGGGTGGCTTCGTTGTTGTTCGCCATCACACTGAAGGGGAAACCCCGCAGAGGCTACAGAAGGATTTTCCCCCTCCGGGAAAGGCGTTAGAGTGAATTGTGCATAGGTTGGCTCAATTCACTCTAATCCTTGATCACCACCTGGCTTTTCCGGCGCACCTCTTTAAGCAGTTTTTCCGGTTTACCGTAAACTTCCACATCGCCAGAGCCGATAATTTCGACCCGCAGCATATCGCTGGCATAGACCGACGCATCGCCGGAACCCATAATCTCCACATCGCCGGCCTCGCATTTCAGCTCCTTGCCGTCGAATTCTCCGGAACCATTGATTTCCAGGCTGAGGCTTTTGCATTTTCCGGAAAACGCCACGTCACCGCTGCCATTAATTTCCACGTCCACATTCCGGGTTCTGAGTTTCCGGGCGGTAATGTCGCCAGCCCCGTTCAGTTCAATACCGAACTGTTCCACATCCCCCGACAGTTCCAGCGTTCCCGACCCGTTCAGCTCCAGAAAGAAGCTTTTCCCGCGCAGTCCGGAAACCGTTCCGTCCGCAGAGCCGTTAATTTCCAGATCCCGCAAGTCCTTCACACGGATCGTGATTTTCGGCTGGGCCCCGCTCCAGCTTGAAAACAGTCGTCGTTTCTGGTTGATCTCCAGAGTCTTTCCGCTTACCTCCAGATCCATATGATCCAGAACGTCGTCTTCGGCTTCCACCTTCACAGCCTGTTTTTTGCCGACCCGGATATCAATATTTGCACCGCTGTTGATTTCAATACGATTGAATTCCGCAAGGTCATAGCTCTTTTCAGCCGCCTGGGCGGAAAAAAAGGCCAGTCCTGCGATAGCGGCGGTTATACCTGTAACTGTTTTAACGCTCATCCTGTTTTCCAATCTGTCACATTTATTGCTTCACGGGGATTAATGAATGTCAATATTGCTGAAAAAGCTTTCATCGGTATGAACTTTTTCCGGCTTACCATAAATATCCACATTGCCGACGCCATTGACATCCACCTCAACTTCCCGGGAGGCGTAGACTTCCACATTGCCCGCGCCATTAAGCTCTACACGGACCACTTCACATTCAAGTTTCCGGCCTTCGAAATTGCTGGCACCGCTGAGCTCCACAGTCAGGCGACCGCAACTGCCGTCAATTTCGATGCTGCTGGCGCCGTTGACCTCAACATCAAATTCCGGGCTTTGAAGATTTTCAATATCCGCCTCCACCGCACCTGAGACGTCAAGGGCGACAAATTCCGGCATATGGACACGGATATGGGCCGCCTCCTTCATATGAAACTCTTCCTCATACTCCACAATCAGGGTATCTCCCTCCACCGTGGTCACCAGATTATCCAGTTTTTTCTCCGGCGCGCTCACCTCAACGGCGAAATCCTTCCCCACCACAACCTCCAGAGCCGCAGCTGTATGAATCCGAATTTTGGTAAAGCCTCCCAGATCACGTTGTTCCGTCACCTTTTCATCGGCCAGAACCACCCCTCCCATCAGGGCCGGAACAACAACGCCAGCCAGCAACAGTGTTTTTTTCATTGTCATCTCCACAGTGTGCGTTCAGCTCATATGATTTCATTTTTATACGATTAAAGTATAGAGGATCCCCATAAACCGCCGCAAGAGCCCCCTCTCCCCCTTGTCGCATTTCCGGCCCGGCTCGTCGCATTTTCCCCCGCGGCACAGCTTTTTTCACCCTGCCCCACTCGGGCGGCAACTCCGATCTTGCCTTCAGGCAAACAGAGCGTCATAAAGGCGGGAAACACCAATCTTTTATAAAGGACACAAACGGTGACAAGCTGGAAACTGGAACTCATCGTGAGCCAGGACATGATTCCTGCCATAGAGGAAACCCTGTTTGCATTGGCCGAAAGCGACCCACTTCAGGAGAACTGGCCCACTTTTTCGGATTTTGAAATTCGCGAAGGGGAAAACATGCGCCAGTTTGAAGCTTTCTACGCCCACAAACCTGATGAAAGAAAGATCCGCGAAACACTTGCCGCCTGTTTCCGGAATTCTGGCCGCGCCATACCGGAAATCCAGGTGCAGGCCCTTGAAGAAAAAGACTGGGTCAGTGAATCCCAGAAACTTCTACACCCCGTGGATACGGGCCGGTTTTTCGTTTACGGCAGTCATGATGCGGATAAAGTGCCCGAAAATCGCCTTGCGCTCTTGATCGAGGCCGGACAGGCCTTCGGAACCGGCCAGCACGAAACCACCCATAGCTGCCTCAGGGCGCTGGCTGATTTGGCGGATCAGGGACGCCCTGACGGGCCGGTGCTGGATCTCGGCTGCGGATCGGGGGTATTGGCGCTGGCAATGGCCAAACTCTGGCAGATCCCGGTCATGGCCAGTGATATTGACCCCGTCGCCACGGCAACCACCCTGGAAAATGCCCGGGTCAACCGGATCAGCGGCATCACCGCCATTACCTGTGAAGGGTTTGCCGATCCCCAGCTGTCAGCGAACGGGCCTTATGGTCTGATTGTGGCGAATATTCTGGCCGGACCGCTGATCGAACTCGCTCCAGAGGTGGCCCGGCATCTTGCCCCCAACGGCACCGTCATCCTGTCCGGCCTGTTGGACAAGCAGGAACAAGACGTACGTCATGCCTATGAAAAACAGAATCTCAGATTTGTCAGGAGCTATGCGCTGAACGAATGGCGGGCCCTGGTCTTGCACCGCGCCTGAAAAGGGCGGTCATCGCCCGGGCCACACTCCGGGTGTTTCTCCGGACAGGACAGACAACGACTATTTCAACGTTTTTAAAACGTCCCTCTGGCGAAAGGAAACCGCCAGAAAGGCTTATATCTCAAGGAGAGGCTCAATATATCAGGAAGCCACGTCCACTGCAGGAGCGTTGTCGTTTGCCGGCTCTGTCTGCCAGTTATCGTTTGCCGTTACCATAGCCGGAACATGCCCCTTGTCATGAAGAAGGTCCATGAAATCATAGTCATATTCAGCAACGGTACGGTTGATTTTTCCGGACAGCATAGCCATGAAACCCGCAATCCACTCTACCAGATTTTCATCTGACAGGTTTTCTTCGACATGATCTGTCCCCGGTACAAAACCTTTGTCCTTCAACAGATCCATGAAATTATACGTCGTCGTATATTTAGTCATTGATCTATCCTAACCATCTGTTGATTTTGGCAATCTGTTGAACTTAATGCATCGACCCTATCGACGAGCTGCATATAGGGCCTTCTCTCTATCGGGAGTAGAGGGCAAAAATGCGCAACAGATATGCATAAATCGCATAGCTTTGACCCAACACTCTGCACTGATTAGGACCTAGACTGATTAGGACCTGGGAAATTATTCGGGCGTGAGGAAACAACGTCCGGATCAGGCGCCGATCAGCTCCAGCCACTCGTCTTCGGTCAGGATCCTGATGCCCAGTGCCTCTGCGGCTTTAAGTTTTGACCCCGCACCGGGACCGGCAACCACGAGATTGGTTTTGGAAGAGACAGACCCCGACACTTTCGCCCCGCGGCTTTCTGCAGACGCCTTGGCTTCCTGGCGAGACATTTTTTCAAGCTTGCCGGTAAATACGATAGTTTTGCCTGCAATGGCAGAACCTTCCGTAGCGGGAGCTTCAAAATCTTCTACCTCAACCTGCTCCAGCAGGCGATCAATAACCTCGCGGTTATGCGGTTCAGCAAAGAATTCCACAATGGCATCCGCCACCTTGGGGCCAATGCCGTCAATATTCAGCAGTTCCTGATAAGCTTCACTGCTGCGGTCCCGGGCTTTTTCCATCTGGCTCAGAAGCGTGTCAAGGTTTAGGTAATTCAGGCAGAGAAGCCGGGCTGTTTGTTGCCCCACATGGCGAATGCCGAGCGCATAAAGAAAACGGTCCATATCGATGCGCCGACGGCTGTTGATGGCGTTCCACAGATTGGCCACGGATTGTTCGCCCCACCCCTCAAAATTTTTCAATCGGGTGAGACTGTGACGATCGCGTTCTTCCAATGTGAAAATATCCGCCGGACTTTCGATCAGCTTTTTGTTGAAAAAAAACTCGATCTGTTTATTGCCGAGGCCGTCAATATCAAACGCATTGCGGGACACAAAATGCCTGAGCCGCTCGACCCGCTGCGCCGGGCAGATCAGTCCGCCCGAACAACGCCAGACCACCTCGCCGTCTTCACGTTCCAGATGGCTGCCGCAACTGGGGCAGGTTTTCGGAAAGATAATATCCCGGCCCTGTTTGGCCGCTTCGGCCACTTCCACCACCTGGGGGATGACGTCGCCGGCCCGCTGGATGACCACCCGGTCCCCGATGCGGATGCCAAGCCGGGCGATTTCATCGGCATTGTGCAGGGTGGCGTTGGAAACCACCACACCGCCTACCGTCACCGGTTCAAGACGCGCCACCGGGGTGACGGCGCCGGTGCGCCCAACCTGGAAATCCACCCCTTTCAGCAGAGTCTGCGCCCGTTCCGCCGGGAATTTATGGGCAATTGCCCACCGCGGCGCCCGAGCCACCGTGCCCAACCGATCCTGCCAATCCAGACGGTTGACCTTGTAGACAACCCCGTCAATGTCATAATCCAGCTCTCCCCGAAGCGCCGCGATCTTTCGGTACTGTGCCAGCGCCTCCTCAGGCCCGGCGCAGCATTCGGTCAGTTCGTTGATGACAAACCCCCACTGCGAAAACCGGGTCAGCACCTCCCACTGGGTCTGTCCCAGACTGTCAGAACATTCTCCCCAGCCATAGGCAAAGAACCTCAGGGGCCGCCGGGCCGTAATCCGGCTATCCAGTTGCCGCACCGAGCCAGCGGCGGCATTGCGCGGATTGGCAAAAGGCGGTTTGCCGGCCGCCATCTGTCTCTCATTCAGCGCAAAAAAGTCTTTTTTGCGCATATAGACCTCGCCCCGGATTTCCAGAACATCAGGCCAGCCGCTTCCCTTCAACTGTTTGGGAATATCATCGATCGTGCGGAGATTTTCAGTGATATTTTCCCCCACCCGGCCATCACCTCGGGTCAGCCCCTGGAGCAACACACCATTTTCATAACGCAGGGATGCCGACAGGCCATCAATTTTCGGTTCCGCAGTGAGTTCCACAGCCTCCTCATCCCCAAGCCCCAGAAAACGCCTCACCCGTGCCACAAAGTCCACCACATCCTCATCGGAAAAGGCATTGTCCAGAGACAACATGGGGCGGGCATGGACCACCTTGGCGAACCCGCTGGCCGGCGCTGCGCCGATCCGATGGGCGGGGCTGTCTTCCCGCACCAGATGGGGAAACCGTTTCTCAATGGCCGCATTGCGCCGACGCAAACGGTCATATTCCGCATCGCTGACTTCCGGCATATCCTGCTGATAATACAGTTTGTCGTGACGAGCGATGAGTTTTGCCAGCCGTTCCAGTTCGGCCTGTGCTTGGCTTTCTGTCAGATCCTCGACGGCCTTTTCATACAACTCGGACATAATATTTTATCCCTGCATCAGACTGTCTGCGGCGGCACGCGCCTCGTCGGTTATGGTCGCGCCGGCCAGCATGCGGGCGATTTCCTCCCGTCGCGACTGCCGATCCAGCGCCGTAATCCGGGTAAAGACTTTATCGGAGCCGTTTATTTCCCCCTTGCGGATCAGCCAGTGGCTGTCGGCTCGCGCGGCCACCTGCGGCGAATGGGTGATGACCAGAATCTGGGCTTCAGCGGACAGGCGCTTCAGACGTTCCCCCACCGCATCGGCCACGGCACCGCCCACCCCCCGGTCAATCTCGTCAAAAATCAGGGTCGGCACAGTATTGCGACTGGCCAGCACCACCTTAAGCGCCAGAATAAAGCGACTGAGCTCTCCCCCGGAAGCAATCTTGATCAGGCCGCCATAAGGGGCACCGGGGTTGGTGGCAATCTCGAACTCCACCCGCTCGCCCCCGTCCCGTCCCCATTCCTCTGGCGGCAAGGGAGAAAGCGTGGTTCTGAACCGTGCCTTGTCCAGTTTCAAAGGCGGCAATTCGCGGCCAACCAGTTCATCAAGCTGGGCCGCGGCCTTGTGCCGCGCCTCACTGAGACGGGCCACAGCCGCCTCGAAGTCTTTGCGGGCCCCGGCCACTTCCCGTTCGAGGCGACGCACTTCCTCATCCCCATATTCCAGGGCCTTGAGTCTTTCGGCAAACTGTTCCTTAAGCGCCGGCAAGTCATCAACAGCACAGTGATGTTTACGGGCTGCCGCCCGGAGTGCAAACAATCTTTCTTCTACCCGCTCCAGTTCCTGGGGATCAAATTCCAGGTCCTGCAACATCCGCTCAAGGCCACTGATTGCCTCGGCGGTTTCCATGGAGGCCCGCTCCAACGCCTCCACAACGGAATCCAGCATGCCTGCCGCCTGATCGGTCATGCGTTCCAGACGGCGCATGGCGCCACGCAACGCGGCATCAGCGCCGCTCTCCTGCAAAAGATCGGTGAGGACCTCATTAAGACCGCCTGAGAGTTTTTCACCGCGCATCATGCGGGCGCGTTCTGCCGCTAATTCCTCTTCTTCCCCTAAAACCGGCGCCAAGGCATCCAATTCTTCCAGATTATGCCGGATATACTCCTCATCGGCCCGTGCCACCACCAGTTTTTCCTCTTCTTCGGCCAGCCGCGCCTTTAAGGTTGTCCAGTTTTCCCAGCACCGCGCCACCGCCTCGCGCTCTTTATCATGCTGCCCATATTCATCCAGCAACTGCCGGTGTCCGGCCGGGTTGAGCAAACCGCGTTCATCATGCTGACCGTGAATTTCCACAAGATATTCGCCCACCTGACGCAAAAGCCCGATACTGACCGGCTGGTCATTGATAAAGGCGCGGCTGCGGCCGTCCTGGGACAGGCTGCGTTTCAGGATCAACTGCCCGGGCTCATAGTCAAGACCCTGTGCATTGAGAACGTCCCACACCGGGCAGTCCCCTGGCAGGGAAAACTCAGCGATCACCACCCCCTGATCGGCCCCATGGCGGACCAGGTTGCGCTCCGCCCGCCCACCGGTGGCCAGCCCCAGACTGTCCAGAAGAATGGATTTTCCCGCCCCGGTCTCCCCGCTTAAAACGGAAAGGCCGCCTTCAACGGATATTTGAAGACGGTCAATCAGGACAATATCCCTGATGGTCAGGCTGACAAGCATCGCCGTGGCGTTTTTCCTTATTTATTCCCGTATTGCTGCATTAAGTCGTAGCTACGGGCGTACCATTTGCTCTTTGGATAGTTATAGCCGAGCACCGCGGCCGCCTTCTGGGCCTCGGGGATGATGCCGAGGGAGAGATAAACCTCCACCATACGATGCAGGGCCTCGGGGACATGGCTTGTGGTCTGATATTTTTCGACCACCGTTTTATAGCGATTGATGGCGGCCATGAACTCCCCGGTTTTCTGATAAAACCGACCAACTTCCATTTCCTTGCCCGCCAGATGATCCTGGGCCAGGTCAATTTTCAGCCGGGCATCGCGTGCATATTCGGATTGCGGAAAACGGCGCACCACTTCGGCCAGCGCGGCCAGCGCCTGTTCGGTGGTTTTCTGGTCCCGACGCACATCAGCAATCTGTTCATAATAGCTGATGCCCACCAGATAATAGGCATAGGCCACATCCTTGTTGCCCGGATGCAGGGAAATAAACCGTTCCGCCGCCAAAATGGCCTCTTCATATTTATTGGCCATATAATAGGCATAAGCCGACATCAACTGAGCGCGCCGCGCCCAGGAGGAATAAGGATGCTGGCGTTCCACCTCGTCAAAAGCCACCGCCGCATAGCGGTATTGTCCCTTTTCCATATACCCCATGGCCCAGTCATAGATTTCCTCTACCGTCCGGTCCTTATATTGCAAGGTATCCCGGCCGGAACAACCTGCCAGAAGAAGGACCAATACGGCGGTTCCTACCGCCAGAAGACCCCCCGGTTTAAGACTTTTGATACGCGGGAACACCCCATTTCGAAAATTCATACTTGATCCGTTTTGTCAGTACCGGCGATCTTTTCCCCGCCAAAAAATCGGGAAAGTCCAACCGGTAAATAAACCCTAGATTATCAGTTATATCCGATTCCGCCACGGACTATAGCATGCCGAAACAGAAAAGAGCCAATCCATTTTTTACATCCGGATCGGCTCCTGATCAAGAGACCCTTTCACGGCGCGAATAGTGCCATGCCAAGCCAATAATCAGACCAGCTGCCGGATCTGCAAAACGCCGCCCCCCTCCGGGGTCTTTGTTCCCTGACCTGATCGGAAACCCCTGTCCTGTAAAACAAAGCCCTTCCCGTCGAGCGGGAGGGGCTTTACAGAATTGAGCCAACCTATGCACAATTCACTCTAAAGAGGATATTTTCACATCACCCCAGATCGACACTCAGTCCTTGTTTCGCACAAAGGCCAAGAAATCCTCCACCTCCTGTTTCATGGTGACAATCTGATGGGAGACATTTTCAATAGCCGTACTCACCTCAGACGCCATATCGCTGGTGCTGCGCGATGAGGCGCTAATATCCGTGATTTTTTCCGCCGTCAGCGTGGTTCCACTGGCCGCTTCCTGGATATTTCGGGAGATTTCCATAGTGGCCGCATTCTGCTGGGTCAGGGTGGCGGAAATAGCGGCGGAATAATTATCCACTTCATTGATTTTTGCGCTGATGTCCTCAATGGTCTCGACGGTGTGCTTGATCGCCTTCTGGATGTTTTCCACCTGCGCCACAATATCATCCGTCGCGTTGGAGGTTTCATTGGCCAGATTTTTCACTTCCGACGCCACCACGGCAAAGCCCTTTCCGGCCTCTCCGGCACGGGCCGCTTCGATGGTGGCGTTCAGCGCCAGCAGATTAGTCTGACCTGCAATCGTCCGGATCAGTTCCACAACCCGGTCAATCTGGTTGGCTGAATTTTCAAGTCCCTTAACCGCTTCCCCGGCCGTAATCGACCCCGACACGGCTTCCTTGGTAGCCGCGGAGGACGCCTGTACCTGATTGGTGATTTCGTTGATGGAGCTGGACAGTTCCTCAACCGCGCTGGCCACGGCGTTCACATTACCCGTGGCCACTTCCGCGGCGCCGGACACTTCCTGGCTCTTGGTAAAGTTTTCATCCGCCAGATTTTTCATTTCTTGGGCGGAGTCCGAAAGCTGCTGGGTGGCTGAAGACAACCCCAACACCACTGAAGAGATTTTGTTTTCAAAATTGTTGGACAGATCCAGTGTTTTCTGCCAGGCCTCCTGCTCCATCTGCTGCATGCGCAGGCGGGTTTTGTTCAGGGTTTTTGCCCCATTCAGAAAACTTCCCATCATGCCGCGTTCTACAAATCTGCGATAATATTTTTTATCGCAGGCATGTTCGAGCATAGCCGTGGATTCGCGGATGAAGGCATCTGTAATATCCAGCACGGCATTCAACGCATTAAAGGTGCGGACCACATTGTCATCATAGGAGTCAATATTGATGATCCGGCGCTCCATGTCTCCGGTCATGACCGCCTCAAGCGTTTCCCGGATCATCTGGAGCGCTTTTTCATATTCTACACATTTTTCCTGCTCCGCCGATGTCTGGCCCCCGGCAGAAAGCAGACGGGCGTCTTCCTTATTATGACGGGTTTCGGGTACGATTTTTTTGGTTTTTAAAGAAAAAAGGGCCATGGTCAACCTACCAAACGATACTCTGTGGAAGTTTTATCAAATGTCAAACGGTGAAAATACTGTTCAATTTCAAAGGTAAAATGATCAAAACTGATATTCTGTTCAGCCAGCAGCTCCTGCAGTCGGGCATAGGCCAGTGCCATTCCCTCTTTTGAATTGGGCGCATCGTCTTCTATTTTTTTCAGATATTGATATAACTGCTCGACCATGGCGATCTTGCGTCGTTCAGGAAGGCGGCGACTGGAATGATACCCGATAATGGTCCCCTCCGACCCGAAGCTTGGCGTGACATGAGCAAATACCCAGTAATAGGCGCCGCTTTTGCAGATATTCTTGATATAGGCAAAAACCTCATTGCCGGATTGGAGCCGCTCCCACAGCACCTTAAAAATACACCGGGGCATATCGGGATGGCGAATCACATTATGCGGTTGCCCCATAAGCTCCGCTTCTTCAAATCCACTGACATTCTGAAAAACATGATTGGTGTAGGTGATCCGGCCTTTAAGGTCCGTCTTGCTGACAATAAGCTCATTCTCGCCGAATGTAACCTCTTGAGTTGTTGGAATAATTTTGTTCATCAATTTATTGCTCTGCGTCGTAAAATAAAAAGTAGCATAAAGACAGGTCTGCGATAAAATTTATGGATGTATATTAGAACTTCGTCACAATCTAAAAAAAACCTAGCGGTCCATCCTAAACAAAACGTTAACGCCACTGGTCCAAAATGGGCTGGTTGCCATATTTTTCGATTTTCCCGATGATCCGGCCCAGGAGAGACGTTTATGGAGGATCAGGAAAATATCACGGTCCATGCCCCTGTCAGGCCACACCGTCCAGAGAAAAAATAAATTCTTCATATCCCATATTTTTTTCCGCCAGCACACGGGCCAGATGTTCCCCTGCTGCCGCCATGCCTTTTTTGGGGCTGGTGGCTTGCTGTTCAATTTGCCGCAAGCCGGCATAGAGATCTTCTATGATCGGTAAAACCTTGCGGTTGGGAGTACGGCGGCTGGAATGATATCCGATAATATTGCCATGCAGGTCCAAGGTCGGCGTGACATGGGCAAAAACCCAATAATACCGCCCATCCTTACAGGCATTTTTCACATAGGCGAAGACTTCCTTTTTCTGCTGTATTCTGTCCCACAACAGCTTAAAAACGGCCCGGGGCATGTCTGGATGCCGGATGATATTGTGCGGCTTACCCAAGAGTTCTGTTTCGGAATAACCACTGACCTTCATAAAAACATGATTGGCATAAGTGATTTTTCCTTTCAGGTCTGTCTTGCTGACAATGATTTCAGAATCGTCAAAAGTGACTTCATTTAGATCTGTCATACTCGTCTCTCAACCTTCTTATGCTTTGTCCGGTCCTCATCCGGTCTTCTGACAAAAACACGTTGTGGGCCATGTTATGTCCCAATTCTGAACAAAAAGTTATCGCCTTCTATGAACCGAGGCCGGTAATTTTCCGTTGGACCCAGGCCCCGGGCTTACCTAATATTCACAGCGCATATTCACTGCGCATATTCACTGCCGGAAGCACTGTGCCGGGCGCACCATAACAAAGGGAGGACAAGATGAAATTGCTCCAGATCATGTCGCGGCCGTTTGTGGTTTTTGTGGAACGGTATTATCCGGAACCTTTTGTTTTTGCCATTTTGCTGACCTTCCTGACATTTGCCATCACCTTCACCGTTACCGATACCGCCCCCGTTCAGGCCATGGCAGCCTGGGGCAGCGGGTTGGCCTCATTACTGTCTTTTATGGCGCAGCTTTGTATCATGCTGATCACGGCGCATGCCCTGGCCCATACGGACCCCATTCAAAAGGCATTGAAATTTCTTGGCCGGCAGCCCGCCACCCAGCCCGGCGCCTATCTGATGGTGACGCTGGTGGCCGGTTTCGCCAGTCTCCTGTCCTGGCCGCTGGGGCTGGTGTCCGGTGCCATTATGGCCCAACAAGTAGCCCTTGAGGGCCGCAAGAAAGGGCTGCGTCTGCATTATCCTCTGCTGGTGGCCTCCGCCTATTCGGGGTTTGTGATCTGGCATATGGGCTATTCCGCTTCCGCGCCGCTGTTTGTGGCAACCCCAGGTAATGAACTGGAAGATATGATGGGGGGCATCATCCCGGTCAGCGAAACCATCTTTGCCCCGTGGAACATTGCCACCGCGCTGATCACCCTGAGCCTGGTGGCGTTAACCTGCGCCCTGATGCGCCCACGGGACCAGGACATTCTTGAAATTCCCGAAACCGCCATCAATGCTTTGGAAAAGTTAGATAAAAAAGAGCTGGAGAAAGAAGAAGCGGGCGATAGTCCATCCCATCTGCCAAGCGCATCCAGCCCGGCCGCCAGGCTCGATAACAGCCGGCTGATCCCCCTTCTGTCAGGAGGGATACTGTTGGTGTATCTGATTCACTGGTTTGTCACCAAAGGGCTTGATCTCAATCTCAATATTGTCAACTGGTCACTACTGGCCCTGGGGTTATGTCTGTCCCGGTCGGCCCTGCATTATGTTTCCCTGATCACCAATGCCAGCCGCACCGTTACCCCCATTCTGCTACAATATCCCTTTTATGCCGGCATTATGGGGTTGATGGCGCAGTCCGGACTGGTGAGCATCATGTCCGACTGGTTCACCAGCCTGGCCACCCCCCACAGCCTGCCCTTCTGGGCTTTTATTTCCGGCGGGCTGGTCAATTTCTTTGTGCCCAGCGGCGGCGGACAATGGGCCATCCAAGGACCGGTTTTCATCGAGGCCGCCAAAAACCTGAATGTGGATTTGCCACTGGTGGTCATGGGCATCGCCTACGGGGACCAGTGGACCAACATGATCCAACCGTTCTGGACCATTCCGCTCCTGGCCATTGCCGGACTGCATATGCGCCAGATCATGGGATACACATTTGTTATCCTGCTGGTCACCTTTGTCACCTTTTCCGCAGGGCTGTTCTTCGCCGCCCTGTAAGGATGAAATGATCCAAGCCGAAATGATCCTGGCCGAAATTGTCCTAATTGTATCTTGACTTTACTTCGCGAAAACTCCAGATATGTTATGTTATAACAACAAAATACCCCGAAACAGGAAAATCATGCTGCCCTTCATCCGAAACACCACATATAAAAAATGGGCTTTTATTTTGGGGCTGGTCGCCATTTTGATGGCCGCGGCCCCTTTGGGGGCTCACGCCAAACAGCTTTCCGTCGTCGCCAGCATCAAACCGATTCATTCCTTGGTGGCCGGGGTGATGGGGGATCAGGGGACCCTGTCGCTGCTGCTCGACAGCGCGCTGGATCCGCATATTTTCAGCATGAAATCTTCCGACATTCGCAAGGTCATCAACGCCGACATCCTGTTTTATGTGGACCCTGAACTGGAAACTTTTCTGTCCAGCATCGTCAGCCAGAAACACTACAAACTCCACGCCGTACGCCTTGCCGCGCAGGAAGACATCCTCCTGCTGCCCTATCGAACCAGCAAGGTCTGGTTTTCCGAGGAGCAGGCATCAGATCAGGCGGGGAACAGGGATCACACAAATCCTCAGGCCGCTCAGGAGGCCATGGACCTGCATATCTGGCTGCATCCGGCCAATGCGCGGCGGATCGTCACCATTATTGAAGAAACCCTGTCCCGGCATGATCCGGACAATCGCCTGACCTATATCCGCAATGCCAAACTGCTGATTAAACGGCTTTATGACCTGGAGGAACGCGTCCGCGATCAGCTGCGCCCCATGCGGGAAAAACCGCTGATTGTCTATCATGACGCGATCCAGTATTTTGAACGGGCCTTTAATCTGAAAAGCGTCGGCGCCATTCAATTGAAATCGGATGCCCCGCCCAGTGTCAAGCATCTAAGGGCGCTCAGAAAAATCGCCCGGGAGAAAAATGTTGCCTGTGTCCTTGGGGCACCGGGTTCGCATCCACGCATTGCCACCGTGGTCATGGGGGATACTCAGGCAGGATATGACGTGATTGATCCGCTGGGGCTGTATCTTGATCCCGGCCCGGAGTTGTATTTTGAACTGATTGAGGAAATTTCCCTCACGCTGCAACAATGCCAGCCTGTGGACAGCGACCTGTTTGACATAGATCCACAAATGGACTGATTTTGATCAGAGCAAAGCCTGATCCGGATCAATAGTTGCGATTAAAACTTTGCCAACTAAAACTTTGCCAACTAAAACTTTGTCAGCATCCGAACCAGGTGCCGGTTGAGCGGTTCGTTCAGGTCTTCGATCTCCTTGAGCTGATACCGGGTCCAGATCTGGCCGTAATCTTTCATATTGATCCTGGACACCAACGCGCCGCCAGACCAGGTTTGGGCATAAATGTGGTTTTCTGTTGCCCGCAGGTTAAAATAATCCATCCGGAAGGTGAGCTTCTGCAAGCTATATCCCGCATCTTCAAAATAAACCCGATCTTCGGTTTCGATAACGGTCATGGCATCATTGATTTCCGGAGAAAATCCGGCGTAAAAACGGTGGTCCAGGATGTCTTCCCAATGCACCACAATTTCTTCACCATATTGACGCTGGCGAAGATGCTGCACGCCCCCCAGAAACTCTTCCCGGCTGAGCGGCGGATATTTGGCCCGGATCAGGACTCGTAAAATCCGGCGTTTGTTTTCCGGATCATCTTCTCGGGCTTGCTCTTGCGACAAAACGTCCGTCTCTTGGGCAATGGCCAGCATACCCGGTGCCTCCGCCCCAGAGATCAAAACACCTCCGACTGTCAACTGAACAAGCTGCGCAAGCAACCGCATCTGGGCCTCCCCCCTTTCCTTATTACCGGGTTACCGGGTCCAGTTTAACAGGTTCAAAAGAATTGTCTAAACTTTCAGTCGATGAATGTTTCTGGGGTTGTGTAGTCTATTCCCTTCCCTATTCTTCCACAAAACGCAGCGGCAGTCGCGTCGTGTGTTTTTTCTGACGCAGGACAAAACTGGTGCTCACCGAACGAACCACCGGCAGGCGCATGAGAAACTGGGTCTGGAATTCCTCATATTCACGGATGCTGCGGCTGATGACTTTCAGCAGAAAATCATAATCCCCGCTCATAGAATAATATTCCAGCACCTCGGCACGCTCCCGGATCATCTGATCAAACTGATCAGACTGATCCAGTTGGTGTTTTTCCAGCATGACCTGACAATAAGCCATGATTGGCAGGCCGATCCGGTCCGGGTCTAAAAGCGCCACATACTGTTTAATGATGCCTTCTTCCTCCAGCCTTTTCACCCGCCGCCAGCAGGGCGAGGGCGACAGCCCCACCCGTGTGGCGAGTTCCTGATTGGACAACCTGCCGTCACTCTGCAATTCCCGCAAAATATTGAAATCAATATGATCCAAAACCATTACAGAAAGAACCTTTCTTATATAATTATAAATATAGAATATTCTGCCCCTATTATTCCTTCTCAGAGAAAAAATCGCAAGGACATTCCCCCGTTTTTGGCGTTATTATGCATAGGATAAAACGACAGGGCGCTTCACAAAAATGACTGATCAGACTTTGACATTTGACAAGAATTACGAACTGGACGACCGCTATCGGCGCACGTCTGGACAAATTTTCCTCACCGGCACCCAGGCGCTGGTGCGCATTCCTCTGATGCAGGCGACACTGGACCGGGAGAACGGGCTGAACACGGCGGGCTTTATTTCCGGCTATCGCGGCTCTCCGCTGGGCGGATATGACAAGGAACTCTGGCGGGCTCAAAAACACCTGGAAGCCCATAATGTGAAGTTCCAGCCCGGCATTAACGAAGAGTTGGCCGCCACTGCCGTCCTGGGATCCCAACAGGTAGAAACATCCGGCTTTGCCGATTATGACGGGGTGTTCGGCATCTGGTATGGTAAAGGTCCTGGCGTGGATCGCGCTGGCGATGCGCTCAAACACGGCAATGCCTTTGGCGCCTCCCCCCATGGCGGCGTGCTGGTGGTGGCCGGCGATGATCACAACGCCGTTTCCAGCAGCATGAACCACCAGAGCGAACAGGTCATGCAAAGCTGGATGATGCCCGTCCTTGCGCCCTCCGGTTTGCAGGATTATCTGGATTTCGGCCTTTATGGCTTTGCGCTCAGCCGGTATTCCGGCTGCTGGTCCGGCTTTATTGCCACCAGTGAAATCGTTGAAAGTGCCGGCACCGTAAATCTGGATCAGGTCAATCGTCGTTTTGAGACACCACCGCCCGAAGGCTATGACCCGGCCATGTTGCATTATCGCTGGCCCGATCCGTTTCAACAGATTGAATACCGGCTGATGGATCACAAGCTGAACGCCGTGGCCCAGTTTGCCCGCGCCAATCCGCTGGACCATCTGGTCTGGGACAGTTCCCGCCCGCGGCTGGGCATAGTCACCTGTGGCAAGGCTTATCTGGATCTGATGGAAACCATGAGACTGGCCGGCCTGGACCGCGACCAGGGCGAGGAGCTGGGAATCAGCATCCTGAAAGTGGGCCTGACCTGGCCGTTAAACCAGGACCCGGTGAAAGCGCTGGCCGAACGTTGTGAAACCCTGCTGGTGGTGGAAGAAAAACGCGCCTTTGTGGAAAGCCAGATCCGTGACATACTGTATAATATGCCCGCCGACCGCCGTCCCCTGGTGATCGGCAAGCAGGACCGCAACGGCAAGCCCTTGATCCGTTCCACCGGCGAGCTCTGTCCGGAAGAGATCCTGATGGCACTGGCCCCCGCCCTGAGAGAGCTGGGCTTTGCAGATCACATTTCCGATGTGCTTGAGCGGGTGATCCAAAAACGGAAACTGATTGGCGCACTCGACCAAAAAGACATTCGCAGTCCCTATTTCTGTTCCGGCTGCCCACACAATACTTCAACCAAAGTGCCCGAAGGCAGTCGCGCCATGGCCGGTATCGGGTGCCATTTCATGGCCACCAAGATGAACCGCAATACCGTCTATCTGACCCAGATGGGCGGCGAAGGTGTCAACTGGCTGGGCCAGAGCCCGTTTACCCATGAAGGTCATATCTTCCAGAATCTGGGAGACGGCACCTATTATCATTCCGGCCTGCTGGCGATCCGTCAGGCGGTGGCTGCCAACGTCAATATCACTTACAAAATTCTTTATAACGACGCCATCGCCATGACCGGCGGGCAGCCGCTGGAAGGACCGCTGACCGTGGACCAGATCAGCCGCCAGCTGCATGATGAAGGGGTCAGGAAAATCGTCGTTGTGACCGATGAAGTGGACAAATATGACGACTGGGCCGACTTTGCCCCGGGGGTGACGGTCCATCACCGGGACGAATTGATCCGCCTGCAAAAGGAACTGCGCGAAATAAAGGGGGTCACGGCGCTGATTTATGACCAAACCTGTGCCGCAGAAAAACGCCGGCGGCGCAAAAAGAACGACTTTCCCGACCCCCCAAAACGGGCCTTTATCAATGATCTGGTCTGCGAAGGCTGCGGCGATTGTTCCCGAGCCTCCAACTGCGTGTCCATTATTCCCCTGGAAACGGAGCTGGGCCGCAAGCGGGCCATAGATCAGTCCAGCTGCAACAAGGATTACAGCTGCGTGGATGGTTTTTGCCCGTCCTTTGTCACCGTACATGGCGGCGGGGTCCGCAAGGGCAATCGCCAGACTCCAGAGGACCTTCTGGACAGGCTTCCGGCGCCGGATGTGCGATCCCTGGACGGGAGCTACGACATCATGGTCACCGGTATCGGTGGTACCGGCGTGGTCACCATCGGCCAGATCATCACCATGGCCGCACATCTGGAAGGCAAGGCCGCAAGCGTTCTGGATTTCACCGGCTTTGCCCAGAAAGGCGGTTCGGTCATCAGTTACGTGCGCCTTGCGAAAACAGCAAACGCGCTGCATGCGGTGCGCATCGGCACCGGCCGCAGTGATCTTTTGCTGGGCTGTGACATGGTCGTCGCCGGCAGTCCCGAATCCCTGCGCACACTGGAAGCCGGAAAAACCCGGGTCATCCTCAACAGCCATAAGACCCAGACGGCACAATTCACCCTGAACCGGGACGCGGATATTCACAGCGACCTGATCGAACGCAACATCACCACTTTGGTCGGCGAAGAAGCCCTGGATCGTATCGAGGCGACGGATCTGGCGACGGCGCTGATGGGCGACAGCATCGCCACCAATATGTTTCTCCTAGGATATGCCTGGCAGAAAGGGCAAATCCCCTTGAGCCAGGAGGCGCTGTTCCGGGCCATTGAGCTCAATGGTGTGGCCATTGACAGCAACAAACAGAGTTTCACTTGGGGCCGGCTCGCCGCCCATGACATGACGCTGGTCACCGCGGCCCTGCCTCGCCCGATAGGCACGGAAAAACCGCTGGAGACGCTGGAGGACATTCTGGACTACCGGGCGAAGGAGCTGAAACACTATCAGAATGACGCCTTGGCACAGAAATATCTCGCTTTTGTGGAGCAGGTCAAAGCCGCCGAACAGGCCATTAAACCGGGGGCCGAAGAGCTGAGCAAGACCGTGGCACGCAATTATTTCAAGCTGCTGGCCATTAAGGATGAATATGAGGTGGCGCGGCTCTATACTGACGGGCGGTTCATGGACCGCCTCAAAGCCCAGTTTGAAGGGGACATCAAACTGAAATTTCATATGGCCCCGCCATTGCTGGCCAAAAAAGACGATGAAGGCCATTTGAAAAAAATGGAAATCGGCGGCTGGATGTTCCCGCTGCTGAAGCTGGTGGCAAAGCTGCGCGTCCTGCGTGGTACCCCATTGGACATTTTCGGTATGACGGCAGAACGTAAAATGGAACGCCGCCTGATTCGCGATTATGAAAACCGAATGACGGAAATCCTCAAGAAACTGACGGCAGAAAATTATGACCTGGCCGTCAAGCTTGCCGCCTATCCGGCAGATATCCGTGGCTTCGGCCATGTAAAGGAACAGGCCATTCGCGACGTGGAAGACAATATTCGCCCGCTTCTGGACGACTTTCACAACAGAGCGGTCACAACCTCTGCGGCCGCGTAATCCGGCCTGGCCGCATAATCCGGAATGATAACAAGAAATGATAACAAGACGAGAACAGAGATGAGCATATCCCCCCGTAAAGGCATTCTCGATATCGTGCCCTACAAGCCTGGTGAATCCAAAGTGGAAGGCGTGGACCGCATTATCAAGCTCGCCTCCAACGAAAGCCCCTTGGGGCCAAGCCCCAAGGTACAGGACGCCATCGAACGGGCGCTGAACGATGATCTGGCGCTGTATCCGGACCCGGCCTGTACCACGCTCAGAGAAGCCATTGCCGAGGTCCATGGCCTACGTTCTGAACAGATCCTTTGCGGCAACGGATCGGAGGAATTGTTGCAGCTTCTAATCCGCGCTTATGTGGGCGACGGTGACGAGGTTATCCTGTCCCGCTTCGGTTTTCTGGTGCCTCCGCTGGTGACCAGGGCCGTGGGCGGCACAGCAGTGATGATTGACGAGCAGAACTACAAAGCCGACATTGACGCCATGATTGCCGCTCAAACGGAGCGTACCAAAGTCGTGGTACTGGCCAACCCTAATAATCCTACTGGCACATATTTGCCTTTCGAGGAAGTCAAAAGACTACGACAAGGTCTGCGGGAAGACGTTCTGCTGATCCTTGATGCGGCCTATGCGGAATATCCGGAAACTGAAGATTATAATGCCGGGCTGGAGCTGGTAGACAACGGGTTGGACAATACGGTGGTCACCCGCACCTTTTCCAAAATCTACGGTTTGGCCGCGCTTAGGGTGGGTTGGGTCTATGCCCCGGAAGAAATTCTCGCCGTATTGCACCGCATCCGCCCCACCTTTAACGTCAATAAAATCTCCCAAGCCGCGGCCGAAGCCGCCGTTAGGGATCAGGATCATGTGGCCCGCACCCGGATCCACAACAACAAGTGGCTGCCCCGCCTGAGCGCAGCCCTTGAGGAAATCGGCCTTGAGGTGACCCCCAGTGTGGGGAATTTTGTGCTGGTCCATTTCAGGGATGCTGAACAGCGGCAAGCTGCGGATAATTTCCTGCGGGGCCGGGGTATTATTGTGCGTCCCGTGGCCAATTACGGGCTTGAGCGATCCCTGCGCATTACCATTGGCCGTGATGCGGAAAACGACGCCCTGCTCAAAGCTCTGGCAGAGTTTATGACCTGAACGTCTCGCACAGGTCAGAAGATTCGGATAACACTCCCCGGTTCTGGATCGCCACGCCCGCAAAGTATATTGCGGGGGCTCGCGATGACGTTTCCTCCTAAGTCGTCGCGGCAATCCATGCTATATTGTCTTTTTACTGAGAGGGGATCGCATGAAAAGCCTCCAGCCCCGCCTTCGGACATATACGCTGGCGATCCTGGGCATGATCATCGGCCTGCCCCTCTGTGCCCCCACCGCCACGGCCAAAGATGACGTGGAAAAGGCCGGCGATGTATTGCGGGCCATCATCCCGCTGGCGGGCCTTGGCGCCACCTTGTTTTATGAAGACGGCAGCGAGGGCCCCCTTCAATTCATCCAATCATACGCCGTCACGCAAATTGTGACTCACGGCCTGAAAGGGGCCATTGACAAACGGCGGCCCAATGGTGAGTGTTGCGAAGCCTTTCCCTCCGGCCATACCTCCACCGCCTTTATGGGCGCGGCCTTTATCCACAAACGTTATGGCTGGGACTATGCTCTACCCGCCTACCTGGGCGCAGGTTTTGTAGGCTACAGCCGGATTCATGCAGATAAACACGATATGGCCGATGTCCTGGTCGGAGCGGCCATCGGCATGCTCAGCAGTTTCGCGTTCACCACGACCTATAAAGGTATTACCCTTACGCCCCAGGCGGGTGGGGATTTTATGGGGCTGCGCCTCAGCACAAGCTGGTAACAGCTTTAGCCTTCCCCATCAATCTTCCCTCCTCCGTTTGAGGATCAGTCTAGGGCCACGGCCGTAGTGTATTTGACTTGCCTGAGCGCGAAACTGGATGTAGATGTGGCCACCGCCGGGTGACTGAGCAGCGTCCCGGACAGGAATTTTTCAAACCGTTCCACGTTGCTGACTCGCACGATCAGGGCATAGTCATAATTGCCCACCACGGCGTAACATTCCATCACTTCCGGCTGCTCGACGATAAATTCCTCGAACTTTTTGCCGGTCTCCAGCCCCTGATGTGTAAGGCGCACACTAATCAGAGCGTTGACCTGCATGCCAATCTTTTTGGCATCCAGCAACGCCACACGTCCCCGGATCACACCCACTTCTTCCAGATTGCGAATGCGCCGCCAGACCGAAGTGGACGACAAACCCGCCCGGTCGGCAATTTCCTGATGGGTCAGCGTTGCGTCCTGCTGAATAAGTTCAAGAATTTTTTTATCCGCCGCATCAAGAGCAATATTCATTTCACTTACTTCATATTTTTGAAACAGAAACCCATAAATATCATAAAACCTCCTAATTTATAAACAAAATTCCATACATTATGGAGTATAATTTCCCCCGTAAAACATAAATGGCACGATCTTATCAGGAGACTGTAATGGCTGATCTTTTTGAAAATCCCATGGGCCTGGATGGGTTTGAGTTTATCGAATATGCTGCGCCGGACCCGGAAATGCTGCGTGGTCTGTTCAAACAGATGGGGTTCAGAACCGTAGCCAAGCACCGGCACAAAAACGTCACTTTGCACCGTCAGGGCGATGTGAACTTCATCATCAACGCAGAACCCAACAGTTTTGCCCAACGTTATGCCTTCGCCCACGGCCCCAGCATCTGCGCCATGGCCTTCCGGGTCAAGGACGCCAAATACGCTTACGAACGCGCCCTGAGCCTTGGCGCCAACCCGGTTCCAACCGATGTGGCGCCAATGGAACTGTATATCCCGGCCATAGAAGGCATTGGTGGCAGCCGTCTTTATCTGGTGGACCGGTATGGCGAGAATACCATTTATGATGTGGATTTTGTGCCCATTGAACTGGACGATGAAAAGGATGTCGAAGACGCCGGGTTCCAGTTCATCGACCATCTGACCCATAATGTTTATCAGGGACGCATGGCATTCTGGGCGGAATTTTATGAACGCCTGTTTAATTTCAGGGAACTGAAATATTTCGATATCGAAGGGCAGAAAACCGGCCTGACCAGCAAGGCCATGACCAGCCCCTGCGGCAAGATCCATATTCCACTGAATGAATCCAAGGACAACAAGTCCCAGATTGTGGAATATCTCATGGAATATCGCGGCGAAGGCATTCAGCACGTAGCCCTGCATACAGAAAATATCTACAAAACCGTGGATGTTCTGCGGGCTCATAACGTACCGTTACAGGATACGGTAGACACCTATTATGAGCTGGTTAACGATCGGGTGATCGGTCACGAGGAAGACGTGGAAGAATTGCGCAAACGCCGCATTCTGATCGACGGCAGCAAAGATCAGGGCATTCTGTTGCAGATCTTCACCAACAATGTGATTGGCCCGATCTTTTTCGAGATTATCCAGCGCAAGGGCAACAAGGGCTTTGGCGAAGGCAACTTCAAGGCATTGTTTGAATCCATCGAGCTGGATCAGATCCGCCGCGGCGTGATTTAGAGTGAATTGTGAAGAGGTTGGCTCAATTCTGTTTGCGGATTGCGGCCCGCCTCACGCGGAAGACGGCGCCGGGCGATGCGGGGCATCGGGCCAGGCGTCTGACCCAGGCGTCTGACAAAGTGAGCGGCCCCAAGCCGCCAACCCGAAGGGCCGGGCCGGTCTGGCCCGGTTCCTGAGGGATTTGGCTGGGCCGTACCGCCAGTATGACCTGCGCCAAACCCCTGGCTCCTGAACCAGACCGGCCCGGCAGAATGGGTCAACCTATGCACAATTCACTCTAATTCCCTCCTTCCGGAGCGACGCCCCATAGGCTTTGTGGATGGCGTCGCTTCCCCTCACTTGCAAGGATGACAGAACAACGTCATCGGGAACCCGCACCATATATTTGGACAAGGGCGTGACCTCAAAGAATGAAGAAGGCCCCAATAAAAAAGGCGGGTTTTGGCCCGCCTTTAAAGTTTTGTGGGGAAAATGATACTCGCCTTATTATAAAAATACTCGTCTTTTTTATCGAAACCCAATCTCAGACTACTGGCGTTCAAAAACACCGCCCTCACAACTATGGCAGTCTGTCTTTCCTGCTATATCAGGACATACCGGCGCGACATTCCCCAGCCGCTTCAGTTGGCCTGCCGGCGCAGGAAAGCCGGAATCTCCAGATGATCCTCTTCCCGCTCACCCGCCGGTTTTGACGGCGTTCGCGGCACAATTCTTTCTCCGGCCGTCAACGGGCCGCGACCGGCGGACCGATCAGCAGAGGCCCGATCGGCCTGTTCCGTTGCCGGTTTGGCCGCTTGCTCCTGCGGACGTTCAGTACGCGGCGCGGCCGGTTTTTGACGCAAGGGATTACGCGCTGGCGGGGAAGACGGCTCTGCCTCTTCCCGGTCGGTTCCTGAAGGCCCGCTGGCCCTGGAGGGTTCTTCCTCTTCACGGCCGCCCAAAAGATCCCCTTGGCGCAGAACAGGCTCCTTTGAGGATTTGGCTTTTTTCTTTCCCCCCAGCATGGACCCGAAAATATTCAGCCGGCTGGGCCGTTCCTCGCCACTCTGGGCATTGGCCAAAGCGGCTTCCGCATAAGGATCGGGCTTATCGGAAAGCGGCTGTACCTTGCGCTCAGGCAGAACCGGCTCCGGCGCGATGAAAGGCGCTTCCCGATCCTCCTCTATGGCCGGCTCCACAGTCTCCGCCTCAACCTGCCGGTCTTCCACGATGCTGTCGTCGAGCTGGCTGAACAGCTCCTCGGTTTCTTCCCGAACTTCATCCTGCAATTCCAGCGGTTCTTCCAGATAAGCTTCCCCTGACAGGTCTTCTCTTTCTTCCGGGGTGGCATCGGCAACGATAGTCGCTTCCTCCGCGGCCGGCTCCTCGGTTTTCTGAGACGGCTTATTGAAATCATAGGTTCGTATCGGGGTTTCCACCTTGGGCTGGGCCGTTGCATCAATGCCGGTTGCCACCACGGACACCCGCATTTTGCCCTCCAGTTCCGGATTAAGCGCTGACCCCACCAGGATATTGGCGTCCGGGTCCACTTCGCTGCGGATCCGGTTGGCGGCCTCATCCACCTCAAACAACGTCAGGTCCATGCCGCCAGTGATGTTGATCAGCACCCCTTTGGCGCCTTTCATAGAAACCTCATCCAAAAGCGGGTTGGAAATGGCCGCCTCGGCCGCTTCCAGCGCCCGACCGTCCCCTTCGGCTTCGCCGGTGCCCATCATCGCCTTGCCCATCTCGCTCATCACCGTGCGCACATCGGCAAAATCCAGATTGACCAGCCCCGGCATCACCATCAAGTCGGTAATCCCGCGCACGCCGGAATGCAACACCTCATCCGCCATGGCAAAGGCATCGGCAAAAGTGGTGCGTTCATTGGCGATGCGGAACAGATTCTGGTTGGGAATGATGATCAGGGTATCCACATATTGTGAAAGCTCGCTAATTCCCTGCTCGGCCAGCGCCATGCGGCGGGAGCCTTCAAACTGGAACGGCTTGGTCACCACACCGACGGTCAGAATACCCTTTTCACGGGCGGCTTTGGCAATAATCGGCGCGGCTCCCGTGCCGGTGCCACCGCCCATGCCAGCCGTGATAAACGCCATATGAGCGCCCTGCAAATACTCTTCAATCTTGTCCAGGGTTTCCTCGGCCGCAGCCCGCCCCACTTCCGGGCGTGCCCCTGCCCCCAACCCCTGGGTCAGTTGCGCCCCAAGCTGAATTTTCTGTTCCGCCCGGGAATGTGCAAGCGCCTGAGCATCCGTATTGGCGACGATAAAATCAACACCCTGAAGTTGAGCCGCAATCATATTGTTGACGGCATTGCCCCCGGCGCCGCCCACACCAAACACTGTGATTTTAGGTTGAAGTTCCGTCAATTCCGGTGTTGTAAATTCTATAGTCATAAAGCCCTCCGCTCGGCCCTGAGAGTTCTGGATTCAGTAAGCCGGAACAAATAGTTAACAACAATTTAACTTATGTGATTCGCGCTGTCTAAAGAAAAATGCCCTCCGAGTCGTTTTTTTAAGCTCCCGAGTCGTTTTTGCCACATTTTTCTGCTTCCTTCCTAAAAATTCTCCTTGATCCACCGCCCGATGCGCGGCAAAATACCAATCAAGGGTTGTTTTTCTTTCTGGTAATGCACCTCTTCTGGCCGCGTCGCCGCATAAGTCAGCAAGCCGGCGCAGGTCGAAAAGACCGGGCCGGCCGTCGCATCGGCCAACCCGTCCACACTCAACGGACGCCCCAGGCGCACATGGCGGTCAAATTTTTCCGTACCAAAAACCTTCTTGGCCAGATCCTCAACGCCGCTCATCTGGCTGGCCCCACCGGTCAGCACCAGCCGCCGCCCGACCAATGGATCCAGACCGGAGTCTACGAGCCGGTCCCGCACCAGTTCAAAAATTTCCTCCATCCGCGCCTCGATAATCGAGGTCAGCATGGCCCGGGGGATGGTAGTGGTGTATTCGCCGCCATCATCGCCCGTCTGCACAATATCAATCTGTTCACGCACCACCTGCCTTGGAAAACAGGTGCCATACAGGGTTTTTAACCGTTCCGCGCTGGCACGCGGCGTAGACAGCCCCTGGGCAATATCGCTTGTGACATGATGGCCACCCAGTGGGACCGTATCCGCATAGATAAACTCACCATCCTTGAACGCGGCCAGGGTGGTCAGCCCCCCGCCCATATCAATACAGACACTGCCCAGTTCCCTCTCATCCTCCACCATGGTCGCCAGGCCCGAGGCATAAGCCGACAGCACCACGCCGGCCATGTTCAGATGACAACGGTTGATACAGGTTTGAAGGTTTTTAAGCGGACTGACCGCCACCGTGGCCAGATGCATGTCCACCCCCAGCTTTTCCCCATACATGCCCCGCGGGTTTTTCACCCCGCCGACCCCGTCAATGGTATAGCTGGCAGGGCGGGAATGCACCACATAACGATCTTCGTTACGGATATAGTCCCGGGCGGCCCCCAGAACCCGCTCAATATCCATCTCACTGATCTGGTGTCCGGCCACATCCACATCCACGGCAAAATGGCTGGATTCAGGGTGCCCAGCAGAAATATTGACAATGACATTTTCAATGGGGCTGCCGCCGGCCATGCGTTCCGCCGTATCCACTGCCGTACGGATGGAGGTTTCCGTTTCCTCCATATCAACAACCGTGCCCGCTTTGAGCCCTTGGGAAACCTGGTGTCCGATGCCGATGACCTGCGGTCGGCCCTGATCATTGATGCGGGCGATGAAACAACAGATTTTGCTGCTGCCGATATCCAGAGCGGCGATGACATTATCACGCATTCCGGCCATCAGATACTTTCCTCATCTTCATTTTGGGCAGCCAGACGCCGCCGTTCCGCCTCTTCCGGCGTGAGCCGCACAATGGTGCGATCCTGCTGCCGGAAATCCACCACCAGAATATTCCTGTTCAGGATGTTATGATCCTCCACATAACGCTGGAACCGACGCCAGGCTCTGTCCTCGTCTTGTTCCGGCAGACGAATGGTCACCCCCTGTTTCAGGTGCAGATCCCATCGCCGCTGCCCGACCCGTACGGCAGTTTCAATATGGGCCGCCAGATCCGGATGCGCCGCCAGACGCGCCAGATAAGTCCCCAGGTGTTTTTCGGCGCCGCGGCCCACCACCATCGGCAAATGGGCAAATTTCGCCAAATGCTGGTCTGTGATGCGATGACCGTCTTCTGTCACAATCCATAGATTCCCGTCAACCTGCCATAAGGCGGCCGGCTGATATTCTTCAATTGTCACGGAAAGCCCATTGGGCATGACCCGGGCGATAACCGCCCGACGCACCCAGTCGAGCTGCTCCACCCGATCCCGCATGGCTTTCAGGTCAACAGACACGATTGACTGCCCCTGCCGAAGATCAAGCGCCCGGGTGATTTCCTCAACAGAGGTATTTTGTTGCCCGCTGACCTGAATGTCTTCGACAACCAGGCCGGCCTCAGCAACCCGTTCATGGAGTGCCGTCTGTGTTGTTTCGATCAGGGCGGCAAGTCGCCCACTCTGCCAGGCATAAATGCCGCCCAGCACCGCCGCCGCCCCCGCCGCAACGGACAAACTCCGGCGCAGAAAGTCCTTCTGCCGACGCCGCTTGAGACTCTGGGCTTCTCGCTCCCCGCGTTTCAGCGGCCCTTTCCGGCGCGCAAATTTTTCCTGCAAAATGGTTTTCAGCGATGGCATGACGCATCCTCCACCATCCAGCAGACCAGTTCCTCAAATCCGATCCCCACATGCGCGGCCTGTTCCGGCACCAATGATAAAGGCGTCATGCCCGGCTGAGTATTCACCTCTAGGATATGGGGCACGCCGTCGCCATCAGGTTTGTCTTCCAGGCGAAAATCGGCCCGGCTCACCCCCCGACACCCCAGGACCTCATGCGCCTTTTCGGCCATCTCCATAATTTCTGCGGTCAGGGTTTCAGAAAGCGGCGCCGGAAGCAGGTGATCGGTTTTGCCCTCCTTATATTTGGCGTCATAATCGTAAAAACCCTCATGAGGACGCAATTCGGTCACGGCCAGCGCCTGAGCCCCCATGACAGAAACAGTCAGTTCCCGTCCGGCAATATATTGTTCCACCATCAACCGCTCGCAGCTCTGCCACGGACCGGGCATCTGCGGCGACAGGTTCGTGCCATCCTGAACAATCACCACCCCGACGCTGGAGCCTTCATTAAAGGGCTTGACCACAAAGGGACGCGGTAGCGGGTCGGCGGCAAACAGTTCCTCTCTTGTCACCAGTCTGTCCTCTGCACAGGGAATCCCCACCGTGCGAAACAGTTTCTTGGACAGGATCTTGTCCATCGCCACAGCCGAAGCCGTCACCCCGGAATGGGTATAAGGCAATCCCAGAATTTCAAGAATGCCCTGAATACAACCATCTTCGCCCCAACGGCCATGCAGGGCATTAAACACCACATCCGGTTTTAGATCGGCAAGCACGTCAGCAATATCCGGTTCAACGTCAATTTCCGTGACCTTGTATCCGCCCGCCCGTAACGCCTTGGCCACAGCCGCCCCGCTGACCAGAGACACTTCCCGTTCGGCGGACCAGCCGCCTTTGAGCACCGCCACATGTTTTGTCATGACACCTCTCCCCGTGCCGTGCCGACAATGCGGATTTCCCATTCCAGATCAACGCCGCTGGTCTGCTTGACCCGGCGGCGGACTTCCTCACCCAGTTCCTCCAGATCCCGGGCCGTGGCCGACCCCAGATTGATGAGGAAATTACAGTGTTTTTCCGATACCTGCGCCCCACCAACGCGCAACCCCCGACAGCCCGCCTCGTCCACCAGCTTCCAGGCCTTGCGCCCTTCCGGGTTTTTAAAGGTGCTGCCACCGGTACGCGTTCTGAGCGGCTGGCTTTCCTCACGGGCCTCGGCTATTTCCTTCATCCTCCGGTCGATCTCTTCGCGCATGCCCGGGGCGCCGCGCAATGTGCCGGACATAAAAATCAGCTCTTCCGAAACGGCACAATGACGATATGTGAAACCCATCTCTTCTGCCCTCAGCTGATGTCGCTGCCCGTGGCGATCAACCGCCTCCACAGAAACCAGAACATCAGCCATTTCCCGCCCATAGGCGCCGGCATTCATGCGCACGGCTCCGCCAATGGTACCCGGGATGCCACGCAGGAATTCCAACCCCTTGAGATGCGCGTTCCGGGCCGCGGCAGCCACCGCGATATCCGGCGCTCCCGCCCCGGCGATAATCTTATCCTCCTGGACCTCGATGGTGGCAAATTTTTTACCGAACCGGATCACCACTCCATCAAAACCACCATCCCGGATCAGCAGGTTTGACCCGACGCCCAGCGGCATAATGGGCACCTGCGGGTCAAGCTCGCTCAAGAATTTCATCAGGTCCGCCGGATCTTCGGGCGTAAACAGAACCCGCGCCGGCCCGCCCACCCTGAACCAGGTATGCCGGGCCAGCGGCACGTCGAATTCATAACGTCCGCGAACGTCAGGCAGGCTGCTCCACCAGTTATCCGCTATGATCTTTATCGGCTGCATCAGGCATTGCCCTCCAGCACTGCGGCAAGTTTTTCCGGTAAACCATACGCCCACTGGGTAATGGTGCCCGCCCCGAGAAAAATGACAATATCGCCGGTTTCGATAACCTGTCCCAATAGATCCGGCAACTCTTCTGGAGCGTCAAAAGGCATCACCTGGCGGTGACCAAAACGCCTTAACCCTTCCACCAGGCTGTCACGATCAGCACCCTCGATCGGCTTTTCTCCGGCCTCATATACCGGGGCGACATACACCATATCCGCATTATTGAAACAGGCGCAGAATTCCTCAAACAGACTTTTCAACCGGGAATAGCGATGCGGCTGCACCACAGCGATGACCCGCCCCTCAAACGCTTCCCGCGCGGCCCCAAGGACCGAGGAGATTTCCACCGGATGATGCGCATAATCATCCACAATTGTGACCCCCGCCACTTCTCCCACACGGGTAAAGCGCCGTCGAACCCCGGAAAAAGCCGCAAAAGCCCGACGAATAATATCCGCACCCAATCCCATTTCAGTGGCCACTGCGATGGCGGCCAGGGCATTCAGCACATTGTGCCGGCCCGGCATGGGCAGGACCATATCCCTGATTTCCAGGCTGTCATCCCGGTACCGGTCGCTGATTTCCACATCGAAATGCGCCGCCCCGCCGGAAAATTCCAGATTACGGGCCCGCACATCCGCTTGCGGGCTAAAACCGAAAGTCACGATCTTGCGGTCATTGATGCGTCCGATCAGGGCCTGCACCTCCGGATGATCAATACACATGGCGGCAAAACCATAAAAAGGCACATTTTCCACAAAGGTCCGGAACGCTTCTTTCTCGGTTTCGAAATCCCCGTAAAAATCCAGGTGCTCCGGATCAATATTGGTGACCACGGCAATGGTTGCGGGCAATTTGACAAAGGTGCCATCGGATTCATCCGCCTCCACCACCATCCAGTCCCCCTCACCCAGGCGCGCATTGGTGCCATAGGCATTTATGATACCGCCGTTAATGACCGTCGGATCAAAACCAGCCGTATCCAAAACTGCAGCAATCATCGAGGTGGTGGTGGTTTTGCCATGGGTGCCGGCAACAGAAATGCACCATTTCAGACGCATCAGTTCGGCCAGCATTTCAGCCCGGCGAATAACCGGCATCTTGCGCGCCCGCGCGGCCACCATCTCCGCATTGTCCGGACGGATGGCGGAAGAAACCACAATACCCCATGCACCATCAAGGTTTTCCTCTTTCTGTCCGATCATGACCTTAATGCCCAAGGCCCGCAGGCGTTTGACATTGGCGTTTTCAGCGATGTCGCTGCCCTGCACTTTGTAACCGAAATTATGCATCACTTCGGCAATGCCGCTCATGCCGATGCCGCCGATGCCGACAAAATGCAGGGTACCGATCTCAATGGGGTGTTTGATCGTAGAGTGTTTGATGGTTTGGGACCGCCGTTGTTTTGTCATGTCTGTCTTCTCGCCCGCAAAGGGTTCTTAATTACTTTCTGTTCCTGTTTTTCCGGATCAGCCTGCTGTTCCTCAACCGCGAGGGCGGAGGGCACCTCCCCTGTCTCCGTCTCCTGCCGCGGTGCGGGCCGTAAGGCGACCTCATTCACCCGGATCACCCTGGCATCTCCCTGCACCAAAGCCAGGCGTTCCACCAGGTCGCCCAGATCCTTAGTGGCATAGGGTTTGCCGACCCTGCGGGCGTCTTCCGCCGCCCGCCACACATCCCGCGGCCGTTTGGCCAGACGTTGCAGGGTCTTGGCCAGTTCACTGGGATTGAATTCCTTCTGATGGAAAAGCCAGGCCCCGCCGGCCACCACCATTTCCCGGGCATTTTCCATCTGGTGATCATCGGTGGCATGGGGATAGGGCACCAGAACAGCCGGCCGGCCGGCCGCCGTCAATTCCGCAATGGTCGAGGCCCCGGCCCGCCCAATCACCAGATGGGCCCATTCCATACACTCCGGAAGATTGGAAATAAAGGTCGAAAGTTCCACCGCGATTTTTGTTTTGGCGTAAATTTCGCGCACGGCGGCGATGTCTTCTTCACGGCATTGCTGGGTGATCTGCAAGCGTCGTTGTAACGCCCGGGGCAGAATGGAAATGGCCGCGGGCACAACATCGCTGAAAATAGACGCGCCCTGACTGCCGCCAATGACCAGAATACGGAAAATACGGTCGTCGCCAATGGGCGGATAGGCCTTGTCCCCAAGCTCAATAATTTCCCGGCGCACCGGGTTGCCGGTCACCACCACATAATTATATCTGTGCCATTTGGCTTTCAGGGTCTTTTCAAACGACAACGCCACGGCGTCCACCCACCGCGCCAGAAACCGGTTGACCCGTCCCAGCACGGCATTCTGTTCATGAAGACAGGTGGGGATGCCGCTCCATACCGCCGCCAGGAGCGTCGGCAGGGACGGATAACCGCCAAATCCCACCACCACACCGGGGACAAGCCTTTTAAGCATCCGTCGCGACTCCACAATCCCGCTCAACACCCTGAACAGCGCAGCAAGTTTCCCTAACGGCCCTCGGCCGCTGAATGTGGCGCTGTTGACTTTCAGCACCTTAACCCCGTCAAACAGATCCTTATAACGCAGGCCCCGGTCATCGGTGATCAGGCTCACCCGATGCCCACGCGCCACCAGCTCTTCCATCAGCGCAAGCGCCGGGAACATGTGTCCGCCAGTCCCCCCCGCCGCCAGCACAATATGAGAGGTGCGCCGCCGCTTCATACCAACCTCCAGCCTCGCCCTGCGGGATCACAGGTTTGATGAATGTTGCGCCGGGTAAGCGCCAATATCATGCCCATCCCTAGGGACAGGGCCAGCATGGAAGACCCGCCATAACTGATAAACGGCAAGGTCATGCCCTTGCTGGGTAAAACCGCCAGGTTGACCCCCAGATTGATAAACGCCTGCAGGCCGAACTGAATCAGAAGCCCGGCCACGGCAAGAAAGGTGAACATATCTGTTTCCTTCAAAAGGTTAACCATGCCCCGGATCACAATCACCGCAAACAGCACCACAATCAGCAGGCACATGATGATGCCGAATTCCTCCCCGGCCACAGCAAAGATGAAATCCGTATGGGCGTCGGGCAAAAGTTTTTTCACCGCGCCTTCCCCCGGACCACGGCCGAACAGACCACCACTCTTGAAGGCGTTCATGGCCGTGTCGATCTGATAGGTATCCCCGCTTTCGGGATTCAGGAAACGGTCAATGCGGCTTGTCACATGAGGCAAAAACAGATAAGCCGAAATCAGCCCCACAAGACCAGCCCCGATCAGGCCGCCAACCCATATCATGGGCAGCCCCGCCATAAAAAACATCCCCCCCCAGACTGCTGTAATCAGCACCGTCTGCCCCACATCCGGCTGCATGATCAACAGAAATGCCACAAGACAATACAGGCCAATGGAAATTTTCCACCCCGGGAAACCAGGACTTTTGTGGGCCTCGGCAAACATCCAGGCGCTCACAATGATAAAGGCCGGCTTGATAAATTCAGAGGCCTGAAGCGTGAAACTGCCCATCCTGATCCAGCGGCGTGCGCCTTTGGCCTCTGCCCCGATGAAATGGGTGAGCACCAGAAGTCCGAGACAGACAAGAAACAATAGAACCCCGAACCGTCGCACACTGAGCGGAGACAACAGGGAAATACCGAACATGGCAATCAGTGAGACGACCAGGAAGGCCAGCTGGCGACGGACGAAATGAAAACTGTCCAGCCCCAACTTTTCGGCAATGGCCGGGCTGGCCCCGAAGGTCATGAGGATTCCCAGACCAATGAGCAAGGCCAGCGACATCAAAAGCCAGCGATCCACCGTCCACCACCAGTCGCTCAATAGGCTTGTATCGGTACGGGAAAAAATATTCATTCCCTTATCGTCTCCTGCTCCTCTGTTCTTCCCTGCCTAACGCAGCTTCAGCGTGGCCAACCCTAACAGCGCCAATAACACCGCAATGATCCAGAAACGGATCACAATGGTCGGCTCGGCCCAGCCCTTTTGTTCAAAGTGATGATGAATTGGCGCCATACGGAACACCCGCCGGCCGGTTATCTTGAAAGAGATTACCTGCACGATGACCGACACGGTTTCCAGCACAAACAGCCCTCCCACAATCGCCAGCACGATTTCATGTTTGATGATAACCGCGATGCTGCCCAGCGCCCCCCCAAGGGCCAGACTGCCAGTATCGCCCATAAACACCATGGCGGGGGGTGCATTGTACCAGAGAAAACCAAGCCCCGCCCCGATAATGGCAGCACTGAACACCGCGAGTTCCCCCGCTCCCGGCACATAAATCAGCTGTAGGTAATCGGCATAGATGCTGTTGCCCACCAGATAGGCAATCAGGGCAAAGGTCCCCGAGGCGATGATCACCGGCATGATCGCCAAGCCATCCAGGCCATCCGTCAGATTGACGCTGTTGGAGGCGCCGACAATAATAAACATGGCAAAAGGGATCATTACCCAACCCAGATTAATCATCACCGATTTGAAAAACGGCACGGCCAGGACATCACGAATGTCCTGTTCCGCGGCATTCATAATGATCAACACGGCACCCAAAGACACAATAATTTCCAGGATAAGCTTGACGCGGCCGGGAACGCCGGCGGAACTGGATCGGGTCACTTTGCGGTAGTCATCCATGAAACCGATCACCCCGAAACCGGTGGTAACCACCAGACAGGCCCAGACATAAGGATTGCTGAGATCCGCCCACAATACTGTGCCCACCGTAAGGCCCAACAGGATCAGGAAACCACCCATGGTGGGCGTGCCCTGCTTGGTCAGTAGATGGCTTTCCGGTCCGTCATCGCGGATGGGTTGCCCTTTTTTCTGTTTCTTTCTTAACCAGCCTATGAGCGACGGTCCGCACAGGAAACTGATCAAAAACGCGGTGAACAACGCCCCACCCGTCCGGAACGTCAAATATCTGAACAGATTGAACAGTCCGAAATCATCGCTCAAAGGATATAAAAAGTTATACAGCATGCCTTATGTCTTTTCCTGTTCGTCGTCCCGAAGCTGAAACGGGTTTACCCGTTGGTCGCTTTTTTCACATTCGGTGACGTCATGTCCAGCATTCTTTCCACCAGTCGGAACATGCCGCTGGCATTGGAGCCCTTTACCATGACCACATCGTCACAGCGCAAATCAGCGTCCAGGGCCTGCGCCAGATCCTCAATCGTATCAAAATGCGCAACAAACATTTTATCTTCCAGCACCCGGCCCAGATGCCTCATGTCTGTTCCTATCAGATAGAGCCGCTCTATGCCCGCAGCGCTAACAGCGTCCGCCAGGGCCGCATGCAGCGCGGCACTTTCGGATCCCAGTTCTGCCATATCCCCAAGCACGGCGATACGCCGCCCCTGCGAAGCGGGGGTGATCTGTCCCTGGCTGGCCAGAGCGGCCCGCATGGATGCCGGATTGGCGTTATAACTCTCATCAATCAGCACAAAGGCAGCCTCATCGCCTGTAGTCCTGCCCCTGTCGGTGCCTTTCTCCGGGCGTAGGGGAATTCTGTGGCGCTGACCGCGCCCCTTGAGCGGCGCCATTTCCGCCAGCGCCAATCCCGCAAGGCCCAGGTCTCCCCCCACCTGATCCACAGCGCCCAGCACTGCCAACGAATTCAGAACCCAGTGCTGCCCCGCCAGACCAATCCTGTAGGTCATGATTTTGCCGTTCACATTGGCGGTCACGATGCTTTGTGTTTCCTCAAGAACCTGCTCCAGAATATGGATATCCGCTTCCGGCGTGCTGCCGAAAGAAACAATTTTGTTCACGCCGACCTGTTCGGCTCGTTGCCGCAGCCGGCCGTACTGATCATTGTCCCGATTGAGAAGAGCCACCCCCGGCCCTGTCATGGCGGTAAAGATTTCGGCCTTGGCGTCGGCAATCTCTTCCACGCTTTCAAAAAATTCGCTATGAGCCAGTTCGACTGTGGTCACAATCGCCACATGGGGCCGCACCAGTCTGACCAGCTCTTTCAGCTCCCCCTTGTGGTTCATGCCCAGCTCAAAAACACCATAGGCCGCATCCCGGGGCATGCGCGCCAAGGACAACGGTACGCCGATCTCATTGTTGTAGCTTAAGATGCTGGCATGAGTTTTTTTGTCACGCCCCAGCGCCAGACGCAGCGCTTCCTTGACTCCGGTCTTGCCAACACTACCGGTGACCGCAATAACCGGCGCCTCCACCCGATCGCGCCCCGCCCTGCCCAGCATCACCAGCGCCGCGCGCACATCCTTCACCATCAGCAGACGGGCCGGATCAGCGCCAGCAACGGGCTTGCTGACCACCGCTCCTGCCGCTCCCTTCTCAAACACTTCTGCCACATAATCATGACCGTCGAAATGCGGACCTGACAACGCAAAAAACAGATCCCCCCGCTTAAGCGTACGGCTGTCGATGGAAATGCCCTGACAGTCCCACTGCGCCCGGACGTCACTCCCCAGCACCCGCCCCAGTTCCCGGGACGTCCACAGGGCGGTTTCATCGACAACTTCGGTCATGGGGTTTCTCCTCCCGGGCTGGCCGAGGGGGACAGCTCCGCCAGCGCTGTACGCACCTCCGAAACATCATCGAAATCAATGACTTTGTTGGCAATAACCTGCCCCCTTTCATGACCTTTGCCGGCCACCAGAAGAATATCCCCGGCTTCAAGATCCCTGAGCGCCCGGCGAATGGCCTGGGCCCGATCGCCGACCTCGGTGGCCTCGGGGCAGCCGGCCATAATCTCGGTACGGATCGCTGCTGCATCTTCACTGCGCGGATTGTCATCCGTTACATAAACCCGATCTGCCAGCCGCGCCGCAATCTCGCCCATGGGCTTTCTTTTGCCCCGGTCCCGGTCACCACCGCAACCGAACACCACAGAAAGCCGCCCCCGGACATGAGGCTGAAGCGCCTTGAGCGCCGTTTCCAGGGCATCCGGCGTATGGGCGTAATCCACATAGATCCGGGCGCCTGACGGATGCCGGCCGGCATTTTCCATTCGGCCCCGAACAGGCCGCAGACAAGACAACGCCTTAAAGGCCTGGTCTGCCTCACCCCCGCAACCGATGACCAGTCCCACAGCCATCAGCGCATTCATAGCCTGAAAGCTGCCCACCAGCGGCAAATCTATATCATAAAGGCGCGCCCCATAAGAAACCGTGATTTCCTGACCGTTGGGCGTGGAACGCTGGCTGAGCAGACGGATGTCTCCATCGTACTGCCCGACGGTGATTACCTTGTGCCCCCGGGCCCAGCAGATATCCTCCACATCCCGCATGATGGGACAATCCGCATTCAACACGGCCGTACTGCCCGGTTTCATGATCTCTCCGAATAGACGGGTTTTGGCGTACAGATAATTTTCCTCACTGCCGTGATAATCATAATGATCCCGGGTCAGGTTGGTAAATGCCCCCGCAGAAATATGCATGCCGTCAAGGCGGTATTGCGCCAGACCATGACTCGATGCCTCGAACACCACATGATCCACCCCCAGATCGCATAAATCGCTCATCGCCTTGTGCAGGGTGACGGGATCAGGTGTGGTCAGGCCGGTTTCCCGGTGATAATCGGGACCAACCACGCCCAGCGTGCCCACCGATGCCGCCTTTAGCCCCAGATGATCCCAGATCTGCCGGGTAAAGGACGCTACCGAGGTTTTGCCATTGGTGCCGGTGACCGCAGCCACCCTGTTCGGCTGACGGCGAAAATAACTGGCGACAATATGCGGGAAGACCCGCCCTGGCGTGTCATGGGTCAACCACACCACCGAAGGGTGAGAACCCTTTTCTGTAGGCGCGCAAAGAACGGCCACAGCCCCTTTGGCTATGGCCGCTTCGATAAAATCCGCGCCGTTATATTTGAGACCGGGCAGGGCCACAAAAATGAAACCGGGCTGTACCTTGCGACTGTCGGCTGTGATTCCGCTGACCTCCAGATCCGCATCCGGTGTGATCTCAAGCGCGAATTTGGTCCGTGTCTCTTTCAGAAGCTCGGATAATCTCATCTGTTTTTTGTTCCGCCATCCGCCGAAGTTAATATAAAATGTGCCAGCCCGGGGTCCTGCTCTTTTTCCGGCATGACCCCCAACAGGGGACCAACTTTCTCTATCACACTGCCCACAAGAGGGGCCGCCGTCCACCCGGCCGTCGCATAATAAAAGGTTTCCTCGATGCCCCGGGGTTCATCCAGCATGGCAAAAACCACATATTGGGGATTGTTCATGGGAAAAGCTCCCACAAACGAGGACACCAGGTCCTTTTCCCGATACCCGCCCTTGCCGGGTTTTTCCGCCGTGCCGGTTTTGCCCCCCACCCGGTACCCCTGAACATCGGCCTGACGGCCCGTACCATATTGTACGGCAAGACGCATCAGGTCCCGCATGGTCCGGCTGGTTTTTTCGGAAATCACCCGGCTCAAATGCCGGCTTTGCCCGGAAGGATCGGCGCGGTGCCGATCGCCATCACCTTGGCGCAACAAGGTGGCAGGAATATGACGCCCGCCATTGACCAGGGCGGCAACGCCGGAGGCCAATTGCAGCGGAGTGATGGCGATGCCATGCCCATAAGAAACGGTCATCATTTCCACCTCGCCCCACTGGCGCGGCAACAACGGGCTTGCCACTCCGGAAAGTTCAATGGAGGGTTCGCTCATCATGCCGATCTTCCTGAGAAACGCCCGCTGGCGTTCGGCGCCGATGTCCCGTGCCATAAGCGCGGTGCCGATATTGCTGGAATAGGTAAAAATCTCCGGCACGCTGAGCCAGCGCTTCTTGGCGTGATCGTCCCGAATGGTGAACCGGTCCACCTTCAGCGGCTCGGTCGCATCATAGCCACCTTCCAGGTCAACCACCCCGCTCTCCAAAGCCATGGCGACCGTAAAGGCCTTGAAACCGGACCCCATTTCATACACGCCCTGCGTTACCTTGTTAAACATCTGGTCCCGGCCGGCCCCCGTATAATCATTGGGATCAAAATCCGGCAACGACGACAGGGCAAGAATTTCGCCAGTCTGCGCATCCATGATCAGCCCCGCCGCCCCCTTGGCGCTGAATTTATCCATATAGACTTTCAGTTCCTGACGCAGAATATGCTGCACGCGGATATCAAGGGACAAAACCAGCGGTTCATTAACCCGCAACGGATCCGACAGATGGTCGTTGAAAAAACGCTCCACCCCGGCGAAAGCCTGATTGTCCACCCCCACATATCCCAGCACATGCGCCGCCAGCGGACCATGGGGATAGGTGCGTTTCTCCTCTTGCTCCAGCTCCAGGCCCGGCTCGCCAAGGCTATTGATTTGCCAGACTTCACGCGGGCTGAGTTTGCGTTTGATCCATACATGGTGACTGGAAGATTTCAGCTTGTTCAGCACCTCGACCCGGTTAAGATCCGGCAGGATAGCTACAATCTTGTCGGCCACCGTCTCCGGCTCACTGATCAGACGCGGCCGCGCCGCCAAAGACGGGCTCAACAGATTAGTGGCCAGAACCACGCCATTCCGATCCAGAATATCCGCCCGCCCGGTGATATAATCGCGCGGCGCGGCGGCCACATAACTTGCGCCTTCCCGCATTTCTCCAAACGCCCCGATGCTGATCAGGCGTATCGCCAGAAACCCAAAACCCAGCGCAAACAGCACCAGCGGCACAATCAGTCGCGTGCGGGCCATCTCTATGGCCCCCTGCCTTGCCCCTTCGATATGTAGATCAATAGATCTCAATTGTGTTTTTCCAATTTTGTCAGAATTCGCTCATAAAAACTTTTTGAATGCTGCGCCGGCGCGGATTTCGATTCCGCCTGAACCTTTGGCGGCGCAGGATAATGTACCTGCCTCTCCTGACCACGGGTCAGGTAGATATCGCGCCTGTTGGGATTTGCCCGCCTCTCCTGCGGCTTTTCACGCGGCAAAAGCAAAGGAAAGCTGTCCACGGGATAACCGACAAGCTCAAACTCCCCGTCCCGACCTGAAATGTCTTCCAGAGAGGCAGCCAGTTGTACATTTTCCATCGGCCGCAGGTTGAGAAACCTGTCCGCCAGTTTCTGCAAACGCTCCGGGCGGCTGAGATAGGCCATTTCCGCCTTAAGCACCTTGATGGCCTCCTGGTCCTTCAGAATATTGCGGCTCAGCTCCCGTTTGCGTTCCTCCAACCGTTCCGTGGCCTCTTTCAGGTTATAGACGGCGCCCGCCGACACCAGCACCATCAGCAGCGCCATCGCAGCAATTATCCTGATCATGCCGTATCCTCCTTTTTCCAAGCCGGCGCGGAAGTTCTGCGTCCGGCCCGCATTTTCGCCGACCTTGAGCGAGGGTTGAGACGTAGCTCTTCTTGAGACGGCTTCACCCCGCCCCGAACAATCATTTCGAAACTTGGCTTTGACCCTTTCGCTGCTGCCGCAGGCAAATGGCGTGATCCCCGGGAAAGCGCTCCGCAACGTTCCCGGAAAAAGTTTTTGACGATACGGTCTTCCAGCGAATGAAAGGTCACCACACACAGCCTGCCGCCCGGCATAAGAAGCCGTTCCGCTGCCGCCAAAGCCTGGCGCAACTCGCCAAGTTCGTCATTCACGTAAATCCGCAGGGCCTGAAAGGTGCGGGTGGCGGGATGAATCTGCTTTTGTCCGCGCGCCGGCCTTTTCGGCCCTGCCGCCCGGGCCACAACATCCGCCAGTTGTCCGGTTGTGGTAATGGGGCGGTTACGGCGCGCCTCGACAATCGCCCGGGCAATGCGCCGGGATTTATGCTCCTCGCCATATTGGTAAATAATGTCAGCCAGCGTCGTTTCATCTTCTTCATTGACCACATCCGCTGCGCTCCGCCCGCTTTGCGCCATACGCATATCCAGCGGGCCGTCTTGCTGAAACGAAAACCCGCGCGCCGCTTCATCCAATTGCATGGATGACACCCCGATATCCAGCACAATACCATTCACGCCGGTTACCCCCTGCGTTTGCAGCAGGTTTTCCATGTCTGAAAAACATCCCTCAAGCAAACGAAACCGGCCGGGATATACCTGTTCGAACTGTGTTCCCGTTTCGCGGACTGCGGGGTCCCGGTCGATAGCCCATACCATGCAATCCGCCCGATCCAGCAGCGCCCGGCTATATCCGCCCGCGCCGAATGTGCCATCCACAATGACTTCACCATCTGCGGGAGACAGGGCTGCCAGCACCTCTTCCAGCAAGACGGGAAAATGTTTCCGGTCGTCCGGAGAGGAACGCCCAGCGCCATGATCGGAATCATGTGTGGTATTTTTTCGGGGATCACGGGGGGAAGCTGCGGTCATCATGCCCCTTGCCCTTCCCCGGCAGGAAGCCGGCTTTTCCATTTCAGCATCGCCCGATTATTGCGGGCCACTTCGCGCGCCTTGGCCAGTTCGGCCTGGAAGGCCTCCGGTTCCCAGATCTGAAAGGTGTTGCCACGCCCGACAAAGGTCGCCCGATCGACAATTCCGGCAATTTCCATCAACTCCTGGGGCAGTATGATGCGGCCTTCGCTGTCAAAAGCCAGGCGGGAGCTGGACGAGATGATGGACAATGTGAAGGCATCATGTTCTTCGGAAAACGGGGCCAGATCGTCAATGGAGTCCGCCAGCCGGTCAAGATGGGCCAGATCACAACCTTCAATGGCATCATGTACAAAGGACGGGTACACCACAATTCCCTGCCAGGATCCTTCGGGCAAGGCGGCGCGAAAGGATGCCGGCACGGAAACCCGGCCTTTCTTATCCACCTTGTTGGTGTATGTCGATGTAAATTTCGGCATTGCCCGTCCCGACAATCGGCATGTGGTGCGTTATTGCATGGCCTGCGTCCCCTCTGACTCGCCTCCTTATGGGATATCATGGGATATAGTGCCTCGTCAATGGGAATACATGGTATAGATATGGGGTTAATAATGCTTTAAAGTGAATTGCGAACAGGTTGCCCAAAAAACCAAAGGCCACGCCGTGTCCGGCATGCGGTGTGTTCAGTTGGTTTCAGAAAAACAATTTCCGGGAAAGACTCGGCGGCCACAAATCCGCCAGCGCCCTTGACGCAGTCAGGCCATGAACAAGCCACTCAGGTCAAGAACAGAAAATAAGCCAGGATAGGGCAGGAAAAACGAAACACCCGGCATCGGCCGCGTTATAGAAATAAGATTAAGATATAGAATAAAACAGAGCAGAGAAAATCAAACCGAGCAGGAAAGATTGAGGCCAGCCCTACAAACGTTCCGCCAGCGGCCCAAACATGACCCGCACCCGACTTTCGTCATAATCAAATTTCACCCCCATTCGATCTTCATCCTGCCAAACCACGGTGGCCGGCAGAGACCACTGATCCTTGATCACGAGATTGGCCAGGGTTCCGGGTTTGAGCGGCAGATCGAATTTCAGTTTGGCGCCGCCCAGGGACACATCGAACACCACACAATCAAAACTGTAAGTGCCCACATTGATCACCGATTTCCATAACACCGGCTGCCGGCGGCGGGTCCGGCGTTCTTCAGAGCGAACAATCCGACCCTTGTCGCTTTTTTTATTTTCCCAGTCCTCTTGCCGTTTTTCAATCATACTCTCTACCCGTACATCCTCAAAGAACCCACATCATATGATCCCAAACATGAATATGCAAGAAAAGATGCACCACTATGGCTTGCGCCAAATCCCTGGCTCCTGAACCAGATCTGACCGGGAGAATTGTACATGATTTCTGAGCCGTTAACAGTTTTGGCCCGTTAATAGTTTTTGACGATACTGAGCCTGAAGGTCCGTGGCTGCCCAATGGAGACCAAGCCGTCACTGCTGATTCCGGTTTCGAGTGTCCGATCCAAAAGATTGAGAGCTTCAAAGCCGATCTGCCAGTCGGCTCCCGCCTGATACTGCAAGGCCAAATCCACACTGAACAGATCGTTCAAGCGCAGAGTATTCAGATCATCTTCAAACGGGCCATCGCCATAACGGGCCACCAGGGTAATGTCCAGACGCCCCGCTGGCTGCCAGTTGACCAGAATGCTCCCCTGATGTTCCGGGCTTTGCGGCAGTCTCTTGCCGTCAAGCTCTGCATGGGCAATGCTTTGTTCTACCCGCCCGCGGACGTACAGATAGCGCAGATCATAAGACAGGCGCTCTCCCAAATCTCCCTTCAGGCGCACCTCTGCGCCATGACTAGCGATACGATCGAGATTTTGCCGTTGACGCAACACCCCCGGGACAAACCCGAATGGCGGAATGACGCCGGGCCCCTGCCCGATAGTGACATTTGCCACAGCCTGATTGAGACGGGTGTAAAAAAACGTAACTTCCAGGCGGCCCTGTTCCGTAAAGCGGTGTTGGCCGCTGACTTCAATCCCGTAAAGCCGTTCCGGGTCCAGCTGCGGATTGGCTTCCGTAATGTCTGTGCGCACCCGAAACGGCCGATAAAGTTCATTGATGGTCGGCACCCGAAATCCCGTATAGGCGCTCACCCGCAGACCGCTGTCGGGACTGAAACGATGCTGCATGGAAACCCGCCCATTTATAATTTGCCCTGAACGTTCGTCAAAGCTTTCATCGCGAATTAGCCTGTTATCCTGCAAGTTCCATTCCCGGCGGTGACCGTTATAGAGCCGCCAATAGTCCAGCCGCGCCCCCAGGGTTAGGGTCGTACTTTGCCCCAAAGTCACCCTGTCCTCGACAAATATTCCGGCAAAAAGCTGCCGCCCGCCGGCGGCACGTTCCCGGTTTGGCACACCAGCCACAAAAAAGAACCGCTCATGGGTTTCGCCCTTAAGCAGACGCAGGTCAACACCGGTTTCCAGATGATGTGGGTGCAGATCAGAGGCCTGCAACAGAAAGCTGCCGCCCAACATCTCCGCAGGCATGTCAAACTGATCCAGCACCACACGATCGGCCGTCCTGCGCTCATCCGTGGCGGCAAAACGGTTGCTGAACTCACGACTGCGGCCGAATAAAAGAAACTGCCAGTTCAGACGACTATCCCGGCGAGCCAGGCTGAAACTTCCATCATACAGACGACTGTCATTCGGGGCCGATGGCAGGCCATTAAGACGATGTTCTTCATAAAAACCAGCCCCTACCGCCAGGGTCACCTGTTCCCGCAGCGGCACCGTCAGCCGCCCCCCAATCCGACGGCTTTCCAGTGACGCTTTTTGATCAATGGACCCGCGTTGCTCTTCAGATAACAAATGATGTCCTACGCTATCGAGATATCCCCCGCTCAGGGACAACATCACCCCGTCCAGATCCAGACCTCCCGACGCCGCCATTTCAAGGCTCGTCAGACTGTCTACCATCAACCGGGCCCACCCCCCTTCCCGGGGCGAACGGCTGCTCAGATTTATGGTTCCGGCAAGGGCCGCCTGGCCCCACTGTCCGGCGCCACCGCCACTCACCAGACGAAGGCTTTCAAGGTCAGCAGCCTCCATCCCGTTCCAGTATACCCAGCCCCCAAAAGGGTCGTTTTGCGGCACGCCATCCAGCAACACCAGAACCCGCCCCGCGCCATTGGGGCCCAGATGCCGCAGTCCGCCCCCCTGAATTGAAGGATGTGCTACCAGGCTGCTGTGGCGACGAAATAGACCAAACCCCGGATGAAATCTGAGTTTCCGGTCGAGCTGGCGGCCCGGCAGACTGGCGAGATCCCCCGCCGTCCAGAGGTCTTCGCTAAATGAGCTATCCGCCAGACGCGCCAGTGGGGTGCCCGTCGTGACGATTTCCTCCACTGCCGGGGCGGCAAAACCCGGCACCGCCCCGATGAGCCCTCCCAGCGCCAGCATAGCTGCAACAATAGACGCTACACACTTCACCATAACTTCCCGTTCAGCCCCCTTGGCGATAACAAAATTGGGGTCTCCTTACCCCGGACAGGGGTTAGACCTTATCAGGGATGATCACAATCGGAACAGCTGCCACCTTCTGGCAGCGGGTATTTAAGGCCAGTGGCGCAATTAAACAGTATAACCTGGTCCTGAAAACTGACCATTCCCTGTTCCAGGGCCTGTTTCCATGCGGCAAAGGTTGCGGCCCCTTCCGGACATAACAAAAGGCCGTCCTCACGCGCAACCTGATCGCGTGCCTTGAGAATCTGCTGATCCGATACGGCCGTTGCGAAACCACCGCTTTCCCGTAAAGCGCGCAGAATCAGAAAATCCCCTACCGCCACCGGCACCCGAATGCCCGCCGCAACTGTGGCCGCATCACGCCACAAGGATGCCTGATCCCACCCCTGTTCCCAGGCCCTGACAATTGGCGCACAGCCTGTGGCCTGCACCGCCACCATGCGCGGCAGCTTGTCCCTGATCCAGCCCAGAGCCACCAATTCCTGGAATGCCTTCCACATCCCGATCAGCCCAGTGCCGCCTCCGGTGGGATAAAAAATCACCTCCGGCAAAGTCCCGCCATATTGTTCGGCCAGCTCCAGCCCCATGGTCTTTTTGCCTTCAAGACGATAAGGCTCTTTGAGCGTGGAAAAGTCGGCCCAACCAGATTCCTCAACCCCTTTCTGGACAATCCGGCCGCATTCATGGATCAAACCATTAACCTTATGCAATTCCGCGCCCTGCGCCGCCATTTCCCGCAGGTTAATCTCTGGCGTATCCTCCGGACAGAAGATCGTGGCCTTCAGGCCAGCATAACGGGCGTAAGCCGCAAGAGCCGCGCCAGCATTTCCGTTGGTCGGCATGGCCAGGTGTCTAAGCCCCAGTTCCCGCGCGCGGCCCACGGCCACCGCCAGTCCCCGCGCCTTGAAAGAACCGGTCGGCAGGCGTCCTTCATCCTTGACAACCACCCGAGCGCCCGCCGGCACACTGTAGCGCAAGGCAATCAGTGGAGTCACGCCCTCTCCCAGGCTGATTACATTCTCTCCGTTCATTACCGGCAAAAGTTCCCGATACTTCCAGAAACCGCTGCGACGGGCTTTCATCTGCGCCCATGTGACGCTCCGGTTCACCTTGTCCAGGTCATAACGCACCATGAGCGGTTTGCCGGTCCGCGACAGTCCGTGAGGCCGACCAATATCATAACGTTCTCCGCTCAGGGAACATTCCAAATGATGGGCACAGGCCGACGCGCTGGTATAAAGGCGCCGCAAATATTCCTGCTCAGGGCTTTGGAACGGAAGGCGTGAAGGTTGTCGGGACATCAGTTTCTCTCACCAGGAGCTCAATACAGACCTTATCGGGGATAAACCACCACAATTCGGCCATCCCAGCATGCGCCTAGCCGTCTTATACTGTCAAGTTCACTGACCGGTTCACAGGCGAGTTTTCTAACCCAGCCTCAAATTTGGGCCCAAGTTTGCGCCTCAAGTTCAGGAGGCGCCCCCGCCAAAATGACGGAACCAGAACATTTTTCCGCCCGGGTCAAGCTGCAACAGATGAATGCAGCACAGGATCATGGTGACGGTCTGGCCGTCTTCCGATAAGGGCAAGGCCAGGCTGGTATAAGGCTTGGGATCCTCCCCGGGCCAGGAGAAATCGCTTCGGATGTAATAGGGTTTCTTGTGGCTTATCAACCATTGGAACCGTTGTATTATTTGCCCGCTATAAGGAATTTCATCAATAAAATAACCTGTTCTGTCCCCCTCGAACAAAGGGGTAAGACCCGTGCCCAGCAGGCGAATTCTGAATTTGACGGGGTTGGCCACCACATCCACCAAGAGCAGATTTCCCAGAGCGGTCGGAACCTTCACAGGATCAAAATCCTTTCGTGAAGGCATCTGTCGGCTGCCTCTGATCAGATTCCAGTATGCCAAAACGTCTTTCTGGAAATTTTCGGAAAAATCACCTTTGGAAAGGTCGGTCACTAAAGTGTCCGGACTATTAGCGTGTATCACGATTATTCCCCTTAAATCCTGTAGATTAACAGGACATCCCCCAAACATAATGCTGGCGAAGGGGCTGCTGCAGCATTACGTTGTGTGATGTTTTGATGCGACAATATTATCTTTATCCGGCGTTGGATTCCAGCGCAAAAAAGTTAACAAAAAGTTAACGCACTGCTTTGCGGGGCGGCGCAAGCGGATGCGGCGTTCCACAGACGGCAGCACTATGGATTGCGTCGTCGCTGATGTTTATCGCGATGACGTTCCCCTCTCATCACAATTCGCTTTATATCGAGGTGGTTCCCCAATCAAGTTGCAAAGAACGGCTGTGAATGCCAACGGGGTTTATCTGTACTCTTCCGCCGCCCTGCGACAGTCAGGAAACGGGAGGAAGTTTGACAATGTCAAGGCAGTTGAAAATAAAATTAACGTCTATGTTATTTTCTGAAAAAGGCAGGACCAGAGAATTATAGGCAAACCGTTCTTCCTTTCTATCTTCCTCAGACCAAAAGAAAATATCATGGACATAATAGGGGCGCTTATTTTCCAGCAACCAGTCAAAACGGTGCGTAACCCTTTCGATATCGGGCAGTTCCATGAATCTTTGACCGTTGGCATCAAACCCTGCCAGCAGGGTAATCTCGGTCCCAATTAAACGAAATTTATATTTTTCCGGAGGCTCCCCAACCTCAATAATCATGATTTTTCCAAGAGCGGCAGGTACTTGCAATGGGTCAAACATTTTCCGGGAAGGCATTATTCGGTCGCCCCGCAACGCCTGCCAATAGGCATATATGTCCTTATGCCAGGCCGCTGCGAGTTCCTGATCAGCGAAGTTCATTAAAAGGGGGTCTGTCACTGTCGCTCCCTTGAAAACTTTTTTATGAATTTTTGTATTGCCGCAAACACTTTCAAAAGCCTGTTCTACAATAGATGGATTTCTTTAAGAAAGCTTTAAGGCGGGCTTCCTCTTATCCGGAAATACCCCTAACACAAAATAACACTTTAAATTGAAAAATATTTATAATAATATACTAAAGATATATGACCAAGAACCACTTCAGGGAGCCGTTTCCCATAGGGGCCGTAAGATGATGGGGTTTTCCGATATTCAGGACTTTGTCACCGCCGCCCAGAAAGCCGCTGGGGGACAAGAGTTGAAACGGGTCATGAGCAAGGCTGTCAGAACGCTGGGGTTCGATTATTTTTCCTGTCTTTCCTTGGTGGATTTTGTCTCGCCGCCGCCGGATGCCATTGGTATTGTGCATTATCCTGAAAACTGGGTATCCCGATACTTGGACCAGCGATATTTTGAAACGGACATCATTTTAAAAAAAGCCCTGTGCGTTCCCACCCCCTTTTACTGGCACAAGCTGGACAAGTTGAATAAACGCCAGCAGCAGATCATGGATGAAGCGGCCCAGTGCGGGCTTAAAACAGGAATCACCGTGCCCATCTATGTGCCGGGTCGGTTGCCAACCACATTCAACGTTTCAGGAAGCTGCGTGGATCTGCCACCCAACAGCCATCATGCCCTGCATTTAATGGCAATATATTTCCAGGAAGCAGCGACCCGCATTTTTAACAAATCGGATCAGGACGATCGGCCCGGCGTCCCTCTGACCAACCGGGAACGGGAATGCCTGAGCTGGGTGGCGGCAGGAAAAAGTGACAATGATATTGCCGATATTCTGTCCATCAGTTCCAGCACCGTACATTTTCATGTGGAAAACGCCAAACGCAAACACGGCGTACCGACCCGTGTACAGGCCGTAATCCGCGCCGTCATCAGCGGAGAAATCAGGCCGTAACCGCTGTTCTTACCCACATATGACCTGCCTGTTGTCCCCGGTTCCCGGCCCGCTGTATGAGGGGAAACGCCACCTATTTATTTCGCCACCTATTTATTTAATGAGTCCATATATGATCCCGGCCTTCATCTCCGTTCCGGCTTATCGGCTGACCTGATGCGTTCGTGACCCTATCCGACTAGGGAGGTTACAACGTCCTACCTTTCAAGGCATTCTCGCAAACATAGATGTAAATGTTCGGCAACAAAGGAGACGGTTTCATGATCACCTTGGTCACTGCCGCAAACCGGCATCGTTATCTGACAGCCATTTCCCAAATGCACCGGCAAAGATACCGGGTTTTTGTGGAACAGAAAGGCTGGTCGCTTCCCTTGGCCCGGCCGGGATATGAAAAGGACCAGTTTGATACGGAAGACGCCTTGTATCTTATGGCCTTGGATGAACAGGGTGACGTTTTGGGCAGCATGCGCCTTTTGCCGACGGAAAAACCACATCTGATGTCCGAAATATTCCCTCACCTCATCGAAGGAGAAGTGCCACGGGGCCCCAAAATCTGGGAATGTTCGCGGGCCTATATCCTGTCTGGAGGGAACGGTGGCCTGAACCTGATGAATCCGATCGGCGCCGCCTTCAGCAGCGCGTTGATGGAAGCGGCCCTGCTTTATGGGATTGAGCAGATCACCTTTGTCACGGATATGGCGACGTTTCCCTGCATCTTGCGCGCGGGCTGGGGCATTGAACCGCTGGGCTATCCACAGGACATGGACGGCGAAACCGTCATCGCCTTTGCCATCAAGGTTTCAGCCGTGGGGCTCGAACTGGTCCGCCGCCGCCGCAGCATCACTGGCGCCGTGCTGCATATCGACCGGCCCACACCAAACCCCGTTGCTCGGAATGTGGCCTAGAGTGAATTGTGAATAGCTTGGCTCAATTCACTCTAACACCATGCCGATTCATATCGATTCAGGACAGTAAAAAGGCGGGAGGGATCAGAGCAAAAGAGATCAGTTAAGCCCCTTGGCCAGACTGCCAAGTTCCCCCCGGATGATTTCCGGCGCATCACAGAATTTCAGCCCGACAAAACCATCGGCCGACCAGATAACATTAGCGGCGCGTTTCAGTTTGTCTTTGAGCTGGACATAAACTTTCGCCCCCTGCTCCAACGGCAGGTCCACCTTGAGCCGAATTCCGCCCAGCGAAATGTCATATGCCGTACAGTCGAAATTATATTTTCCCACATCCAGCCTGGCCGGCAACAACACTGTGCGGCGGTTATGACGGCGCATGGAACTGAGAATTTGTCTGATTACGGAATCCTGCATGTGTCTACCTGGCTCTAAATATACTTTATAGTGACAGGGTACAAAGCCGATCGTTAAAAAAAACTTAATATTAGTTACATTTTTCGCTTTAGAGACCAAGCGGATAAAGTCTGTTCGGACCGGGGCCTTACCACAGTTTACTCCAGATCTTATCCGGATTAATGATACCAGACGGCCTGTAAGCCGGGTTCTGTCCTCCGGTTGTCCGAAGGGATGGCCATTCATCTGGGACGACTGTTGCCAGCCGCCTCATGCAATCAACCCGAACAACGCTCCGGAAGTGAGCCGCCGGGGGAATGCCCCGGCTTGTCGTTCCTATTTGATCTTGCACCCGGTGGGGTTTACCCTGCCTTTTCTGTTGCCAGAAAAGCGGTGCGCTCTTACCGCACCCTTTCACCCTTACCTGAAACTCGTTTCAGGCGGTTTTCTTTCTGTGGCACTTTCCCTGGAGTCGCCTCCGCCGGCCATTAACCGGCACCGTTCTTCCGTGGTGCCCGGACTTTCCTCTGCGGCAGACCGCAGCGGCCATCCGGCCATCTGGTTTTATTATTATCGCTTATTTATGAACAGAAGTGCAAGCGTCTTGTCAAAAAACGCAACACTCAGGGCTGGACCAAGGCGCTCAGTCAAGTCCTGCAACAAGTTCGCCCAAAACGCCCCGGATCTGATCTGCATCGTCCAGGAATTTCAGGCCCAGAAAGCCGGTAGCATGCCAGACCACCGCGCCATCCAGTTTGGATTTATCCTTGATTCTGATCTTGACCTCGGCCCCCCGGGCCAAGGGCAGATCCAGCTTCATACGCACCCCGCCAAGCGAAATATCATACAACATGGAACGGAATTCATAAGCCCCGACATAAAGCGTCGCCGGCATCACCACCGTGCGTCTTTTGTGCTTGCGCAGGCAATTCAGACCATCCCTGATTTTTTCGATCCGTTGTGCATCCATGTCCACTGCCGCCTTTGCCATTATCTTTGCCCTGACTGTCGTATGCCTCTATTGCGTTAACCCTTTGACGGAAGAATAGCCCAAAAATATTGACAAAGTTCTAAGATGAAGGGCTTGCACTGCATTTTTTTCGCTGTATTGTCGGAAAACAACAACAAGCTACCACATGATCATGCAAGGACCGGACACGTCAATGAAACAGGTGACAAACACAATACAGACCCTGCTCAAAACCCTTATTATGGCCATGCCGCTGTTGATGCTTTCAGGCTGTGGCGGGGATGATGAGATTGTTTTCGCCACGGGTCCGGCCGGTCCCAATACCGAACAGACCCTGAAACCCCTGCCTGAAGGCATTCTGCCGGATCAGGAAAACGCCCGGCACACGGAAAATTAAGCAGCGTCCTTGAGCCGTAACAGGGCGTTCAGCAACGCCCGGCTTTCCGGATCCGCCATGCCGTCAAACCTGGCCGGACGGAAGTGACGCTGGAATGCGCTCATTACGGCAATGGTTTCGGCATCATAGACCCCGCTGCAGTCAAGCCCGTACCCATAACGCCGCAAATCCTCCTGCAACTGTGTGATCTCCGCCCCCGTCTGCCCTTTGGAAAAGGTCTCGCCTTGCATGTCTTCCCCGCCCCTCTGCGGCCAGACCGCAAGTCCCTCCCGCGCCAGCCTGGGCCAGTCAAACAGCTCCCCCGGATCTTTTTTTCGTCCCGGCGCCACATCCGAATGCGCGAGCACATGCCAGGGCCGGATGTTATATGTCTCACAGATCCGGCGGCATAATGCCACAAGGCTGTCCATCTGGGCCTCAGGAAAGGGGCGATATCCTCCTTTGTAGCCCGGATAGGCATGCCCCGGATTGACCAGTTCGATGCCAATCGAAAAGCTGTTGATGTCCGTCTCCCCTTCCCAGCAGGACACCCCCGCATGCCAGGCGCGGTTGTGTTCATGCACCAGACGCAGGATACGGCCGTCCTCCTCAATCATGTAATGGGCGCTGACCTTCGCGCGGGCATCACACATGCGGCTGAGCGCCGCAGCGGCGGAAACCATGCCGGTATAATGCAGGATCAGATAACGGATTTCGGCGTCCGCCCGGCGGTCATCAAAATTCGGCGAGGGCGCCTCGAATATGGCAAGACGTCTCATAACGGCATCCTTCAGCCTGCGCTCAGGGCAGCATCTCCTTGGGTAGTTTACGATTCTTCACCCAATCACGATAATGGATCAGCCCCAGCCCGCCAAGGGTTATTCCGGCACCGATCAGAAACCGCAGGGATAACACCTCGTCTAGGAAGACCACTGCCGCCGTGGTGGCAAATACCGGCACCAGCAGCAGGATCGGCGCGATCTGCGCCACCGGATAATGTTTCAGCAGATAATTGATGCCGCCATAGCCGACAATGGACGAAATCACCGCCGTATAAATCAGCATGCCCCAATGCAGCGCGTCCAGATGAACGAGTTCGGCGATCTGCCCCGTCTCGAACCACAGGCTGAGCGCCAACAGCAGCGGCACGCTGTAAAAGGCCGTCCAAGCCTGTACCCTGAGAATGCTCACCGTCTGCATGCGCCGCATCAGGGTGGTACCGATGGAATAAAGCGTGACCGCGGCCAACATAATCGCTATCGCCAGTCCTTCGCCAGCAATGGCCGGGTCAAAGGTGATGATGATCACCCCGCCAAAAGCCACAGCAATACCCGTCATCCGCCAGAGACTTATTTTTTCGCCCAGGAAAAAATGCGCCAGCAGCAGGGTGATCGGGATATTCATCTGCACCACCACCACGATGGCGGAAACCTGGCTCGCCATATTCATGCCCAAAAACACAAAACCGAAATGCAAGCCCCCGATACAGATCCCCACCAGAAACAGCTTTGTCATGGCGCCTTTCGTCACCCTTAGCCACGGCAAAAGGATCAGCAGCACGATGACAAACCGCAGCGTGCCGAACCAGAACGGGCTCAACTGTTCCAGACCGATCTTCATCACCACGAAATTAAGCCCCCAGGCCAGCGCAACAACTAGGCCCAGTAAAAGATGCAGCGGGGACATGGACGTTTCCTTTTCCCTTGTTATGTCATATGCCGTTCTTTGGCGATGCGGTCATAGGCGGCATTGATGGCCGCCAGTTTGTCGTTGGCCACGGTGATGAATTCCTCCGGCACGCCTTCCGCCATCAGCCGGTCCGGGTGGTGTTCCTTGATCAGGCGGCGATAGCGGGCGCGAATCTCGCTGTCCGAGGCCTCCCGCCCCACCCCCAGAACAACATAGGGATCGCTGCGGTCCGGACCCATATGGCCCTCGCGAATACGGCGATAGTCCGCTGCTGAAAACCCGAAAATCTGCGCCACCTGTTTGAGGAACTCCTCTTCCTGCGGGTGCATCACCCCGTCGGCGAGCGCAATATGAAACAGGATGTCCAGAAGCTCCTCCAGCACCTCGGGCCGATCATGAAACAGGTCGGCAAGCTGGCGCGCATAGGCCTCATAGCCCGTCACGTCCCGGCGCGCCAGATCGAACAGGCGGCCGACATTTTTGACTTCCCCCTCCGGCACCCGGAAGGCCTGTTTGAACACATTGACCTCATCCCGGGTCACGCGTCCATCCGCCTTGGCCATTTTGGCCGACAGCGCGATCACGCCGATGGTGAAAGTGATCTGACGCAGGCCCTCGGCGCCCGCACCACCGTGCCCTGTAAGTTTCTTGTTCAGTTTTTTACTGGCCGCATGCCCGGCCAATGCCCCGATCAGACCACCGATCGGCCCAGCGAGCACCAGCCCTGCGGCCCCGCCCAAGATCGTACCCCAAATCGACACTACTGGTTCCTCTGCATTTTTTTCGTGACTTTCGTGTGTTACATAGAAACACTTATTACGCAATAGGCATCAATTCCCTTCATCCGGATATTTATCTGACTTTAACATTATGAAAAAAAGTAACACTGGCAAAAAATGGCGGTTCTGGATTGATCGGGGGGGGACGTTCACCGATATTGTGGCGGCGCCGCCGGCCACTGTTTGCGGGGGCGAGTTGCTGACCCACAAACTGCTGTCGGACAATCCGGAACAATATGAGGACGCCGCCCTTCAGGGCATGCGCGACCTGCTGGGCCTGCCCAAAGACGCGCCGATCCCCGCAGACCGGGTGGACAGCATCAAGATGGGCACCACGGTCGCCACCAACGCGCTTTTGGAACGCAAGGGCGAGCGCACCCTGCTCGTGATCACCCGAGGGTTTAAGGACGCGCTGCGCATCGCGTACCAGAACCGGCCGGATCTGTTCGCGCTCCATGTCACGCTGCCGGAGCTTCTTTATGACCAGGTGATCGAGGTGGACGAACGCTTAAGTGCCAGCGGCGAGGTGCTCATCCCGCTGGACCTGGACAGCCTCAAACCACCGCTTCGGGCCGCCCATGAAGACGGCATCAACGCCGTCGCCATCGTGCTGATGCATGGGTATCGCTATCCCGATCATGAACGGAAAATCGCCACGCTCGCCCGCGAGACCGGCTTTTCCCAGGTTTCCACAAGCCATGAGACCAGCCCGCTGATGAAGCTCGTCAGCCGCGGCGACACCACCGTGGTGGACGCTTATCTCTCGCCCGTGTTGCACCGTTATATAGACCGGGTCAAGGACGCGGTGCCGGGCATCCCGCTCTATTTCATGCAGTCTCATGGCGGGCTCGCCCATGCAGATCATTTCCGGGGCAAGGACGCCATCCTGTCGGGCCCGGCGGGCGGCATTGTGGGCGCAGCGAGGACCGCCGCCCAGGCGGGGGTCGACAAGATTATCGCTTTTGACATGGGCGGCACCTCCACCGATGTGGCCCATTACCGGGGGCAGTATGAACGCCGCCATGAAACCCAGGTGGCGGGCGTGCGCATGCGGATTCCCATGATGCATATCCACACCGTGGCCGCCGGCGGCGGCTCGATCCTCGGCTTCGATGGCAGCCGTTTTCGCGTCGGGCCTGAAAGCGCTGGCGCCAATCCCGGTCCCGCCGCCTATCGCAGGGGCGGGCCGCTCACCGTCACCGACGCTAATCTGTTCCTTGGCCGGCTTGATACGGGCAGCTTCCCCCATGTGTTCGGCCCCGGTGCGGATGAACCGCTGGATCTTGACGTGGTGCGCCGCAAATTCGCAGCGATGGCGCAGGAGGTCAAGGCCGCCGGACAGGAAATCAAGAGCCCGGAACATATGGCCGAAGGACTGCTGGCCATCGCCGTGGAAAACATGGCCAGCGCCATCAAGAAAATCTCGACCCAGCGCGGCTATGACGTGAGCCGCTATACCCTCACAAGTTTCGGCGGCGCGGGCGGGCAACATGCCTGCCTGGTGGCCGACCGGCTGGGCATAACGCGGGTGATGCTGCATCCTTTCGCCGGGGTATTGAGCGCCTATGGCATGGGCCTTGCGGACCTCAGAAACCTGCAGGAGATCACCCTGGAATGCCCGCTGGACACGGCGCATCTATCCGAAATTGAGGCTGCCCTGAACCGGCTGGCGCAAGCCGCCCGGGACGAACTTAAACAACAACGGGTTCAGGACATCCGGGTGGAACGCACCCTTGAGATCAAATATCAGGGCAGCGACAGCCCGCTGCAGGTGCCGTATGGCTCCCTCAAGGAGATGCGCCGGAACTTTGAAACCTTGCATAAACAACATTTCGGCTTTATCAGCCCGGACCGGCCGCTGATTGTCGAAGCCGCCCGCGCCGAAGCCCGGGGCGGGGGCGAAGCTCTTCCCGACCGGGCCGCAACGTCCCCCAACGGCCCGCGTCCGGCCCCCAAAACCCGGCGGATCTTTTGTAGCGGCAGGTGGGTCGAGGCCGCCGTCCTGCATCGGGATGCCCTCACCCCCGGCACAGCGGTCCCCGGCCCCGCCATGATCCTGGAAGATCACGGCACCAATATTGTGGAGATCGGCTGGCAGGCGGAGCGGGACCCGCTTGGCAACCTGATTCTGACCCGCACCACGCCGCTCCCCCGGCAAAAAGCCATCGGTACCGATGCCGACCCTGTCATGCTGGAAATTTTCAACAATCTGTTCATGTCTATCGCCGAACAGATGGGGGCGGTGCTGCAAAATGTCGCTCATTCGGTCAACATGAAGGAACGGTTGGATTTTTCCTGCGCCCTGTTTGACGGCGAAGGCCGGCTGGTCGCCAATGCGCCGCATATGCCGGTGCATCTGGGCAGCATGGGCGCGAGCGTGCGCACCATCATTGAAAAGCGAAGCGCGACCATGAAACCAGGGGATGTCTATGTGCTGAACGATCCTTATAATGGCGGCACCCATCTGCCGGATGTGACGGTGGTCAGCCCCTGGTTCGATGAAGACGGAAAGCCGTTGTTTTACCTCGCCACCCGCGGACATCACGCGGACATCGGCGGTCTCACGCCGGGCAGCATGCCGCCCTTCTCCCGTCATATCAACGAGGAAGGCGTGCTGCTGGACAATGTGCATCTGGTCAAAGACGGGGCCTTTCAGGAACAGGCGATCACGGATCTGTTGTCCACCGGACCCTGGCCAGCCCGCAATATCCCGCAAAATATCGCCGATCTCAAGGCGCAGATCGCCGCCAATGAGAAAGGCGCGCGGGAGCTTTCCCGTATGATCGAAGAATTCAGCCTGCCAGTGGTCCGGGCCTATATGGGCCATGTGCAGAAAAATGCCGAAGAAGCGGTGCGCCGGGCGCTCGATGTGCTGCATGACGGGGCCTATGATTATCCGCTGGACAATGGCGCCATAATCCGGGTCAGGGTGGGCATCGACAAACAAACCCGCCGCGCCCGTATTGATTTCACCGGCACCTCGGCCCAACAGGACAATAATTTCAATGCCCCGCTCGCCGTCTGTCGCGCCGCGGTGCTGTATGTGTTCCGCTGTCTGGTGGACGACGATATTCCGCTTAATGAAGGCTGCCTCACGCCGCTTGATATCATCGTACCGGAAGGCTGCCTGTTGAACCCGCGGCCGCCGGCGGCAGTGGTGGCGGGTAATGTGGAAACCTCGCAAGCCGTGGTCAACGCACTGTTTCTCGCGCTCGGCAAGATGGCCGCCGCCCAGGGCACCATGAATAATTTCACCTTTGGCGACGAGACGTTCCAGTATTACGAAACCCTCGCCGGCGGCATGGGCGCGACGGCGGATCATGATGGACAAAGCGCCGTCCAGAGCCATATGACCAATTCCCGCCTGACCGATCCCGAAGTACTCGAATGGCGCTATCCGGTCTTGCTGGAAGAGTTTTCCCTCCGGCGCGGCAGTGGCGGTGATGGACGGCACCGGGGCGGCGATGGCCTTGTCCGCCGGCTCCGGTTTCGCCATGCCATGCAAGCGGCCATCATTTCCAATCATCGACAGATTCCCCCGCCCGGGCTGAACGGCGGGGATGACGGTCTACCCGGCATCAATAAGGTTATCCGCCGCGACGGTCGGGAGGACATATTGGGGCCGGCCGATGAAACGGATATGCAACCGGATGACGTTTTTGTCATCGAAACCCCGGGAGGCGGCGGCTTTGGACAGAAATAGCGGCGCAAAAATAGGCCATTTGCGGCGGCGGGCAATTCTGCTAGCTTTATAAAAACTTATATGAGTCGACACATAAAAGTCATTAAACAAATAACAGTCATTAAAGGGGATTATTCATGAAGTTTTTATCAGGATTTATTGGGCTGCTGCTGTGTGCGATGATCACAGGCCCGGCGGCCACGGCTGCCGATCACAAGGAGCAGCCGCACTGGACCATCATCCATGCCGGAACACTCATGACCGATGCGCGCGAAGAAGTGCGCCGGGAACAGTCCATCCTGATTAAAAACGACCGTATCGAAGAGATCCGGCCTGGATATGTCATGCCTGAAGAGTTAGACCAGGTGAGTGAGGCGGACATCATCGACCTCAGGGATCAGTTTGTCATGCCCGGCATGATCGACAGTCACACTCATGTGACCATGGAGATCAGCAAGAACAGCCGCCTGGAGGCCGTGACCCTGACCGAAGCGGATTATGCCATCATGGGCGTGCCTTTTGCCCGACGTATTCTGGCCGCAGGTTTCACCACCATCCGCAATGTGGGCGGACCGCGGGACGGCATTTTTGCGCTCCGGGATGGTATTAACAAAGGGCTTATTCAGGGACCGCGCATCCTTGCTGCCGGTTATACCATCTCGCCGCTAGGTGGACATGGGGATACCAACGGGTTCCGCCACGGGGTGATCGAACCGGACAGCGGCATCTGCAACGGCGCCGATGATTGCCGTCGGGCGGTGCGCGAACAGATCAAGTTCGGCGCCGATGTGATCAAATATGTCGCCACCGGCGGGGTCTTGAGCAATATCGCCGCCGGTACCGGCCAGCAGTTCACGGACGCGGAACAGCGCGCCATTGTCGAAACCGCCCATTCTATGGGCCGCAAGGTGGCCGCTCATGCCCACGGCGCGGACGGGATTAACGCGGCGCTCAAGGCCGGAGTGGACAGCATTGAACACGGTACCTATCTGGATAAGGAAAGCATCAAGCTGTTCAAGAAAACCGGCGCTTATCACGTACCCACTGTGCTTGCCGGCATCACCGCCGCCGAGATGGCGGAAATTCCGGGCACTCTTCCGCCCGCCAGCGTGGATAAGGCCCGCAAAGTAGGCCCCCAGATCATGGAAGCGCTCAGCCGGTCCTATAAGAGCGGCGTAAAAATTGCTTTCGGCACCGACAGCGGGGTCAGCAAACACGGCATTAACGGCCGTGAATTGGAACTGATGGTCGAAGCCGGTATGCCGGAGCGGGCCGTACTGGAAGCCGCCACGGTCAATGCCGCCGACCTATTGGGGCTTGCAGATGAAATCGGTACGCTGGAAAAAGGCAAAGTGGCCGATATCATTGCCGCCCGGGGTAATCCGCTTGAAGATATCTCCACCCTGCGTACCCCCAGTTTTGTGATGGCCCGCGGCAAGGCTTTTGTTCGATAGAAGGATCCCGCCATGACGCTGCCCACGCCGCCTTATTATGCCGTGATCTTCACCAGCCGCCGCACGGCGGAGGATGAAGACGGATATCAGAAAACGGCCCGGCTGATGGAGGAATTGGCCAGACAGCAACCGGGGTATTTGGGCCTGGACAGCGTCAGAGACAAAACCACACGCGAAGGTATTACGGTGTCCTACTGGCAGGATGAGGCCAGCATTCGGGCCTGGAAAAAAGTCATGGATCACGCCATTGCCCAGAAGACAGGCCGGACAACCTGGTATGAAAAATACGCCATCCATGTGGCCCGCGTGGAACGGTCCTATGATTTTGACAGAAACAGGAAATAAGATGTCTGCGCATCATACGTCTGAAATTGATATCCGCCTCAATCCGGATATTGTCGTCAAAAAATATGCCGAAATTTTTGCCACAACCGGCCGGGTGCATATCCCCGACATTCTCACTCCCGAAAGTGCAGCGCGAATCCATGAAGCGCTCACCACCGAAGTGCCCTGGCAAACCAATTTCAATGACGGGGAAAAAGGTTACACGCTCCATAAAATCCAGGTCGAGGCCATGACCGAGGTACAGCGTAATCTGCTGAACACCCATATTACCGAAAAAGCAAAATACGGGTTTCAGTATATCTATAACAGCTATTCCCTGAGCGATGCCCGGGCGCAGAAACTCAATCAGGACCTGTTCATCAACCGGGTGCTGGACTTTGTGAACTCCGAAGCGTTTCTGGACTTCATGCGGGCCGTGACCGGCTTTCAGGAAGCCACCTATGCCGACGCCCAGTGTACCCTGTTCCGCCCCGGCCATTTTCTGACCGATCATAGCGATGATGTGGGCGGCAAAAACCGCCTGGCGGCTTATGTGCTGAATTTCACACCGCACTGGCGGCCCGACTGGGGCGGAATTTTGCAGTTTATTGATAACCACGGCCATATTTCCCAGGGCTTCACGCCCACCTTCAATGCGCTCAACATTTTGAAGGTGCCGCAAAAACATTCCGTAAGCTATGTAGCGCCCCAGGCTGAAGGCGGCCGTTACAGCATCACCGGCTGGCTCAGGAAAGGCGAACCGGAACAGCTTTAGGGGGGCAATTCAGAGATTTCAAGGCGAGGCATTTCTCCGCAAGCCCTCAAAACGGCCAGAGCCAGAATCCCTTGTCCAGGTCGTCTTCACAGCGTTTCAGCTGGGCGCCATAAGTCCGGGCGCTTTTTTCCACCTTGCGCGCCACCCGCATCAACCAGGGCTTTTTTCGGTAGGTACCCCGTTTCCAGCCGCCATGGCCCTCGTGATACGCCAGATACTGGTTATACGCATCCCATTTGGAAATGCCCAGCATGCTTTGGCTTAAATTCGTGTACCAGCCGACAAAGTCGATGGCATCAGCGAAATCATCCCGGCTGGCCCCGTGATTGCCGGTTTTTTTCCTGTACCAGTCCCAGGTGCCGTCTTTCACCTGAGCATAGCCATAGGCCGAGGATTTCCGGCCCCAGGGAATAAGCCCCAACAGATAAACCCGTTCCGGCTTGGCGTCGTATTTGAAGCTGGATTCCTGTTTGATGATCGCCAGTTGCACATGAATCGGCGTGCCATACCGTTTCTGGCTGGCTTTGGCGGCTTTATACCAACTGCTTTTTTCCTTGAAAATGGTGCAGCTGTCATGAATGTTGCTGGGCGGACTGGTGGCACAACCGGCAAGCCCCAGCAAAACAATCGGCAGCAGCGCGTGGCGCATCCCCCTTTTCATTGTGTCGTAAGCCTCTCTTTCACCCTACAGGCCTTCAAGGAATCAAATATGGTGCCCAAAGTCAAGAGATAGCCCTATCCGACAAGCTCCCTACCCTAATAAAAAAGGACCGGCGCGAAAGCCGGCCCCAAAGGAAAACGCATATTGAGCAAAAGAGACAGCAGTGTCCCTTAACGGGACTTGATTTTGATCGTTTTCACTTTTTCCTGCGCTTCGGCGGTTTTCGGCAGGACAATCGTCATGACCCCTTTGTGGAAATCCGCCTGAATGGCATCGGCATCCACATTGGGCGGTAGTTTAAAACTCCGCTGGAAGGCGCCATAGCTTCTTTCCGTCAGGTGATAGTCTTTTTCTTTTTCCACCTTTTCCTCTTTTTTCTCTCCTTTGAGGATCAGGACATCATCCTGCAGGGTGAGAGTTACATCCTTCTCGTCCAGCCCCGGCAGTTCCACTGATATTTCAAAAGCTTCCTTGCTTTCGGTGATATCTGTCTGCGGGTTGAGCGCAAATTTGCTCAAGCTCATCGGCCGGCGGAAGAAATTGCTCCACCCTCGCCCATAATCGGAAAATATGTCATCAATTTCCTTGCGCAGATGGGTGAACGGATCAAACAGAGAGAGCGGTGTCCGACCACCCTCATTTTCTTTCCTTTCAGGCAATTTTTCAGACATGTCTCATCTCCCTTATTACATGAACAACGCATAAAGGATACACACAATATGATGTATGGCATGTCCGACAATTTTCAACATTGATCCAGCGCAAATTATGCCCGTAAATATAAAAAAACCCGGGTTCCGGCCCGGGTTTTTCTCATTCTATTTTAAAGGGCGTTCCCCTGGGACCATGCTTAATGCAGGCGATGATCCAGATTCTCGATGCTCGCCTTGATCAGAGCATCCTTGTCCGCCTTTTTAAGGTTTTCCGCAATGAGCTGCCGCGCGGCGGCAATGGCCGCATCAGCAGCAATCTGCTGAATTTCCTTCACCGCATTGGCTTCGGCCTGGGCGATCTTCTGCTCCGCAAGACGGGTCCGGCGTTCAACCATTTCGTTGATTTTAATTTCCGCCTCTTCCGCCAGCGCCTTGGCTTCGCTTTCTGCCTGCTCAAGCATATCCTTGGCCTGCTGTTCCGCCTTGCGCTGGTCCCGCTGATAGCTGTTCAGCAAGGCCGATGCCTCTTCCCGCAACTGGCGGGCATTGTTCAGCTGTTCTTCAATGGCCGCTGATCTTTCATCCAGCTTGCGGGCGATCAGACCGGGAACCTTAAGCCGGATCAGCAGAAGGACAAACAAAATCGCAGAGACCGCCACCCAGAATGTGGCATCACCGATTTCATAACCTTGGTGCGTTTCCTCTTCGTGGAAGGCGGTGGCGACACTTTCCATTTCCTGATGGAGTTTCTCCTCAAGCTCCTTAGCTGACTGCTCTATGTCAACCATGGACTTTCTCCTTCACCGGTGCACTGCTTTTTCCGCTATCCGCCGGAACCTCGGCCAGCCCGGCACCTTCCAGACGGGTGTCCGCCAATTTGGCTTCCACAACCTTGGCCACTGACTTGGGATCAAGCTCCAGATGAGCAATCCGGGCGACGATTTCCTTACAAAGTTCCGCAGAAACATCCTTTAGCTCGGCCATCGCCTTGGCTTTGGCGGCAGCAATGCGTTGCTCTGCTTCGGCCGCCTCGGCATTCAGCCTGTCTGTCAGCTCGTCATATTTTACGTCGATTTCAGCTTTGATCTGTTCCCGCTTGGCCGTAATCCGGGCCTTGGCCGTCTCACGCGCCTCGGTCAGCGCCGCTTCATAAGCTGCCCGGGCCTCTTCGGCCTGACGCTGTAACCTTTCCGCTTCTTCCAGATCGTCGGCGATACGATTTTGGCGTTTTTCCAGGATGGCGGAAATTTTCGGAACGGCACTGTAAGTCGTAATCAGATACAGCACCCCGAACAGCACCGCCAACCAGAAAATCTGGGGAAGAAATACAGCTGGGTCTAATTGTGGCATTTTCTTCTCTCCTGGGCCTTTAAGTTGCCGTAAGGCCCATTCCTGTTTACGTAAGTGAACCAGGGAAATCAGGGAGTTTCCTCCCTGATGGGCACATTACATGAACAGGATCATAAAGGCGATAACCAGACCGAACAGGCCAGCAGCCTCGGCCAGAGCGGCGCCCAGCATGGTCTGACCAAAAACCTGGCCAGCAGCGGAAGGATTGCGGATCGCGGCAGATACATAGTTACCGAAAATCAGGCCAATCCCTACCCCGGCCCCGATCAGAGCAAAACAAGCCAGACCGGCACCAATCATTTTTGCAGCTTCGACGTCCATTTTATACTTCCTCTTTTGATATATAATTAAATCCAACTACAACAAAACATGCTACCCTTCACCGCATCATCGCAGCTGATGCGTCTTAAGGCCTGTGCCTTAATGCATGTGCAGGGCGTCATTCAGATAAATACAGGTCAATACCGTAAACACGTATGCCTGCAGACAAGCCACCAGCAGCTCAAGGCCGGTAATCGCCACCATGAAGGCCACCGGAAAAATTCCGGAAGCTCCCCAGATGCCTTCCAGTGCACCCAAAGCCACCACAAAGCCGCCAAACACCTTCAGCATGGTATGACCGGCCACCATATTGGCAAACAGGCGGACAGACAGGCTGATGGGACGGGACAGATACGAGACCACCTCGATCAAAATCAGCAGCGGCAGCAGATACCACGGTGCGCCATGCGGGACAAAAAATTTCAGAAAACCGATGCCGTGTTTGATAAAGCCGATCAGCGTAACGCCCACAAACACAAAAAAGGCCATCGCAAAGGTAACGGCTATATGGCTGGTGACCGTAAAGCTGTAGGGCATCAGCCCCAGAACATTGGCGAACAGAATGAACATGAACAGAGAGAAAACGAAGGGAAAATACCGCCGGGCGTCATGTCCGGCAAGATCGGTCAATGTTTTCGCAACGAATTCATAAAACACTTCCACCATCAATTGCCATCGCCCCGGCACCAAGGCGGCCTGGCGCATGCCTCCCAGCACAAACAGGCTGATCAGCACAACCGTGAGCGCCATAAAGGCGGAAGAATTGGTAAAAGAGACATCATAGCCTGCAACTTCCAGAGGCATGATCTTGGTGATTTCAAATTGCGCAAGCGGGCTGGCCACTTTATCTTCCCTCTTATTACCTGTCTTGTTTCAACAAAACACGAATTACGGTTTATCTTCTTCATCATCGGACCCAGGCCGGTTCATCTGCTCTGCGGTCCTCAGAACGTTTCTGATCCCGGCACCGATGCCCAAAAACAGAAACACAATCATTAACCACGGCCGGGTTCCCAGCCAGTCATCCAAAAACAGGCCAATCAGCGCCCCCATCACGATCCCCGCAACAAGATCGGCAACCAGCCTGATCGCCGCGCCATAGGCGCTCATCGGTTTCGGTTTCCCCGAACTCTTGTCCTTCTGGGCCTGACGCGCCGCCTGTAGCCGGGCGCTGAAATCTTCGAAAGACCGCTCTTTGTCGCCTGACTTGTTTTCATCATCAGACACAGGCAACCCCTTTTCGAAAACCGATCCGAACCAAAAGCCCGGACCGCACCCGCAAAATTGTGTGCACCATAGTTTCTGCCCCGTGCCCTGTCAAGTTACAAAAAAAGGACTTTTTATTCCTGCAAATATGGCCGTAACCCCCTGCGAACAAAGGTTGTTTTCCCCCGCAGCTTTTTGAGCTTATTTTTCCCCTCCTCCGCAGGCCTATCCCAGAAGAGAATCTGCCAGCCTGTCGCGCATTCTTTCGGCACTTTCCAGGTCCACGGAAACCAGCTGTGACACCCCGCGTTCCGCCATAGTAACACCAAACAGCCGATTCATCCGCGACATGGTTAGCGCATTGTGGGTGACGATCAGGAAACGGGTTTTCGTCTTGCGGGTCATTTCATCCAGAAGATCGCAGAACCGCTCCACATTGGCATCATCCAGCGGCGCATCCACCTCGTCCAGCACACAAATCGGTGACGGATTGGTCATAAACACCGCAAAAATCAGCGACAGCGCCGTCAGTGCCTGCTCCCCCCCCGACAACAGGGACAGATTTTGCAATTTCTTGCCCGGCGGGCTGGCCATAATCTCCAAGCCGGCATCCAGCGGGTCTTCAGACTCGGTCAGTTCAAGATGAGCATGACCCCCGCCAAACAGGGTCGTAAACAAGGTCGAAAAATGAGCGTTGACTTCCTCAAACGCCTTCAGCATACGTGCCCGGCCTTCCCTATTCAGGTCGGCAATAGCGCGTTTCAGTTTTTCAATGGCCTTTTCCAGATCCTCGCGTTCCCGGACGGAGGTTTCCAGACTTTTCTCAATTTCAGCCAGTTCCTCTTCCGCCCGCAGGTTCACGGCCCCCAGCCGCTCCCGTTCCATTTTCAGCCGCTCCAGCCGGCGGTGTGCCTCCTCCTCATCCGGAAATTCCGCTTCCGGCTCATGATCCGCCTTTTCCCTTAGCGCTTCGGGCGCACAACCGAACTCCTCTTCAATACGGCGTTTCAGCGCCTGACGTTGCTCGTCATATTGTTCCAGACTGGTTTCGTAACGTACTTTTTGCTCCCGGGCTTCGGCGAGAGCTGCCTGCACCTCCCGGATTTCGCGCTCCTTGGTCGCCAATGTTTCTTCCGCTTCTGCCAGCCGCTGCGCAGCATGGCGACGGTCTTCTTCCGCCGCGTCAATCAGACTGTTGAGCTTGCGGCGTTCTTCCACAATCTGACCGGGGCGATCTTCGAGCGCCGCCAGCTCCTCGCGTGCTTTCGCCCGGCGCTGAACCAGCTTTTCCAGATGCTGCTCAATATCCCCCAGACGCAGTTTCCAGGCGCCAAGTTCCGTTTCAATCTGCTCCAGACGGTCTTGCCGTGCTGTGCTTCGGGACAGGAAACTGTCATGCGCCAGACGCGCCTCCGACAGATCATGCCGACGCGCTTCCACCTCCGCCCGGGCCGCCTGAATATCCTGTTCCAGACTGGCCGGCTCCGGCAGCGCCGCCAGGGTTTCCCGAACCTGTTCCCGGCGTGCCCTGACTTCATCAAGGCTTTCCAGAATATGCCCCAGACGATCCTTTAGCGCCGTCTCTTCCGTCTGATGGCGGGTGGCTTGTTTTTCCGCTTCGGTCAGTTCCCGACGCGCGGCGGCGGCCTTTTCTTCCGCGTCCCGCCACGCCTGCCGCAGGTCCCGGGCCTGCTGTCGGGCTTCATCAAGCCGGCTCTGGGCCTGTTCAAGCTCCCGACGGGCATGTTCGGTGTGTCGGTGCTGTTCCTGCATCGCCTCACAGAGGGTTTCCAGCCGGTTTTTCTGCGCTAGACGAATGGCGGCGCCGCTGGGTGCCTCCGGCGAGGTGCACAACCCATCCCAGCGCCAGACCCCGCCCTTGCGCGTCACCAGGCGCTGACCGGGGTGAAGACGGTCCAGCAGCGTCATGGCCTCTTCTTCCGTATCCACCACACCGATCTGAGACAGCCGGCGGGCCAAAGCTTCGGGGGCCTGCACATGATCCACCAGCCTCTCTACCCCTTGCGGCAGGGCCGGTGGATTGACCAGAGGCGGTAAATGACGCCAATGCACGGGATCCTCACTGTCCTCCGATGCGTCCAGATCCGCATCCAGTGCCGCCCCAAGCGCCGCTTCATAACCTTCCCGCACGGTAACTTTTTCCAGAATCGGCGTAAATCCTTCCTGATGTCCCGCGGAAAGAAGCTCTTCCAATGCCTCAATCTCTGCCTGCAATTTGGCCTGCTTTGCTTCCTGGGTCTGCAAGGCGGCACGGGCGTCCTGCTCCTGTTGCTGCCAGTGCTGACGGTTTTCTTCGGCCTCGACGGACTTGACCTGCTGAAGCTGCATCTGTTTTTCGGCGGCCGACAACCTGTTTTCCGCTTCATTCAACGCTTGAGTAAACAGATTGTTGCTTTCCAAACGGGCAATGCGTTCCTCAATGGTGTTTTTTTGTTCCGTGAGCGCCGCCAGACGGTTTTCGGTTTCTTCCAGATCCCGGAGAAGATTGTTTTTTTCCGCATTGCGCTGGGCCTGCCGGCGGGTCATTTCCTCCAGCGTCCATTCCGCTTCCAGGGTCGCGGCTTGTTTTTGTTTCAGGGTTGCCGATAATTGCTCCACATTATCTGTCTGATTTTCAATGTCCTGAAGAAGCTGCCGCTTTTCCGCACTCAGGCGTTCGGTCATACGGGCCGCATCCCCGACGACGCCTTTTTCCCGGGCTTCGTCCTGATCAATCTGTTCCAGTTGCGCCCGCAGTTTTTCCTGAGTCTCATGTATCCGCTTTTCTTCCCCATCCAGGCCATCCCGCGCTACGGTGAGGCGATGCAGTTTGGCGGCAAGCTCCGCCTCCGCTTCCCGCAGGGAAGGTAGTTTTGCGGCCAAGATGGCCTGTTCCTTATTCAGGGCAGCGAGAGTGGTGCTGATGTCCGACACTTTGCGCACGGCCGTGCGCATGTCGGTTTCGGTGCGGGCGATATTACCGGCAATGGCCCGCCATTCCATATACAGGATCAAGGCCTGCAGGGTGCGGATTTCCCGGCTGACATTCTTGTAGCGCGTGGCCTGGCGCGCTTGGGATTTCAGGCTGCGAATCTGCTCCTGAAGCTGGATTTCCACATCCCCCAGCCGTTCCAGATTATTTTCCGCCGAGCGCAATTTGCTTTCCGCTTCCTTGCGGCGGGAATGCAGGCCACTGATACCGGCGGCTTCCTCCAGCACGGCCCGACGGGCCTGCGGCTTGGCATTAATCAGCGCACCAATGCGCCCCTGGCTTACCAATGAGGGGGAATGGGCCCCGGTGGAGGCGTCGGCAAACAGAAGCTGCACATCCTTGGCCCGTACCTCCTTGCCATTAAGACGATAGGCGGAGCCGCTTTCGCGCTCAATGCGCCGGGAAATTTCCAGCTGAATTTCATCATTAAAGGCGGCCGGGGCGGTGCGATCCCCGTTATGCAGGGTCAGGGTTACTTCCGCCAGGTTGCGCGCCGGGCGGGCCGAGGTCCCGGCAAAGATCACATCATCCATGCCAGACCCACGCATGCTTTTGGCGGAATTTTCCCCCATGACCCAGCGCAACGCCTCCAGAAGATTGGATTTGCCGCACCCATTGGGACCTACAATCCCCGTTAGACCTTTTTCAATGACCAGTTCGGTCGGATCAACAAAAGACTTAAAACCGGATAGCCTGAGCCTTGTAAAATCCACCTTGGTTCCCTCCCTGGGGTTCATCCCCGGCGTTGCAACACTCCCGTCATCTGGAGCGCCCCGGGCCGGTCCCGAAAGATAAAGCGGCAAAAACTCAGGCCAATCCTTGTCCTGTAACGGATCAGTTCAGTTTTTGCAGGGCCTTATCAAGGGACTCAAAATCGGGGCGTCCCTCAAACTTTTCGCCATTGATTACAAATGATGGCGTTCCCGTAATCTGATAGGTCTTGGCGCCTTCCTGATACACGTCAATCAGATAATCCCGAATCCGGGAATCGGTCAGACACTGTTCCATGCGGCTTTTGCTGATCCCGGCCATGCGGGCAATTTTCGCCACTTCGTTACGGGTAAATTCGGAAAACATCCGATAGCCAGTCTCTTTACCATACTGATCTGCAAGTTTCCGATATTCCTGGGGCTGGAACCAGGCCGACTGGCGTTTAAAAATCAGCCCTAACAGCGGGTAATATTTATCTTCTGTCGCACAGCGGGAAATGATCGACACATCAAGATCAATGGCGTTCAGCATAAAATGCCGGTAAATGAGTTTGGCTTTGCCTGTTTCGATATATTTTTCTTTCAGTTGCGGCAACACATTCTCATGAAAGTCCGCACAGTGCGGGCAGGTGGTGGAGGCATATTCGATGATTTCGATCGGGGCCTCCGGGTCCCCCATCACCACATCATAATCCAGAAAGGGTTTGTCCTGAGCCGCAGTGGTCTGTACCGGCTTCTGGTCGCCTGCAGCCGGTGCGGAAGCAACTTTTTGCGCACTTCCTTCTGGCTCCGACGCCGCAGCCATGGCCGTGACCCCCATCAGGCAGCCGCCCGAAAAGAAGACCGCCAGAACAAAAATAGAAAACAGTTTTTTTCGCGTATTTAGTTGTTTAGTCATGTCGTATCCACAATATATTGTAGGTGAGTATAGAAATGATTGTTCCTTCAAATCAAGTGAAGAATCGTTAAGGGCGCCTAATCCGGCGGCAGCGCCCCCTTGCCGCGCCGGGCAAAGCGACGCTTAGGTCTTGGTTTTTCTGCTTTTTCCGGATCGAAGAGCGAGGCCCCGAGACGATAGAGTGCCTGCCGCAAGCTATTGTCCTTGACCCTGCACAGTGTCTCTTCCAAAAATTTTTTCTGAGACTCGGTCAACTCCGGTTCCCGGCGTGACGCCGGCCGCAACCGGGGCGGTACCGGCCCCTGCCGCAGTTTCAGCCTGTCCACGGCCCGATACCCGTAATAGCTGTTGATTCTGTCAATAATCAAAGGCTCCAGATGCTGTATTTCTGCGGCAAAGCTGCCCTGCACCCGGACATAGAGCGTCCCCCCCCGGCTTTCGCCGTCAGGCGTTTCCCGCGGCGGGCTCAGCCGCTCTGGCAGGCTGCACTCCGCAAGCACGGAACCCACAATATCGCTCCATCGGGAAATGATTTCCCGCCGGGCAAAACCGTAACGCCGGAACGCTCTGAGGCTGGACAATTCTACCGCATCGGCCACGGAAAGGGGCTTCCGAGACCTGCCGGTGCCGCGTACTCCCCCAGAGCTTTTTTCTGGTCGCTTTATGGTCATGACGTTACTATACAGTTCTTCCCGCAAATCGAAAGAGGGACAACCATAAGATATTTCCGGCCTATGTCCAAAATAAGATGATCATAGGAAAAAATACGGAGGGAGATGAGGGGGTCTCACACCTGGGTAGCCTGCCGACGACTCTATTTTCTGGATTCTTTCGAGGCTTTCTTTATAGTTTTCCTTCCCGAAACAAACTCAGCACCAAAAACCGAAAAAGAAAACCGAACAAAACAATCACCACCGGGTTATGACGACAGCAGAACAGGACATCTTATTACAACACCGCGAAGATCTCGCGGATATGCTGCTGGACTGGTACGACACTCACGCCCGGACCTTGCCCTGGCGCATCAGCCCCGAACATCGCAAAGGCGGCCTCGTGCCGGATCCCTATGAAGTCTGGCTCAGCGAAATCATGCTGCAACAGACCACCGTCGCAACGGTGATTCCCTATTTCACAAAATTTATCGAAAAATGGCCCACCGTTAAGGATCTGGCCCAGGCCGATCTGGATGATGTGCTGGTGGAATGGGCGGGACTGGGATATTACGCCCGGGCCCGAAACCTGCATAAATGCGCGCAGGTCATCGCCTATGACCTGGACGGTATCTTTCCCACCACAGAGGGCGACCTGCGCAAGCTGCCCGGTATCGGCCCCTATACCGCCGCCGCGATCGCTGCCATTGCCTTTGATGAGGCCGCCACAGTGGTAGACGGCAATGTGGAGCGGGTCATGGCCCGGCTGTTTGACGTGCACACCCCCCTGCCCGACGCCAGACCGGTTTTGAGAGAATTTGCCGAAAAGCTGACCCCCACACACAGACCGGGAGATTACGCCCAAGCGGTTATGGATCTGGGCGCGACTGTGTGTACGCCGCGGGCGCTCAAATGTAACGGGCGCTGCCCGTGGGAGGCATTCTGCCTCGCCGCCCGCACTGACAGCGCTGAAGAACTGCCCAAAAAGACACGCAAGGCGGAAAAACCCACCCGCCGGGGTTTTGCCTTCTGGGGGGAATTTGACGGCAAGCTGTGGCTGCGCCGCCGACCCGAAAATGGATTGCTCGGCGGGATGATGGAGGTGCCTACCAGCGACTGGATTCCCAGCAACAGCTGGGACAATTTTCCACCTCCCCGGGTGCCGATTATCGCCAACTGGCGGGAACTGCCGGGGCTGGTGCGCCACACCTTTACCCATTTTCACCTGGAACTGAAAGTGATCCGCCTTGAGCTTGAAGAAATGATCAATCTGCAGGAAGGGGAATGGGTGCCACTGGACCAGCTGGATAAATACGCCCTGCCTACGGTGATGAAAAAAATCATCGATCATGTACGCGAACCGGTGCTGGACCTGTGAGCGGGAAGGAAAATCGAGGCTATGTATATCCTGCACGACAATCCCCACTCCGGCAATGCCTATAAGGTGCGCCTTCTGCTAAGCCAACTGGGGGTGCCTTTTCGCAGCATTTCCTATGACGTGACCATCGGAGAGACCCGCACCCCGGACTTTCTGTCGCGGATCAATGCCAACGGCCGCATTCCGGTGGTGGAGTTTCCGGACGGGCACTGTCTCGCCGAATCCAACGCCATTCTGTATTATTTTGCGCAAGAGACAGACTATTTCCCCACCGATAAATGGGGCCAGGCCCAAGTGATGCAGTGGCTGTTTTTTGAGCAATACAGCCACGAACCCTATGTCGCCGTGGCAAAATTCATTCTCACCCTCCTGCCGGAAGATAGCCCCCGCCGGGCGGAACTACCGGACCTGCATGAAAAAGGCACTGCGGCGTTACAAGTGATGGAAGCCCATCTGAAGGATCGAACCTTTCTCGTGGGCGAACAGTATTCCATCGCCGATATCGCGCTATTTGCCTATACCCATGTGGCTGAAATGGGTGATTTTGACCTTGGCCCCTATCCAGCCATTCGAACCTGGATCGAACGGGTGCAGAACACCCCGCGATTTATTCCCATGTTTCCGGAGTAAGGCGGTCTTCCCGTCATTGCCACACAGACAGCAATCCAGCCCCATAACACACCCCCCCAATTGGCCCGGAAGAGCCATTTTAACAAAGGACTGGATTCCCGCCTGCGCGGGAATGACAATAAAAACGGGAATGACAATAAACGCGGGAATGACAATAAAAAGAAGAAAAGAGGGGAGAAACATTTTTAAAATCGGGCGGCGATTTTGTCGTACTCCTCCAGCCCCTTGAGCGGACCGATCGCCCCAAGCGTCAGCGGCCCCGAAGACAGCAACCGGTCCATATACCGCATGACCGCTGTCTCATCCACTCGATCCAGGCTGTCAAGAATTTCCTGTCGCGGGATGGGGCGGTCAAAAATCATCATCTGCCGGCCCAGTTGTTCCATACGGTTGGTGGTGCTTTCATAAGCCATCATCATGCCGGCCTTGAGCTGGGTACGGGCCCGGCTCACCTCTTCTGCGCTCACATCCTGGCTGAGCCGATGCATTTCCTCAGCCACTACGGGAATCAGCTCATTTACCTGATCCGGTCCCGTCCCCGCATGAATGGCAAAGGTCCCGCCATCGGTATAGGACTGCATGAAGCTGTAGATGGAATACACCAGGCCCCGCCTTTCGCGTACTTCCTGAAACAGACGCGACGACATGCCGCCCCCCAGAATCATGGACATAATCTGCGCCACATAATAATCCGGATCGTCATAGCTGATCCCGTCAAAACCGAAAACCAGATTGACCTGATCATAGTCCTTGTCCTTAAGCCGCGCCCCGCCGATATAAGAGATCGGCTCCATGCGACTGTCTCGACGTCTTTGCAAGGCGGAAAACTTTTTTTCGGCAAGGTCGACAAGCTGGTCGTGATTAACGCGCCCTGCTGCCACCAGCACCATTTCCTCAGCCTTGTAGTGGTGCCCCATATAATCGGCAAGATCATGGCGTTGGAACCGCCGCACCAGATCCAGCGTACCAAGAATGGGCCGACCGGCCGGCTGATCGGGATAGGCGGCCTCCTGCATCAGGTCAAACACTATATCATCGGGAGTGTCGTTGGCTTGCCCGATTTCCTGGATGATAACTCCCCGCTCCCGTTCCAGTTCCTCAGCATCAAATGTGGAAAACTGCAAAATATCGGCCAACACGTCGAGGCCCAGTTCCAGATCCTCATGCAGAAGCCGGGCATAATAGGTGGTATGCTCCCGCGAGGTATAGGCATTCAGATACCCGCCGACATTTTCAATCTGTTCGGCAATGTCGCGCGCCGTGCGCCGGGTCGTGCCCTTGAAGGCCATATGTTCCAGCATATGGCTCAGCCCGTTCTGTTCCCGGTTTTCGTGGCGGCTGCCCACATCGTTCCAGACCCCCACCGTCACGGTTTCCACATGCGGCATACTGTCACTCACAACACGCAAGCCGTTATCCAGGGTCGAAGTCCGTACTGTCATTCGCGTTCGTCAGATTTTTCCGTCACTTTTTATTTCAACGTGTTTTTATTTCAACGTATCACGTATATAGGCCTGTATCACGCCCAGGTCATTGGGCAGGCTGTCATATTTTTCCGGGCGCGAAAACAGATCCGCCATATGATCCGGCAATGCCGGATGTTTGCCGGTAACCGCCTCCACGGCATCCGGGAATTTGGCCGGATGCGCCGTGCTTAAAGTCACCATCGGCGTTTCAGCCCGGCGGCGCTTGCTGCGGGCCGCGCAAACCCCCACTGCCGTATGCGGGTCCAGCAGGATTTCCGTCTCGTCATAGACCTCGCGAATGGTGGCGCGAGTGTCTTCTTCACTTACACGACAGGCCTCAAAAAGAGCCTGTGCCTTTTCCAGCTGTGGCCCGTCGATGGTGAAACTGCCCGCCTGTTTCAGGTTTTCCATAAGCCGGCGGATTTCCGCCGCCTGCCCGTCATAAAGATTATACAGCAGCCTTTCAAAATTGCTGGACACCTGAATGTCCATGCTGGGGCTGATGGTCGGTTGTACCGTGCCCACCGTATAATCCCCGCTGGTCAAACTGCGGGCCAGAATATCATTTATATTGGTCGCCACCACCAGCTGTTCAATAGGAAGTCCCATGCACCGCGCCACATATCCCGCATAGACATCACCAAAATTACCGGTCGGCACGCTATAGGAAATAGGCCGTGCCGGAGCGCCAAGCGCGACAGCCGAAGTAAAATAATAGACGATCTGCGCCATCACCCGGGCCCAGTTGATGCTGTTGACGGCAGACAGCGCGATCTCGTCCCGGAAGGCAAGATCATTAAACATGGCCTTGACCAGCGCCTGACAGTCGTCAAAGGTCCCCTCCACAGCAATATTGTGCACATTGGCGCTTTGCACGGTGGTCATCTGCCGCCGCTGGACCTCGGACACCCGGCCCTTGGGATGCAGCATGAAAATTTCCGCACAGCCCCGATCCCGCACGCAGTCTATAGCGGCCGATCCCGTATCGCCGGAGGTGGCCCCCACAATGGTGATCCTGCGTCCCTGACGGGTCAGCACATGGTCGAACAAATGTCCCAAGAGCTGTAACGCCACATCCTTGAACGCCAGCGTTGGTCCGTGAAACAGCTCCAGGATCCATTCATTGCTGTCTAACTGGGAAAGCGGCGTGACCGCCTTATGCCGGAAGGTGGCGTATGCGTTGTCAATGAGGTCGGCAAAATCGTCTTCGGATATTTCCGGACATACATAGGGTTTCATCACCCGAAAGGCCGTCTCTTGATAACTCAGCCCGGCAAAGGAAGCAATATCCTCCCGGCTCAATTGCGGCCAGCTTTCCGGCAGATACAGGCCCCCGTCCCGGGCCAGACCGGTCAGCAGAACTTCTTCAAATCCCAGGGACGGCGCTTCCCCGCGTGTACTGACATATTTCACCTTATGCGTCCTTTATTTTCAGGCTGTAGATGATGAGCGACTCATACATTTTGCGCGGGCAAGACTAGCATCTTGCCTTGACGATGCAAGTTATTCCTGTGTCCCCTCGTCCCGTCTTAAACGAACATGATAGACCAGATAAATAATCAGCAGCACCGCTGCCAACCCGAACCAGGTCAGCGCATAATCCAGATGATTGTTCACCAGCTTGATCCGGGTTCGCCCGCCCAGGGGGTATTCCTCCGGATCCCCCCCTTTATCAGCATAGAGATACATGGGAAAAACCTTTTCCAGATTCTGGCTTTCCGCCATGGCCGCAATGTCACCATAATACCAGTCATTGGTCTGCGGGCTGTTTTCCGGGCCGTACCAGATCTTTCCCCAAGGCTTGCGCAAAACCCCGGTCACGGTAACCTTACCCTCCGTTAGCGTCTGCGGACGCATTGTTTTGAGTTTCAGCTGTTCCGGTACCCAGCCGCGATTGACAATGATGACCCCGCCCCGGTCCAGCATCAGAGGGGTGAACAGATCATAACCCGGTTTGCCATCGGGCCCGATGCTGTACAGCGTCATTTCCCGCATATGCAGAAAATGGCCCCGTACCATTACCGGCCGGTATTCCCAGCGATCCAGAACCTCCGGGCTATTCTCCAGAGAACGGGGAAGGTCCACTGGGGGCAGCGCCATGCGGCTTTCCAGTTTTTCAATCAGCCCCAGCTTCCAGTCAAGCCGCTCCAGCTGCCAGTTGCCCAGCACACAAAGAAGGATAAAGGCCGGCAGGGTAAAGACCGTGGGCCATAAACGGGGGCGGAAGGAAATCATATCTCGTCTTCCCCGTCCAGCCGGCCTTCTTCTGCCTTGAAATGATATTGCAGGGCAATCATCACCCCCTTGAACGGGCGCAACAATGCGAGTGCCCCCAGCAGGGTCAGCGGCCCCCAAAGCACGACATGCACCCATAGCGGCGGCTCAAAGCTTACCTCCACCACAAGCGCAAGTCCCACAACGATAAAGCCAAGAATCAGAATAATAAAAACGGCCGGGCCATCTGCGGACTCAAATGATGAATAGTCCAGACCGCAGCACGAACATTTGTCCCGCAGATCCAGATACCCCCTAAACAGGCGGCCTTGGCCGCAACGCGGACAGACACCCCCCAGCCCCGCCCTAAGAGGCGAGACTGGGGTCATCAGATAAGGATCATGGTCTTGATCAGGCATTAACCGCCTTAATGGCCTGCAACACCGTTGCTGGACCCCGCGACATAAATGCTAAAGAACAACACCAGCCACACCACGTCAACAAAGTGCCAGTACCAGGCGGCCGCTTCGAAACCGAAGTGGTGATCAGGTTTGAAATGGCCCCGCAGGCCACGCAACAGACACACCAACAGGAAGATGGTGCCAATGATCACATGGGCGCCGTGGAACCCGGTCGCCATATAGAAGGTGGAGCTGTAGATGCCATCTTCGAAGCCGAAGCTGGCATGGGCATATTCGTAAGCCTGGATGCCGGTGAAGCTGAGCCCCAGAAGAATGGTGAAAGTCAACATACGCAGGAAGGTGCTGCGGTCCCCTTCAACAAGGGCATGGTGCGCCCAGGTTACCGTGCAGCCGGATGTCAGCAGGATCAGCGTATTGACCAGCGGCAAATGCCAGGGATCCAGAGTTTCCACGCCTTCCGGCGGCCATACCCCACCGACGGCCTCGGTAGGAAACAGGGACGCATTGAAATACGCCCAAAACCACGCCACAAAAAACATGACCTCGGAAATAATAAACAGGAACATGCCATAACGCAGGCCCAACTGCACGATGGGTTTGTGAAACCCTTTGTGCTCGCCCTCGTCAATGACATCCCCCCACCAGCTATAGGCGCCATAAGCCAGAATGACCGCACCGGTGATAACCACCCAGCTTACGTCGAAATGCATCAACAACACCAGTCCAATACCAGTGACAAATGCGCCGATCGAACAGATCAACGGCCACGGGCTCGGGTCCACCAGGTGATATTCATGTTCAGTAGCATGTGAATCTGACATCTATTGTCCCCTTACTCACTCTATGCGTAATTGTATCCTAACCAAATAGCGGCCTGCCCGCCGTCTATTGTTCCTCATTCATCCGGAAAAATGTATAGGAAAGGGTGATTTCCTTCACCTCATCCAAACGTTCATCTTCGGCAATTTCCGGGTCAATGAAGAAAGTGACTGGCATGTCCACCTCTTCCCCGGGTTTGAGTGTCTGCTCCGTAAAACAGAAACATTCAATCTTACTGAAATACGCTCCCGCCTTATACGGCGTGACATTAAAGGTCGCCGTGCCGGTTATCGTTTCGGAACTGTTGTTCACCGCCTTATAGAACACCAGAGCCTCTTCTCCAACCTTGACGGTAACTGACCGCTGCACCGGCCTGAAACTCCAGGGCAGTTCCCGGTTTACATCCGCATTAAAACTGACCTTCATTTCCCGGTTCAGCACCACAGGCGCCGCACCGCTTTCCGCTCTTTGCGTTGTACCCCCATAGCCTGTTACCTGGCAGAATAGCTGGTACAACGGCACTGCGGCAAAAACAAGCCCGATCATCACTGCCAGGATCAGCATGATCACAAGCAGGGTTTTGGTATTGTTGGGTCTGGTTTCTGCGTAACTGTTCATGGGTATCCCTATATCACATTCAGCTTCGCAAGAGTGAGCAGGAAAAACAACACGACCAAGGCCAGCAGCACAGCAGCCAGCGCATAATTCCGCCCGGCGCGTTTTTTATGTTCCTCATGCAGCGGCATCAGATCAGCCCTCCTGAAGTCTGGCCCAGAAAGGCTTCCGTTCCCAGAACCGCAAACAGAATAAACAGATACAGGATCGAGAAAAAGAACAGCTTTTTCGCCGTTCCGATATCTTTACGAAAATAAAGCTTCAGCGCCAGGCCCAGAAAAACAGTCCCCAAAACCGCAGAAGTCAGCCCATAGACCGGCCCGGCAAATCCCATCACCCACGGGGCCAGCGTGATCGGCACCATAAGCAGGGTATAAATCAGAATCTGCTTGCGGGTTTCCGCCTCTCCCGCCACCACCGGCAGCATCGGCACCCCCACCTTTTCATAATCCTTGCAGGCAAACAAAGACAACGCCCAGAAATGCGGTGGCGTCCACATAAAAATTATCCCGAACAAAACCAGGCTTTCCAAGGAAATGTTGCCGGTCACGGCGACCCAGCCGATCATCGGCGGAAATGCCCCCGCCGCCCCGCCGATAACAATATTTTGCGGGGTGCGGCGTTTCAACCACATGGTATAGACAAAAATATAAAACCCGATGGTAACCGCTAGAAGCACTGCCGCCGTGATATTTACCGCTAGTCCCATCAGCAGAACGGACGCCACTGACAACGCTACCCCGAAATGCAACGCACTTTCACGGGAAACGCGCCCTGCCGGGATCGGCCGGTCGCAGGTGCGATTCATCACCGCATCTATATCCGCGTCATACCACATATTCAGGCAGCCCGATGCCCCGGCCCCCACGGCAATACATAAAATGGCCGTAAAGGCGATCACAGGGTGAATTTCCCCCGGCGCCAGCAACAGGCCCACAAGCCCGGTAAAAACCACCAGCGACATCACCCGTGGTTTCAGCAGGGCCCAGAAATCCCTCGCCGCCGGTTCATATTGATCATAACGGCGCTGTTCAGCGGAAGTAGCGTACATCTTGTCCCGTCAAGCTCATCAAAAACCCAGCCTGCCCTTCCGAGCAAACCGCCGGGCAATCTGAAAGTCCGTAAAGCGGGCCCCTCTTCCTCTCGGAACATTCCGGGAAAGACAAGGCCCGCCCCTCATCATGTTTATTTAATCCGCGGCAGTTTCTCAAACTGGTGGAACGGCGGCGGAGAGGACAGCGTCCACTCAAGCGTGGTTGCCCCTTCGCCCCACGGATTTTCACCCAGGGTCCGTTTGGACATCAGTGTTTTCACCACACCAATCAGGAAGAACACCAGCCCCACAGCCATCACATAATACCCAATGGTGGAAACCAGGTTCCAGTAAGCGTAGGCATCCGGATAGTCCGGGATACGCCGCGGCATACCAGCCAATCCCAAGAAATGCTGCGGGAAGAAAATCAGGTTCACACCAATAAAGGTCAGCCAGAAATGAATCTTGCTGATCAATTGCGGATACTGTTTCCCGGTCATTTTGCCAATCCAGAAATACCAGCCGGCATAAATAGAGAACAACGCCCCCATGGACATGGTGTAATGGAAATGCGCCACCACATAATAGGTGTCATGAAGCGCCGTATCCACCGACCCGTTGGCCAGAACCACACCGGTTACCCCACCGATGGTGAACAGGAAAATCATGCCAAGGGCAAACAGCATAGGTGTTTCAAACCGGATCGATCCGCCCCACATGGTCGCCAGCCAAGAGAAGATCTTGATGCCAGTGGGCACCGCAATCACCATGGTTGCGGCCGTGAAATAGGCTTTGGTGTCCACATCCATGCCGACGGTGAACATATGGTGGGCCCAGACGATAAACCCGACCACGCCGATCGCCACCATCGCATAGGCCATGCCCAGATAGCCGAATACCGGCTTGTTGGAGAAGGTGGCCACCACATGACTGATCAGGCCAAAGCCGGGCAGGATCAGGATATAAACTTCCGGATGACCGAAGAACCAGAACAGGTGCTGGTACAGGACCGGATCACCCCCCCCGGCGGGGTCAAAGAAGCTGGTGCCAAAGTTACGGTCTGTCAGCAGCATGGTGATCGCCCCGGCCAGAACCGGCAGAGACAGCAGCAGCAGGAAGGCCGTCACTAGAACGGACCAGACAAACAGCGGCATCTTGTGCAGGGTCATGCCCGGCGCACGCATGTTGAAAATAGTACAGATGAAGTTAATCGCCCCCAGGATTGAAGAAGCCCCGGCAATATGCAGAGAGAAAATGGCAAAATCCATGGCCGGTCCGGGCTGTCCGGAGGTGCTGAGCGGGGCATAAACCGTCCAGCCGCCGCCCACGCCGTTCTGCCCCGGAGGGCCTTCGAAGAACATGGACATCACCAACAGGCCCAACGCCGCCGGCAACAACCAGAAGCTGATATTGTTCATGCGCGGGAAGGCCATATCCGGCGCCCCGATCATGATCGGCACGAACCAGTTACCAAACCCCCCGATCAGCGCCGGCATGACCATGAAGAACACCATGATCAGCCCGTGCGCGGTAATCAGCACGTTAAAGAAATGATAGGCGGCATCCACATCCCCGCCGGTAAAGGCCGGAAGGAAGTCCATGCCCGGATACATCAGCTCGGCACGCATCAGGCCGGAGAAAATCCCGCCGATCAACCCGGCCACAATGGCAAAGATCAGATACAGCGTGCCGATATCCTTATGATTGGTGGACAACAACCACCGGCGCCAGCCTGTCGGATGACCGTGGTCTGCGTGGGCGTCTTGTGCAGCGTAACTCATTCTAACGATCTCCCTGTCTCTTACTCAGCACCATGGGCGTCGGCCACCAGGACCGGTCGCTTGGACGTATTGGAAGCAAAACGTTCCTTGGCCTCTTCCAGCCAGGCTGCATATTCTTCCTCGGACACCACCTCAACAACAATCGGCATAAAACCGTGACGGATGCCGCACAGTTCGGAACACTGCCCGTAATAGGTGCCTTCCTTTTCCGCCTTGAACCAGGTTTCGTTCAGGCGCCCCGGAACCGCGTCCACCTTGGCGCCAAAGGCGGGAATGGTCCAGGCATGAATCACGTCATTGGCCGTCACCTGCACCCGAACCGTCTTGCCCACCGGCACCACAACGCTGTTGTCGGTGGCCAGAAGACGCGGTTTTCCACTTTCTTCGCTTTCTTCATCCGTCAACATGACAGCATCAAAATACAGGCCATCATGATCGGGATATTCATAAGTCCAGTACCACTGGTTACCGATTGCCTTGATGGTCACATCGGCTTCCGGGATCACATCCTGTTTATAAAGAAGCTTGAAGGAAGGCACCGCAATCACTACAAGAATCAGGATAGGCAGAACAGTCCAAACAACCTCAAGCAGGGTATTATGGGTCGTTTTTGACGGATTGGGGTTGGTTCTGGCGTTGAATTTCATCATGATATAGAGCATCAGCCCCAACACAAGTGCCGTAATCACAACACAAATTATCAGCAGCATGTCATGGAACCCCACCAGATCCCTCATGACTTCCGTCGCAGGCTGCATTAAGCCCACCTGTTTGGGAGCCGCATAATAAATACCGTCGCCTTCTGCCATTACCGATGACAGGCCGGCGAACAGCGTGGCCAGAAACGCGGCCACCACTATTGATGCTTTTTTAAACGACATATCCTGTCCTACCCCTAAATTCCACTGTCGAGTTCAAATCGTGCACACAAGGGTAAGGATGTCTTGCCATCCTTATTATTGATCCCCGTGCAAAACACCTCACCTTATAGCAGATAATTGATCTAGCTCAAGGCTGCATTATCAGTTACCGCTATAATTATCAATTACCCCTGTAATTGATTACATTGATACAAATCAATACTTTCCTGTGCAATAATTTGTTTCTGTATCCTCTTAGTGCCGGATTATTACCGGAAATTCTGTCTCTTGCTTCAGCGCATCTCCTTCTCATTCACCGGAACAGGCCTGAAAAACAGCCCTCTTTTGCCAAATTTTCTTGCGACGGTTTTCCATAAGACCCATATAGACTATGTATGATGTATAAAAAATATACTTTGAAAACCGATTCCACCGAGAACAGGGCCAATATGACCGATTCATTACAAACCGACTCCTATTTTTTCACAGAAACCGATCTCGATTCCCTGCGCACCCAGCGTATTGTGGACGAAGCCTTGCATGGCATGGAAGACGGTGAGCTTTATCTGCAATATGCCCAGTCGGAAAGTTTTACCTATGATGATGGCCGGCTCAAAAATGCAGTCTATGACATCAGCCGCGGTTTTGGTCTGCGCAGCGTCCTGGGTGAAGTCAGCGGATATGCCCATTCTTCGGATCTGACGGAAACCGCACTGAAGCGCGCTGCGGAAACCGTGCGCAGCATTCGCAGCGGACAGGGTGGTACCCTCGCCATTCCGCCCCAAGGCACCAACCGAAAACTTTATACAGATGAAAACCCGCTGCTTGGCGGCCTTGACTTTCAGGCCAAGGTCCGACTTCTGGAAGAAATTGATGCCTATGCCCGCGCGCTGGACGAGCGGATCTGTCAGGTCAGCGCCTCCCTTAGCGGCGAATGGCAAATTATTGAAATTATCCGCCCCGGCGGGCATCGGGTCCGGGATATCCGGCCCCTGGTACGGCTTAACGTTTCCGTTGTGGCCCGCCAGGGAGACCGTATGGAGAGCGGCTATCAAGGGGCCGGTGGCCGATATGAGTACAGCCGCCTGCTGATGGAAGAGAACTGGAAAGCCCAGGTGGATGAAGCCTATCGCCAAGCGCGGGTTAATCTAGAAAGCGTACCTGCCCCGGCCGGGGAAATGGATGTGGTGCTTGGCCCTGGCTGGCCTGGCGTCCTGCTGCATGAAGCCATTGGTCACGGTCTGGAAGGGGATTTTAACCGCAAGGGGTCATCAGCATTTGCCGGCCTCCTTGGCGAGCGGGTGGCCGCCCCGGGCGTCACCGTGGTGGATGACGGTACTCTTACGGATCGGCGTGGCTCTCTCACCTTTGATGATGAAGGCACCCCCACAAGCTGCACCACCCTGATCGAAGACGGTATTCTGAAAGGGTACATGCAGGACCGCATGAATGCACGCCTGATGGAGATGAACGCCACCGGTAACGGCCGGCGTCAGTCCTATGCCCATCAGCCCATGCCGCGCATGACCAATACCTATATGTTGGCCGGCGATCAGGACCCGGAAGAAATTATTGCCGGAGTCAAAAACGGCCTTTATGCAGTGAATTTCGGCGGCGGACAGGTAGACATCACCAACGGCAAGTTCGTCTTCAGCTGTACCGAAGCCTACAAAATCGAAAACGGCAAGCTCGGCGCACCGGTCAAGGGCGCAACCCTGATCGGTAATGGCCCGGATGTGCTGACCCGGGTCACGGCAGTGGGCAATGACCTGGAACTGGACAGCGGTGTCGGCATCTGCGGCAAAGGCGGGCAAAGCGTGCCCGTGGGCGTTGGTCAGCCGACACTCCGGGTCAATGGCCTGACCGTGGGCGGTACGGAAGGATAAACGGCCCCTGCGATGACAATGAAGGGGGCCGGGTTTAAAAAAAGTGATTGGAGGCAATGATCATATTTACATTTTCGCCGTCATCCGACAGGGGCAGAACAAGGCAGGAATAGCGGGTCAGTTCCTTATTGGCGTAACGCAGCCGGTCCTCTACATAATAAGGTTTGCGGTTTTTCACCAGCCAGGTAAAGCGGTCAATGACGCTAGCGGAATTGGGAAAGTCATCCGCCCAATGGCCTTTCAGGCTGAGCCCCGTAATCGTGTCCACCTCTGTGCCGGTCAGGCGGACTTTGTAGCGTAAGGGGGTGTGGTGGACCTCAATCAAAATAAGGCAAGACAGCAGAGCAGGAATATCACCGGGGTCAAGATCCCGGCGGGCTGGCATGGGGCGTGCGGCACATTTGGACAGCCAATATTGATAAAGCTGATGATGGCGATCATCTGAAAATACTGTCGTATCAATTTCCTTCATAAATACGGCCATCCACTTCTCCTGTATGAGAATATTATCATATAATATCATCATGCCGTAAGGATGGAATGTCAGGAGACATCCCTTTCTTCTACGCCCCCCTCTGACGGGCCCGATTCCAAACGCCCGGTCAGTGGCACTGTCTTGTTTTACAGTACAGGGAAGAGACAGGATGAAGACGGCCAACGGGGCACCATGCCGCAATATTTCACCTTAGATCTAATTCATTTTAGACCTCTCCAGGTTCAAAAAGCATGATCACTAAACAGGCGCGTAATATCGCCGTTCCATTCCTTGTGATATTTTTCCAGCAACACTTCAGCCTGGGTTCTGCCGCTTTCGGCGATGGCAAAAAGGCTGTTCAGAAAAATCCGTTCATCTTCGCCGGTGCTGTTGAGCTTGCCCCGCCGCTTGAGCCCCTCCGCAGAAATATCGAGCAGATCCCGGGCAAGATCCAATACTGTCCCTTTCCCAAACGGAGTTTTCAGGGCTGTTTTCGGAACCTCCCGTCGCAAATAGTCGTGGTCCTCAAGGCTCCAGCCCTTGCACAAGTCCCAAGCGGCCTCAAGCGCCGCAGAATCATACAGCAGCCCTACCCACAAAGCCGGCAGGGCACAGATAATATTCCAAGAACCGCCATCCGCACCACGCATTTCCAGGAACTTCTTCAGACGCACTTCAGGGAACAGGGTACTCATATGATCTTCCCAGTCCTGCATAGTGGGCCTTTCCCCCGGACAGGCCGACAGGCGGCCTTGCAGAAAATCACGAAAGGACTGGCCGGACGCATCAACATATTTGCCGTCGCGATATACAAAATACATGGGCACGTCCAGGACATGGTCCACATAAGCCTCATACCCCATGCCGGCTTCAAATACAAATGGCAACATACCGCACCGGTCCGGGTCAGTATCGGTCCAGATATGGCTGCGATAACTCAGATAGCCGTTGGGTTGCCCTTCGGAGAAAGGTGAGTTGGCAAACAGGGCCGTCACAATGGGTTGCAGTGCCAGGGATGTGCGGAATTTCCGCACCATATCCGCTTCATCGGCATAATCCAGATTGGTCTGTACGGTCGCGGTCCGATACATCATATCCAGTCCCAAATTGCCGCGTTTGGGCATGTAGGCGGTCATGATGGCATACCGGCCCTTGGGCATTTTCGGCACATCTTCCCGGCGGGTGTTGGGATTAAAGCCCACCCCCAGAAAATTAATGCCCAGTTTTTCGCTGACCGCCATGGTTTCCTTCAGATGAGTGCCCACCTCGGCACAGGTTTCATGAAGGGTTGCAAGCGTCCCCCCGGACAGTTCCAGTTGCCCTCCCGGCTCCAATGTTATGGATTGGCCGTTTTTTTTCAGACCAATAATATACTCCCCTTCCATGATAGGGCTCCACCCAAACTCTTTGGCCAGCGCTTCCAGAATGGCCCGGATGCTGCGTTCGCCGTCATAAGGCACAGGACGCAAGGTATCTTTACAGAAAGCAAATTTTTCATGTTCTGTGCCGATCCGCCACTGTTCGCGGGGTTTTTCTCCCGCGGCAATATACTCAATTAACTGCTGTTTGGAGGTGATCGGGTTGTCTTTTTTGGCCAGGAGTTGTTGTGTCACGCGTCCACCCTTCTTGGAAATAATGCTACAGGGATCTTACTATCCTGCGAGCCTGTCTTGTCCACTAAAAGCTCTGATAGACTTATTTTCCGGCCGGCGAAAGTCAAATTTTTGTGGTGTGCCAAAAATCAATTCCATCAGAAGTCATCCAGAATTCGTCATGTGGGGCTTCAGGGATATAATGTCAATACATCATTTGACACTTGATAGGAGGACAGGCGACCCAGAAAACTCATACCCAAAAGCGCATGATCCAGCCCTTCCCGAATAACGGCGGCGCGCACGCCGCGCATGGTAATGGGGCCGAGCCGCATTTCTTCCAGGCGTATGCGCGCCCCATAGGTCATGCCGCTGGCGGTCCTGAAGGGCAGCGTATAGTCCAGCTTGTCCGGGTCAATGCCGATACGACGCGCCTCTTCGGCCGGCAGAACTACATCGCTGGCGCCGGTATCCACGATAAAAACAATCGGTTCACCATTCACCGCCACCCGGATGACAAAGTGGCCGTTTAAGGTGGCCGGGAAGGAAATCCCGCCATTCACTTGGCGGCCCTGTACCGGGTTAAGTTCACTGCCCAGCCGCCCCATGCCGCTCCAGATGCTGTATCCCAAGGCAAGAAGACTGCCGATCAGAACCCACAGCGCTGCATGACGCAGCGCCTGACCGGGATTGCTCATCACATGCAGCAACAGCGAACTCCCAATCAGCCCGAGCAGAAGAAGATCGTAAATCAGATCAACCGCCACCCGATCGGTGACAATGACGTCGGGAAAAATCCAGATCAGCACCAGCGTCACGGCCAGCGCAATTGCCACCCATTTTAGAATAGTGACATAGGGACGACGGGGCGCGGATGGTGTCGGGTCGCTTCCCCGCCCCCCATTGTCAGAGGCTTTTCCCCTTTCCCACGGAGATTTAAAATCGGGATCCGTCATGAAGTTCACATCACTATTGCATATTACTTGTGCCGATTGTTCGTTTACATGGGCGGGACCGGTTTACGAAATTTCAGGACGAAACGGTCCGTGGCATCGCGCCTGGTTTCCACATCCCGGAAAACGTTATAGTCACGGCTGTCTTCCGGGTGCGCCAGTAAGTCGCTTTCGGCCACCAGCTCAAATCCCGCGGCCGTGACCTCATGGATCACTAGGGCCTTGTCTATGCGGTGCAGGCTTTTGACATCCCGCCCGCCGGATCCTGCCTGCGCGCTATGATCAATAATGGCATAGATGCCGCCCGGTTTCAGGCAGTCATAAATGGCCCGGTTCATGGCCGCCCGGTCTGTCTTCTGCCAGACCGTGTCGTGATAGAATAACACATTGGTCACCATGTCCTGGTCCATAGGGAAATCAGGCGCACTCAAATCCGCCACCCAATAGACCACATTTTTATTCCAGGGCGGGGAAGAATATTTCTGCGCCATTATGCCGCCGGGTCCGTATACTTCCGGGCGATAGGTCACCAGAAATGGCGGCGTATGGGCAATGACCCGCCCTCCCTCGCCTACTGCCAGAGACAGAATTTCCGTATAATAACCACCGCCTGCGGCAATTTCCACAATCTTCATACCGGGTTCCACCCCAAAGAATTTAAGGATTTCCGCCGGCTTGCGACGTTCGTCACGGGCTTTGTTTTCTGCGCTGCGCAAGGGGCTGTCCACTGCCATCCGGATGTGCCCGGTCTGCTCTGCCGCCATGATCGGCCCCCCGCCCAACACCCCCCACAGGATCAGACCCGCCACCCAGGTAATACGTCTTACATTCATGCTCATTCTGTCTCCCTTTCTTTGCTGGCTTTCTTTGTTAGATCGCTGAAACGGGGCCTATTATTGCCAGTCCCCGGCATAACATTGCCATAAAGCCAGCGCTGCCACGGCCGCCGTGTCAGCCCGCAGAATCCGTGGCCCCAAGGTCACCGCCACACTTTGCGGGTGCTGACGAATCATATGACGCTCCTCTGGCGTGAACCCGCCTTCCGGACCAATCAAAATAGCCCATTTATCCAATCCCGTCTTCTCTTCCGCTGCTTTCACGGCGATCCCCAAAGGCGCAATGTCCTGTCCGCCCTCCCCTCCGGCTTCATCACAAAACAGGATCAGCCTGTCTTCCGGCCAGTCCAGCAGCACCCGCTCCAGCTTCACCGGTGAACGGATCTCCGGCACAGTGAGGCGCCCGCACTGTTCGGCGGCCTCTATGGCATTGGCCCGCAGCCTTTCCTCCTTCACCCGGTCCACATTGGTGCGCCGGGTCATAACCGGCCAGATTAACGACGCCCCCAACTCCGTTGCCTTTTCCACCATATAATCCAGCCGGGCCCGCTTGACGGGGGCAAACAGATACCACAGATCCGGTTCGGGGCTCTGTTCCTCGATCTGCCCCAAAACCCGGACCTCGGCCCGGCCCTTGCCGGTTTTTTCCAGCCGCGCCATCCATTCGCCGTCACGACCGTTGAACAGCGCCACCACCTCCCCCTCTTTCATGCGCATAACATTCATCAGATAATGGCCCTGATGACCGTCAATCAGAAAACCGGCCTCTTCCGAGAGGTCATTTTCCACAAAAAGCCGAATATTGGGATTTGCACTGGACATGTAATGATTTACCTTCATTTTATATCTACTTCATATTAGCGGCAGAGATACAAAAGACCAATGACAAAACAGCAGACACCACCGGAAACTACCCCCGCTGACTCGCTGCCGGACAGTTGGGTTTATCGCTTTGCCCCCGCCGCCGCCGTGCCTTATCTGCAACTGATGCGCGCCGACCGGCCCATTGGCACCTGGCTTTTACTATGGCCCTGTCTGTGGTCCATCGCCCTGGCCAGTCACTGGCTGGAGGTGGGTTGGCGGCTCGGGCTGCCGCATCCGGAATTCTTGATTCTGTTTGCGATCGGGGCTTTTGTCATGCGGGGGGCGGGCTGTGTAGTGAATGACCTTGCCGACCGGAATTTCGACGGCATGGTGGAACGCACCCGCGGCCGGCCCCTGCCCAGCGGACGGGTCAGTGTGAAACAGGCGCTGCTGTTTCTGGCGGCGCTGTGTTTGATCGGGCTTGTCATTCTGGTGCAATTCAACCTCTTCACCATCAAGCTTGGCGTGGCTTCGCTGCTTCTGGTGATCACCTATCCGTTCATGAAGCGCTTGACTTACTGGCCACAGTTTTTTCTGGGCCTTACCTTCAACTGGGGGGCGCTGATGGGCTGGGCGGCGGTGACAGGCGGGCTTGGGGCCCCGGCAATTGCGCTGTATATGGGCGGAATTTTCTGGACCTTGGGCTATGACACCATTTACGCCCATCAGGACAAGGAGGACGACGCGCTGATCGGGGTGAAGTCCCTGGCGCTGAGACTGGGGGAAGCCACGCCGGGCTGGCTGGTGCTGTTTTACGGCTCCGCAGCGGTGCTGTTCATTCTCGCTGGCGGAATGGCGGGCCTGGGGCTTTCTTTTTATGTGGGCATGCTGCTGGCCACAGGCCAGTTGTTATGGCAGATCCGCAAGCTGGACATTCATGACGAGCCGACCTGCCTGCGGCTGTTCAAGTCCAACAAGATTTTCGGCTTGCTGGTTTTTCTCAGCCTCATTGCCGGGCATTATTTCTAGGCGGGTTAGAGTGAATTGTGAATGGGTCAACCTATTCGCAATTCACTCTAATTTCTGGTGGCCTGCGGCACAGCTTCACCGTCATGGCAAGGCGCGACAGCGACGCTATTCATAAAAATATGGCCATAAAAAATATGGTAAGGCTTGTTATGAGTGTCCTACCTTGAATATGCCAGGTTAGAGGCGAGCCAGCGTTCCACCTCCTCCACAGTTTTATTTCGGCGCCGGGCGTAATCCTCCACCTGATCCTTCGAAATCTTGCCAATACCGAAATACTGGCTTTCCGGATGTGAGAAATAATAGCCCGAGACAGAACTGGCCGGCAGCATAGCCATGCTGTCGGTCAAGGTCACCCGGGCGTATTGCTGCGCCTTCAAGAGACTGAACAGCGCCGGCTTTTCCGTATGGTCCGGACAGGCCGGATAGCCCGGCGCCGGGCGGATACCCCGGTATTTTTCCTTGATCAGCTCCTCATTGGTGAAATCTTCCTCCGGCGCATAGCCCCAGAATTCCTTACGCACCCGCTCATGCAGGCGTTCGGCGAAAGCTTCCGCCAAACGGTCAGCCAGAGCTTTCAGCAAAATACCGTTATAATCGTCATGCCGCGCGTCGAATTCCGCGAGTTTGTCCTCGATCCCGAGACCCGCCGTGACCACAAAACCGCCGAGATAGTCCTCCAGACCCGCCTCTTTCGGTGCAATAAAATCCGCCAGGCACATATTGGCGCGCCCCGGACGCTTGGCGATCTGCTGGCGCAGAAAATGTACGGTTTCCAGAACGGCGCCATCCTCGTCATAGAGTTCCACATCATCGCCCACACGGGCCGCCGGCCAAAAACCGATTACCGCCCGGGCGCGCAACCATTTCTCATCAATTATGGATTTGAGCATGGCCTGAGCATCCTTGAACAGGCTGCGTGCCGTCTCTCCCACCACATTATCGTCAAGGATCTTCGGATAAGTGCCCGCCAGTTCCCAGGTACGGAAAAACGGCGTCCAGTCGATACGATCCACCAGTTCCGCCAGATCATATTCCTCAAACACCTTAAGGCCGGTAAAGGCTGGTTTGGGCGGGTGGTATCCCGTCCAGTCGATAGGATAGGCGTTGGTCCGGGCCTGCTCCAGGGGGATCTGGTTTTCGGTTTTTTTGCTGCGGGCATGTCTTTCGCGGATATCGGTATATTCGCGGGCGATATTTTCCACAAAACTGCTTTTCTGGCTTTCACTCAGCAGAGCGCTGACCACCCCTACCGCGCGCGAGGCATCCAGGACATAAACTACAGGCCCGTCATAATTGGGGGCAATCTTCACCGCTGTATGCACGCGGGAGGTGGTCGCACCACCAATCAGCAGCGGCAGCGTCATGCCCCGGCGCTGCATTTCCGCAGCGACCGTACACATTTCTTCCAACGACGGCGTAATCAGCCCCGAAAGGCCGATAACATCCACCTTTTCCTTCTCGGCCGTCTCCAGAATTTTTTCAAATGGCACCATCACCCCGAGGTCAATGACTTCATAACTGTTGCATTGCAGGACCACCCCCACAATATTCTTGCCGATGTCATGTACATCCCCCTTCACCGTCGCCATCAGAATCTTGCCCTTGGCCTGCGTGTTATCGGTCTTCTCGGCTTCGATATACGGAATCAGATGGGCCACCGCCTGCTTCATCACCCGGGCGGACTTCACCACCTGGGGCAAAAACATCTGACCCGACCCGAACAGGTCGCCGACCACATTCATGCCGTCCATCAACGGCCCTTCGATCACCTGCAACGGCCGGTCGGCTTTCTGTCGCGCCTCTTCGGTATCCTCGATGATATAGGTGGTAATCCCCTTGACCAGCGCATGGGCAAGACGCTCTTCTACAGGCGCCTCCCGCCAGGACAGGTCTTCCTGGGGCCGCGCCCCCTTTTCCCCCTTGTATTTATCAGCAATTTCCAGCAGCCGGTCCGTGGCGTCAGGCCGACGGTTGAGGATTACATCCTCCACCCGTTCGCGCAGTTCCGCTGGAATTTCCGAATATACCGTGATCATGCCGGCATTCACAATCCCCATATCCATGCCAGCCTGAATGGCGTGATACAGAAACACGCTGTGCATGGCTTCACGCACCGGATTATTGCCACGGAAAGAGAAGGAAATGTTGCTCACCCCGCCGGATACATGACAATAGGGCAGGTTTTCCTTGATGCGCCGGGTGGCGTTGATGAAATCCACTCCGTAATTATTATGTTCCTCAATCCCGGTAGCAACCGCAAAGATATTGGGATCAAAAATGATATCCTCCGGCGGAAAGCCGACTTTTTCCGTCAGCACCCTGTAAGAGCGTTCGCAGATTTCATATTTACGCTCCTCGGTATCCGCCTGGCCGATTTCATCAAAGGCCATGACCACCACTGCCGCGCCATAGCGTTTGATTTTCCTGGCCTGCTCGATAAAGAGTTCTTCGCCCTCCTTGAGCGAAATGGAATTGACAATGCCCTTGCCTTGCAGACATTGCAGGCCGGCTTCGATCACCGACCATTTGGAGCTGTCGATCATGACCGGCACACGCGAAATGTCGGGTTCGCTGGCAATCAGATTGAGAAAGGTGACCATAGCCTGCTCGCTGTCCAGCATGGCCTCGTCCATATTGACGTCGATAATCTGGGCACCCGCCTCCACCTGCTGACGCGCCACATCCAGCGCCGCGGCGTAATCTCCGCTCAGGATCAGCTTCTTGAACTTGGCGGAGCCGGTTACATTGGTCCGCTCCCCAATATTCACGAAAATCGGACTTTTTTTCATGCCATTTTTTCTTTCTGTCTTTATGTCGTTTTACGCACTCTCGGTCTGGATAACTTCAAAAGGCTCTAGACCGCTCAAGCGCAAATGCCGGTCCAGCACCGGCACCTTTCGGGGCGGAATATCCTTTACCGCTTCGGCAATGGCACGGATATGATCAGGCGTTGTCCCGCAACAGCCGCCAATAATGTTGACCAGGCCACTTTCCGCCCATTCCTTAAGCTGGGCGGCCATCTGTTCGGGGCTTTCGTCATATTCGCCCATCTCGTTGGGCAAACCCGCATTGGGGTGGGCGGACACATAGGTATCCGCCACTTTCGCGACGGTCAGCACATGCTGGCGCAGTTCCCTTGCCCCAAGCGCGCAGTTGAACCCGATACTCAACGGGTTGGCATGACGCACGCTGAACCAGAAGGCTTCTGCCGTCTGGCCGCTGAGGGTGCGACCGGAAGCATCGGTAATGGTGCCAGAAATCATAATCGGCAGGTCGCGGCCTTTTTCCTCAAACACATTCTGCACGGCGAAAATCGCTGCTTTGGCGTTCAGGGTATCAAACACCGTTTCAATCATGATCAGGTCCGCTCCCCCGTCCATCAGCCCGCGCGTGGCTTCCTCATAGGCCACACACAAGTCCTGGAAACTGGTATTGCGGAAAGCAGGATTGTTCACGTCCGGTGAGATGCTGGCCGTGCGATTGGTCGGGCCCAGCACTCCGGCCACAAAACGCGGTTTATCCGGCGTTTGCCCTGTCACTTCATCGGCCACCTCACGGGCCAGTCGCGCCCCCTCCCGATTCAAGTCGTACACCTGATCCTCCATGCCGTAATCGGCCTGGGAAATGCTGGTGGCATTGAAAGTATTGGTTTCCAAAATGTCACAGCCGGCATCCAGATAGGCCCGGTGAATCTCTTTCAGAATGTCAGGCTGGGTAAGCGTAAGCAGGTCATTGTTGCCCTTCACATCCTGGCTCCACCCAGCAAAACGCGCGCCCCGATAACCGGCCTCATCCAGCTTATACGCCTGAATCATGGTACCCATCGCCCCATCAAGCACCAAAATGCGATCTTTCAGAATTTCATGTAACAGGTTGGTGCGCTCAGTCATCGCTTTCTCCCGCGGCAATGCTCCATTTTGGCCGGATACCGAGAATATGGCAGATGGCCAGGGTCAGCTCGGCCCGGTTCAGGGTATAAAAATGATAATTTTTCACACCGCCTTGATACAGACGGATACACTGTTCTGCCGCCACCACGGCCGCCACATGGCGACGGATCGCCGGACGGTCATCCAGCCCTTCAAAAAGATGTTCAAGCCAGTGGGGCACAGAGGTGCCACAGCCCTCGGAAAACCGCTTGGCCATTTTGAAATTGGTTACCGGCATGATGCCGGGCACGATCGGGACATCAATACCTGCCGCCAGAACCCGGTCCAGAAACCGAAAATACAGGTCCACATCAAAAAAGTATTGGGTAATGGCCCGGTTGGCGCCGGCATCAATTTTGCGTTTCAGATTGTCGATATCCGCCTCAAGAGACGGGGAATCCGGATGGCATTCCGGATAGGCCGCGACGGAAATGTCGAAATCGCCAATCTTGCGGATACCTGCGACCAGATCCGCGGCATTGCGATACCCCTCGGGATGCGGCGTATAGGCCTGGCCAATGGTGGGCATATCCCCCCTGAGCGCCACAATATGGCGCACCCCTTCATCCCAGTATTGCCGTAAAATGTCATCCACTTCGCCCCGCGAGGCCGCTACACAGGTCAGATGGGCCGCCGGGGTCAGGGTGGTTTCCTTGAGAATGCGCGAAACGGTGGCATGGGTGCGTTCCCGGGTACTGCCGCCGGCGCCATAGGTGACGGAAACCATTTCAGGCTGCAGGGGTTCCAGCTTGCGAATGCTGCTCCATAATGTCTGCTCCATCTGTTCCGTCTTGGGCGGAAAGAATTCGAAGGAGACCTTGATGTCCTTGGCTTCTGTAGCAAACAGATTGGGTCTTAACAGATCTGCTTTCTGATCTTCAGTCACGTGCTGCCTCTTTGGTGTTTTGTTTATTCTTGTCTCTAAGGGGTTTCTTGCCTGTATCGGGCCTGTATCGGGCCTGTATCGGGCCTGTATCGGGAAATGTTTCCGGGGGATGCGTCGCGGTATTTATTTTTTGTGTGCCATCCAGATGGAAACCTCCAGTTCCCGGCCCTTCAAGCGGATCACCGGATCACATATGAGCCCAACCTGTCGGCACCAGGCGCTGATTTCCTCATCCGCAAACCCCAGCCGGCGGTGGGCATGCTCTTCCCGCAAAAATTCCAGATCATGGGGGGAAAAGTCCACAATGATAACGCCGCCACCTTTTTTCAACAAGCGGCTGGTCTCCTTGAGCGCGGATAACGGCTCATCCGCAAAATGCAGAACCTGATGGAACAGCACCAGATCAACAGATCGGTCCGGCAAAGCCAGATCATACATATCCCCCTGGCGAACCTGACAATTATTCACCCCCGCTTTTTCCAGATTGACCCGGGCGACGGACAACATTTCCCGGCTCAGGTCAATGCCAATCCCCTTGCCAATATGGGGGGCAAAAATCTCCAGCATACGGCCGGTACCGGTTCCCACATCTAGAAGAGTGTCAATTTTCATGCCCGCCGTAAGTTCCAGAAGCAGCTTTTCCACATCCCGTTCCGGCACATAAAGTGAGCGGATCTTGTCCCAATTTTCCGCATTGAGGCGAAAATATTCGGCGGCCTTTTCCTTCCGCTCCCTTTTCACCTCCTGCAAACGCTCCTGGTCATGCTGCAACAACTGGTCCTGCAGAGGAATAAAGGCCATAATGGCCCGTGCCAGATCGCCACCCGGCGTGCCCGCCTCGGCCAGCCGATAAAAAATCCAGGTGCCTTCCCGGTGCCGTTCCAGAAGCCCGGCTTCACACAAAAGTTTGAGATGTCGGGACACTCGGGGCTGGCTCTGGCGCAAAATGGTCACGAGCTCCGTGACCGTCAGTTCACTAAACTCAAACAGCGCCAGAATACGCAACCGGGTTTCCTCTCCGGCCGCCTTTAACCCGGCAAGCAGTTCTTCTACAGAATATGACACGATTTCCGATCCCTTCTCGATACAAAGAAATATATAAATATATATTTATATAAAGTAAATACACTTCATCAAATATTTCCCAAAAAGATGTTACCTGTTGCCTGTTGAAAAGAGCGGACAACTTCTGTACAAATTGCCCTTCAAATCGGCTTTGGGGAGAAAGGCCCCGATTATAAGGACAAAAATGACGACAGTTCGCAATTACTCCACATCAGGGCCTGCTCATTTTTTTATCTTGTTATGTCTTTTCTGCTCTCTTGTGCTGATGACCGGATGCGCCAAACGCCCGCCGGAGTCCGACCCGGAAGCTCTGGCCGCATATGAAGAGGCAAACGATCCGTTTGAGCCATTCAACAGAGCAATCTTTGCCTTTAACATGGCCTTTGACGATGCCATTCTGGAACCCACGGCCAAACTGTATCGCAAATGGGGCCCCCCGACCCTGCGCACAGGGATTTCCAATTTTGTCAATAACTGGCGGGAACCGATCACCTTTATCAATGATTTCCTGCAAGGAAAACCGAAACGGGGCCTGACCTCGATTTCACGGTTTCTGATCAATTCCACCTTTGGTTTGCTGGGAATTCTGGACACCGCAAGCTATTGGGGCATTGAACGTCATACAGAGGATTTCGGCGAAACCTTTGCGGTTTGGGGCATTGGCGAAGGGCCTTATCTGGTTCTGCCTATTCTCGGCCCTTCCAACGTGCGGGATTTTACCGGATTTATGGTGGACTTTTTCTATGACCCGGTCAGCCTGTGGCTGGAAGATCGGGGCTGGACCTATGTCCGCTATGGCCGGCTGGCGTTGCGGGGGCTGATTTACCGCGAGGAAAACCTGGAAACCCTGGACGATCTCAGTAAGTCATCCACGGATTTCTATGCCACGCTACGCAGCGCCTATCGCCAACTGCGACAGTATGAAATCAATGACGGCGCCCTGGACCTTGGGGCCGAGGATGATCTGTTTGACGATCTTGACGAAGATTTCTAAACCTGTTCCCGGCTCCCATATCCCCTTCTCAGGATGACGCCCGCTGGCGGCTGGCCTCTTCCAGACGGCGCCGTCTTGAGCGATCCTGACGAACCCGCCTTGCCGCCATGATCTTGGCGCGTTTTTCAATATAATCCAGGATATGCCCGGCGATATTTTTGCCGGTGACACTCTCGATCCCTTCCAGCCCTGGTGAAGAGTTCACTTCCAGCACCTTGGGGCCACTCTCTGTTCGCAGCATATCCACCCCCGCGACGGACAATCCCAGCACCCGGGCGGCCTTGACGGCCGTAGCCCGCTCTTCGCGGGTAATTCTTACTTTGGTCGCATTCCCCCCCTTATGCAGGTTGCTGCGAAAATCCCCTTCACTGCCCGTGCGTTTCATCGCAGCCACCACCCGATTGCCAATCACAAAACAGCGAATGTCCGTACCAGCCGCTTCCTTGATGAACTCCTGGACCAGAATATCGGCATCCAGACCGCGGAAAGCATCAATAACGGATTCCGCTGCCTTACGGGTTTCCGCCAGGACCACACCCTTCCCCTGCGTGCCCTGCAACAGCTTCAGAACCAGCGGCGCACCGCCTACAATCTTGATCAGATCCATAGTATCGCTGGGAGAACTGGCATACCCTGTCACCGGCATGCCGATCCCTTGCGCGGCCAGCAATTGATGGGCATAGAGTTTATCCCGCGAACGCCGGATGGCATCAGAGGAATTGAGGCAAAACACATTCATGGCCTCAAACTGGCGCACCACGGCCGTGCCATAAGAGGTCACCGATGCCCCAATGCGTGGAATGACGGCATCATAACTGGCCAGCACTTGTCCGCCATAACGCACTTCCGGATGGGCGGAAGTAATATTCATATAACAGCGTTTGGTATTAATGACATCCATGCTATGGCCGCGCCGCTCTGCCTCTTCCACAAGGCGGCGGCTGGAATAATTATGTGGTTCTCGGCTCAGCAGCAGAATCTTCAGCGGCCGGTGCATGGGCTCTTCAGCAACCAGATCGTCATAAAGGCTTGGCGACAATTCCCCGCACAGACAGGACTGCACTGGATCCACAATCGCCCGCCCCTCAAGCGCCTTGCGCCCCAGGAGCATACGATAAGCCATGTTTTCCCGATAGGTCAGGGAGATTTCCGTTTCCCATTCCTCCCCCCCGATGGCCAGTGTGGTGGAAATAATATGGCGCAATTCCGTCTGTCCGTTGGAGCTGGTCACGTCACGTTTGCCCACCAGCGGGGCCGTGCAATAGATTTCAATATCCGGACGTTCCGGAATCGGATGCACCCCGAACGAAACCATGGGCTTGCCTTGTTCGGTGAATTCATAAATCCCGAACGCATGCAGCGCGGAGGTTCGCGCCCCCGTATCCACCTTGGCCTTGATCGCCGGCAGCCCCAGCTTTGGCAAAGCCAGCCATTCTTCCCAGCCCACTCTAACTTTTTTGACCTCTTGTGGCATTACATGACTCCTTCCAAGGTGAATGCCCGCTGTTAGGGAATTACGTGACCTAAGTCAATGTCGTTTTTTATTCCCGCCCCTATACTGAAAGACAACATACTGTATACTGAAAAAAACAAACAGGGAGAGCAGTCATGGTGGATTATAGCAAAAATGGGGAAACCGATCAGACCGTCAAGGACAGAGCCTTTGCCGCCAGCAAAAATTTTCTGATTCTACAATGGCCGGCCTATACGGTGCTGGGGCTTCTGGGCATATTGCTGCCCTGGCTTGGTGAAGTGGACATGGCGACGCTGGCGGGCACAATGTTGCTCATCAAAGGGCTGGTACAATTGGCCATACTGCTAAAATGGGGGGTGAGGCCAGGATTTGCCTGGCGGGCGGGGATCACCATCTTTACGTTAATTGTGGCCTGGGGCATCCTGATGGACCCTCTTTCCTTGCATATCCCACTTGAGATCAGCATCGGCGGCTATTTGCTGGCCACGGGGTTATATGTGGTGATTGAAGGCCGCTATACCTTTGCAGGACATAAAGCCGGCACCATGGTTGGCACGGGCTATCTTTCCATTGCCTTTGCCCTCACCCTGCTGACAGGGTGGCCCTCTGTTGCATTCTGGACCCCTGTCCTGGCGCTCAGCCTGAATCTTTTGGCCGTCGGGCAGGCTTCCCGCATTATCAACACGGCCATTGCCCCAAGTGACTAGAGTGAATTGTGAATAGGTTGGCTCAATTCACTCTAAAACAAATGGCGGCAGATTAAAGACACATAAAATAGGCTTTGACGGAAAACCCTAAATATATAAACTGTCTCCCATAAAAAATATGGGAGCCTATGGATGTCGACGGAAGAACAAAAGCTGTCCGAAGAAGAACTTCGAAGAAAAAACGCCATTATTTCCAGCCGGGTTTTCCTGCTGATGCAATGGCCGGCCTATACGGTATTGGGGCTTATGGGGATTGTTCTGCCCCTGATAACCCCGGTCGACCAAGCGGCCTTTCTGGGCAGCATGTTGCTGATCACGGCGCTGGTGCAAAGTATGATTCTGGTCAGGTACGGCATTAATCCGGGCTTTGCCTGGCGCGCTGTGGTGACGGCGATCACCTTTCTGGCCAGTTACATCACCCTGATGAACCCGTTTGACCTGAATATTCCACTGACCATGACCATCGGGGTCTATATGATGGCCACAGGATTTTACGTGGTGATCGAGGGCCGCTATTCCTTTTCCAGCCGGCATATTGAATCCGTTGTCTATTGCGGATATTTCGGCATGGCTCTGGGATTGTCGATTTTCAGCGGTTTCCCGGACACAGTATACTGGACACCGGCCACGGCGCTGGGGTTGTATCTCATTGCGCTTGGCTTTACGGCCCGTCGTTTCCTGTTAAAGAAACTGCCGGAAGACGCCTATATAGGGCCTGAGGACATCTACGACAACTGGGGCAATCACGCCCCCCACCCACCAGGCCAGGAGTAATGCCCCGGTCCCGGTCATGGGCCGTTTTTTTCCCGGCTTCTTGCGCTTGAATATCCACGGATGTATGTTGCGAATTGATGATCACATCATCCATGGATCATTTGGAAAAGGAGCGTGGCAATCCACATCCTATCGTTTAGAGTGAGTTGTGAATAATTGACATATCCGCAAAATAACTGGCTGTAAGATACCTGCTGTAAGATACATACAATGTCCGGGTCCTGCTAACCGGCTCTCATAGCAGTTTCTGGTTTTCGTCCCGGATCGGCAGGCTCACACGCACTATCGTGCCCTTGCCGGGTTCACTTTCCAGAAAAAATTCCCCCCCGTGCAGTTCCACCAGAGACCTGGTTAACGGCAACCCAAGGCCCGTTCCCTGATGACTTCGGACATGGCTGGATTGCACCTGGCCAAAGGATGATAATGCGACCTCCATTTCCTCGGGGCTCATGCCGATGCCCTCATCCCTCACTGTAATGCTTATATGTCTGCGATCCAGAGGGGTGAACGTCACCTCCACGTCCCGATCCGCATGAGAAAATTTGATGGCATTAGAAATCAGGTTGGCAAGAATCTGCTTGAGGGCCTTTTCATCCACAAAAACCTCACCGATCTTTTCGGGACAGATCATCACCAGACGCACCCCAGCCGCCTTGGCCATGGGCAGAAATTCATAACGGATATTCTCGATAATCGTTTCCATATCCGCATATGCCTTGACCAGCTCATACCGGCCGGCTTCCACCTTGGACAGGTCCAGCACATCATTGACCAGATTCAGCAAACGGTTGCCGCTGATATGAATATAGCGGGCGTAATCCAGATATTTTTCATGGCCAATGTCTCCGAAAAGCTGCTGCTGAAGCATTTCGGAATAGCCGATAATGGCATTGAGCGGCGTGCGCAATTCATGGCTCATATTGGCCAGAAAGTCACTTTTGGCCTTGTTGGCCCGGATCGCTTTGAAAGTGGCCTCCCGGGCTTTTTTTTCGGCCTCCTTACGGCGGCTGATGTCCCGCAGCGTGCCAATAAAATAGCGGCTGCCACGCACAAAGGTTTCCGAAATCCGCAACTCAAAGGGCGTAAGATCCCCTGATTTTTTCCGGCACATAACATCCCGACCGATGCCGATAATATGCGCCTGGCCGGTTTCAGCATAATCTTTTACGTATTTGTCATGCTGCCCCTGTTCTTTTACGGGCATAAGCATACGGATGTTCCGGCCCAGCATCTCTTCCGGCCGATACCCAAGAAGCTTTTCCGTTACCGGATTGACATAAAGGATATCGGCCCGTTCATCGGTCAGCACAACTGCATCGGTCACTTCTTCGACAATCAACCTGAAAAAACCGTCCTGGCCTTCAATCAGCGGACACAACGCATCAACCTCCTTTTCCAGAAGGTTCAGTTCCGACTCCAATTGGCTCTCCTGAACGGAGGCGTCATTGTCCAGAAAATTTTTTTCGAGTGAAGCGATCCGGTTTCTGAGAGAAGATAGCCTTTGCTGGAAGTTTTCCCGTCCCGTCTGGCGCGAGGGGGGCCAATTCATATATTCGTCAAACTCAGAAAGGCCCGGTTGTTTTTTCCCGGGTTGCTTTTTCCCCGATCGTTTTTCCTCAAGGGTTTTTGACATACTGTACTACGGACGGACAGCCCACATCGCTCCCGCTGTTGGGGTGTCCTACTGTCCCCTTCTTGCCTGAATTACATCATTTCATCTTCTCCCCCGATTTTGAAATGATATTATTGTTATTTTTTATATATTAATAATATATATCCCACTTTGCAATCAAGCAAATGGCCTATCTCCTTCATCACATAAGATATATACCTTTTAGAAACTATATCTTAATATCTTTGATAGTATAATGCCCTACAATAACAAGATATCGTTGTCGTCTTTTCAGACAAGGGAGGGGACATGCAAGAAAACACCTCAAAGCAGTCATGTCCCGAGGCAGACGTGAGACTAGACCGGAATAGTAAAAGTAATGCGTACCTTATTAATTGACGAATATGACCTGTGCCGGGACGGAATGAAGATCCTGCTTCAGGACACCTTCCAAGAGGCAACAGTCAGCGAAGCCTGTTCCATTGACGCAGGACTCAAGCTGTTGTCAGACCAGCACCATGATTTGATCATGGTTGACCTGGACAGCCGGTCTCTGTCAGCCAGTGAAGTCATTGATCGTATCATGACAGCAGCAGGGAATACGCCGGTCATTGCCATGGCCCAGGTTTTTCCGCCGCTAGTAACGTCTTATGCGATTGAAAAAGGCGTGTCGGCCTGCCTGAACAAACTGACCCAGAAAAAAAACGCCAAGCTCATCTTGCAGCTAGTGATGGCGGGAGGACGCTATTTCCCCCCGGAAATTCTGGCGGAAAGCCTGGCGGACACGCAGGAGCAGGTGCAGGCCTGTCCCGTAAAATATGACCGGGATTCCTGCCCGTTAATAAACCAGGACAGACCATTGATTGCCCCCCGCCTTACCAGACGGCAGCTTCAGGTGCTCAAAAGCATCGCCGAAGGCAAATCCAACAAGGTAATCGCCCGGGAAATGAATATCACCGCCGGCACCGTTAAGGTCCATGTGGCCGCTATTCTGAAAACCCTCAAGGCCAGCAATCGCACCCAGGCCGTGAACATTGCCACACATATGAAACTGATATGAGGGGCCGGCACTGTCGCTCGCCTGGCCTAGAGTGAATTGTGAATAGGGTGGCTCAATTCACTCTAACGGGTCAGCTTTTTATATTGCAGACGATGGGGCCGATCGGCTTCCGCCCCGAGACGCCGGCGACGATCCGCTTCATACTCCTGATAATTACCTTCAAACCACACCACCTGGGAATTGCCTTCATAGGCCAGGATATGGGTGGCAATCCGGTCCAGGAAGAAACGATCGTGGGAGATGATCACGGCGCAGCCCGCAAAATCCTCCAGCGCAGCTTCCAGGGCGGACAGGGTTTCCACATCCAAATCGTTGGTTGGTTCGTCCAGCAGCAGCACATTGGCCGGTTTGCGCAACATCTTGGCCATATGGACCCGGTTGCGTTCCCCGCCGGAAAGCTGTCCGACCTTTTTCTGTTGATCCGACCCCTTGAAGTTGAAATTGCTCACATAAGCCCGGGTGGAGACTTCCCGGCCGTTGAAATCAAACACATCCAGGCCTTCAGAAATTTCTTCCCATACGGTCTTGTTATCATTCAGCGCGTCGCGGCTTTGGTCCACATAACCAAGCTGTACCGTCTCGCCCAAACGCAGGGCCCCGGAATCCGGCTGTTCCTGACCGGTAATCATACGAAACAGTGTGGTTTTCCCGGCGCCGTTAGGCCCGATTACGCCGACGATCCCGCCCGGCGGTAGTTTGAAATTCAGTCCCTCAAACAACAGCTTGTCGCCATACGCTTTGGTCAGATTTTCGGCCTCAATCACCACTTGGCCAAGTCGGGGTCCCACAGGAATCATGATCTGGGCGCTGTCGGGGCGGCGCTCTTTTGATTGCGCCAAAAGCTCGTCATAAGCCTTAATCCGCGCCTTGCTTTTGGCCTGACGCGCCTTCGGACTCTGGCGAATCCATTCGAGTTCGCGTTTCAGGGTGCGCTGACGGGCCTGTTCGCTCCTAGCTTCCTGCTGCAGGCGTTTTTCCTTCATTTCCAGCCAGGCGGAATAGTTGCCCTCAAACGGGTAGGCATGGCCCCGGTCCAGTTCCAGCACCCAGCCCACCACATTGTCCAGGAAATAACGGTCGTGGGTCACCAGAATGACGGTACCGGCATAATCCTGGAGATGGCGTTCCAGCCAAGCCACGCTTTCCGCATCCAAATGGTTGGTCGGCTCGTCCAGAAGAAGAATATCCGGCTTTTCCAGCAACAGCCGGCACAATGCCACCCGGCGGCGCTCTCCGCCGCTCAGCTTGCTGACCTCCGCCTCCCCCGGCGGGCAGCGCAGGGCATCCATCGCCAGTTCCACCTTGCTGTCCAGGTCCCAGGCATCGGCCGCATCAATTTTTTCCTGCAATTCGCCCTGCTCAGCGATCAGCGCGTTCATTTCTTCATCATCCAGCGGCTCGGCAAATTTCAGACTGATTTCCTCGAACCGGTCCACAAGCCGTTTCAGTTCGCCCATGCCTTCCATGACATTCTCGAACACATTCTTGCTCGGGTCCAGCTGCGGTTCCTGCGGCAGATACCCCACTTTTACGCCGTCCGCGGCCCAGGCCTCGCCGGTAAATTCCTTATCAATGCCGGCCATGATCTTCATGAGCGTGGATTTACCAGCCCCATTGACCCCGATCACGGCAATCTTGGCACCGGGCAGGAAAGACAACGTCACGTCTTTCAGCACCTGTTTGCCACCGGGATAGGTCTTGCTGAGACCTTTCATCACAAAACTGTATTGATAAGATGCCATGTTGCGAAGTTCCTCATATAAAAAATAGCTTGCCCTCTCATACCCAATGAGAGGGCAAGGAACAAGACCTTACGGCGGCTTTGCGGTCAATTCAGCGTGTTTTTATACACAACGCCATCTTTCATCACAAACCCGACCTGCTCAAACAGAGAAAGATCCTTGAGCGGGGTGCCGCGGATCGCGATGATGTCCGCCAGATACCCTTTTTTCAGCAGGCCAAGCTCATGGTCCAACCCGAACAGAGTAGCGGTATGGTGGGTGGCGGTTTGCACGGCCTGCATTGGCGTCATGCCCCATTCCACCATCTTCGCCATCTGTTTAGCGTTGCCCCCATGGGGATAGACACCGGCATCGGTCCCATAGGACATTTTCACCCCGGCCTTGACCGCGCGTTCGAAACTCTGGCGCTGGCGCAGGCCCAGCGCTCGTTCCTTGGCGAGGGATTCTTCGGTCATGCCGTGCTTGGCGCCTTCCTGTAAAATGAAGTCATCATTATAGATGTCCATGGAAAACCAGGTCCCGTGCTTGAGCGCCAGTTTGATGCCTTCCTCATCCAGATAACTGACATGTTCGATGCTGTCGGCCCCGGCCCGGATGGCGGACTTAATGCCTTCGGTCCCATGGGCATGGACCGCCACCTTGCGGCCGGCCATATGGGCCTCTTCGACCATGGCTTTCATTTCCTCCAGGGTGAATTGCTGGGCCCCCACCCTGGTGCCCTTGGAAAACACCCCGCCGGTGCCGCAGAATTTGATCACATCAGCGCCGTATTTGATATTGCGGCGGACTTTCTGACGCACGGCCCAGGGGCCATCGGCCACCCCTTCGGCCACATCGTTATAATCATAGGGCAGCATGTTGTTGTCACAATGCCCGCCTGTGATGCTAAGCGAGGGACCGGACACCAGAAGGCGCGGCCCCGGCACGTCCCCTGCGTTAATGGCATCCCTGAGCGCCACATCCGCAAACCCCGGCGCGCCCAGATTGCGCACCGTGGTAAAGCCGGCCATCAGCGTTTTTCTGGCATTGGCGACACCATACACCGTCTGGCGCGCCACGGAATGCTGTAACTGATCATATCCCCAGATGGGCGAGCCGATCAGATGCACATGACTGTCCATCAGCCCCGGCATCAACGTGGCCTCGGGCCCGAGATCAATGATTTTGGCCTCCTCAGGAAGCGCCATTTTGGCCTTTTGACTGACCACCTGTTTGATCCTGTTACCGTCCACCACAATCATCATGTCCTCAAGAACCCGGCCCTTTTCCACATCAATCAGATGCCCGGCCTTGATGACAATCAGACGCGCAGGCGTTGCGGCCTGTGGTTCTTCTGCCAAGGCACAGACAGAAAACGCGTGTGTAAAGGACAGGGCCGCAATCAGCCCAAAAAGCATTTTTTTCATCATGAAGTATCCCCTGGAAATATCATGTTGCAGAGCATGCCGCGTAAAAACGGATCTGTCAAAACCTGGAAGAACTAAACCTTGTCAGGTTCAGAGTAGAGCACCAGGGTTTTTCCGGTCGCGAAAGATATAGACAATCCCGTATATGAGCAGGCGCGCGATATAGGGTACAAACAGATACAGGGTCCAGCCGATAAAATTCACGGCCCCCATCAGGCCCTGCCGTTCAAGCAGAGCGCCGACGACCAGCCCTAACGGCACCATCATTGCCAGCAACGCCGTCCTGGCCAGCACCTTTTTCTGTACACGGTTGTTGTCAATGAAAGAAAAACTGCGGATCAGAATCAGCAGAAAATAAAGGATGACCAGGGTGAGAAGAATCAGCGCCATGCCATTTCCGTTCATTCATTTCCATTCATTTCCCGAAGGCCTCGCAGACCAGATATTCCAGCTTTTCCCGGTCCACCGCATCAAACGCTGCAAATTCGGTACTGTCCACATCAAAAACCGCAACCAGTTCGCCCCTGGCATCCCTCACCGGCACAACAATTTCCGAATTGGAGCGGCTGTCACAGGCAATATGACCGGGAAAGGCATGCACATCTTCGACAAGCTGGGTCTCCCCCGTTGCCGCCGCAACGCCACAGACCCCTTTGCCAAAAGGGATTCGCAGACATCCCAGCGTGCCCTGATACGGGCCAATCACCAGTTCCCCCTCTTTTTCGGCATCCACCAGATAAAAGCCGGTCCAGTAATAACTGTCAAACGCCTGCGCCAGAAGACAGCTTATGGTGGCCATTTTCGCAATGAGATTATTTTCCCCTTCGATCACCGCAAGGATTTCCCGGATCACGGAGTCGTATTTTTCTGATTTTGTCACGGCATCCTCACCTGAATCGACCTGAAATTGCTATTTCATTCAGGCTATAACACACCACCACCAAAAACAATATCATTTTAAAGTGTTGATAATAAAGGAATAATAAAAAATGCCCAAATGTTGTTTGACAAATAATGATTTAGTGTTATATATGACTACAACACTTAAACACCACAACAGTAAAACAGTTGTTACCACACTGAACCCGAATAGGATTGGAATAGGCCCGTGGCAGAACAGTGGAAAAATGATCAACCCATTTACCTTCAGCTGAAGGAGCAGGTGCGCACCATGATCATGGAAGGCACCCTTGGCGAGGGAGAAGCCCTCCCCTCCGTCCGCAAGGTGGCCGTAGAATATCAAATCAACCCGATCACCGCCTCCAAAGCCTATAGCGAATTGGTGGATGAAGGACTGGTCGAAAAAAGAAGAGGTCTTGGCATGTTTGTCATTGAAGGCGCAAGAAACAAATTACTACAGGCAGAACAGGAAAAGTTCCTGACCACCGAATGGCCGGAAATTCTACAACGCATTCGCCGCCTGGGGCTTGATCTAGACCGCCTGGTCGCGGAAAGCGCCATTACTGACAAAGACACCTCACAAGAATAAACAGGGACCGAACCATGACAACGCTGATAACCGCCCGCAATCTGAAAAAATCCTACGGCTCTTTTGAGGCCCTGAAGGGCATTGACCTCGACATTCACAAGGGTCAAATCACCGGAATCATTGGGGCGAACGGGGCCGGTAAAACCACCCTGATCAACACCATTCTGGGACTGACGGATTATGACGGCGACTTAAACGTCCTGGGCTTTGATCCGTACCGCGAACGCAATGCGCTGATGAAACAGGTCTGTTTCATTTCCGATGTGGCAACCCTGCCGAAATGGATGAAGGTGTGTGAGACGATAGACTTTGTCGAAGGCGTACATCCGGGGTTCAATCGCGACAAGGCGCTGGATTTTCTCAACGGCACGGCGGTTTCCCTGGAGAAAAAAATCCGTCAGCTGTCCAAAGGCATGATCGTTCAAGTCCATCTGGCGCTGGTGATGGCCATTGACGCCCAACTCCTGGTTCTGGATGAGCCAACCCTCGGGCTGGATATCCTGAACCGCAAGAAATTCTATCACCAGTTGCTGGAAGATTATTATGACGAGGAAAGAACCATTCTGATTACCACCCATCAGGTGGATGAAATCGAAAATCTTCTGACCGATGTCATTTTCATCCGCGAGGGCCGCATCTTGCAGGCCGCAACCATGGAACAGATTGCCGAAAGCTGGCTGATTCTGCATCCAAGGCGCGAAAATCTGGACGCTGCCCGGGCCTTGGAGCCAGTGAGCGAACGCACAACCCTGGGGCGCACCAGTATGATTTTTCACGGCCGCCCGCGGCAAGAACTTGAAGATCTTGGTGACATTTCCCGTCTGTCCCTTTCAGACCTGTTTGTCACCCTGATGAATGAAACGCAGTCCCCCGTTTAAACACACTGAAAGCGAGAAGAGCCATGACAACCCTTTTTACCGACAATATCGACCCTCAGAGCTTTTTGGGCCTGACGGCTCGCATGACAGGAAAAACCCGCCAGCGGCCCCTGCCCAAACGTGCAAAACGGCGCACTCTGGCGAATTTACAGCGACACAGCCGTGAGGTGCTGACCACCGTCGCGCTCAGCAGCCTGCTGATCGTGGCGACCATCGCCGGCGCCTCCAGTCTGCAAAGTAAATATGAAACCCAAAGAGACATAACGTCTTCCCGGACCCTGCAGTCCTAAGGCGCAGACCGGGAACCGCCAGCGAGGAGATCTACCGTGATCCGTATCTTTACCACTCAAACCGACCCTGGCACCTTTCTGGGACTGGTCCAGACACCGGCGGTTCATCGTCGCCCGCTCCGCCCGGCCCCCAAAACGCCACGATATGGACCGCGGCGGGACTCCCCTGTCAACCATGCCCTGGTCAATACCGCGCTTGCGGCCCTGCTGCTCCTAATTGGCATTATGGGTCTTTTGACCCTGAATGCCGCCCGGCAGGACACCTCCCGGGCGGGGCTGACCCCCCAACAGGCCAATGACCGCGTGGTGTTTTGCCATCTGGACAGTTGCGATCTGGCCTGAAGACCATGACCGAGACAACCATTAAAACAAGGATTCGGAGAAAAACCATGACCCCCGCGCTGCTGAAAATCACCGGATACAGCCCATTCAAGACCTTGCTGATCCGGGAGTATTGGGAAAACCGCCGCAGCATGTTCTACTGGCCGATGGTGGGCGCCGGCCTATCCGTTGCGCTGGCGCTGTTTGCCCTGTTCTATAGTAACATTCATATTAGCGACGGCGAGATCAGCATCTCCAATGAAGGGTTGGCGGTCTCCAGCTTCCTGCTTGAGGAATTGTCCGGGCTTTCCATGGAACGGCGTGGTGAAGCCATGTCCAAACTGGTTATCTCCATGGGCTTCATCATTGGCCTTGGCACATGGATCGTGATGATTTCCAACAGCCTCAGCAGCCTGTATGACGAACGTCAGGACAACAGCATTCTTTTCTGGAAGTCCATGCCCGTCTCCGATCACCAGACGGTCCTGTCCAAAATCGTCAGCAATGTTTTTGTTACCCCGCTGGTCGCCCTGCTTTTTATCTTTTTGACACAGCTGGTCATCCTTGTGCTGCTCAGTCTTTTCACCCTGGGCACTCCCTATAGCGCATGGGAACTGTTCTGGGCGCCACTCAACCTGCCGACCCTGTTTCTGAATGAACTGGTGATTGTACTGATGTACAGCCTGTGGGCCCTGCCGGTATTTGCTTACCTCATTCTGGCCTCGGCCTATGCCAAACGCACCCCGTTTCTCACCGCGGTGCTGCCGGTTGTCGTCATCACGATCATTGAAGCCATTTTTTACGACCATTCCTATCTGATGGAATGGCTGGACAACCACCTTGGCGGTGAGCTTCTGTTCCGTTACGTCACACTCGGCGATGTGGAATATTTCACCATCCTGAACAGTTTGGAAATACTTAAGACTGCAACCCTCCCGTCTTTCTGGATCGGCCTTGGCCTAGCAGGTCTCATGATCTTCGCCAGCATTCACCTGCGCCGCCGAAACAACCAGTAACGCTGTTCCTATATTGGGAGCTTAACTCCTGATATCTTCCACTGCCCCGGTCTCACCCGCCGGGGCTTTTTTTTGAGCCAACATTTCAGACCCTTTCGGGGTGGTCCCCTAAAAGAGCCCCCGTTTCAACTTTTCCTGTTTCGGCCCCGCACGCTTGTCATAAAAGCTCCACACAGCTTTCATTGCACTGCAACATATATATCTAAAAGTCACACCCCGACATCCAGTCACATTATTTACCGACGTTATTAACTATCTGACAGAGGGGAAGAAAATGTCTTTCTTCAAACAGCGTTCTTCATTTTTCAGGTCATCTACAGCCTTGTCCCTGGCCCTGCTTTCTGCGGCTACACTGAGCCTTGAGGCCCAGGCCGTGGAAACCACGTCCCGCCTGCAGGGCACCGTACTCACTCCCGCCCAATCGGCCATTGCCGACGCCACCGTCACCATCACCCATCTCCCCTCCGGCACCAAAAAGGTATTGACCACAGACAGCAACGGCCATTTCAGCGCCGCTGGGCTAAGGGTGGGCGGTCCGTACAGCGTGCTTGTGGAAGCTCCGTCCGGCAATGGCCGGGAAGACAATGTCTTCCTGACACTGGGCGAAGCATCCACCGTAACAATTACTGTAGAAGCCACCCCCCTGGAGGAAATCATCGTAACCGCTGCCGCCCAGAGCCAGCAGATCAAAATGGGCATGGCGACAATGATCGATGAAGACCGCCGTAAAGGCATTCCGGCCACCAGCCGTGATCTGCACGATTATGTGCGCATTGACCCTCTTGTCACCGTCGATCCCACCAACAGCAACGCCATCAGCATCGCCGGCAGCAATAACCGCTTCAACAGCCTGACCATTGACGGCGTGAAACAAAATGACGATTTCGGCCTCAATAACGGCGGTTATCCGACCCAGCGCAGCCCCATTATCCTCGACGTAATCGACCAGTTATCCGTCAATGCCGCCCCCTTTGATGTGGAATATGGCGGTTTCCAGGGCGGCAACATCAATGTGGTGACCAAATCCGGCACTAATGATTATCATGGATCCGCCTGGTTCTATTACCGCGATGACAGCCTCACCGGCAGTGAGCTGGACGGCGAAGACCAAATGCTGACCTTCGAGGAAAAAGTATACGGCGCCACCTTTGGCGGCCCGATCATTGAAGACAAGCTGTTTTTTATGCTGGGCTATGAAAAGCTGGAAGCCACGGAACCGTTTGACAGTGGACCGGAGGGGGCCGGATTCGCCAACAGCATCAATAATGTATCAAAGGCCGATGTGGATGAGATCATCTCGATTGCCCAAGAGGTCTATGACTACGATCCCGGGTCTTATGAAAATGCCCGCAGCCTTGACGAAACGGATGAAAAAGTCTTCGGCAAAATTGACTGGAACCTGAATGATGATCACCGCCTGGCCTTCACCTATCAGCGCGCTGAAGGCAACAACATCAACCCGCAGAACACCTCGGCCTCGCGCGGCCGCTACGGCCTGTTGTCCAACTGGTACAATAAGACCGAAACAATGAACTCCTATGCATTACAGGTTTTTTCCGACTGGTCCGAGAATTTCTCTACGGAGGTCCGGGTCTCCTACAAGGACGTTGAAACCCGGCAGGAAAGCATGACCGGCAATGATTTTGCACTGATGCAGATCAGCACGCCTGAGGGCGGCGATGTCTATCTCGGGCCGGACTTTTACCGCCATGCCAACGATCTGGAAAATGACACCTGGCAGATCAAGCTGGCCGGCACCTATTATCTGGACGCCCATGAAATTTCCGGCGGTTATGAGCGGGAGATGCTGGATATTTTCAACCTGTTCGTGCCCGGTAGCAAAGGATCCTATGTTTTTGACAGCATTGAAGATTTCAGGAACCGCAACGCTGCCTCACTAAGCTACAACAACGCCTTCAGCAATGACGCCAATGACGGCGCCGCCGCGTTCGGCTATGCCATTGACACCATTTATCTTCAGGATCGCTGGGACCTGAACGAACGGCTGACCATGATGTTTGGATTGCGCTATGAACGCTATAGCACCAGCGACACCCCGCGCCTCAATCAGGACTTTGTGGACCTGCATGGTTTTGCCAATAATGAAACCATTGACGGGCTGGATATTCTCATGCCCCGTTTCGGCTTCAACTATATGGCCACGGAACGGCTTACCTTGCGCGGGGGCGCGGGCCTGTTCAGCGGCGGCAATCCCAATGTGTGGATTTCCAACAGCTATTCCAACGATGGCGTCACCATTGTCAGCTACCGGGATAGTGACGGGGTGAGCAATGTGGACGGGTTTACTTTGCCGCAAGAGGCACTGGACGCCATCAGCAGCGGCGACGCCTCCGGCGATGTCAATTATATTGATCCCGGCTTTGAGGTGCCCCGGGCCTGGAAATTTAATCTGGCTGCGGAGTATACCCTTGATCTCGGGGCTCTGGGCGATGGTTATCATCTCACCGCAGAGGCCCTGTTAAGCCGTACGGATAAAGGCACCAAATGGGTAGATATCTGTATTGAAAAAAGCGATACGGCACCCGACGGCCGGCCGATCTATTCCAGCATCTGCAACGGCGGCGACCAGCATATCGGACTGACCAATTCCGAAGACGGGGAAAGCACGGTATTTGTCGTGTCACTGCAAAAGGAATATGACAACGGCCTCGACTTCTTCTTTTCCTATACCAATACCGATGCCAAGGATGTCAATCCGGGCACCAGTTCCACCGCATCCTCCAACTATGCCAAACTGGCCTTCAGCGACCCGAATTTCCCGGCGCTCGCCACCTCCAACTACGAAATTAAACACAAGTTCATTTTTAACATCAATTACCGTACCGAACTTGTGAAAGACCTGGAAAGCCGCTTTGGTCTGCTGTTCACCAGCCAGTCCGGCCGGCCGTTCAGTTATACCTTTGACGGCAATTCCACCTTTGGCAACCCGGATAATTACCGTGACAGCCAGCTGTTTTACGTACCGGTCGATGAAAATGATGTCCTTCTGGACGGCATTAGCTGGGAAGAACTGAACGTCTTTATCCAGGAAAGCGGTCTGGACAAATACCGCGGCAGGATTGCGCCGCGCAACGCCTTCAACGATCCCTGGGTGACCACGGTTGACTTCAGATTCAGTCAGGAACTGCCCGGTTTCTCAGAAGGACACCGCGGGGTGTTCACCTTTGACATCCAGAATCTGACCAACCTGCTGAACAATGACTGGGGCCGATATGACTATACCCCATTCCATTATGTCCAGCCAGTGGTCAGTACCGTGATTGATCCGGCAACCGGCAAATATGTCTACAGCAACCTGAACAGTTCAGCAGGGGAAAAGACCACCGACACGCTGGCGTCCCTGTGGAAGATCCGTCTGGGTCTGCGCTACGAATTCTAAGACACAACATCTCAACCGGAAGGCGGCTGTGGCCGCCTTCCTTTTTCATGTTTATGGAAAAGGATTAAGACAAATGGCCCTCAAACTCTCCCGACGCCACTTCACGCTTGGCGCTTCCGCGCTGTTTTTATCCGGCGCGATGCCCACCGCCCCCCTGTCTGCCCCGGCTTTGGCCGCGCCCCCCTCACTTTCAGACCATAACATTTCCTCACGGCGACTGGACATGATTGCTTTCGGCTCCTGCGCCAGACAGGATATGGACCAGCCGGTCTGGGACAGCATTGCGGCGCTGGAGCCGGACCTGTTCGTCTTCCTGGGGGATACGGTCTATGCGGATACGGAAAACATGGACAAAATGGCCGCGGATTACGAGCTTCTGGGTAAAAAGCCGGGCTTTCAGGCCCTAAGGCGCGGGACCCCGGTGATCGGCATCTGGGACGATCACGACTATGGGGTCAATGACGGAGATAAACACTATGTCATGAAACAGGACGCCCGGAACATCTTTCTTGATTTTTTTGAAGAACCGGCCAACTCGCCAAGACGCACCCGCAAGGGCGGCATTTACACCTCCTACCTGTTTGGGCCAGCAGGACAGCGGGTGCATATTATCCTGCCTGATTTGCGCTATGAACGGGACCGGTTGCCCTATGGATACACCAAGGAAGAATTTCACAAGCGGGTAAAAATGGGTTATGGCCCCTATCGCCCGCTCTCGGATCCTTCCACCCGCCTTATGAGCGAGACACAATGGCAATGGCTGGAACAGGAACTGCGCCGGCCCGCTGAAATCAAAATCATCGGCAGCAGCATCCAGTTCGTCGCGGCCACCTCCGGCTGGGAAGGCTGGGCCCAGTTCCCCCATGAACGGGCCCGCCTGATCCGTCTGATCAACACGACCGGCGCCCAGGGTGTGTTTTTTATCAGCGGCGACATCCATCGGGGTGAATTTTCCCTGCTGCCGGTAACAAAAACGGGGAACATGCCGACGCCGGCCTATCCGCTCTGGGATTTTACCTCCAGCGGGCTCAAGGCATCCGTCTATCCCGGCATTAATCCCAATCACCGGCGGTTTAACAACCTGTATTACGACCGGGAAAATTTTGGCCTGATTTACATTGATTGGGGTCTAGAAGACCCGCAGATCACCGCCGAAATCCGCAATGAAGACGGACAGATGGTGCTGCAACATTCCTTCCGACTCAACTTATTACAGCATACATCTTCAAAAACAAAAGGTTGAGGTTGCATTTCCAGTTTGACATGATAACCTCTTAAAAACGTTCGTTTTAGTACATGAAACAGAAAAAGACTATGGCATCCTGCCATGGTCTTTTCGCGCCTCAGGCACCAGAAATGGCCTCTAAAAACTTCGGATAAAAAAATCAGGACGGCACTAACGATAAAATAAGAATTAGGGCGTAGAATCCGTTAAAATTTTGGGAGAAATACTGTGAACTACACCATAGGAACAACCATGTCCCTGACCACGCTTGGCGCTATTCTGGCAACGGCCTTACCCGCCAGTGCACAAAACGCCGCCGTGCCGGGAACGCCCCCTGCATCAGCCTTTGAGGAAATTGTGGTCACGGCCCAGAAACGGGCCCAGAAAATTTCCGAAGTCCCCATTGCCATTTCCGCCTTCAGCCAGGAGAATATCGAACAGACCGGCATTACCCAACTGCGGGAAGTGGCCGACTTCATTCCCAATTTGCAAATCTCCCGGGGAACAGACTTTACCTCAAGCATCACCATCCGCGGGGTCGGCGCCAACAGCCGCAACATCGGCTTTGATACCCGCGTGGGGGTCTATCTGGACGGGGTCTATCTGGGCCAGTCCCCGGCCATCAATCAGGAACTGGTGGATCTGGAGCGTATGGAGGTACTGCGTGGTCCCCAAGGCACCTTGTTCGGCAAAAATACCGTCGCCGGGGCCATCAGCCTGGTTTCACGCAAACCGACCGATGAACTGGAAGGTCGGTTCAGCGCCGCCCTCGGCAATCTCGACGCGCGGGAATTTCAGGGCCATCTTAATGTGCCACTTGGCGAAACAGTGGCCGCAAAAATTTCGTTGAGCAAACAGGACCGGGATGGTTATATCAGGAACCTTCATACCGGCAACAAGCTCAATGCCCGGGATTCCTTTGCCTGGCGCGCCCAGCTTCGGGCCGGGCTAAGCGACAGTCTGGAATTGAATCTGGCCGTGGACGGTCTTCATTCAGATCGCCTGTCCTTTCTCGGCGAACCGTCCACCGATACCTTTGCCGTTACCCTGTCTGATACGCCCGATCCCTATGTGACAAACACCGGCACGGATACTTCTGAAGACCGGGACATTTATGGCGGCAATATCAATCTGGATTACCAGTTTGATAATGGCTACAGCCTCAAATCCATTACCGCCTATCGCAAAACCGAGATTTTCTATATCAATGATTCCGATTATGCCGTAGCAGACTGGATCACCATTGAATATGACGACAGTTACAAACAGTTTTCCCAGGAATTTCAGCTGCTTTCCCCGGGCGAAGGGCCGCTGAATTATGTCCTGGGCCTGTATTATTTTTACCAAAGCGGCGACACCCGGCGCGACGCCCGGGTTGGTGAGGACATTTTCCCGTTTGAACCAGGGCTGATTGCTGCAGGACTGGGATTCCTGGTTCCAGTGCATGGCAGCACCATTTTTAATCAGGGCACGGTAAAAACCAACAGCTACGCCGCCTATCTTAACGGCGGATATGACATTACGGAACGGCTCCAGCTCGGCTTCGGACTGCGGTATACTTATGAAGAAAAAGATGTGGATTGGCTGCTTGATGGCCGCACCTCGGGCCTGTTCCGCATCGCCTCCACCGACGGCACTCTGCGGGACGAGCGCAGCGATGAACATCTGTCCCATACCCTCAGTATAGGGTATGAATTTACCGAAAACTTCAACAGTTATGTCAAATATTCCACGGGGTTCAAAAGCGGTGGTTTCAATCTGGACTATGTCACCGCCGATACCCTGGCCGAAGGGATTGATTTTGACAAGGAAACCGTGGACAGTTTTGAGCTGGGGCTGAAAGCCAATTTCCTGGACAACCGGGTGATCCTGAATCTGGCGGCTTTTCTGTCCAAATTCGATGATTACCAGGTCAATCAGTTCATTGAACTGGGGGACGGCTCTTCCATCACCATCAAAAATGCCGCCGAGGTGGAAACCAAGGGGGTGGAAGCCGAACTGATTTACCGCCCCCTGGACAGCCTCGAAATTCAGGCTTCCGCCGGGTATCTGGACGCCACCTTTAATGATTTTCCCGATGCGCTGGGTCGCGGCGGCAATGCGGCGGGCAATGACCTGATCAATGCGCCGGAGTGGAATTATGCCGTGAGCATACAATATGTTGACGACATTCCCGATTTTGACGCACAGCTTCTTCTGCGCGGCGACGTCACTCATTCCAGCGGTTATTTCACAACGGTGGAAAATATAAAAACCATCACCACAGCGATGGGGAACAGCGTCGATTTCGGATATATCGAACCGATTACTCTGGTCAACGGTCGTATCGGGCTGGCCTCGCTCAATGAAACCTGGGAAATATATTTGTGGGGACGCAACCTGTTCGACAAAAAACAGCCCATAGACAATATTCGTGATTTCTTTAATACGATCGTCGAAAACTATTCCGAACCCCGGACCTATGGCGTTGAGCTGATTTGGAATTTCTAACCACCTTTGAGGGGAGATTCGTCCCCCTCTTCAGTCAAGGGAAAAGCTCTTGTTGGGACACCTTCTTCAACGTTTTATGTTTCTCGTCGCAATAAGTCTTGCGGGATACGCAACAACAATCGCCGCAGAAAGCACCATCAAACCGTTGCTGCCGCCCCTGCCGGCCTATCCCGCCCCACAGAAAAATCCAAACCCAGCAGATCAGGGGGAACTGTATTTTTCCTCCACAACCCCCGGGGAATATAAATGGCTTCTTTATCCTGATGACAGCGTCGTTCCCACCACGGTCAAGGGAACCCTGTTCCTGCCCAAACAAGCGTCCCTCCAAAATCCCGTTCCCGCAATGGTGATCCTGCATGGCAGCGGCGGTGTTCAGGACAGCCGCGAAATGGCCTATGGCCGGGAACTGGCGGCTCAGGGCATTGCTGGTTTTGTCGTTCATTCCTATGAAGCCCGGGGGGTGACCGAAGTAACGTCTTACGGGGAACGGGTTACCCTTGTGACCGATGCGGATGAAGTCGCCGATGCCTATGCGGCATTAAAATTTCTCAACCGCCACCCGGCCATCCGTGCCGATCGCATTGGCGTGATGGGGTTTTCCTATGGCGGCATGGCCACCCGCGCCGCCCTGGACCAGCGTATTTATGATACCCAGGCCGAAGGCGTAGCGCCCTTTGCCCTGCATCTGGATTATTATGGTCCCTGCCATTTTGACCTGCAAACCACCGAAACCACCGGCGCGCCGCTCTACAGCCTACGCGGAGCGGAAGACGGCTCCAACGATCTGGTGGCCTGCGCCCTGCTGGAACAAAAACTGCGTCAAGCGGGCTCCCCTGTCGGCAGCCACATCTTCCCCAGCGCCGGCCATGCCTGGGAGATGGAACGCACCCGCGCCTTTGTCTCCACCCTGAACCCGGCCCCCTGCCATCAGATTCTCACGGCGGACGGCAACTGGATCATCAACGGCACATTTCTGGACCTCAGTGACGCCCGGACCCGGGAAGATAAATATCATCTGCGCCAGCGGGTGCTGAAACATATGAAGGATCAGTGCATGTCCGACGGCTATATCATAGGACAGGACAAACAAGTCCATAAACTGTCCAACGATCTGCTGAAAATCCTGATCAACCGACATTTGCTGGCAGAATAAATTCCACTGTGGGAGAGTGAAATGAAAAAGGGGATTTATGTTGTAACAGGCGGACTGGCGCTTTTGGCGGCCTATCTTGTGTTGCCGGTCAGCTTTCTCGCGCCGCCGGAAGTGCCGTCGTCTGAAACCGCCCCGCCCTCCCCGGTGGCAGCGCTGGACCGGGACGCAGCACTGACCCGTTTATCCCGGGCCATTTCCTTCAGGACCGTCTCCCCCCAAAACCCGGAAGATTTTGATCCGGTGCCGTTTCGGGAACTGCATAGCTTTCTGGAACACTCTTTTCCGCTGGTCCACCGAAATCTGCGCAAACAGGTCTTTAACGAACACAGTCTGCTTTATACCTGGGTGGGCCGCAACCCCGATCTGAAGCCGGCATTGTTGATGAATCATCTGGATGTGGTGCCGGTGCTTTATCCTGATCGCTGGACCCATCCCCCCTTTTCTGGCGTCATGGCCGAGGGGTATATCTGGGGCCGGGGAACGCTGGACGACAAGGGCGGCGTGATGGCCATACTGGAGGCCGCGGAACATCTGCTGCAGCAGGGGTTTCAACCGGAACGCACCATCTATTTCCTGTTCGGCCATGACGAAGAAGTCGGCAGTCCCGAGGGCGGCGCCGCCACCATCGGCCGTCATCTGCAGGAACAGGGCATCAGGCTGGATTTCGTGTTGGATGAAGGCATGGTCATCTCGGACGGCCTGTTACCGGATCTGTCCTTGCCCGTGGCGCTCATTGGCATTGCGGAAAAAGGATACCTGGACCTGAAACTCACCGCCCACGGACCCGGCGGTCATTCCAGCATGCCTAAACACAACACCAGTATCGAACGCTTAAGCCGGGCGCTCACCCGGCTTTACGACACCCCCCTGCCCCAACACATGGACTATATCGAAAAACTGGCCGACAATCTGAAATATTATATGCCGTTCGGCAGGAAACTGGCCTTTCATCACTTTGATCTTCTGGAAGGCATACTGAAAGTGGCGCTCAGCAACAATGAAACCCTGTCGCCCTTCATGCGCACCACCACCGCGCCCACCATCCTGCGCGCCGGGGAAAAATCCAACGTCATTCCCGCACAGGCCAGCGCCATCATCAATTTCCGCATCATTCCGGGGGAAACCAGCGATGATGTGGTCGAAAGGGTACGCAACGTCATTGACGACCCCCAGATCACAATTGAAAAACAGGACTTTATTGACCCGTCCCCGGTATCCGATACCAACAGCGCCGCGTTCCATGCCATCCGCGACAGCATCCTCGAAACGGCAGGATCGGAACAGATGGCGACCACTCCGCAACTGGTCACCGCCGCCACCGATTCCCGGTTTCTCACCCAAGTGGCCGACAACATCTATCGCTTTCAATATGTGCATATGACGCCGGAACTGCTCAGCGGCTATCATGGCATCAATGAGCGCCTGCCGGTTCGGGATTATTTCAGCATGATCGAGTTTTACGCCCGGCTGATGCAAAAAGTGGGGCGTTAGAGGGAATCCTGATAAGATAAACTCGTCACGTGCGACAGTGAGGCTGTCCTTGCCGACGTCGCAGCCGTACACGGGGCCATGAGAAACGGGGCCATGATGCCCGGGACCATGAGGAACGTGAGGGGCAGAAACGGAAGGGGCGGAAACGAGATCGGGAGGCGGGGGAAGACTGGCGGTTTGGGTCATGGTCTGGTATCCTTTTCTGGCTTGGGATTGTCTGCGGGCGTCTACAGCCCCCTCAACACATCAAGCGGGATGAAAAGCGGACCAGTGGCCTTGATGACGACGGGCGTAAAAGCCCTATTGCGAGACGGCGCACTGGCCCACATCGGGGGGCAGGAGGCCTCCTGCCTCCCCGACATCCGCAGTATGGCGGATCCCATACATATAGCAAAATTTAAACAGACAATCGCGAGCTCCGAAGCCCTCTTCCGTCGCTCCCACGCAGGCGGGAGCCCAGAGTCCGCTAAAAACTCCCCAAAACCAGCGAGACGTTTTATTTATGAGCTGGATTGCCGCCTTCGCGGCAATGACACAGGAAGGGGCAATGACGCAGGAAGGGGAGGCAAGAACAATGAAGGGAAAACGTCATCGTGAACCCGCGCCATATATCTTGGGAAAGGGGGGCGGCGATCCAGAGGGGGCGAATGACCCCCTTCTGATATAGAGTGAATTGTGCATAGGTTGACCCATTTTGGCGGTCAGGTCTGGTTCAGGAGTTGGTCACCAGTTTAAGCCCTAGAATGCCGGACACGATCAACGCGACACAGAGCAGCCGCGCCGCGGTCATGGCCTCACCGAACAGAAGGATGCCCAGCACCACGGCGCCCACCGCGCCAATGCCGGTCCAGACCGCATAGGCGGTGCCCATGGGCAGGTTCTTCATAGCGGCGGACAACAGATAAAAACTGAAAAACATGGCCAGACCGGTGGCGAGGGAAATAACCGGGCGGGTGAACCCTTCGGAATATTTCATGCCCACGACCCAGCCCACTTCCAGAAGCCCCGCCACAAACAGATAAACCCAGCTCATCTTTTACCCTTTCATATAATTTACCCGCCGTTTCCGGCCATTCAGGACATGACACTCCCTTGCCGGCCCATATCCTTCTTGCAGCCGGATATAAGATCCCCCCCGGTTTCTGTCAATGATCCCTAGCGGGTGGCGCGGCGGCTGCCCCGCTGAGATCAGCGGGCATTTTCCTTGACTTATATCAAACCGGCAGCCCACATTCCGTCCTATACACGTCACCAGATCCCAAATCAGAACGGTGATAGTGATGCCTCCACACAAATCTCGCCTTTTTTCCCCCGTGCTCCTGGCCGGAATAGTATTGCGCCCGTTGCCCCGGTGGCCGCTGGAGCGGTTATTGCACAAGATCGCTGACCGGCTGCAAAAGAATCATCCCGGCGCACTGGAACGGCTTGCTCCTATCCAAGGCACGCGTTTTCTGATCCGCCCGCTCGACCTGCCTTATGTAATCCGGCTGGTGGTTGCAGAGGAACGGCTCGATGTCTCTCTCGGCAATGATCCCGAGGAAGACGGCGACGTGCGGGTTTCGGGGGCGCTCATGGTGCTTTTGGACATGCTGGACGGGCATGTGGACGGTGATGCACTGTTTTTTTCCCGTGACATTACGGTCGAGGGGGATACGGAAGCGCTGCTGACGCTGCGCAATGCTCTGGACAGCGAAGACATCAACCTGGAGCAGGAAATGATTGCCGCGCTCGGGCCTGTCGGGTACCCGGCGGGCCGGGCCCTGCAGGCGGGCAAGAGGCTGTATCGGGTGCTGACCCATGACATGGCCGCTGTTGAGAGAGCCGTAACCGCGCCGTTGGAGGCGCGCCTGGAACAGGTCAGTGCCGAGCATCGGCATCTCGCGGATAAAATCGCCAATCTGGAAAAGGCGCTCACGCGCACCCGGAGCCATCTGGACCGACTGAATAAAAAGGTGGCCTCATGACACAACTGGAACTGGTCTGCCCCGCCGGTACCCCGGCTGCCCTTCAAACCGCCGTCGATGCCGGCGCCGACGCGGTCTATCTGGGATTTCGCGATGAAACCAACGCCCGCAACTTTCCGGGACTGAATTTTTCCCGCGAGGAGCTGGCAGAAGGGCTGGAGTATGCCCATAAACGGGGCGTAAAAGTCTTTCTCGCTGTCAACACCTATGCCACGGCGGGCCGCTATGAGCCCTGGATCCGGGCCGTGGATGATGCCGCCCGGCTGAAGGTAGATGCGCTGATCCTCGCCGATATCGGACTTCTGGACTATGCCCGGCGAACTCATCCGAAACTGCGGCTGCATCTGTCGGTGCAGGCGTCGGCCTCCACTGCCGCCGCGATCACTTATTATGCCCGCGAATTCGGGGTACGCCGGGTCGTGCTGCCCCGGGTGCTGAGCGTCCCGCAGATTCGTGATCTGAACCAGAAAATCGACGTGGAAACGGAAGTCTTCGCCTTTGGCGGCATGTGCCCGATGGCGGAGGGACGTTGTTCGCTGTCCTCCTATATCACCGGCAAATCCCCCAATATGAACGGTGTCTGTTCGCCCGCCAGCCACGTGTCCTATGTCCAGACCCCAGACGGCCTCACCTCGACCCTGGCCGGCTTCACCATCAATAAATTCGCTGATCATGAACAGGCCGGCTATCCGACCCTGTGCAAGGGGCGATTTTCGGCTGGCAGCACAGCCGGTTACCTGTTCGAGGAGCCGGTCAGCCTGGATACCACCCGGATTCTGCCCGACCTCATGGAAGCCGGCGTCAGCGCCCTCAAGATCGAAGGCCGCCAGCGCAGCAAGGCCTATGTGCGCGACGTGGTCACCAATTTCCGCCGGGCCGTAGACGCCTGCGCCCGGGGAGAGAGACCAATAGCCGAGGCAGACAGCGGCATGGGCAATCTCTCGGAAGGCGGCCGCAACACCACAGGAGCCTATAGTAAAAAATGGATGTGACGGAAACAAAACTGAGCCTTGGCCCGCTGCTGTTCAACTGGGACAAGGACAAAGCCCGGGATTTTTATTTCGCCATTGCCGACGAGGCGCCGGTAGACATCGTGCATGTGGGCGAAGTGGTCTGTTCCAAACGCATGCCCTTTCAGGACTGGCTACCGGACGTGATCGACCGGCTGGAACGGGGCGGCAAAAAGGTGATCCTGTCGACCCTGATCCTGATCATGAACGACCGGGAGGAGCGGGCCATGAAAGACATCGCGGCGAGCCCGGATTATCTTGTGGAAGCCAATGACCTTGCTGCCATAAGCGCACTTCGGGGCCGGCCCCACGCCATCGGCCCGTTTATTAATATCTATAACGAGGCCAGCCTGAAATATTTTGAAGACGGCGGCGCGGAACGGATCACCCTGCCCTTTGAACTGCCAAAGCCTTCGCTTGAGATGCTGGCGCGAGCCGCCCGGGCCGAGCTGGAAGTACAGGTGTTCGGGCGACTGCCACTGGCCATCTCCGCACGCTGTTATCATGCCCGCAGCCATAACCTGCACAAGGACAACTGCCAATATGTTTGCGGTAAGGATGCGGACGGGCGCGCCGTCGACACCCTGGACGGGCAGCATTTCCTCGCCATTAACGGGCTTCAGACCCTGTCCCACAGCTATGTCAACCTGATCCGCGAACTGGACGAGATGGCCCATATGGGCATCGGCAGCTTCCGGCTTTCCCCCCATGATACAGACATGGTGAAAGTCTGCCGGATTTTCCGCGACCGGATGGATGGCGCGCTGGACGGCGATGCGGCCGTAGCGGCGCTGGAAGACACCATAATTACGGCCGATTTTTCCAACGGCTATTACCATCAGAAGGCCGGCCTGAAACAGGTTGACCCCTGACTCTCATCAGTCTTTACCATAGGGAAAGGCGCAATGGCGTTGTTTTTGTCATTGTCATTACAAAACGCACCAGCGATAACATTTTTCCCCATGTCGTGACGAGGGACACTTCACGGCGATAGATCATCAAACACTTTTTGCCTGGCCGCCCCGAATTAACGCTTGCCCCCCTTCCGCCTGATCTGCTATTGAGCATGATCGTTAGACTGTTCTTTCGTGGGGGCCTGTAGCTCAGTTGGTTAGAGCGGACCGCTCATAACGGTTTGGTCGCGGGTTCAAGTCCTGCCAGGCCCACCATTCCATTTTTAGAGTGAATTGTGAATAGGTTGCCTATTCTGGTTTAGGGCCGCAGCGCCTCTCAGGCGCCAGCATGGATTGCGTCGCTTCCGCTCGAAACGACGCCCCTATTCAAACCGGATTATTTCAAACCTGATTATTTCAGGCCTGATTATTTCAGTTTGTCGATTTCCTGAGACAGGTTATGGCTTTTATCCGTGACGATGCGCTCCAGCACCCGGACCCGTTCTTCCAGCTTCTCGATCCGGTCCAGATAGGGCTGGAGTTTCTTTTTGTCGTAATAGCCATCATCCAGCCCCAGATCATGAGCCAGTTCGTCAAGATCGAACCGGGCGCCGCTTTCCCTGGCCTTGATCCATTTGCCAATAATACCGCCAATGACGCTGATCAGCACGATCAGCACCACCATTTCAAAAACCCCCATCCGCGCCTCCTTGTGAGGTTAAAAAGATCATGATCAGGTATCCAGGAAGCTCCGCAGCTTGCGCGAGCGGCTCGGATGCTTCAGTTTCCTGAGCGCCTTGGCCTCGATCTGGCGGATCCGTTCGCGGGTGACGGAAAACTGCTGCCCCACTTCTTCCAACGTATGGTCCGTGTTCATGCCAATACCGAACCGCATTCTGAGCACCCGTTCCTCGCGCGGGGTGAGCGAGGCCAGAACGCGGGTCGTGGTATCGCGCAGATTGGCCTGAATAGCGCTATCCACCGGCAGGATGGCGTTTTTATCCTCGATGAAATCGCCGAGATGGCTGTCTTCCTCATCCCCGATCGGGGTTTCAAGCGAGATCGGCTCCTTGGCGATTTTCATCACCTTGCGCACTTTTTCCAGCGGCATGCTGAGCCGTTCGGCCAGTTCCTCCGGCGTCGCCTCACGGCCGATCTCATGCATCATCTGCCGACCGGTACGCACCAGCTTGTTGATGGTTTCGATCATATGCACCGGAATGCGGATGGTGCGGGCCTGATCGGCGATGGAGCGGGTGATGGCCTGGCGGATCCACCAGGTGGCATAGGTGGAGAATTTATACCCCCGGCGATATTCAAACTTATCCACCGCCTTCATCAGGCCGATATTGCCTTCCTGAATAAGATCCAGGAACTGCAAACCGCGGTTGGTGTATTTCTTGGCAATGGAGATCACCAGCCGCAGATTGGCCTCCACCATCTCTTTCTTGGCGATGCGGGCTTCCTTTTCGCCCTTCTGTACCATGCTGACAATTTTGCGGAATTCACCGATGGTGAGCCCGGATTCCTGGGCAATGTCTACGACCTGCTCACGCATATTGGTGAGAATTTCCCGCTCGCGACTGGCGAATTCCGCCCAGCCTTTGCCGGGAAGTTTCGCCACTTCGTCCAGCCAGCCGGGTTCGAGCTCTCGGCCCATATAATTGTCAATAAAAGACTGGCGGCTGATCTTGTAACGTTCGGCCAACCGCAGCATCTTACCCTCCAGCCCCATCAGGCGTTTGTTCAGGGAATAAAGCTGTTCCAGAAGGGCATCAATGCGGGCATTGTTCAGACGCAACCGCTTGATCAGCTCAATCATTTCATTGGACAGCTTGCGGAACCGGTTTTCCTGAACCGTGGACAGGCTTTCATTTTTCAGGCTTGCGTCATGGCGGGCCGCCTGCAATTTAACCAGCTTCTTGTAGTTCTGCTGAATCTTGTTAAAGATTTCCATGACTTCGGGACGCAGGGCCTCTTCCATGGCGGCAAGAGACATGTTGTTTTCGGCATCATCGTCCATGCCATCATCGTCATCATCCTCGCCATCTTCCCCCTCGCCGTCATAATCCTCGCCAGTGGCCTTTTTCTTCTCGGCCGGCTGGGGTCCTTGTTCCTTGGCTTCTTCTTCCTTGGCCGCCGCCCCGGAAGAGGTCGGCAGACGGTCGGCAGACTCTTCCTGCGAGGGATCCAGCCCATACATGGCATCAAGGTCGATCACATCCCGCAGCAAAATTTCGCCTTCGTCCAGTAGCTGAGCCCAATTGACCAGAGCACGGAACGTAAGCGGACTTTCACACAGGCCGGCAATCATGGTTTCCCGACCGGCTTCAATGCGTTTGGCGATAGCGATTTCCCCTTCGCGAGACAGCAGTTCTACACTGCCCATTTCGCGCAGATACATGCGTACGGGATCATCGGTGCGGTCTGTAGTCGTTGTCTTTTCCTTGGCGAAAAGCTCTTCCTCGCCACTGTCCTCGTCTTCGTCATCGGGCGCATCGGCTTTTTTGCCAGACTTTTTCGCTCCGGGAGAAGACGTCCCCTGGTCGTCATCGGCATATTCTTCGGCTTCATCGCCGTCTATCACATTAATTCCCATTTCCGATAACATGGTCATCACGTCTTCGATCTGTTCCGAAGACATTTCATCCTGCGGCAGGCTTGCATTCAGCTCGTCATAGGTGATGTACCCCCGCTCCTTGGCGGTGGCGATCATCTTTTTTACGGTCTCCTGGGTCGGGTCGCCAATCGGCCCATCAGCTGCATCTTCGTTTTTCTCGACGGTCGCTTCTGTCGTCTGTGATGCCTTATCCACCATATTAACCTCAATATCCCTTAGGCCAACTGTTATTTTTGCGCTTCGGGGCCCCCCGCTGAAAGTCCGAAATCCTTATCCTCATCTCTCGAACCCCGCGTCGTTGACGGCCCGTGTCTTCTTCACCTCAGTTTCTTTCGGGCTGCCCAATCACCGGTTCACAGTTCACAGGGACAGACCCGATAACACATTTCCGTCTCAGGAAGGCTTGCGTCTTCCCGAGGCCAATCCATATCCCTCCATGCTGGCTTCCATGGCCTTGACTGCTTCGATTTCCGCCTTAATGGCCTGCAGGCGGGTGAAGTTTTCTTCCGTCATATTTTCAGCCAGTTGCTGTTGCGCCAACATTTTCTCTTTTTCAAGAATAAACAGCCGCTGACGATTGACCACATGCATCCAGCCCTGCACCACGTCTTCCGGGGCAGCGTCCGGCCACGCAAACCAATCGCCCTTGAGCACACCTTGTTCAAATATGACTTCTAATGCCCTGCCGTATCCCGATTTTTCCAGGTGGCGATGCAGGCTCTCTCTGTCAAGGTCCGAGTCGCGAATGGATATTCCTATGATTTCATTACGGAGTTTGTCAAGCTCCTCTGATTCGAAATCAAAAACCGCGAACTCCTCATGATGGTCTTTCAAGAGCCACGGATGGTTCAAAACCGTAAGGATTATGAGCCTTTCGCGCATCAAGGACGGAGAAATATGTCCCTGAGCCAGCGATGTTTTTGTCAGGCTGATTGTCTGTTCCTGTTCCTCCCATGGACGTTTTTTCCGGCTTCGGACCGCAAGAGGACGAGAATACGCTCCCCGATTCTCCCACGGCCCCCCCTGTTCTTCCTTCGCCACATCACTCTCTGCAGGCAAATGATCTTGCCCCAGATGTGCCTTAAGACGCTGGCGGAAATCATTTTCATAATAGCCGCGAATGGTATCGTGACGGATTTCCGACAACATGCGATGAATATTATGTTGCAATCCGGCTCGCTGTTCCGGGGTTTCCACCGGCGCCTTCCTGGTCAACAGTCCCCACAGCACATTGGCCAACGGTTCACTGCCTTCGAGAAGGTCCCGAAAAGCCCGGGCCCCATGCCCTTGGATATAGCTGTCCGGGTCCTCGCCCTCGGGCAGATAAAGAAACCGCAGGGAATAACCGGGTTTCAAGAGCGGCAAGGCCCGCTCCACCACCCGATGCGCGGCCCGAAGGCCCGCCTGGTCCCCGTCAAAACACATCACGGGTTCGGCCGCCATCCGCCATAATTCGGTAATCTGGTCTTCGGTCACCGCAGTGCCCAGAGGGGCTACGGCATACTCAAACCCTGCCTGCGCCAGAGCGATGACATCCATATACCCTTCCGCCACCAGCAGTCGGCCTTGTTCATGGGCACTTTTGCGCGCGCTCGCCATATTATAAAGAAGCCGGCCCTTGTGAAACAGGGGCGTTTCCGGCGAGTTCAGATATTTTGCCCGAGCCTCCCGGTGTAATGCCCGCCCACCAAAAGCCACCACCCGGCCCTGTCGGTCGGTAATCGGAAACATGATCCGGTGCCGGAAACGATCATAGGTTTCACGATTGTCCCCCGCCTCAGGCCGGATCAGCAGACCGCCCTCCACCAGAAGATCCTCGCTGATGCCGTCTCGCGCCAGCAGCGCTTCCTTAAGCGCCGTTCGGCTGTCCGGCGCATATCCCAGCCGAAACCGCTGCACCGTTTCCGGCGTCAATCCCCGCCGCCGCAGATACTCCCGGCCTTCCCGGCCGATCTGCGCCTTGAGCTGACTTTCATACCACTGCGCTGCGCTTTCCATTACGTCATAGAGCGTCTTGCGCCGAACCGACTTCTCACGGTCCTCCGGGCGGTATTCCGGCACCGCCAGTCCGGCCTGTGCCGCCAAGCGCTCTACCGCCTCGGGGAAGCTCAAACCTTCGGTCTCGGTGACAAAACGAATGACATCTCCATGGGCCCCGCAGCCAAAACAATGGTAAAAGGCCTTGTCATCATTCACAGTAAAGGAAGGGGTTTTTTCGTTATGGAACGGACACAAGCCGGAATATTCCCGCCCTTTGCGGATCAATTTGACCCGTTTGCCCACCACATCACTGATCGGCAAACGGGATCTGAGTTCTTCAAGAAAGTCCGGCGTGAAGCCCATGACCACCCCGTAAAATCATCATGCCGGTCCTTCATGTAGGACAATTCCAGCAAAATTCAAGATGCGGCCGCTTAGGACAGGGCAGATTTGGCGGCGGCGCTGGCTTTGGCAAAATCCATCTGGCCGGTATATTTTTTCTTCAGAAACGCCATGATCTTGCCAATATCTTTCAGTCCCGATGCCTGGGTTTCCGTAATGGCCTCCGCCACAGCGGCCTGGATTTCATCCTCGCCCATTTGCCGCGGCAGGAATTCCTGGATGATTTCCATTTCCTCGCGTTCCTGTTCGGCCAGTTCCAGACGCCCCCCCTCCTCATACGCCTTGATGCTTTCCTGACGCTGCTTAACCATCTTGGACAGGATTTCGATGATTTCATCGTCACTGACCCCGCTCGCGCCAGCTTCCGTGCGTTTACTAATATCCCGGTCCTTGATTGCCGCCAGAATGAGTCGGACTGTCGCCAGTCGGCGTTTGTCCTTTTCCTTCATCGCCAGTTTCATGGCGTCATTGAGTTTATCCCGCAACATCTTGTTTTATATGTCCTTTTTCACAAAAAGGCCGACAGAGCCAGAAAGGCGATTGTCGGCTTTTTTATTGGGAAAGATAGACTCTAACGCAAATCATCCCGGAATGCAACCTCAAATATTATTGTAACCTATTGATTTTAAAGAACTATTTTTATAAATCTTTTTCTTGACCTTGCAAACCTCTTCCCTTACCTTCCCGTCAATTTGCGTTGCGGCTGGCACAGAAACATCGTCCTTCTGCGCTGTGACCCTGAAAGTTCCGGCCAGACCACGGATCAAGTTTCTGGCCATAATTTCCAGCCGGGGTTTCTTGCCGCCGAACGTCAAGTTGGATTAGACTTCACATTGTAACGGACACTGACAGACAGAAATTGACACCTCATGACCCAAATTAAATCGGCGCCTCTAGACAATACGGATTACAGCCCCCCCCACAAGGACATCACTGCCGTACTGGTTCTGGAAGATGGCCAGGTCTTCTGGGGATATGGAATTGGCAAAGCCGGTGACGTCGTCGGCGAGGTGTGCTTCAACACCGCCATGACCGGGTATCAGGAAATTCTGACGGACCCTTCCTACACCGGACAGATCATCACCTTTACCTTTCCTCATATCGGCAATGTCGGCACCAACCCAGAAGATATTGAAACCACCGGCCCTGCGGCCCTTGGTATGGTGATCCGCGAAGACATCACAAGCCCGTCCAATTTCCGCAACAACCAGCCCCTCAACGACTGGTGCCGCGAACGGGGCCTGGTTGGCATTTCTGGGGTCGATACCCGACGGCTGACCCGCTTCATCCGCATCAATGGCGCTCCCAACGGGGTGATCTGTCACAACCCTGAGGGCCGTTTCGACATCCCTGCGCTGCTGGAAAAGGCCCGGGCCTGGCCGGGGCTGAAAGGTATGGACCTGGCCCTCGACGTCACCTGCAAGGAACCTTATAGCTGGGAGGAAAGCTGCTGGAGCCTCGGCACAGGTTATGGCAAGCTCGAACAGCCCCGCGCCCACGTGGTGGCCGTGGATTACGGTATCAAGCGCAACATCCTGCGGTGCCTGGCCTCCGCCGGGGCAAGAGTTACGGTCGTGCCGGCCCAGACCAGTGCTGAGGATATTCTGGCCCTGAAACCGGATGGGATCTTTTTATCCAATGGTCCGGGTGATCCGGCAGCCACAGGCGTCTATGCCATCCCGGTGATCCGGACACTTCTGGACAGCGGCATCCCGATGTTTGGCATCTGCTTGGGGCATCAGCTTCTGGCCCTGGCAATGGGCGGCAAAACCGAAAAAATGCATCAGGGCCACCGCGGCGCCAACCACCCGGTGATGGATTATAATACCAATAAAGTGGAAATTACCTCCATGAACCACGGCTTTGTGGTGGACAAGGAGAGCCTGCCCGAAAATGCCCGTATCAGCCATATTTCCCTGTTTGATCAGACGCTGTGCGGCCTTGAGCTGACGGATCGCCCGGCCTTTTCCGTCCAACACCACCCGGAGGCCAGCCCCGGCCCGAAAGACAGCCATTATCTGTTTGACCGTTTTATGGAGATGATTGAGAAACATGCCTAAACGTACCGACATTAACTCCATTCTCATCATCGGCGCCGGCCCCATCATTATTGGCCAGGCCTGCGAGTTCGACTATTCCGGTTCCCAGGCCTGCAAGGCCCTGCGCGAAGAAGGTTACCGGATCATTCTGGTCAATTCCAACCCGGCCACCATCATGACCGATCCGGAAATCGCCGATGCCACCTATGTGGAACCCATCACCCCGGAAATAGTGGAAAAAATCATTGAAAAAGAGCGCCCCGACGCCATTCTGCCCACCATGGGCGGACAAACCGGCCTGAATACCGCGCTCAAATTGTCGCAGAGCGGCGTCCTGGAAAAATACGGGGTGAAGCTGATTGGCGCCAATGAAGAAGCCATCGAAAAAGCCGAAGACCGGGAAAAATTCCGCGCGGCCATGGAAGCCATTGGCCTGGAAAACCCCCGCTCGGCCATTGCCTCTTCACCACCCATCCGTGACGAAAATGGTCGGATTATCGGCTATGACCGAGCCGCTGGCGTGGCCCGGGCCATGGAAGAGCTGGAGAATGTGGGTCTGCCGGCCATCATCCGGCCCGCCTTTACCCTTGGGGGCACTGGCGGCGGGGTTGCGTATAACCGGGAAGAATACGAGGAATATGTCCGCAGCGGCATTGACGCCTCACCGGTTGGCCAGGTGCTGATTGATGAAAGCCTTCTGGGCTGGAAGGAATATGAGATGGAGGTGGTCCGGGACAAGGCGGACAACTGCATCATCGTCTGTTCCATCGAGAATATTGATCCCATGGGCATCCATACCGGGGACAGCATCACTGTGGCCCCGGCGCTGACGCTGACGGACAAGGAATATCAGATCATGCGCGATGCCTCCATTGCCGTGCTTCGGGAGATTGGCGTGGAGACCGGCGGATCCAATGTGCAGTTTGCTGTCAATCCAGAAGATGGCCGCCTGGTGGTGATCGAAATGAACCCGCGGGTAAGCCGTTCCTCGGCGCTGGCTTCCAAGGCCACCGGATTCCCCATTGCCAAGGTCGCCGCAAAACTTGCGGTCGGGTATACGCTGGATGAATTGCAGAATGATATTACCGGGGTCACGCCGGCCTCTTTCGAACCGACCATTGATTATGTGGTCACCAAGATACCACGCTTTACTTTCGAAAAATTCCCCGGCACCAAAGCGACGCTCACCACCGCCATGAAATCAGTCGGGGAAGCCATGGCCATCGGCCGCTCCTTCCCCGAATCCCTGCAGAAGGCCTTGCGGTCCCTGGAGATTGGGCTGACCGGTCTCAATGAAGTGAAGATCCCCGGCTATGATCCGGAAAGCCATGACCTCAACCCGATCCGCGCCGCGCTGGCCACGCCCACGCCGGACCGGCTTCAGGTTATGGCCCAGGCCCTGCGCGAAGGTATGTCCGTGGAAGAGGTTCACGCCATCGCCAAATACGATCCCTGGTTTATTGAGCAGATCAAGAAAATTGTGGATGCGGAAAATGAAGTACGCCACAACGGCCTGCCCCATGACAAGTTTGAACTGGGCCGTCTCAAGGCGCTTGGTTTTTCCGATGCCCGCCTGGCGGAGCTGATCGGCCAGAGCGAAGCCCGGGTTACGGCCCGGCGGCATAATCTGGGCCTGCATCCGGTATTTAAACGCATTGACACCTGTGCCGCGGAATTCGAGGCCCGAACCCCCTATATGTATTCCACCTATGAACGCGACGCCACAGGCAACGCTGAATGCGAATCCCAACCCACAGACAAGAAAAAGATCATCATTCTGGGTGGGGGGCCCAACCGTATCGGCCAAGGCATCGAATTTGACTATTGTTGCTGTCACGCGGCTTTCGCTCTTAGCGATCAGGGGTATGAGACCATTATGGTCAACTGCAATCCGGAAACCGTGTCCACCGACTATGACACATCAGACCGGCTGTATTTTGAACCCCTGACCGCGGAAGATGTGATCGAACTGATCCATTGTGAACAACAGAATGGCAAAGTGCTCGGCGTGATTGTCCAGTTTGGCGGACAGACCCCGCTGAAACTGGCCAATGCGCTGGAAGATGCCGGCATCCCCATCCTTGGCACCTCACCTGACGCTATTGATCTGGCAGAAGACCGGGAGCGGTTCCAGGACCTGATTGCGCGCCTTGGCCTGCGTCAGCCGGAAAACGGCCTAGCGACCAGCGAGGACCAGGCCATCGCCGTGGCGGAAAAAATCGGTTATCCGGTGCTGATCCGCCCCTCCTATGTGCTGGGCGGCCGCGCCATGGAAATTGTTTATGACACCGCCAGCCTGAAACGCTACATCAAGGACGCCGTCAGTGTCTCTGGCGACAGCCCGGTGCTGATCGACCGGTACCTGAATGACGCCACGGAAGTTGATGTGGATGCGCTGTGTGATGGCACCAGGGTTCATGTAGCCGGCATTATGCAGCATATTGAAGAAGCGGGCGTTCATTCCGGTGACAGCGCTTGCACGCTGCCGCCTTATTCCCTGAAGGACAGCGTCATTGAAGAAATCTGTGAACAGACGGAAAAGCTGGCCTTGGCGCTTAACGTCAAGGGCCTGATGAATATCCAGTTTGCCGTCAAGGATGACGTGGTCTATATCATTGAGGTCAATCCGCGTGCCAGCCGGACCGTGCCCTTTGTCGCCAAGGCCATCGGCGCGCCGGTTGCCAAGGTTGCGGCCCGGTTGATGGCCGGGGAAACCCTTGATGATTTTGACCTGCCCGATTTCAGGACACCTCATATCGCCGTCAAAGAGGCGGTGATGCCCTTTACCCGCTTTCCCGGAGTGGACATCCTGCTGGGCCCGGAAATGCGCTCCACGGGTGAAGTTATCGGCCTAGATATGGATTTTGCCCGCGCCTTCCTGAAATCACAGATCGCCGCCGGGACTCATCTGCCGATGGAAGGCACGGTGTTTATTTCCGTTAAAGACCGGGACAAACCCAAAATGGTAGATCCCGCCAAACAACTGATTGAAATGGGCTATAAGGTGATCGCCACCGCCGGCACCGCTCGGTATCTTCAGGAAAGAGGTGTTGATGTCAAGCGCATCAACAAGGTTCTGGAAGGCCGCCCCCATATTGTGGACGCCATGAAAAATGGCGAAGTTGACCTGGTTTTCAACACCACGGAAGGTGCCCAATCCATCAGGGACAGTTATGAGTTGCGTCGCACGGCGTTGACGCATAATATTCCTTATTACACCACGACAAGGGGTGCGCTTTGTTCAATGGAAGCCATAAAAGTCTTGAAATCCAGAGAACTTGACGTTAAACCCCTTCAGTCCTATGCGCGTTAGGCGAGCAATCGCCTGACCACTTATTTGATGATCCAATCGCATATCCCGAAAAGAACGGATATGCGGCAGTTTTTTTGTATGCTTTTAAAGAAAGCTTTTAAAGAATAGAGCCATGGTAGAGAAAGTTCCTATGACCGCCGCGGGGCACGCCAAACTGGAAGCGGAATTAAAACATCTGAAACACGAAGCCCGCCCAGCCGTGATCAAAGCCATCGAAGAAGCCCGGGCACATGGTGATCTGTCCGAAAATGCCGAATATCATGCCGCCAAGGAACAGCAGGCGATGATCGAGGGTCGGATTCAGGAAATTGAAGACAAGATCAGCCGGGCCGAAGTCATTGATCCCGCAGATCAAAAAGGCGACAAGGTGGTTTTTGCCGCCACAGTCACCGTCCTGGACGAAGACGACAAGGAAGCCACCTATCAGATTGTCGGTGTAGACGAGGTTGATGTGGCCAATGGCAAAATTTCTTTAAGCTCTCCTCTGGGGCATGCCCTCATTGGACGCAAGGTCGGTGATGAAGTCGAAGTAAAAACACCGCAAGGTGAAAAATATTACGAGATCAGCAAGATCGAGTTTATCTGATTTCACTCGGTGATTTTATTTGACTGGAAACGAACCAAAATAGACCGCAAACCCTGCCGCCCTCTCCGGGCGGCATTTATTTTTCAAGCAGGGAAAATGGGGTTATGAGAATGGGAAAATGGGGACAGGGAAAATGGGGACAGTATACTATTTATAATCCTATTCATTCTGTTCTCCTTCTCGATTAAATAGTATACTGTCCCCGTTTTTCTATTAACCCTCATTCCACGGGTTTATTATTTTCACACCCGGCACGCTAAAGTCCTTATGGTTACGCGTAACCAAGGTTAAGTTGTGCACAAGGGCTGTCGCAGCAATAAATGCATCCATTATGGGTTTGGGGGCCGGGACATGAATTTCCCCTGCTTTTAGCGCGACATTAATGTCAACAGGATATACCCGATCCTGAAATTCATGAATGACCTGGCTTTCAAACCACGCCCGCAATATACGCCCTTGCTTTGGGTCTTTGCGTTCCTTTTGCAGGATGCCCATGTGGATCTCCTGGATCGTAATTACGGAAATAAATAAATCACCCGCCTCCACTGTCGCGGCCCAAGCGCGTACATTTTCATTCATCCGATCAGTATGAGCTTTTCGAAGTTCTGAAATGACATTTGTATCAAGAAGAAACATCAGTCAAAATTCACGATGGAGGGTTTGTCTTTTGAACGTTCAATCTCGAATTCAATTTGTAGAGCATCCTCCGCATTCATCGCCAGGGCGTCAACGATGGAACGCTTGCCATGAATCAGTGTCTGGTACTGATCCCAACTTAATAAAACATGAGAGGGATGACCCCTGTCAGTCACAATAACCGGACCCTCATTGGCCTTCCGTTTCGCCATGCTCACGTGCTGATTGAACTCTCTGCTCGATAATGTGGTATTGGGCATAAAACGATCTCCTTATTCAATTGTAGCAACAATACTACATAGAAAGGTTATATTCAAGAAAAAGGGGAATATGAAAATAAAAAACCCTCGAACATGGGGGATGTCCGGGGGCGGGGGAAGGAAGCTGTCCTTAATTGGAAAAATGGGGACAGTATACGAAAAATGGGCGAAAAACGAAGACAGTATACTATTTCTTATTTTTCCGGCCCTTTTTCGGCCGGCCGACGGGTTTTGCTCTTAAGCTTCGGCCCGTTTGCTTTTCCAGGCCACGCACCCAGTCATCATCCCCCAGAGGTCGGCCCGTTCTCGTGTGCAGATGCAGCCGCTCCAACTCGGCCTCCCGCACGCCGCCCTCAAGAAACGTCGCCCAGTCCGAAATGCGGCTCAGCATTGGCTCAACGGTTACCACTTCGTCATTTTTGCCACAGAGATGCGCGCGGGCGCTCGACCAGGTCCAATCCTCAGGACGCTTGACCAGGCCGGCGCGCACGGGATTAAGCTCGACATAGCGCACGCAAGCCGTCAAATAGGTCTCATCCATGGGAAATGAGTGAAACCGCTCCTGCCACAGATGGCCCCGGCAGCCTTCGCGAAAATTGATCCTGCGGGTATATTGCCGATGCGCCTCGCCAAGGGCGGCACGCAGACCGTCCTCATCGGCGGGAACCATGATCAGATGCACATGGTTCGGCATCAGGCAATAAGCCCACACCTCCGTGCCGGCTTTTTTGCAACTCTGTGAAATCAAGGCGAGATAGGCGGCATAATCGCCATCCTTCCTGAAAACCTCCATGCGGCGCACACCGCGCTGGGTCACATGATGGGGGCGCCCGGGCACCACAAGTCTCGCTATCCTAGCCATAAGAAGAGTGTAAAAGACGCCTGATGACAAGTCAAGAAAATGGGGACAGTATACTATTTTGTCGACACCTAAAGTGGGCGTTTCCCATCAAAATAGTATACTGTCCCCATTTTCCTAACGAATCACTCCAGGTCCACGGGAACGCCGTGCAGTTTTTTGCCACAGCGAATGCTGAGCGACGTCTTAACGCTTGCCACATTGGGCGCCGGGGTCAATTGCGAGGTGAGGAAGGTCTGGAACTGGGCCAGGTCGCGAGCCACAATTTTCAGAATAAAATCTATCTCCCCGTTCAACATATAGGCTTCCCGCACCAGGGGCCACTCATTTACCAAGGCCTCAAAGGCCCGCAAATCGCTTTCTGCCTGGCTATGCAATCCAACCATGGCAAATACCGTCAGGCCATATCCGAGGGCCTCGGCATTCAATTCGGCATGATACCCCTGTATATATCCGGCATCCTCTAACGCCCGCACCCGCCTGAGGCAAGGCGGCGCGGTGATACCAACTTTTTCCGCCAGCTCAACATTGGTCATTCGGCCGTCATTCTGAAGGTTTTCCAAAATGCGGCGATCAATATCGTCAAGCTTTATGTGATGCATAAATCATCCTTGAAGTGCTATTTTAAACAGAACACATTTTATACAGGAATTGACCCGCATCAGCAAGAAAATGTCTCCCCTGTGATAGAAAATGACGCCATTAGTCTTTTCCATGAAATTATTCAACGACTTGATTTCCGTCCTGCGCTGAAGCCCGCCCATCACCAGGATATACAATGATTTATTTGATGCTTTTAACTGGCACTATCTTTCAGAAATGGCTATAATTTGGAGAACAAAAAAACAGGGATTGGCGGTCTTCTAATCAGATATTTTAATAACACCTCCCCCTGAACACGAACACTTGGGTCAGACTTGGCTTGATCGGACAGCGGTGTTGGCAGCACCGTTTTTTTTGACGAAATTTTTTAAAGGGAATTCGGTGCCTCATCGCGCGCAATATGACGATAAAATCCGGAATCTTCTAGAGCTTGCCAGAGATGATTCTCCGCAGGCCCGCACCTTGTTGTTTTCACATATTTGCGATCTGTTTGTGCAACATCGCCCGATGCAGTCGGAAAAACAGATTCGCATGCTGCTGGATATTCTGAGGGAGTTGCTGCCTTCGGTGGAGCTGAAAGCCCGTAAGGACATTGTCTCCGTGCTGATCAATATGGACGACCCGCCGGTTGATCTAATCAAAATCTTTTCGGAAGATGTAGCCGAAGTTTCCGGCCCCCTTCTGGAACAGGCGATTATTCCTGATGATCATCTTATTCATCTGGTGCGTTACGGTAATGATCAACATCGCTATTTCATTTCACGACGGTTTGGCCTGTCCCCGCTGGTCCGGCACGAATTGGACCGCCATCACCACGGGCAGACTGCCCCGCGCCTGAAATTCAGCCTCAGCGAACTGGCAGAGCGGGACTCCCTGAACCGGCCAAGCCTTGATGAAGAAACAACGGCCAGCCTGTTCAACCTGATCAAGTCCCAACGGCATCACAAAAGATGGCATTATCCTGCTTCCCATGATCCTGCCCCTCATGACAAAAGAGACAGGAACGGCGGAGAACACAGGGAAGATAGAGGGAACGCATTTGAGGCCTCACCGTCCTCTGCCGAGACGCCAGCATCGCAGAAAAAGCTCAGCATGGCCGAGCTGTCCCGGGCGATTTTCAATCTTGAGGAAGAGCAACGCCTTGCCGCCGCCTATGGGGACGCCCAGTCCACAGCCGCCCAGTCCACAGCCGCCCAGTCCACAGCCGCCCGACCCGCCCCCCCGTCACACGACAGTGACGAGCCGGTCCTGCACATGAGCAATCCGTCAGGGGGAAGACAAAATCGCGACACGGCGTTTGAAAAACCAGTGCCCCCCTCCGAAGCAGAAACAGACGATTTCCCACAGACCGGCTCTCAGGCCGGCTCTCAGGCCGGCTCTCAGGCCGCACCATCGCCTCCTCTGCCGGACACCGAAGAAATCAGCCCCTCAGACCGGAATTTTGTCAGAGCCAGTGCGGACTGGTTCTGGGAAATCGACCGCAACGGCGCCTTGAGATTTCTTTCTGACGAAGCGTTTACGGCTTTTGGTCGGCCGGCCCGGGACATGATTGGTGAAGACTTTATCGGCATGTGCCACATCCCGCCGGGACATGACAACAGTCTGAGTTTTGAAGCACTGTTCGAGAGACGCAGCCCTTTCCGCAACGAGGCATTTACCATTACCTCCAGCAAAGGAGACCAGTCCATCTGGCTATTGAGCGGTGTCGCCGTCTTCGATATCCAGACAGGTCGCTTTAAAGGATTTCGTGGCAGCGCCCGCAGCCTTGAGGCGGGACAGATCCCAGCCCCCCCCAACCCACACCGGAGGAGCACGTCACACAACACAGATCAGAGACAGCCCCGGATCATCCGCCAGAAGATGCCGCTGACGCCTCTGAGCACCACAGGGTTATGCCCGTAAGGCAGGAAATGCGCGGGCGCAAGGTTGCCAATGGGGATGAAACAGAAGACATCTATGATACTGGTTCCGAAAAACAGGACCAGATTGCTTCTGAATTGTTGCAAAATCTGTCCCACGAATTCCGGACCCCGCTTAATGCCATCATTGGTTTTTCGGAAATGATCGACATGGAAGCCTGGGGCCCGGTAAACCCGAAATATCGTGAACACACCCAAAATATTCTTGAGGCTGCCAACAGGCTGAAAGAGGCCGTGAATGACGTTCTGGATTCGGCCAAACTGGATTCCGGTCTGATCGAAGTCAGCCCAGAATCCTTTTCTCTTAAATCCGTTATTAGAAGCTGTGAGGAAAAGGTTGCTTCACTGCTCAAACGCAAGAATGTCCGGATTATCAATGGCGACAGGAACATAGACGTCATTCTCTATAATGATCGGCAATGTCTGGAAATGTGTCTGTGCAAAATGATCTCCAGCGCCGTCAGGGAGGCCCGGGAAGGCGAGCAACTGACCCTGTCGGTTCTGATCAGCAGCAATGCCCAGGTCCGAATCGAAGTTCCTTTACTGGGACAGAAAATCCCGGAAGCAGAGAGCGAAACCCTGTTTAATAAAATTACCAAGGACCCCGCGGGGCAATCTGGCGGAGACTTTGCGACACAAAACCATGAACCCAGAAATCATGAACCCAGATTGGCGCCAGGCTACGGTTTATCTATTGCCAGGGATCTGGCGCGCCTGATTGGCGGCGATTTGAAAAGCCACTGTGACAGGGGGTATGTAAGCCATTTGGTCCTGACTGTCGGCAATTACCCACAGCAGAGTTAACTTCTTCATATTAAAGTTTTTTTGAGACACCGTGCCCAAAATAAAATACTTGGCGGGAGGGATTCGTCCTGACTTTTTAGAGGATCACATCTGCCTTCCTTTCGGTGCCGGATCTTAAAAAATGATTAAAATTATATCAAGATTTTATGCGTAAGTCTTTGTAATAAAAAAGGAAAAAAAGAAACTCATTAACTTTTTATTCATAACTTCTGTGCATAGTGGTCTTCACAAACTTGGCAATGGAAGCTGATTTTAATTTTGGCACGCTAATTTAAATTTAGGCACATGGAGTAAGACTGATGAAAAAGTTTCTTGCAAAACTGAAGAAAAGTGAAGCTGGCGCCACCGCCATCGAATATGGCCTGATCGCCGCCCTGGTCGCGGTTGCCGCCATCACCGGCCTGAGCGCTGTGAGCTCCTCACTGAATGCGACCTTTAATTCCGTTTCTTCAGCGATGGACGGCGCCAGCAACTAAGGCATAGTGCCTGGCGAACCATTCAGCGGCTTTGGCCCCGCAAGGCCAAAGCCGCTTTTTCATTGAGGAGGACCCTACTCATGTATGTTCTGTTGAAAAAACTATCCAAGAACATTCACGGCGCCACCGCCATTGAATACGGGTTACTGGCAGCTATCCTGGTCGTGGCCGTAATGACCGCCTTCATGGCATTCGGCGATTCCTTCAAGTCCATGAGCTCCCGCACGACGACGGCCATTTCCGACGCCGTCAATAATTGACCCCCTTCTTTATGGTTAACCGCGCCGCTAAAGTTAATGATTAAGAGCAGCTGCGCGTTAACCATTAAATCACCTTTTTCCTTTATTCCTGGAACCATAAGACAAATTCACAAAATCAGGTACAGGGGAAAAAGTTGTTTACCATACTGATCGTGTCAGGATTTGCCGCATTAATGATCCGGGGGGCCATCTCGGACATCCAGCATTATATCCTGTCCAACCGGTTGTGCCTCATGGTTGCCGGACTTTACCCTCTTTATCTGATCGGCCTGGAATGGGAATATGGAGGAGTGGAAGGGGCCCAGATACTCTGGTCCATAGTGCTGGCCGCCGTTCTTTTTGGTATTGGGGCAGGTTTGTTTGCCATGAACGTAATGGGCGGGGGCGACGTCAAACTTATCCCGGCTGTGGCATTATGGGCCGGTCCCTCCCTGATCCTGGATTTTCTGGTGATCATGTCCGTGACCGGCGGCATCATTGCGGCAGTTCTGCTCGCGAAAAAACACCTGAACAGATCAAAATTTTTCAAATCTTCAGAGAATGTAAACGTTCCTGTGGCACAACTGGAACAAGTGAACATGCCCTATGGAGTGGGAATCGCCCTCGGCGGGCTGTATGTGGCCGCACAATTGATCGCAAAATTGAACGGGGCTTTTCTATAAGGATTACAGGTTATGACTATCAACATGCGCAGCATCATATTCATTGTCATCGCCCTGGTGATCGCCGGGATTACGGCCTTCATGGCCCGCAGTCTGATTCAACCGGCTGCAAAACCGGTCACCACGGGAACAACGGTCCAAAAAGCCGCGCCATCAGGGGTTCAGGTTCTGGTTGCCAGCCGGCACCTGGCGACTGGTCATCTTCTGAAAGCAGAAGATCTGACATGGCAATCCTGGCCGGATGCCAAGCTGCACGAAAGTTATATCCGTAAATCCAAAGACGTGCGTCCAGAGGATTTTGCCGGCGCCGTTGTACGCAGCATGATGATCGCCGGGGAGCCGGTGACCAAAGAACGGGTCATCAAACCCGGGAATCACGGGTTCATGGCGGCAGTTCTGGCCCCGGGCAAACGGGCCGTCTCTATCCGGGTCAACATCACCTCCAGCATTTCCGGGTTTATTTTTCCGGGGGATTATGTGGATATCATCCTGACTCATAAATCCGGCGGGGCCCAGGTCAGCGAAACGGTGATGAAAAATGTCCGGGTAATCGCCACAGACCAGCGCACGGCAAGCCCCACCCAAACCCCGTCCGCCAAGGTTAAAACCGTGACGTTCGAAGTCACTCCCGAGGAGGCAGAAAAAATTACCCTGCTTGAAAAAATGGGCAGCCTTTCCATGAGCTTGCGTAGCCTTGCCCAAGGAGGCGACGGGGCCTCTTCCGAGGTCTCGGAAAACGACATGCATGATGACGTGACCTGGGACAGCGAAGTGAGCAAATTGCTGTATCGCGGTGCAGGTGGCGGCGCAAGCAAAAACGGCACCCATTTCAGCCTCAAGGTGGTCAGAGGAAATAAAGTTCAGAATATGGGCTTTGTAAAACAAGGAAAATAACCATGTCTGCTCATACCATAAATCGCGTCCGGTGGGGGACCACTTTGAAAAAAATATTGCTTGCCCATATCACGGCAGCGGGTCTGGCCTTTGTCAGCGGCTGGTTTTCTTCCGCCTTGGCGTTGCAAGAAGAAAACATCCAAATTGAGGTGAGCAAAGGCACGCTGTTGCGCCTTCAGCAGCCGGCCAATAACATATTCATCGCCGACCCAGCCATAGCCGATATCCAGGTCAAATCCCCCACACTGGTTTATATTTTCGGCAAAAGCCAGGGGGAAACCTCGATTTATGCGGTCTCGGATAATGACGAAGTCCTGTTGCAGGGGGAGATCTCCGTCAGTCATAATCTGGGGAATCTGGAAGCCGCCCTCAAAAGCGTCATGCCTGACGCCCATATCAATGTACGCTCATACGAAGGACTTCTGGTGCTGACCGGGCATGTGAAAAACCCGGATCAGGCCGAAGAGGCCCGACGCATGGCTGAAGATTTCATCGGCAAGGACAGCACCATCATCAACCGGCTGGAAATCGCCACGCCAGTACAGGTCAACCTTCGGGTTCGAATTGCCGAGGTGGGCCGGAACACCATGAAACAGCTGGGATTCAATTTTGAGAACATGTTCAGCAGCGGTTCCACCGTACTGGGCATGGCCCAAGGGTCAGATGTCTTTAATCTGGTGGAAAATCCTTTCGCTTCCATTATTGATCCGGTCAGCGGACTTCCAATCAAACCGGAAGTGCCCATCCCCATGAAAGAATTTCTCACCCAGGGCCGCGGCATCAACAGCCTGGCCGGCGGGTTCACGTCCGGTAATTTTGACATCAATTTCATTATTGATGCCATGGAAAGCGAAGGCATTCTGTCGGTTCTGGCGGAACCGAATCTGACAACCAAATCCGGGGAAAGCGCCAATTTCCTCGCCGGCGGAGAATTCCCCATTCCGATTATCGGCGATGACAACCAGCTAAATGTGGAATACAAGGAATTTGGGGTTTCTCTTGCCTTTAAGCCAACGGTCCTCGAAGACGGCAGAATCAATATGTATATCAAACCCGAAGTCAGCCAGCTGTCTTCCGCAGGCGCTGTCACCCTCAGCGGCTTTAGCATCCCAGCGCTCACCACCCGACGGGCGGAGACCACGGTTGAGGTAGGATCCGGTCAGAGTTTTGCCATTGCCGGACTGTTACAGAATAACGTGCAAAATGACATTTCCAAATTTCCCTGGCTTGGCGACCTGCCTATTCTGGGAAGCCTGTTCCGGTCCACGAAATTTCAACGCGAGGAAACTGAACTGGTGATCATTGTCACCCCCTATATCGTACGACCGCATAACGGCAGTAGCATGCCCCTGCCGACAGACGGTTTCCGGGCGCCCAATGATGTGGACCTGTTCCTGAAAGGCAATGCCTTTGATACCAGAATTGCCGACACCCCCCCCGCCCTGCAAGGTAAAGAAGCGGAAAAAACGAATAATGCCGCCGGATTCATGCTGGACTAAAGGAGAGCAATAATGTGGAGTAAGATAAAATACGGACTGATCCTGTCTCTGCTTTTGGTCACGGCAGGCTGCAGCAGTATGCAGAGCAGCAGCAGCATCGACATGAACAAGCGCAACGAAGTGCAATTGGTCCGCATTCCCCATGAGATCAGATTTGCACCTAATAGTGCCAAGCTCTCTGCTGAGGAAACCCGACAGCTTATGAGCTTTCTTGACAAAATGAAAGTGGGCTACGGGGATGAACTGAGTATGGATTTCCCGCTGGAGGATAAGGGCAGCCTTTCCGCACTCGATCAAAAACGTTTCGCATATGTGGCGGAATTTCTGAAACGGCACGGCCTTCATCTGGCCAGTGAGATTACACCTTACGGGGTGGAACCCGAAGAGGGGGCAGCCCGCCTTCTCCTCTCCCGTTATGTGGTTACACCGCCCCAATGCGGAGACTGGTCCGAACCCTCCTCACCCAATTACAACAACACGCCATTGCGCAATTTCGGCTGCAGCACCCAGGCCAATCTGGGCCTTATGGTTGCCAACCCAAGGGATCTGATCACCGGCAATGCCCAGACAAAACCGAACACGGAAACTGCTGCAAAAGCCGTCAACGCTTATAACAGCGGCGGCAAGAAATAGGGGCATAACCATGAGTCTAGCGAGCTTGTTAAAGAAAGATTCTGCCAATACGGAAAACCTTTTCGGCGCCTTTATCTGCGACGATGAAACCACACGCGCGCTGGTTCCTGTGGTTACGGAAAAGGGCTGGAACCCGGCCGACATCAAAACAGGCGGTATAGAAAGCGCTATTCGGACGCTTTCGACCATGAATTCGCCGCAATTTCTGATCGTCGACCTGTCAAAGTCCGCAGACCCTCTGGACGACCTGAACTCATTGGCAGAGGTGGTCGAACCGGGCACCATCGTCATCACCCTGGGCAATGTCAATGATATCCAGCTTTACCGCGAACTTCTGGCTTATGGGGTTCATGATTATCTGATCAAACCGGTCTCCACGGAACAGCTGCGCGATACCCTGCTGGCGGCAGAACAGGCCCTGCGCATCCCCGAAGATACCGCGGCTAAAAGCAACCAGAACGAAACCGAGAAACTGGTGGCGGTTGTTGGTGTACGCGGCGGTGTCGGCACCAGCACAGTGGCCACCAGTCTGGCCTGGCTTCTGGCCCATGAAATAAAACGGCAAACCGCGCTTCTGGACATGGATATTTATTTCGGCACCGGGGCGCTTGCCTTTGATCTGGAACCGGGGCGCGGCCTCTGTGACGCCTTGGAAAATCCGAGCCGCGTTGATGGTCTGTTCATCGAAAGGGCCATGATCAAGGAAAGCGAACGGCTGTCCATTCTGGCTGCCGAGGCCCCGCTGAATGATCCGACCTATACCGATCCAGCCGCGCTCAATCATCTGTTGCTGGAACTTAAAAACAATTTCCATTATGTCATTCTGGATCTTCCCAAGAATATGGTGGCCGATTATCCGTTGTTGCTGTCCGAGGCCCAGGAAATCATCCTTGTTTCCGATCTTTCCCTGTCCGCCACAAGGGACACCATTCGTTTTCTGGGGTTCTGCAAGTCTGTAGCGCCCGATGCCGCCATCAGGGTCTTGCTGAACAAGGTGGCATCCCCGGGCCTTGTGGAAGTGGATAAAAAGGACTTTGAAGCCTCCATTGAACGGGCGGTGGACTGGGAAATTCCCCTGGATAATAAGCTGATGATCCAGGTGGCCCGGTCCGGCAAGAACCTGCCGCAAGCGGCAAAACACAGCAAACCCGTCAAGATCCTGAAAGAGATTGCCAACACAATTGTCGGGCAGGAAGAGGACGCCAAAACCGTTCCCTTCTGGAAAAAGCTGCCTTTGCCGAAAAAGAATGAACAGAAAAAGAAATAACCGGTCATGGCCATGAAACCAGCGTTTGGACGTAAAATATCTCCGGGTTCCAAGGCAGCCTTCCCTGCCAACCGGGCTGCACATCTGGGCGGCTTTGGCAAAAGTGCGGATATTGCCCAAAAGAAAAACCATGTCCCAACGGTGGAAAACAAGGTCGTTTCCGATGCCAGCATCGTAGATAAAGCTTTTGATCTTCTCCAGGATGCTGTGCAAGAACGCCTTGACCCCGCTGCAGCCCGGCAAATGGAACGCAACGAGGTGACCGGGATTATTGAAGGCCTGATCGAAGAACTTCTGTCCCGTCACAAATTGCAGCTTAATGACCTGGAACGGCGGGATCTGCTGACAGTTCTGCTGAATGATCTTCTGACCTCCGAAAGCAAAACCGAAAAAGAGAAAAAGGAGGAAGAAGAGAATGTCGTTCGCAAACAAAAAGAAATAAAGGTCCAAAGCAACGAGCAAAAACAACAGGCCAGTCATGACAGCATCATGGCCGCCAAGGATCGTCTGCAGCCGTTGTTGCTCGAATATATCGACGCGTCCGCCGCCAATGAAATGGACCGGGCAGAGCTGGCAGAACAGGTCAGTGAGGCCGTCAATGAGCTTATGGCGCAGGAAAAAATCAACCTGAACCTGCGCGAACAGCGCGAACTGGTGAACATGCTGCTCCATGACATGCTGGGGCTCGGACCGCTGGAGCCGCTGCTTGAGGATGAAACCATCACCGAAATCATGGTCAACGGGCCAAAGCAGGTCTATATCGAAAAAAAAGGCAAGCTGACCCTGTCGGATGTGACCTTCCGGGACGAAGCGCATCTGATGAACATTTGTACCCGCATCGTGACGGCGGTGGGCCGGCGGGTGGACGAAACCACACCCATCTGTGACGCGCGTCTGGCCGACGGCAGCCGTGTGAACATCATCATTCCGCCGCTGGCCATTGATGGCGCCTCCATTTCCATCCGGAAATTCGCCAAACAGAAAATTACCCTGGACAAAATGATTGATTTCGGTTCCCTGTCCCATCAGATGGGAACGGTGCTGAAAATCGCCTCTGCCTGCCGTCTGAATATTTTGATCTCAGGGGGAACGGGGTCGGGGAAAACCACCATGCTTAATGCCCTCTCTCGTATGATTGATGAAGGCGAACGGGTGGTCACCATTGAAGATACCGCGGAACTGCAGTTGCAGCAGCCCCACGTGGTGCGCCTTGAGACCCGCCCGCCCAACCTGGAAGGCAAGGGGGAAATCAGCATGCGCGATCTGGTCAAGAACGCCCTCAGGATGCGTCCGGACCGCATTATTCTGGGAGAGGTGCGCGGTGCCGAAGCCTTTGACGTGTTACAGGCCATGAACACCGGCCATGACGGCTCCATGTGTACACTACACGCCAACAACCCGCGGGAAGCGTTGACCCGTATGGAAAACATGATCGGCATGGCCGATTTGAAACTGCCCCCAAAAGCCGTACGTGAACAGATTGCCTCGGCGGTGGACCTGATTGTTCAGGTTTCCCGCATGCGCGACGGCGGCAGACGGACCTGTGCCATCACCGAAGTGGTGGGCATGGAAGGGGATGTGATCACCACCCAGGATCTGTTTGTTTACGAGTTTACCGGAGAGGATGCGGACGGGAAGCTGCTGGGACGGTTCCGTTCTACGGGCGTCCGTCCGCATTTCACGGAAAAAGCCGAATATTATGGCCTGCACCGGGCTTTGTTGGAGGCCATATAACGGCGGCGAATGAAACGACCGACGACAAAGGTCAAAGTTAGGAACGATATATTATGGCTGTTGCGAACCCGACTATTGTCATGATCGGAATTTTTTTCGGGGTCTTTCTGGTCCTGGCTTCCATCGCGCTTGCCGTAGGACTTCTGGGTAATCAGAAAAAGGTTCTCAGCGCCAGACTTTCAAAAGTCAAGGCCCGACACCTTAAGGGGGCTGGTGGTCCTCAACCCGAAAAAAAATCCCTGTTCATCAAACAGGAAAAATCTTTTTTTGACCAGTTTGTTCCCCGCCCCCAAGAGCTGCGCAGACGCCTGAAAAAAACGGGGTACAATATTGACTTTACAAAATATCTGGGCGCCAGTTTCATACTGATGGTGGTGTTTGCCCTGATCGCCCATTTCCCGGGGGGACTGAGTCTGGTGCCGTCTCTCATGCTGGGCTTACTGGGGGGGCTGGCGTTGCCGCATATGGTGGTCTCCGCCCTGATTAAAAAACGCCTGGAGAAGTTTACAACCCAGTTTCCCGAGGCCATTGACCTGATTGTGCGCGGCCTCAAGGCCGGCCTGCCGGTCACCGAGTCCATCGGCGCCGTCAGCCGGGAAATGCAGGACCCGATTGCCGTAGAGTTTCGCCGGATTATTGATGATGTCCGTTTGGGAAAAACCCTGGATGAAGCCCTGTGGAAAGCCGCGGAACGTCTGGACACGCCGGAGTTTAAATTCTTTGTCATCAGCCTGGCCGTGCAGCAGGAAACCGGGGGCAACCTGACCGAAACCTTGGGCAATCTGTCGGGTATTCTGCGCAGCCGCAGTCAACTTAAATTGAAAGTCAAGGCCATGTCATCCGAAGGTAAGGCCAGCGCCTATATCATTGGCTCCCTGCCCTTTATCATGTGTGGTGTGTTGCTGATGCTGAATTATGACTATATGTCGATCCTGTTTACGGACCCGCGCGGGCAGGTCGCAGCGCTGGGTGGGCTTGTGTGGATGGGTATTGGCCTGTTTATCATTTCAAAACTGATTAACTTTGAGGTCTAGGGATGGAACAGTTTCTTCCAGAAGGCATATCCATAGAAGATATTGTCACAGTTCTGTCAGGCATGTCCGCCTTTCTGGTGGTGCTCGCGATCTGGAGTTCCGGCCTCGTCAAGGATCCCATGCATGGCCGCATCAAGGCCCTTCAGGCCCGGCGTCAGGACCTCAAACGCGGATATGTCGCCCCGGTCAAACGACGGGCAACCGTGAAGTCTGCCAAACATGTGAACCTGATGACACAGGTGGTATCCAGCCTGAATCTGCTGAAGAACGAACAGGCCGACAAATATCAGAAAAAGCTCATTAATGCCGGCTTCCGCTCCAAGGATGCTCTGGTCATTTTCATGTTTTTCAAATTGATTCTGCCGCTGCTGGTGGGGGCTATTGCAGTGGTCATGATTTTCGGCTTCGGGATGTTCGATCTGTCGTCCAATATGAAATTCATCGCCTGCATCGGCGCCGTTCTGGTGGCATCCTATTTGCCGGAAATCTATCTCAAGAATACAACCGACAAACGCAACGCTTCCATGCAAAAGGCGTTGCCCGATTTCCTGGATCTTCTGGTGATCTGCGCCGAAGCGGGTCTGACGCTGGATGCCGCCTTACAACGGGTTGTGCGCGAACTGGGACATTCCAGCCCGGAACTGGCCGACGAACTGGGTCTTACTGCCATCGAGCTGGGTTTCCTGCCGGACCGTAAGCAGGCTCTGACTAATCTCGCTGAACGGGTCACCCTGCCGTCGGTGCGGGCCGTAACCGCCACACTTATTCAGTCTGAACGTTACGGTACGCCATTATCTCAGTCGCTGAAGGTTCTGTCCGGAGAATTCCGCAATGAACGGATCATGAAAGCCGAGGAAAAAGCCGCCCGGTTGCCGGCCACAATGACCGTGCCGCTGATCCTGTTCATTCTGCCCACTCTGTTTATTGTATTGATGGGACCGGCAAGCTGCAAACTTGCCGACAACCTGGTGTAAATAAACCATGCAAGGAGAGCTTGGCACATCGACCAATGAAACCAATGGTCAAATTTTGAGGAGCTCTTGACAATGAAGGGACACAAAACAGTAATAAGAAGCTGGTTTCGGCGACCAATCCGCCGCTCCCTATGGCGTCATGAACGGGGATCAGCGCTAATCGAGGCCGCCTTTGTTTTGCCGATTGTGACCGTGCTGACCATCGGAACCTTTGAAATCGGCGCCGTCATGTTAAGCAACACCCTGATCGAAGGCGCTATTGCGGACGCCGCCCGCATGGGTATGACCGGTTATACCAGTTCCGGCATGACCCGCGAGGAATACATCACTCAGTTACTGAAAGATCAGACCTTCGGCATGATTGATCTGGACAACCTGACCATCACCAACAAGGTCTATGACAGCTTCAGCGACATCGCGGAACCCGAACCTTATACGGATGTGGACCAGGATGGGTCCTATACCAACGGCGTGGACAGCTATACGGATCTCAATTGCAATAACACATGGGATGCGGATGTGGGGGAAGACGGCGTTGGGGGACCAGGCGCAGTCGTGGTCTATACCGCAACCTATGACGCAAGCTTTATCACGGGCTTTTTCGCCAAGACGCTGGCGGACAAGGACGGCAAGATCCGCCTGGTGAGCAGCACGGCGGTCAAAAACGAACCCTACGGGACGGCCAGTTCGAGCTGCACTCCGGAAATCAAGGTGTAAGGGAGAACGGCATGAAAATCGTCACGACCCTTGCACGCCTGCTGACACGGCTTTTCCGGCGTGAAGACGGCGTCATTCTGATTGAGTTTGCCTATACAGTGCCCATCATCCTGATGTTGCTGATTGGCGGCTTTGAAACCTTTCGAATCCTGATGATGGAACGAAAAACCAATCAGACCATCAATTCTGTCGCCAACCTGATCGCTCAGAACCAGTTGTTGAGCAGCGCGATGATCACCGACACATTCAACGCGGTTGATAATATCATGGCACCGTTTCAGGTCGAAAATAACGGGCGGGTTATTGTCTCCAAAATTCGGGGCACCGCCGATAAGCCGATCATCGCCAACCAGTGCCTCTCCAACACCGGCACCACCTTCAGCAGCAAACTTGGCAGCGAAGGCAATGACGCGGATGTTTCTGCCCTGCCCGGGAATTTTACCCTGGAAGAAGGGGACATCATCGTGGTGGCGGAAATATTCTTTACCTATACCCCGTTTTTTCTGGACACCAGTTTCCTGTTTGACGGAGGGGTCTTCACACAACGCAATATTTATCATGTGGCGGTTCACAGTCCCCGTTTCAGCGACGTCACTTTCACAGAAGGCTGTCCCTAGAGTGAATTGTGAATAGGTTGCCCCATTCTGTAGGAAAGGCAGGAACACAGGTGATGACCGAAGGACTAATCCCTTGATATTACAGATAAGGTCCCGGCAATTTCTGTTTACTTCCCAATGACATCACCGATCTTCAGCTCTCTAGAGCGCCTCCAGGGTTAATAAATGGTTAATTTTTTTGTTGATTCGGCGAATCATTTAAGAGATGATTCTTAAAACCAGGAGGAGTTTCGGGAATCCTGAAATGAATCTAGGGAGTTAACAGGGAGGGATCAGGCACTGATTTTTCAGGCATATGGCCACACAGCAGAAATCTATAACGCCTGAACCAATATAAAGCGCCATGAAAATAGCACCGCGAAAGCTGTATACACCAGGAACACAAATGGCCTCCAGAGCGGATCTGTTGGATCACAAACGGTATGACCGCAATTTTGGTCTGTTTGACTCCGTTTTTCATGAAGTGCGCGACGCCATTCTGATTATTTCCACGCCCACCGATACGCCCCACCCGATCATCGAAGATGTTAATCACCAGTTTGAACTGATCACCGGATATTCCCTGGATACCATTAAAAACACTAATCTGTTTGACTATTTTGATGACCGGCTTCTGGAAAGCCGGCGGAATTCCATTTCCGATGCGCTGCGCCAGGGACAAGCGGCAATTTTCTTCTGCAACTGGAAATGCCGCAGCGGCGATCTTCTGGATGTTGACATGACCCTGCGTCCCTTTCACGGAGATGCGGACCGGCCGCGTTTTCTTTGTGTACTCAGGGAATCCAGATCGGAAAAAAACTTTCGTGACGAAGCCGCCCGGGACATCAAGAAAAAACTCCTGGCCGCTATGCATCATAATTTCAGAACTCCCCTTAATGGCATTCTGGGGTATTCCGAGATTATCATGACGGAAATGCTGGGTCCGGTGGGCAAAGACGCCTATCGGGATTATGCCAAGGATATTCATGAAGCCGGCCAGAACCTCCTGATGCTGATTGACAATCTGCTTGACCTGAAGGAACTGGAGACCACGGAATTTGAGCTGCGCGAAGAAACATTCTCTTTAACAAGCCTGCTTCAGTCCTGCCTGGACGGTATGGCCGAAGACGCCCGCAAGGCCGGGGTTTCCCTGGTTTGTGCGATTGATGTTTCTCTGCCGCACTTTTTCGGAGACCTGGAAAGACTGAGCAAGGTCATTTACAGTCTGCTGGAAAACGCACTGAAATTCACGGCCCCCGGGGGCAGGATTACTTTGGGGGCGGAAATGGAAGCCGATGGCTCCTGTCTGATCACCTGCACCGATAACGGTAGCGGCATGACAGCACAACAGGTCGCCAAGGCCTTCAGCCATGATTCCCACCTTGCGGATATCTACAGCAACCCTACCACCGGGATCGGATTCGGACTGGCCTATGTCAAGAAACTGATCGAACGGCATGACGGCACCGTTTCCATTGCCAGCACAACCGGAGAAGGCACCACCGTCTATCTGCATCTGCCGGCCAGCCGGATCTCGTCCCCTTCCTGAGAACCACGCCCTTAATGGAAAAACGCTAGAGTGAATTATGAATAGGTTGCTTCAATTCACTCTAAGATAACACACCGGACCTTGATCTTTGCGCCGGGCTGTTCCATATCAGAACTAGAGTGAAGTTCAAGACATCAAACCCAACATTTAGGGAAACAGCATGAGCGAGAGCAAACAGATTATAACCGCCAACAACCTGCGCAACGGACGGATCGTCTATTTTGCCCGGGAAGCAGACACGCGTTGGCCCGAAGACATCACCCAGGCCACCGTTTTTGACGCGGATCAGATAGAGACCGCCCTGACCGAAGCCCGGAAGGACGAACAGAACAATCTGGTGGTGGGGGTTTATGCCGTCGCCCTTGACTCTGGCAAACTGCCCGAGTCCGCCCGCGAAAAAATTCGCGCCAAGGGGCCTTCCATTAAATATGGTCATGACGTAGCATAGGGGCGTTCTTACCGGGCCCTTACTATTTCCGGCCTTTTTCGGGAGACTGCCGTGATCGTCAAACAGCTTTATGCCGACAACCCCATTCGGAATTTTCATTACCTGATTGCCTGTCCTGAAACCCGGGAAGCCCTGGTCATCGACCCGCTTGATGTGGACCGTTGCCTGAATGCGGCCCAAAAGCTGGGGGTGAAAATTGCCCAGATCCTCAACACCCATGAACATTGGGACCATATCGGCGGCAATGAGGAAATGATCGAAAAAACCGGTGCGCGGGTGCTGGCCCACCACGGCGCCGAGGACAAAATCGCCCATCTGGATCAGGGGCTCAAGGCCGGAGATACGGTGCAGGTCGGCAACAGCGTTAGCCTCAAGGTGCTGGACACACCCGGCCATACCATGAGCCATGTCTGCCTATTGTCCAATTCAAATCATCCGGCCCTGTTCTGTGGAGATACGCTGTTCAATGCCGGCGCCGGGAACTGTAAAAACGGTGGGCATCCTCATGACCTTTACGAAACTTTCAGCGGACAACTGGCCGCGCTGCCCGAAAACACCCTGGTTTATCCCGGTCATGACTATATGGTGAACAATCTGCATTTTACGTTGGACCGGGAGCCCGATAATGAAACCGCCAAGGCGTATCTGGCGCGACTGGAAAATCAGGACCCGCACAATGCCTATGTCACCACGCTGGGCGAGGAAAAACGGATCAACACCTTTTTCCGTCTGCAAAATCCGGTGGTTATTGAAAAACTACGGGAAAAGTTTCCACATCTGTCCCGCAACCCTGGCCCGAAAGAGGTCTTTCTTGCGCTTCGAGAATTGCGGAATAGCTGGTGATAAAATCAAACGTATGTTAGAATTCAAAAATTCTGTAACCCAAGCACTATATCACTATTATGAAGAGGGAGCCTCATGAGTCTCGAAGACCATACCAACATGATCCGCGAAAAAGTTGCTGCCGCCGACGGGCTGGACCAAAAGGTCAAAATTGACCTGGAAGGCGAAGGCATCATCTTTATTGACGGTACCAGCACCCCCCCGGGGGTCAGCAATACGGACGGCGAGGCCGATGTGACCCTGATCATTAATGAAGAAAATTTCGAGGCCCTGATGGACGGGTCCCTCAATCCGCAGATGGCCTTCATGATGGGCAAGTTGAAAATCGAAGGCGACATGGCGCTCGCCCTCAAACTCGGCGACCTGTTTTCCTGATCCAGATACTTGTTTTATGAGACATCATCCCCCTTCCGAATATCGGGAGGGGGATATCATCATCACGACAATTCTGTCATCATGGATCGCCGCGTCCTCCCCTGAAATACAGGGCAGGGTTCCCGGTAACGTTGTCCTCTTGTGAGGTCATCGCGAATGAGCACCGGCGACGAAGCAATCCATTAAACAAAGACCCGCAGCACCCGCTAACGCGGGTTCGTAATGACGCCCGCTCCCTGATGTGACAGGCAAAACCAGCGTACTATACTGTGTGATGCGTTCCCGCTCGCCTAGAGTGAATTGTGAAGATGTTGGCTCAATTCTGTTGGCGGATTGTGGCCGGCCTCACGCGGAAGACGGCGCCGGGCGATGCGGGGCATCGGGCTAGGCGTCTGACAAGGTGAGCGGCCTCAAGCCGCCAACCCGAAGGGCCGGCAGAATGGATCAACTTCTTCACAATTCACTCTAGCAGCGCTTCTCCAGTTTATCAAGCACCTCTGCCGCTGCTTCGGGGATGTTGGTGCCAGGACCGAAAATGGCGGCAGCCCCCGCCTTGTACAGCACGTCATAATCCTGGGCCGGGATCACCCCGCCGCAGACCACCAGCACATCATCCGCACCTTCTTTTTTCAGTTCGGAAATCAGCGCCGGCACCAACGTCTTATGCCCCGCGGCGAGTGAAGAGACACCGATCACATGCACGTCATTTTCAATAGCCTGACGGGCGGCTTCTTCAGGCGTCTGGAACAGCGGCCCCACATCCACATCAAAGCCCAGATCGGCAAACGCGGTGGCAATCACCTTGGCACCGCGATCATGGCCGTCCTGGCCCATTTTGACCACCAGCATGCGTGGCCGGCGACCTTCTTTTTTGGCAAAATCGTCGATGCGTTTCTGGATGGCGGCGAACCCGTCATCACCTTCATAGGCCGCGCCATACACGCCGCTGACCGATTTGATTTCCGCCTTGTGGCGGCCAAAAACCTTTTCCATGGCGTAAGATATCTCTCCCAGTGACGCTCGCGCCCGAGCGGCCTCCACCGCTTTTTCCAGAAGATTGTCGCCGCTTTTTGCGGCCTCTGTCAAGGCATCCAGCGCCGCCTGGCACCTGGCCTCATCGCGGCTTTTGCGGATTTTTTCAAGCCGGGCAATCTGGGCCTCTCGCACGGCGGCGTTATCCACATCCAGAATGTCGATGGGCTCCTCTTTGGGCGGACGATATTTATTGACACCAACCACCACTTCCTCGCCCCGATCGATACGGGCCTGTTTGCGAGCTGCGGCTTCCTCGATTTTCAGTTTGGGAATACCGGCTTCGACCGCCTTGGTCATGCCGCCCATCTCTTCAATCTCGGTAATGATCTTCCAGGCCTCCTGCACCAGCTCATTGGTCAGACTCTCGACATAATAAGAACCGCCCAGCGGATCCACCACATGACAAATGCCGGTTTCTTCCTGCAGCACAAGCTGGGTATTGCGGGCGATGCGGGCGGAAAAATCGGTCGGCAGGGCGATCGCTTCATCGAGCGCATTGGTATGCAGGCTCTGCGTCCCGCCGAGCGCCGCCGCCAGCGCCTCCACCGTGGTGCGGATCACATTGTTATAAGGATCCTTTTCGGTCAGTGACACGCCGGACGTCTGGCAATGGGTGCGCAGCATCAGGCTTCGGGGATCCTTGGCGCCGAAATCCTCCATAATCCGAGCCCAAAGCGTGCGCGCAGCACGCAGTTTCGCCACCTCCATAAAGAAATTCATGCCAATGGCAAAAAAGAAACTCAACCGCGGGGCAAAGGAATCAATATCCAGTCCCGCCGCCATTGCGGCGCGCACATATTCCATGCCATCGGCCAGGGTATAGGCCAGTTCCTGCAATTGGGTTGCGCCCGCTTCCTGCATATGATAGCCGGAAATGGAAATCGAATTAAAGCGTGGCATGTTTTTCGAGGTATAGGCGATGATGTCGCCAATGATACGCATGCTGGGCTCAGGCGGGTAGATATAGGTGTTGCGGACCATAAATTCCTTGAGAATGTCATTCTGGATGGTGCCGCTGAGCTGTTCGGGTTTCACCCCCTGTTCTTCCGCTGCCACGATGTAAAAGGCCATACACGGGATCACCGCGCCGTTCATGGTCATGGAGACAGACATCTGATCCAGCGGGATCTGATCAAACAGGATTTTCATGTCCTCGACGCTGTCAATGGCCACCCCGGCCTTTCCCACGTCCCCCACCACCCGCGGATGATCGCTGTCATAGCCCCGATGGGTCGCGAGGTCGAATGCCACCGACAGCCCCTTTTGTCCCGCCGCCAGGTTGCGCCGGTAAAAGGCGTTGGATTCTTCCGCCGTGGAAAACCCCGCATATTGCCGCACCGTCCAGGGTCGCCCGGCATACATGCTGGCCCGCACCCCGCGGGTATAAGGAGGAAACCCCGGAAGATTGTCCATATGCGGGATGTCCTTCACATCCTCCGCCGTATATAAAGGTTTCACCGCGATGCCTTCCGGCGTCTGCCAGACAAGGTCCTCAGCGGTTTTTCCCTTCAATTCTTTCGCGACAAGGTTTTGCCAGTCGGCAATGGTTTTGGCGGAAGTGTCTTTGGTCATGCTGTTTCTCTGATCCGTTGGCTTTGCTTTTGCCATGACGCAGTAAGGTGGCAGGGCGACACGGCATATGTTACTCACGAGTAAGGTATTTATAACATTCGGTCCTCAATGGCAATAGCGCTTTTCTTCCTGCAAACCTGCCCGATAAATTCTATACAAAAAAAATTTCATGCCGTATCCTGCCCCACCTGCATAGCTTAATTCAAACATACCTAACCTCATGGGGATATTAAATGCGCCTTTGGCACTTTTTATCATCTATTCTGATTTTCATCAGCGTGACCGCAACCACGGCTTTTGCCGATGATGCAAAGGCCTTTCACCGGCTTCTCCAGGAACACTGGGACAGGTCTCAGCAGGAACAGATTTTTTTCCATATGGACCCCGACGCCTGGCGCATGAACGGCAAACTTCCTGATGTCAGCCCCGCTGGATTTGCCCGCCGCAAGGCATATAACGAACAAACCCTGGAACGTCTGGCTGCAATCGATCCGGCCGCCCTGCCTGCGGAAGACCACCTGTCCTACCGTATTTTCCACTATGAACGGCAACTGGAACAAGCATATTATGACACGCCGGAAAAATATTTTCCCATCGCCCGCATCTACGGATACCATACCTATTTTGCCCATGCACCGGGCAACATGTCCTTTCTCACCCGCGAGGATTATGAAAAGTATCTGATCAGCCTGGCCGATTATCTCCGCTATAACCGGGAATATATGGACCTTCTCCAGGAAGCCGTGGACAAGGGCTATACCCAGCCCTGCGTCGCCATGCAGAATTATGAGACCACCATCCGCCAGCAGATTGTAGACAAGGCCGAAAGCAGTGTATTTTTCGATCCTTTCCGGCAAATGCCCGCCACCATCCCGGCCGCGGAGCAAGACGAGCTGCGCACCAGAGCCAGAAAGCTGATCCTCGACCGGGTGGTACCGGCCTATGAAGCTTTTTACGAATTTTACACCCGGACCTACATCCCCAACTGTCGCAAGGACATCAGCATCGCTTCGGTGCCAGGCGGAGCCGATTATTACCGGTATGCGGTAAGGTTTTTCACCACTACCGACATGACGCCGAAAGAAATTCACAAACTGGGATTAAATGAAGTCAAACGCATCCGGGCCGAAATGGAAGACGTCATTCGCTCCGTAGAGTTCAAGGGGAATTTGCCGGAATTTTTGCAATATCTGCGCACGGAAAAACGGTTTTATGCCGAAAGCGGTGAGGACCTGTTGGAAAAGGTCGCACTGCTGATCAAACGTATGGACGGAAAGCTGCCGCAGCTGTTCGGCTATCTGCCGCGACAGCCCTTTACCCTGCGCCCCATCCCCGAGGATGTGGCAGAAGGCAGCGCCTCAGCCTTTTATGTGCCCTCCTCCGGTGACGGCACCACGCCGGGCATATATTATCTGAACACCTCGAAACTGGACAGCCGGCCACTTTATGCGCTGGAAGCGCTGACCTATCATGAGGCCATGCCCGGCCATCACCTGCAAAACGCCATTGCGCAGGAAAAGGATCTGCCGCCCTTCCGCCGCATCCTTAACCATTCCGCCTTTACCGAAGGCTGGGGGTTATATGCGGAACGGCTGGGCCTGGATGCGGGGCTGTATCAGGACCCGTACAACAATTTTGGTCGTTTGAGTGCGGAAATGTTTCGGGCCTGCCGGCTGGTGGTGGATACCGGCATGCATGCCTTGGGCTGGAGCCGTGAGCAGGCCATTGACTTCATGACGTCAAACTCTGGCATTTCCGTGCACGATGCCACAGCCGAAATCGACCGATACATCACCTGGCCGGCACAGGCCCTGTCTTATAAAATCGGGGAGTTAAAAATCCGCGAACTGCGCGGTCGTGCGGAACAGGCACTGGGAGCCGGCTTCGACATTCGCGCCTTTCATGACAAACTTCTGGAAAATGCGTCCATGCCCTTAAGCCTTCTGGAAGAAGAAGTCATGGCCTGGATCAAGGCGCAAAAAACGTCCCGGAAATAATATATCCGGAAACTCACAGCCAAAAAACACAACCCAAAAAAACACAACCCAAAAAAACACAACCCAAAAAAACACAAGGGGATAACAGAAGATGACCATACGGAAGATGTTTTTTTCTCTGGGAACGACGTTTCTGAGGGGCATAACGTTCCTGGGGCTGACGATGCTGCTGGCTCTTCCCGCCACAGCCGATGACCAGGAAGAATTCCAGAAAATTCTCAAGGAACACTGGGAATTTACACTCCGGGAAAACCCGGTCATGGCCAGCGATCTGGGGGATCGACGATATAATGATCGGCTGGGCCGGGCGTCGCTCAAGGATCATGCCCGGCGCAATGCCTATAATGAGGAAATCCTGAAAAGACTGGACCGCATTGATCCCGAAAAACTTTCGGAAGATGACCGGATCAATTATTGGCTGTTCCGGCGCGAACGGGAAATGGACCGGGAGTCTTACGCTTTTAAAAGTTATCTGTTCAACATCACCAATCGCGGCGGCTGGCATATGAGTTTTGCCCGCCTGCCCGGCCTGCTGTCCTTCCAAAAAGCACAGGATTACCGGGATTACATTTCCCGCCTGAAAGATTACCCGCGCCTGAATGCCGAGAATATGGAAGTGATGCGCACCGCCATCAAGGAAGGATTTGTCCATGCCTGCGCGCCGATGCAAGGATATGAAGGCTCCATAGCCAGCCATATTGTGGAAAAAGCGGAAGACAGCGTCTTTTATGCCCCTTTCAAAACCATGCCCAAAACAATTCCTGTGGCGGAACAGGACAAACTGCGCACCAAAGCCAGAAAGGCGATTTTGGAACAGGTCGTGCCGGCCTATGAAAGCTTTTACAAACTGTATACCGAAGAATACGCCCCCAATTGTATGGAAAAAGTGGGGGCCAGCCACTGGCCAAACGGCAAGGCCTATTACGAACACCGGGTCCGCAACTACACCACCACCGACATGACGCCGCACGAAGTACATGAGCGCGGCCTTGCGGAAGTGAAACGCATTCGCGGTGAAATGATGAAGATTATTAAGGACGTCGGTTTTGACGGCGATCTTCAGGATTTTATCAGCTTCTTGCGCACCGACCCGAGGTTCTATCCCAAAACTCCCGAGGAACTTGTGCGCCATGTCAGCACCATTGCCAAGAAAATGGATGGCGAATTGCCCAAACTGTTCGGGTATCTCCCGCGCCAGCCTTACGGGGTTAAGGAAGTCCCTGCCGATATTGCAGAAAAAACCACCACCGCCTATTACATGCCCGGCGCGCCGGACGGCAGCCGCGCCGGGTTTTATTATATCAACACCTCAAAACTGGACAGTCGCCCGCTCTATACGCTGGAGGCGCTGACCCTGCATGAGGCCGTGCCCGGCCATCATCTGCAAATCGCGCTGGCCAGCGAAACCGACCTGCCACCGTTTCGGCGTTATGGTGGCTATACGGTGTTTGTGGAGGGCTGGGCGCTTTATGCCGAACGACTGGGGCTGGAAGTGGGCTTTTATCAGGATCCCTACAGCAATTTTGGCCGCTTAAGTTATGAAATGTGGCGGGCGCTCCGGCTGGTGGTCGATACCGGCATGCATTATCTGGGCTGGACGCGTCAGCAAGCCATTGATTTCATGGCCGAAAATTCTGCACTTAGCCTGCACAACATTACCGCCGAGGTGGACCGCTATATCACCTGGCCCGGTCAGGCGCTGGCCTATAAAACCGGCGAATTGAAAATTCGCGAACTGCGTCAGCGGGCAGAAGACGCTCTGGGCAAGGATTTCGACCTGCGCGCCTTTCATGACGAGCTGCTGCGCCACGGCGCCCTGCCACTGTCCATCCTCGAAGAAAACATGGACCGCTGGATCAAGGCGCAAAAATCCTGATTTAGCGTGAAGTGTGAATAGGTTGCCCCATTCGCTTAATGCTCACTCGCAATTATGTATTTGAGATATGGTATAACAAGAAGCGGATGGGCACCCGTTCGCAATGACGAGCCCGTCGCCTCAACAAATCACCCTATATACCCAGTTCTGCCCGCTGGGCACGGGTCAGTTTGCTTTTGACAATGTCATAGGCGTGCATGATATGTTCTTTCAGTTCCGCATCATTCATTGCTTCGGGCGTTGTCACCTGCACCCATTTGGCCCGCGCGAGGTAAGGCGCCGGAATGATGCCGTCCCGCTCGGTCAGCGCCATATAGCCGATATCGCTGCACTTAAAGCTGATTCTCTCTCCTTCTCCCTCCCCCCAGATGGAACAGATAGCAAAAATTTTTCCCCCCACTTTCCAGACCGAGGCTCCGCCCCACTGGATCACATGGGTGGCGGCAGGCAGCGCCGCACAGTATTTATCAAATTCTTCTCTGGTCATCTCTGCCCCTTTCCATTTCCCTGAAAAAAATATATAAGCCGTCACAATTTCACAAGGTGGTTTTCCCTTGACATTCCCCCTCATAAGCCGCATAGGTGGCGCTCATCCGCCGTGCATTGGGCACGGCCTTTTTTATATCCGCCGTGAAAGCGGGCCTTCGGGCCGGCCAGACCAGTCAGAGAGTTATTGGGTATCATCGCGGAAAATTGTCAGGCAACTGACGTAACAGTCGCGAAAGGAAACTCTGTGACATCACCTACCCCTTCGGCTTTTGCCGAACTGGGTCTTTACGGCCCGCTGCTGAAAAACATTTCCCGTCAGGGCTTTGAGACCCCGACCCCCATCCAGCAAGGCGCCATTCCGCTGCTGCTGGCTGGGCAAGACCTGATTGGCCTAGCACAAACCGGCGGCGGCAAAACGGCGGCTTTTGGCCTGCCCACATTGCAACGCCTGTCCGAAACCCGAATCCGGCGGCGGCCCCATTGCCCGCGCGCCATCATTCTTGCCCCCACACGGGAACTGGCCAAACAGATTGCCGACAGCCTTGCCCCCTTTAACATCGGGCTGGGCCTGAAGCAGACCGCCATATTCGGCGGCGCCCCCATGGGCAAACAGATCGGCCTTCTGCGCCAGGGCGTGGACCTGCTGGTCGCAACACCCGGCCGACTTCTGGACCACAAGCGCCGCGGCAGCGTCAAATTCGACGATGTGGAAGTCTTCATTCTTGATGAAGCGGATCGTATGCTGGACATGGGCTTCATTCACGATGTGAAGGAAATCGCGGCGAGCCTCAAAAGCGAACATCAGACCATTCTGTTTTCCGCCACCATGAACACCACCGTTAAGAAACTCACCGAGCAGATCCTGCGGGATCCGGCCTTTGTGGAGATGCCGCAGGAAACCGCCGTGGCCGATACCATCAGCCACAAAGTCATGTTTCTTGAAGGCCAGAATAAGCGCGCGCTGCTGAAGGACATCCTGAACAAGGAAAATCCCGGACAGGCGATTATCTTTGCCAAAACCAAGGCCGGTTCCGACAATCTGGCGCGATCCCTGGCACAGGAAGGACACAAAACCGCCGCGATTCATGGTGACAAGCATCAGCAGATACGGGAAAAAATCCTGAAACGATTCCGCAACGGCACGCTGCGTTTTCTGGTGGCCACCGATGTGGCGGCGCGCGGCATTGATGTGCCCGGCATTTCTCATGTGATCAATTATGACCTGCCGATGGAACCGGAAAATTATGTGCACCGGGTCGGCAGAACGGGCCGCAACGGGGAAAGCGGGCAGGCCATTTCCTTTTGCGAGGCCCGCGACAAGGGCCTGTTGCGGCTGATCGAAAAACAAATGGGGCAGAAAATTGAGGTGGACCTGGACCATGATTTTCATGTAGAGGTGAGCGAAATCAAAACCTCCCGCGGCTACAAGGGCAAGAAACGTCCCTTTCGCAAAGAGAGAGGAAGCAAAAACACCAAGGCTTTCAAAGGCTTCGGGGGCAGAGAGAGCGCACGGAAAAACACCGGAACAAAATCCGACACCCGCCCCAAGGGGACGTTGAAGGCCCGCACAGGCTCCAAACCCAACGGGATACATCATGGCAACAACAAGGTCGTCCAGAACCGAAAAACTACCGAATCTTCAAAACGGCGGGCTGCCTGAGTCTTCTGAACCTTATGACGTGATCATCATCGGCGCCGGCGCCGCCGGCCTGATGTGTGCCCGGGAAGCCGGGAAGCGGGACCGCAGGGTTCTATTGCTGGAGCAGGCCGCGAAACCAGGGGAAAAGATCCGAATATCCGGTGGCGGACGGTGTAATTTCACCAATATTTACGCCTCAGATTTCCAAGGGGGCATGATGCCCTACCTGTCGCAGAACCCACGGTTTTGCATCTCAGCGCTGAAACGGTATAGGCCTGAGGATTTTATCGCTCTGGTGGACAGTTATGGCATCGCTTGGCACGAAAAAACGCTGGGCCAACTGTTCTGCGATGAAAGTTCAAAACAGATTATTGACATGCTGCTGACGGAATGCCGCATTGCGGATGTAACCCTTCAAACCGAAACCACGGTCGATTATATTGAAAAACGGGACGGTTTGTTCCACCTATCCACCACACGGGGGGATTTTACCAGTCCTGCGCTGGTGATCGCCACCGGTGGACCGTCCATTCCGAAAATGGGCGCGAGTCCTTTTGGCTACCGCATTGCCGAGCAATTCGGACTGAACGTCATTCCGCCGCGGCCGGCGCTGGTTCCCCTGACCTTTTCCGGCCCGCTCAAAGACAAACTGGCAACCCTGGCTGGCGTTTCGGTCAATGCCGAGGTCCAGTTCGGCAAAACGGTGTTTCGGGACGCCCTGCTGTTTACCCATCGGGGCCTCAGCGGGCCGGCTATATTGCAGATTTCCAGCTATTGGCGCGAAGGGCGGCCCATTCGGATCAACATGGCGCCCGACACTGATATAACCGCCATGCTGAGAGAGGCCAAGGAAAGCCACCCCCGGCAGGAGCTGGCCACGATACTGGCCGAATACCTGCCCCGACGCCTGGCCCGGTTCATCTGTGAGGAAAGCGGCATCAGCGGTCGTCTTGCGGATCTCAGCCACAAAAAGCTGGACCATGTGGCCCGAATGATACAGGACTGGCAAGTCCTGCCCAACGGCACCGAAGGATACCGGACGGCGGAAGTAACGCTTGGCGGGGTGGATACTGATGAACTATCGTCCAGAACTTTTGAATGCAAAAAAATCAAAGGGCTTTATTTTATCGGTGAGGTGGTGGATGTCACTGGACATCTGGGCGGGTATAATTTCCAGTGGGCCTGGGCTTCGGGCCATGCCTGTGGTCAGGCCGTCTAACAGCCTCTTATCGCCCAGCGGCGTCCCGCGGCAGATTCACTGTCAGGTGTGCCGGCCATTCGGCAGCCTCATTCAAGCGCACATATGCGACCCCGCGGCTCCCAATTTTCACCTTCTCAAGATTCCCCATAACCAGGTCGGTGGGAATCTTCACCTTGATGCGAAACATCAGCCGGCCTCGCTCGCTGCGGCTTTCCACCTGTTCGGGTGTGAACTGGGCCTCGGGAGAAACAAAACTCACCCACCCCGGCAGTACAAAATCCGGCAGCGCATCAATGCGGATGCGTCCCTCGGCCCCTGTTTTGGTGCGCCCGGCTTCTTCCGAAGGCAGGAAAATGGTCATGGACACGTCACTGAAATCAATCAGGCTCATGATCTTGCCCCCGGCCGGCAAAACCTCACCCGGTTCCGCCAGACGATAGAGAACCCGGCCCTTGACAGGTGCGTTCAACGTCGCTTCGCCAATTCTGACCCCGATCCGGCGGACTTCCGCCTGTCGTAAGGCCGCCCGCTGACGCACGCTCTCCAGGCGGGCCTTTGCCGTCTCAAGCGCCGCCTGGGCGATGGTAGTGGCACTTAGTTTCTGATCCGCCTGCTGCTGCGAGATATGGCCCTTTTCCACCAATGCACGGGCCCGGGCCAGTTCCTGTTCGGCAAATTTCAGCTCACTTTCCCGCTGGAGAATGGCGGCTTTGGCTTCCTCAATACTTTCACGGGCCTCGGCCACTGCGGCCATGGTCTCCGCCAGAAGGGCCTCGTCTGCGGCCGTATCCATGACCGCCAGCACCTGCCTTTTTTCCACCAGGTCGCCTTCCGTGGCATGAATACTCACAATACGGCCGCCATATTTGCTGGAAATATCCACCTGGTCCGCTTCGATCCGGCCGAGGAAGCTCAGCTTCTTCCCACTCATGGGTTTCCTTTCGGCCATATATCTCCTGCCCGCCCGGGTAATCCGACGCGCAAATCCAGACAGCCATCAATCCAGTTTCACCACCTGCTTGCCGAAATTTTCCCCCTTCAACATGCCGATAAAGGCTTGTGGGGCCTGGTCAAGCCCTTCGGCGACACTTTCGTGATATTTCAGTTGCCCGTCCTTCAGCCATCCGGCCGCTTTCTGGATATATTCCATGCCCAGATCCATATGATCAAACACGATAAATCCCTGCACTTTCAGGCGACGCTGGATGATCAGGCCCATGCCCCGTGGCCCGGGCGCCATTTTTTCGTCATTATAATGGGCAATCAGGCCACACAGGACAATCCGACCAAAATTGCTCATGTTCCACAAGGCCGCTTCCAGAATCTCCCCGCCCACATTTTCAAAATTCACATCAATGCCCGCAGGACACAGTTCCGCAAGTTTTTTGTGCACCTGCCCTGCGGTCTTATAGTTGAACGCCCGGTCAAAACCGAGCTCTTGCGTGAGGTAGGCTACCTTGTCATCAGCCCCGGCGCACCCCACCACATGACAGCCGAAAATCCGGCCCAATTGGCCAACCACGCTGCCCACTGCACCGGACGCGGCGGAAACAAACAGGGTTTCGCCTTTTTTGGCCTCCCCGATGGCCGTGAGCCCCACATAGGCGGTCATGCCCGGCATGCCCAATATGCCCAGATAATAAGACAACGGGGCAAGCGACGGATCCACCTTCATCAGCCCCGACCCGTCAGAACGGGAATAAAGCTCCCACCCCAACATGCCGACCACATGGTCTCCTTGGGCGAATTTTGGATTATTGGACTTGATCACCTGTCCCACAACACCGGCTTCCAGTACTTCTCCAATCTGAAACGGCGGGATATAGGACGGGGCGTCATTCATCCGCCCGCGCATATAAGGGTCTACCGACAGATACAGATTGCGGATCAGGACCTGCCCGTCACCGATGTCGGGAATTTCCGCCTCGACATAGTCAAAATTTTCCGGGCTTACCCAACCTTTAGGGCGGCTTTTCAGGCGGATCTGATAATTTTTTTCGGACATATCCTTCTCCTTTTATATATCTTCAAGATATATAATTTTTTCTATATGGGCAACATGGATTGACAGGAATGCTGTAATCCGTACCCTCACCAGATCGCAGTATAACAAAGAAACAGCCGATGACACAGATACGCCTTTTGCTGCTGCTTATGATCTTTGTCCTGTCGTCCGCCCCCGGAGCGACGGCAGAGAGCCCCCCACTAGAGGACACCATCTGGGACGTCCGGGAGGGGCGGGAAATCAGCCGGGAAGAGCTGATCAAAAAACTTCGCCCGGCCAGATTTATTCTGCTGGGAGAAAGGCATGACAATATCCGCCATCATCAACACCAGGCCTGGCTCATTGACAAGCTGAGCCAGACGGATCGTCGCTTTGCGCTGGTTTTTGAAATGGTGGAACGCCACAAGCAGAACGCCTTCGCCTTGTTTGCCCAAAGATTTCGTCCCGGACGTGGACAGCAGGCTCCTCAACGCCATGATGCCACAGGGTTAAACCTGTTTCTGGATTGGGACAACAGCGGCTGGCCCGACTGGTCCTTTTACAAACCGCTGTTCGATATCGCCTATCTGAAGGGGCTGGCGCTTGGGGCGGCCGGACTTTCCCGTCATGAGATTGGCCGGATGCATCAGCAGGGGCTTGAGGGGATACCGGAGGAGTTAAGGGCGCCACTCCTGCCGTATCTGAAAAAAACGCTGCCGCCAGCGTTAGACAACCGCCTACGCCAAACGATTGTCACGGGACACTGCAACACACTCCCCGAAACGGCAGTGACCCGTTTCATGGAAATCCAGCGAACCCGTGACGCCTTCATGGCTTGGGCCTTGCAGAAACATGAAAAGGAATTTGCTCGCGACGGGGCCATCCTGATCGCTGGCAATGGTCACGTTCGGCAGGATCTGGGGGTACCCTATTATTTAAGGGGAATGAAGGCTGAAGGAAAAATACTGAGCCTGGCCTTTCTGGAAGCCGATGTCGAAAAAAACAGCCTTGCAGAATATACCGGTAACCCTGAAGAAAACCATCTCCCCTATAATTATATCTGGGATTATATCTGGTTCACGGCACAGCAGCCGCGCCCCGACCCGTGCGCGATCTTCAAAAACACCTCTGAAACCAACATTGCCCCATAAGACGTCCCCAAAAAAGACCAAGCAGGTCCTCGATGACGGCTGGCCCTTCAACGCGCCCCGATCCGGTTAAGGGCTTCTTAACCCTATGGCCCTAGAATAGCCTGGGCATAAATATAACCACCATAAATATAATATTTCTGGGTCCGCGGAGGTCATGTACAAATTTACGTTTTTATGTTTTCTATGCTTGTTCAGTCTGAACGTGAGCAAGGCTGAAGCGACAACCTCTGACGGACCGGCAGAAAAGGTGTGGTTCGTACAGACCCAGAATCTGGATGCCCTGTTTACTTTGGCCAGGACAAAGGTTGATTCCTCACCACCCGAAGGGGTACAAATCAGCACCACCATTCTGGAGCGGTTCGGCGACGCCCTCTCCCCTGAACAGGAAGCCTATGCTTTTGCCCTCAAAGCCGCAGCACAGCTGCGCATGGGCAACTTTAACGCCGCCCTGCAGAATATCGAAAAAGCCCTGGCGCTCTCTGAACATGCCTCAGTCTCTGCGCCCCGTCGGGCCTATATTCTCAATGTTGCGGGCCGGGGCCACGAAGGACTGGGACATTTTCCCGAGGCCCTGAAATATTACCAGCAATCCTATCAGGTTTATGAAAAAGCCAATGACCAAAAAGGCATGTCGTCCCTGCTAATGGATTTTTCCGGGCTTTATCTTGAAGTGGGACTGCATGACAAGGCCATCACCAACTATCGTAAAGCCATCTCTCTTCTTGAGGACGGGGAGGAACATTTCCTATTGGCTCGGGCCCTGAATAATATTGGCTATGCCTATATCCATAACGGCATGCCTGAAAAGGCTCTCGACTATCTGGCAAAAGCCAGAGAAGTCGCCCGCAATCTGAACAACCCGCTGCTCCTGGCCTATACCTATGAAAATTCGGGGGAAGCCTATTATCACACCGGCGCATACGAAACAGCAGAAGAATATTTGCAAATCGGGTTGAAAGGCGCCCGGGAAAATCATTCCGAAACTCTGGAGGTGGGAACCCTGTATTATCTGGGCCTGACTAAAATGGCGCAGGGACAGCTGGATCAGTCCGAAGCCTATGCCCGTGAAGCGCTGGCGCTGGCGCAAAAAAACGAAGACGCCCTGATCCTGGCCAATCTTTACCAGCTGCTGTCCCATCAGGCCAAACAGCGCCAAAATTACCAAGCCGCCCTGACCAATCTGGAACAACACCTGTATTACAAAAACAAAATAAGCAATGAAAAAGTCATTCAGGCCCTGTCATTGCTCGAAGAAGAATTCCAGTTGAAGGAACGCCAGCGCGAAATCGCCTTGCTGCAACGAGATAATGAGATTCAAAGGCTGCTGCTCAAAGACTCCCAGACCATGCGTTATGTCAGCTATCTCATGGTCTTTTCACTGTTAATCGGAATGGGAGTTCTGTTGTATATTCTGCGCATCAAATCCCAGGCCTCCAGAGTCGCCAAGCAAAGGGAGCGTGAACTGTTTAAAGCCAAGACAGCCGCCGAAAACGCCAACCGCGCCAAATCGGAATTTCTGTCTTTCATGAGCCATGAACTGCGCACGCCGCTCAATGCAGTGATCGGCTTTTCCGAAACCCTCAAACTTGACATTTTCGGTCCACTGACGGCCAAACAGAAGGAATTTGTCAATCATATCCATGAAAGTGGCAAACTGCTTCTGAAACTGATCAACGACCTGCTGCATCTGTCAAAAATCGAATCCGGTTCCATCAAACTGGACCTGGATATTTATGATATTGAAGAAGTCGTTGAAGAGACCATTCCCCTGACCGAACATCTTCTGGCCCAGAAAAATATACATTTACATGTGGACATAAACACAGAGACCGCAAAAAAAGTAAAAGTGGACAAGCTGCGTTTCGAACAGGTCCTGCTCAATCTCATTTCCAATGCCGTGAAATATGGCCATTCGGGCGGGAATATCTGGCTAACTGTGGACAAGGTCTTTCTAGATAAGGTCAGAATCAGTGTCAGGGATGACGGTATTGGCATCCCGGAAGACCAGTTTGATAATGTTTTTATCCCTTTTAACCGCGCCGGTATGGAAGATTCCGGCATCGAAGGCACCGGTGCAGGTCTGTCCATTGTCAAAGCCCTGGTCGAAGCCATGCAGGGCACCATTGGTTTTGAGAGCAAGGTTGGCGAGGGTTCCACTTTTTATATTGACCTGCCCATCGTCACCGAAGCCTGTCCCCTTCCCACCCCCATACCCGACGCTTCCGAAGCGACCTCTCTTGAACATACCAGCGCCACTAAGAACTGGAAGGAGGCGTCCCCTTTCAGCCCTTGACAGGGTCAATAATCAGAAAATGCAAATGCGCGGTGGCAATGGGTTTTTCCGGATTGTCCTGCCAGGCCTCTACATGTAGATTGGCAAAGCGCCGCCCCATGCGGAAGACCTTGGCCCGGGCCCATGTATCAAGGGGCTTGCCACTTCGCAAATAATCAATATTGATATCCACGGTCTTGGGATGAACCGTCATTTGTGTTTCCCATGCCAGCTGGCAATAGGCAGCAATTTCCAGCAGCGCCGCAATAGTCCCGCCATGTAAAGCCGGCGGATAAGGCGTACCGATCAAGTCCTGATCAAATTTCATCAGCGTCAGCAGTTCCCCCCTTTTGCGCTGTAGATGGATATTCAGGAATTCCCCATAGCCGCCATCCGTGACGGCATAGGTAAACTCTTCCTGATCTTTTAAGGGGATAAGCTCTTCGATAATCATATGTTCTGCCCCATATGTGACAGAATCTCCCGGGGAAGATCCGCGTGGGAAAACGCCCCTGTGGCATGAGCAATGGGCATATCCGGGTCATCGCAATAGGCATCACCGCGCACAAACACCACTTCACGGGTAATCCGGCGACAACTGACTTTGGCGAACACCGGGGAGAAGGGTTTGGCGGCACTCATAAAATCCACGCGAAGGTCAAGGGTCGCCAACTGGCGGATTTCGGTAAACTGATTGAAAACGGCGGCCCCGAAGGCGGTATCCAACAATGTGGTAATCGCGCCATTGGCTATCACGCCACTTCCCGGGCGGGCTTCGATCTGGGAACTGTAGGGCAGTTCGACAATGAGACTGTCTTCAGCGCAATCCACCAGTTTAAGCCCCAGTTTGCGGGCATGCGGGATATGCAGAATCAGCTGGGTGAGTTCAATGTTTTGAGCCGAAATCGTTTCCCCTCCTTCTTTGGGTCGTGTCATTCCGGCCTGGACCCTGTCCGGATCTAGGCATCAGGTGTCCAGGGTTTCGGGGCAAACCCACCTTCCATGCCCAGAACCCTGAAAATGGCAATTTGCAAACTTTCCGCAATCAGATTGCTTTTTTCAACAAATTTTTCCGCGCACTCCGGCACAAACAGCTCCCGCGCCGTATCATGGAACATTGCAAGCCAGTGGGAAAAGTGATTCTTGTTCAACCCCCTGATTCCCACATGGCGCGGAACCGGCCGACCGTGATAACGGCCGGTTTTCAACATTACGCTTGACCAGAAAGCATACATTTTGGGCAGATGCTCATCCCACTTGTCCCCGATTTTTTCTTCAAAAATCGGCCCCAGAAGAGCATCCTTCCGCACACGCGCATAAAAACTGTCCACCAGATCCCTGATGCTGTCTTCGGTAATATCGCGATATGGTCGCGTCTGTTTCCCGCTCATGTTTTCCCTTTTCAAAGACGACAAAACCACCCTCACCGGTTACAGAAAGACCGGGCGATCGCCTTGATTCGTTCCACCATGGCATACAGCCCATTGGTGCGCATGGGGGAAAGGTGTTTTTCAAGTCCCAGCCGGTTCAGAATACCTTTAGCATCCGTTCCCAGGATCTCTTGCGGACTTTTGCCAGAAAAAATCATCAGCATCAATGCCACCAGTCCCCGCACAATATGGGCATCACTATCGCCACGGAAGACAATTTTGCCGTCTTGTTCCTGATAAACCAGCCAGACCCGGCTGGTGCAGCCCTGCACCCGGTTTTCTTCCGTGCGCGCGGCGTCTTCCAGTTCGGGAAGCTCCCGCCCCAGATCAATGATATATTTGTAACGATCTTCCCAGTCATCCAGGAATTCAAAGGTTTCGACGACCTCATCAATAGTCATTCTGCTGTTACACCTGCTTTACTTTTCATCCGCATCGTCATGGCGGACCAGATAATGATATATCCCGTTTTCTTCCCACTGTTTTTCGAGCATACAGCCCTTTTCATGACAGAAATGCGGGATATCCAGCTGGGTCATAGGGTCCGTGGCCTTAATGCTGATATAAGTGCCCACGGGCACAATTTCCAGCATTTTTCTCAGGCGCAATACGGGAATCGGACATTTATGCCCTGTGACATCCAGATGGTAAACTTGTGTGTTGCTGATCGCCACCTTGTTTCCTTTACCCGGCCGTTTTCCGACGGAATACTTGCAGCCTCAAATAATGCCGGACTGTTAACCACTAATTAAGCCTGGTTCTATAGCATGCCTCTATTGTCGCTTAAAGGGGATTAGTCATAGCCTATGAAGGGTAATGCGGTAAAAATCAAGACGATCTCATCACAATTTGGCATCGTCGACCCACAGAATCTGTTGGAAGGGCTGCCGATTGGCGTGGCCTTTTTTGACAAAGAACTGTATCTGACGGACTGGAATCGGACCTTTGCGACCCTTCTTGGCCTGACGGATACGTTTCTGGCCAAACCGTGCCAGTTCAGGGACTTTATTGGTCTAAACTGGAACCAGAACCGTACCGGCGACCATGATCTGACCGGTCAGATTTTTTCCGAACTGCGCACCACCCCTTGCGCCGGGGATCTGGGGCCGTTGTCCTATGAATATTGTCTGGTCAACAACAAATGGCTGGAAGTCAAAGGCAACCCCCTGCCCAACGGGGGATATGTCCTTCTTTTTGCCGATATTACCAGCCGCAAGGAAGTGGAAGACTTCATACAGCATAATTCACAATCAATAACGGACCAGTTGATCGAAACCTATGGCCACAGAAAAATCATGGAGGAACAGGCGGCCGAAGCCGTTCGTCTGGCCGAAGATCTGGCTATTGCCCAGCAGGAAGCCGAAGATTCCGCTCGGCGTATCCAGGCCATTCTGAATGCCATGGCTGATGGTCTGGTCACTGTGGACACAAACGGCGTCATTCAAACCGCCAATCACGCCGTCGAAGAAATGTTCGGATATGCCCAGAATGAAATTTTGGGCCAGAACCTGCTGTTGCTACTGCATTCCCAATTATACAAAACGGAAAATGATCTGATTTCTTCCATTAATTCCCTCATTGAAACCGAACGGGAATATAAACGCGAAGAAACCGGACGGCGAAAGGATGGCCGCACATTTCCCATTGAAATCAGCTTACGGGAAGTCAATTTTATTGGTCAGAAACAGTTTACGGTGCTCATCCGGGACGTCACGGAACGTCACGAGGCCGAAGCCACGATTCGCAAAATGGCCTTGCATGACAGCCTCACCGGACTGGCCAATCGGAATTTGTTGCATCAACGGCTGAACGATGCCCTGAAAATGGCAAAACGCCTGGGCAAAAAAGTTGCCGTCATGTTTCTGGATCTGGACCTTTTCAAGCCGGTCAATGATCTTTACGGCCACGCCACCGGGGACAAACTTTTACAGATTGTGGCCGAAAGGTTGAGCAAATGCGCCCGCGAAGTGGATACCGTCGCCCGTCTTGGCGGAGATGAATTCGCCATCGTCTTCACCAATCTGGACGATGAAAGCCATGTCACCAAAATCGCCCGACGGATCATTGACAATATCCAGCTGCCGATCGAGGTGGATGACAAAATTCTCAGCGTAGGCACCAGTGTGGGCATCAGCTTCTACCCTCATGATTCCAAAGATCCCAATGAGCTGATCCGCATGGCCGACGTCGCCCTTTATCAGGCCAAGGATGATGGCCGGCGGATTTTCAGGATTTATGATCCGAAAATGGACGCTTCCGCCAAGGCCGAAAAAGAAATCGAAATGGAACTGAGCAACGCCATTAAAAATGGCGAGCTTTTCCTGCATTTTCAGCCACAAATCGACAGCATCGACAACAGCGTCGTCGGTGCCGAGGCCCTGGCCCGCTGGAAACACCCGAAAAAAGGATTCATCCCTCCCGACTCCTTTATCGCTATTGCCGAAAACAGCGGCCTTATCATTCCCCTGGGGCAATGGATTCTGGAAACCGCCTGCCGACAGGCCAAAGCATGGCAGGACAGGGGCATTCCCCCTTTCCGGGTCTGTGTCAACATCTCCGCCAAACAGTTTCAGTTGAAGAATTTCTGCGAAAATGTTCAGGAGGCACTGATAAAATCGAATCTTGACGCCCGCTGGCTGGAACTGGAAATTACCGAAGGTATGGTGATTGCGGACAAAGAAGAAGTGATCACCAAACTGGAAAAACTGGCGTCTCTTGGCGTGACCCTGGCCATTGATGATTTCGGCACCGGGTACTCCTCTCTCGCCTATCTCAAAAGGTTTTCCGTGCACCAGCTCAAGATCGACCAATCCTTCATTCGTGACATTACCGAAGATCATGACGATGCCGCCATCACGGACGCCGTGATCCGGCTGGGCCACAGCTTGGGTCTTACGGTGGTGGCCGAAGGCGTGGAAACCGAAGAACATGTCCAGCTTCTGCGCCAGAAAGGTTGTGACGTGATGCAAGGATATTATTTCAGCCGCCCCCTGGACGCCCGGGCTTTCGAGGTCTGGTTAGAACAATATAACAGTCGATAAAGCTTACCCGGGGTTTCTTATCTGGGGAGACACGCTGCGTCTTCCTTGTTGGCGGTAAAGCTGCCATCCTTGCGGCGATACTGAATGACCTGAGCCGTCATCTTCCCCGGTACCTTTTTCTGATAACGCTGGCAACCCTGGTTGTCTCTTCCCACCGGCACATAATACACTCCCTGGGGGTGTTCAATGGTGCCCGGCGGCCAGCCGTCGGGGGAACTGTCCGGACCTCCATAAGTACAGGCACAAAGCCCAAGTCCCATCAGCATTGTGAATGTTTTTTTCATACCTTGTCCCCTAGAGTGAATTGTGAATGGGTCAACCCATGCACAGTTCACTCTAAAACCGCGAGCCCAAGCGCAACAACACGGAACTGGCCGCCGTCCCGGCCTGATGTCCCGGATTGACCTGATGCAGCAGGTTGATCTGCATCTCTGCCCCCCAGAAAGCCGGCATTCTGTAAGCCAGCTCAATATCCCGCTCCCGCCCGCTCGGAGAAAGTGTCACGGCGCGGGTAGCAAAATTCAGGACGTCATTTTCATAATCCCGGTTTGCCACATAACTGATCTCGGCCGAGCCGGTTTCCACCCGCAACGGCTGACGGAACCCCAAGGTAAGACTGTCCCCGGATTGCAAAAGCCCGCCCGTGCGAAGGCCTAGCGCAAAACTTTGGGCCCGAAGCGCGCCCCCGGCGCGGATCAGGCTGGCGGGGGCATTGTCGACATTCGTAAGCCCCGCGCTATAGCGACCATACAAACTCACCCCCCCACCCAGGCTCACATCCAGACGCAGCGTGCCAAACACACTCGTGGCGCCGTCCCCGATTTTCAGGGCCCCGTCCGACAGACTGCCCAACACACTGCCTTCCTCCTGTAGAGCCCCCATATCAAAGCCCACACTCACCCCTTTTGTGACACCACGATCCAGGCGCACGGCAAGTATGGTATGACGGGTTTCAAGGTTAAGTTCTGCATAATCTTTCCGCCCTTGTCCGGCGGCAATCTGCAATCGGGTTTTGGCAGGCTGCCCCAGGGAAAAAAGGGCCGCCCTGCTGCCATCCCGCGGCATGAGAGAAAGAAAGTCCCCCTTGCCTAGGGCAAGATAATCATCATAGCGGTAGTCTTCGGTCAGTTCCGTCAGGCTCAACCCCTGCGCCACGCTCAATTTTTGTCCTTTGCCGAGTTGATAGGCCAAAGAAAACCGCAGATCCGCCACGGACCGTTCCGGTCTGTTGAAATGGGCAAAATACCGTCTGTCGATTTCCGCAAACCGGATCTGCTCGCGCCAATAAAAATTCAACGACGCCTGTGGGGACAATGACAGCGTAGCCTCACGGGACTGGTTGCGGCTGTCCAGCACATTTTGCAGGGATAAGCTCCCCTCATCACGATGAACCTGTGTGCCCAGATCCATCACAAAAGAACGATTATACCCGTCCAGAATCATGCTGTTCGCCACGGCCCGGCCAAGGCCCGACAGGTCCCCGAACGCCCCGCCGGTATAAATCTGGCTCTGGTCAGTGGAAAACGTTACCACCGCCCCTTCAGTGGTTTGAACCGCCACGCTGGTGCTGCCTTGTGGCGCAAAGGCGGCAGCCAGGTTGACCAGTCCCCGGCCATAAATCACATCAACACCTTCTGCCCCCAGATCTGTCGCCGTGGTATAGAGCAGTTCCGCCACCTCTGGACCGGTCAGGTTGGGAAACGCCTGAAATAGCAGCGCCGCCGCCCCGGCAATATGCGGGGCGGAAAAGGAGGTACCGTCAAACAGTGCGAACTCGCCGTCTTTGTACAGGGTGCGGATATTTTCCCCTGCTGCCACCAGATACACATCTTTTGCCTCTTCCCCGGCCCGGTGGCTGAAAGAGGAAAGTTCGCCATTTTCATTCACGGATCCGGCCACGATGATCTGCCCATTGGCCCAGGCCGCCCAGGCATCAGAGGCGGAAGGATTGGGACTGTCTCCGGCCCCCGGAGGGGTGTCCTCGTCAATATTGCCGGCGGAGACCACAATCACCATACCTGCTGCCACCGCATTTTGCAGGGCCGATCTCAGCCGGAAATTGTTGGGTGTATCGCCGCCCAGGCTGATATTCACCACCTTGGCCCCGTGGGTGCGGGCATAATCCAGTGCACTGGCAATGTCATTATCCCGAAAGGTGCAGCCGTCTTCACTTTCGCAGCTTCCCGTTTCCGCCGTATTCAGCGCCAGAATGGAAGCATCAAACGCCACGCCATGCATGCGGGTATCATCCCGTGTTGCCGCAATCACCCCGGCCACCCCCGTACCGTGCCCGTCCACATCCTCAAGGTCGGCCACATTGCCGGTCACTATATTGGTGCTTTGCGGGTGAACATTGGCAGCGATTTGCGGATGATCCCGGTCAATGCCGCTATCAATGACGGCAACGGTAATTCCTTCGCCGGTCGCCCCGGCTTCATACGCCGAAATCGCGCCGATCTGATCAAGTCCGTAATTGTCCCGGTATTCGACGGTATCATAGTCAATGTCCGGGTCCGGCGAAGCCGTCGGTCCGGTATTATCCGGAGGCACAACCGGTGTACTTAGTCCCGGCATCCCGCCCCCCCCGCCGCCACAGGCAGACACGATTACCGACAAGGCAAGCCCCATCAGGCCTTTCTGGAAAACAATTTTCATACCTCTGCTGATCCCGCTGTCTTTTTCAGAATACCCGCCCCCTGAAAAAGCCTACGCCGGCGGACTTACTGGAAGCTTAACATCTCTTAAAAAGATTAGCACAATCCCGTCTCCCAGCCCAGCCTGCCATCTCCCTTGGGCGTTATTCACTTTCTTCTGATGGTTCTTCTGGGGAGGGCATGGCATTGCCGTTGCGCCGATAGATAAAGTCGAACACTGTCTCCCAGGTTCCGTCATCCACCTTACGCCGTTCGGAAATATTGTGAATTGTCCCGTCCTCCTGTGGCGTCCAGCTGATCCGGTACAGATATCCGCCCACCGGTGTCTGCGACCGCAGGACAAATGCCCCTTCCTCGGGACCGCCTCGCAGGAGCTGCATACCCGCCTGGTTGTCCACCCAAAACTGCACCCATTCCGTCCCGTTAAAAGCCGTAAGGCTCTTGCCATTCATGCGAAACGGCACATAAGGCGATGAAAAATGATCATCCAGGGAAATCCAGCTTTGCTGCAAGGCACAGCCGCCCAGTGTGCGACCAATCCGATCAAATCCCGCCAGTTTTCCACTGTCCCGATGGAAAACCTGCCAGTCCCCCACCCAAAAATCAAACACCCGGAACACGGGATGTCCGCAGGGAATGACAATCTTTTTATCCTCGGCAGAAGCCGGGCGCGAAGCGGCCAGCGCAGCCAGAATACACAGCAGAAGAAAACGGACGGGATAACGCATGACAGACCTCCTGTTTTGTTCAGTCTTAGCGCAATGTCATGCAAAAAAAAAGCCGCCAGAAAAAATCTGGCGGCTTCAGTTCAGATCGCATTCCCCGGTATTCTGTGAGGTGACACAAGCCCGGAGAATATCTGACGGAGAGAATCCGTCGATCCTTTTTCCGGATCAGACCATCATGGTGACAGCCTTGGTTTCCGTATAAAGATCAATGACCTCCTGTCCCATTTCACGGCCGTATCCGGACTGTTTAAAGCCGCCGAAAGGTACGGCCGGATCAACAATATTATGGCTGTTGATCCACACAGATCCGGCGCGGATTTTGGCCGCCAGCCCGTGTGCCGTATTCAGGTTTGTGGTCCAGATGCTGGCCCCCAGACCATAAATCGTGTCATTGGCCACAGCGGCAATGTCATCCAGATCATCAATCGGCTGGGCCACAATAACGGGACCGAAAATCTCTTCCTGTACGATTTTCATATCCCGGTTGGCATTGACAAACACCGTGGGCTCCACAAAACAGCCCTGTCCTTCAACAACCCGACCACCAGACAGCGCCACGGCCCCCTGGTCAAGGCCGCTCTGGATATAACTGCCCACCCGTTCCTGCTGCGCCTTGCTGACCAGCGGCCCCAGTTGGGCATCTTCGGCAAAGGCCGGGCCCAGCTTGAAGCTTTTGGCAATTTCAGCGATGCCTTCGGTCACCTTGTCAAACACCGACCTCTGCACATAAAGCCGGGAGCCGGCCGTACAAACCTGCCCCTGATTAAAGAAAATGCCCATGGCCGCGCCCGGGATCGCCACATCCATGTCGGCATCCGCCATGACAATCATCGGGGACTTGCCGCCCAGTTCCAGCGAAACCCGCTTCATGGTGTCCACGGCGGCCCGGCCGATGGCCTTGCCTGTTTCAGTGGAGCCGGTAAAGGCAATTTTGTCAATGCCCGGATGTTCCACCATTGCAACACCTGCGGTATGCCCGAAACCGGGCACCACATTGACCACGCCGGCGGGAATGCCGGCTTCCAGACACAGCTCGCCAAGCCGCAAGGCGGTAAGCGGTGTCTGTTCTGCGGGTTTCAGCACCACCGTACAACCTGTCGCCAGCGCCGGGCCGATTTTCCAGGCCGCCATCACCAATGGAAAGTTCCAGGGAATAATTTGTCCCACCACCCCTACGGGTTCCTTCAGCGTATAGGACCAGAACCGCGCTTCCTGCACATAGGGCACACTCGGGTGAATGGTGCGGCCTTCAATCTTGGTCGCCCAGCCCGCCATATACCGCAGAAAATCCACCGCCATGCTCACATCCCCGAACCGGGCATAGGGCAACAGCTTGCCATTGTCTATGGCTTCCAGTTCGGCCAGTTCATCCGCATGCTGTTCCACCAGATCGGCAAGGCGGAGAATCAGCCTTTCCCGCTCTGACGGGCGTAATTTTGACCATTCGCCGCCATCAAACTGACGGCGGGCCGCTTGGACCGCAAGGTCAATGTCTTCTGCGCCGGCTTCGGCCACGGCGCAAATTACCCCGTTATCGGCCGGGTCAAACGTTTCAAAGGTCTTGCCGCTGCGGGCCGGAACATGTTCCCCGTTTATCAACAGGTTACGGGTTTGGGAAACAAAACGGCGCGCTGCCGCGCCCAGTTTGCTGATTTGTGCGGATTGTGCAGTCATTGTTAAGGGCCTCCAGTTTTCTTGTATACGACACGAGTCTGACAAAAAGCATCGGCGTTGTCATGCTTCTGAGCGCCCTGACAGTAGACTCTGGGCGACACAAGGGACTCTGGAGACTCTGGGCGACACAAGGGACTCTGGGCGACGCAGGCAAGATGAAGTGGTGACACAGCAGAGCGAACGGCCTATAGTCGACACAAACCGGGAAAGCGCAGATGAACAGGAAAAGCAAAGGACAGCTCCATAAACCGGCCCAGGATCTAGAATGGCAAGCAGAAGACACGCCCGCTTCCAGACGGTTCCGTGACATTTATTTTTCGCCCGAGGACGGTCTGGAAGAAAGCCGTTATGTGTTTCTGGACGGCATCGGCACACCAGACATCTGGCGTGGACAGCGACATTTCTGCATCGGCGAAACCGGCTTTGGCACCGGCCTGAATTTCCTCAACACGGTGCGGCTTTGGCATGAGACATCGGACGCAGAGGCACGGCTGACCTATATTTCTGCTGAAAAATACCCCCTGCAAAAAGATGACATCCGCCGCGCCCTGTCCCGTTGGCCAGACCTGTATACAGAACTGTCTTTATTGAGCGAAGCCTATCCCGGCCCCGTACCGGGCTATCACAGCCTTGAATTGCCAGACAGACGGGTGCGGCTTCTCCTGCTGGTGGGCGATGCCGCAAAAATGTTGGCCGAAGTGGAAGGCGGCCTGGTAGACGCTTGGTATCTGGACGGTTTTGCCCCGTCACGTAATCCGGACATGTGGTCGCCGGCGTTGTTTAAGGAAATCGGCCGGCTGAGCGCCCCAAATGCTCGTCTTGCCACCTTTACCGCAGCCGGATTTGTCCGTCGGGGCCTAGAGGATGTGGGTTTCGAAATGCACAAGCATCCGGGCTTTGGCCAAAAACGCGAATGCCTGCGGGGGCGATATGCCGGTCCCCTGATCGTAAACTCATGAATATGATCCATTCTGCTCTATCTCATGGACCTGAGAAGTTATAAATGTGTCATCGTCTGAGCATGGACTTTTCAGGAAGAGGACTCTATTTTTGCTGTACTCTTTGCGGGATGCTGCGGGAGTAGTGATGAAAGTTAGTGATCAACGGGGGAATGCCATGCATATCAGAGAAGCCAAAGAAACAGATTTCGACGCCATCTGGCCCATTTTCCATGAAGTGGTCTCGACTGGAGACACTTATACCTATCCGCAGGAGACAACCAGGGAAGAAGCTTTTGACATCTGGATAAAAGCCCCGCGCAAAACCTTTGTGGCCGAGGAAAAAGGGCGTATTCTTGGCACTTATTACATCAAAACCAACCAGCCCGGCCGGGCGAGCCATGTCTGCAACTGCGGTTATATGGTCTCCTCCAGCGCCCGAGGCAGAGGCCTTGCCACGGCCATGTGTGAACATTCCCAAAAGGTTGCCCTCGAACTGGGCTATAAAGCCATGCAGTTCAATTTTGTGATTTCCAGCAACGAAGGTGCCATCCGGCTCTGGACCAAACTGGGATTTGAAACCGTGGGCCGTCTGCCCAAGGCTTTCAACCATCCCGATAAAGGCTATATTGATGCGCTGGTAATGTATAAATGGCTTCTCCCCTGACCCCGGACCAGACCGGTTCATATCTTCCGCCCTGGTACGCCCTGCCCCGGGCGGTGCCAGCCGGGGCACACATCGCAGTGCTGGGCGCGGGGCTCGCCGGACTGCTCATGGCACACCGGTTGCATCGGGACGGTTTCAAGGTAACTCTGATCGACCGTCGGAAAAGCCCGATGAATGAAGCCTCCGGCAATCCCGCCGCCATTCTGGAGCCTGTGATCAACCGGGGCCACACCCCAGCCAGCCGTTTTTATCAGCAGGCCCTGGTTCAGGCCCTGCGGTTCTACAGAACACTGGAGCCGGATATTTTCATACCCTGCGGCCTGGAGCGACGCCCCAGCGATGCAAAAGACAAACACCGCCTTGACGCCTTTTTTCAGGCAGGTCAGCTACCAGACGACTTTATCGACCAAAAAGAAGACGGGACCCTTATTTTCCCCAGTTGCGGGTATCTGTATCCCGCCCGGCTGCGCGAGACGCTCATGCCTCGGCTGGAATTTCACGGCGAAGAAAATATAGACCACCTTATCCGGAACTCTCGCGGATGGGATCTTCTGGACCAGGCGGGCAAGGTCCGTTTTACAGCAACAGCCGTTGTGCTAACGGCGCCCGAACTGGTGCGTCTTCTGCCCCAAAGCCAGGGCCTGCCACTACAGAGGGTGCGCGGGCAGATCAGTTATTTCCCGGCTACCCAGAACGCCCCAAACCGGGTCATCAGCGCACAAAGTTATCTGACGCCGCCGATCGTTCTACCAAAAGAGTTTCTGGACCCGGACCAGATTGACGGTCCGGTTCACATTGCCGGAGCCAGCTTTGAGAGACTACCAGACAAGGCTGACATCACATCGCAGGTCACCATGCAAAAAGTCACCATGCAGGAACATGACCAGAACCGGAAAGCGGCCGCCAGGCTGTTGCCTGACCTTGCCAACCAACCGGTTCTTGGCGGACGGGCCGGGATTCGTTATTTCACACCGGACCGTCTACCGCTTGTAGGTCCGGTCCCTGTTGACGACCAATACCGCGCGGCTTATGCGGGTCTGCATCACGGCCCCCGACACCGCTCCTTTCCCCCGGCCGCCTATCATTCCCATCTTTATATTTTCAGCGGACTGGGCGCGCGGGGGTTCCTTACGGCCCCGTTGTTGAGCGATTACCTGGCGGCGCTGATCGGGGGGCGGCCGCTACCTGTGCCGCGTCCGGTGATTGAGGCCCTGCACCCAGCCCGTTTTCTGATCCGTAATCTGAAGCGCCACAGACAGAACAGGTAACAGGCAGGAGATGTAAAAAGCAGGATTTTTAATCCTCTGCCTTTGACAGCGCCAGGGCCAGAAAATAACATAAACAAAACAGTCATCTTCTAGGGGACAGATCATGTCAGAAATCCACACCTATCCGGTCCATCCGAAAATTGCCGAAAACGCCTTCATTAATGAAGATCAGTACCGGGAAATGTATCAGCGGTCCCTTGATGATCCTGAAGGATTCTGGGGAGAAATGGGCAAACGTCTCACATGGATCAAACCCTACACCCGGGTTAAAAATGTGTCCTATGATAAGGATGATCTGCATATCCGCTGGTATGAAGACGGCACGCTGAATGTCTGTGTCAACTGCATAGACCGGCATCTGCCGCATCGGGCCAACCAGATCGCCTTTATTTTTGAGGGCGATGACCTTGGCACCCGCCGCCGCATCACCTATCGCGAGCTGTATGAGGAAGTCTGCCGTTTTGCCAATGTGCTGAAAAACCATGGGGTCAAAAAAGGCGACCGGGTGACCATTTATATGCCGATGATTCCGGAGGCGGCCTTTGCCATGCTGGCCTGTGCCCGCATCGGCGCCATTCATTCCGTGGTTTTTGGCGGCTTTTCCCCCGATGCCCTTGCCGGGCGTATTCGTGACTGCGACAGCCATGTGGTGATCACGGCTGACCACGGCATTCGCGGCGGCCGCACCATTGAGTTGAAAAGAAATGTGGACAAGGCGCTGGAGCAGCCGGACCTTAATGTGAAGCACGTTATCATGATCCGCCACAGCGGCCGCAAGGTCAATGTGGTCGAAGGCCGCGACGTCTGGTATCACGACGCCGCCGAGGGGGTCCCCACCGACTGCGCGCCAGAGGAAATGAGCGCGGAAGACCCGTTGTTTATCCTTTACACCTCCGGTTCCACCGGCAAACCCAAGGGCGTGTTGCATACCTCTGGCGGGTATCTGACATATGTGTCTATGACCCATCAATATGTGTTTGATTATCATGAAGGAGATGTGTACTGGTGTACCGCCGATGTGGGCTGGGTCACGGGACATAGCTATGTGGTCTATGGCCCGCTGGCCAATGGTGCCACCAGCCTAATTTTTGAAGGCGTGCCCAGCTACCCGGATCACGGCCGGTTCTGGCGGGTAGTCGCCAAACACCGGGTCAATATCTTCTATACCGCGCCCACGGCCATTCGCGCCTTGATGGGGGCCGGCGATGATTTTGTCAAAAAACATGATCGCTCTTCCCTGCGCATCCTCGGCACGGTGGGCGAACCCATCAATCCCGAAGCCTGGGAATGGTACTATCATGTGGTTGGCGAAGACCGCTGCCCGGTGGTGGACACCTGGTGGCAGACGGAAACCGGCGGCATCATGATTGCGCCGCTGCCGGGGGCCACGCCACTCAAACCCGGCTCCGCCACCCGTCCGTTTTTCGGCATCAAACCGGAACTGGTGGACAGCAAGGGAACGGTTCTGGAGGGGCCGGCGGAAGGCAATCTTTGTATCGCAGACAGCTGGCCCGGCCAGATGCGTACCGTTTACGGGGACCATCAGCGTTTTATCGACACCTATTTTTCCACCTATCCCGGCAAATATTTCACCGGTGACGGCTGCCGCCGTGATGAAGACGGGTATTACTGGATCACTGGGCGCGTGGACGATGTGATCAATGTGTCCGGTCACCGTATGGGTACGGCCGAGGTGGAAAGCGCGCTGGTGGCTCATGAGCTGGTGGCCGAAGCCGCAGTGGTCGGCTATCCCCACGACATCAAGGGACAGGGCATCTACGCCTATGTCACGCTCAAAGCCGGGATCGAGGGCTCCAACGATCTGCGGGATGAACTGGTGCAGTGGGTGCGCAAGGAAATCGGCCCCATCGCCAGCCCCGATCTGATCCAGTTCACCCCCGATCTGCCCAAGACCCGGTCTGGCAAAATCATGCGCCGGATCCTCCGGAAGATCGCCGCCAATGAATTTAACTCACTTGGTGATACGTCCACGCTCGCTGATCCTTCCGTGGTGGAAGACCTGATTGAAAACCGCATGAACCAGTAAACACACAAAGATTGGCGTTTCTGAACAAACCCCAAAAAAGAAGAGAGGGTCCAGAAGACCCTCTCTTTTCATTTTTTCGTTATCTGGCACCCCCGTCTATGCCATAGGCTGGGCAGCCGGTTTATAGACCAACGCCGTGGCAATGCCGCCGCCCATATAGATCACCACAGTCATGATCATGGTCACCACGGTGTCCATGCCCGCTATCGGCATCATGCCGTACCAAGCCATCACCTCAAACGACATAAACAGGCCGATCAGAAGCCCATAACGCAGCCCTTCCATCCAGCCTTTGTTTTCATAGTTCAGGGTAAAAATATAGCAAAAAACAACGGTCTGCAGCAGATACGCCAGATACATCCAGATTTGATATTCCGCCAGCGCCTCTTCCGGGCGGTGTAGCGCCTTGAAGCTGCTCGTCATGTCCCCCAATAGAGCCTCTAACCCAATTGCCAGAACGGCCATGACCACATATGCGACAATCACGGCCAGAACAAAACGCGTCACATTCATTGTCCTTCCCCTTTTTAGTTGCATAAAGCCGAAATATAATACACTATTTTTTGCTTTAAAAAAAGCACTATCCCCTATCGGTAGTCGGCTCCCTTGGCAAGGACCTCCTCAGCTTCATCCTGCTTGCCGAGTTTTATATAAGCTTCCGCCATGAGATCGTAAAAACGATAGTCTTCGATTTTCTGGCGAATGACCCCTCTGAGATGACGGAGCGTCGCCTGATAATCTCCGTCGTTATAAGCTTCCTGGGCCCGGTAATAATGGTAATAGGGATTTTTCTGCTGATAGCGTTTTGCCAGTCCGGTAAAATATTCCGCCTTTTCCACCTCCCCCTGAATTTCGTATAAAATAGCCAGATTAGTCATGACGGAATAATTGGACGGTTTATATTTCAGGGCGATAAAATATGCCTTTTCGGCATGCCATGGCAGATTATTCAGCCGGTAAAATACCCCCAGATTAGACCAAAAGGCGCTGCTTTTCGGCATCAGCCTCACCGCTTTCACAAAATACCGGAAGGCATTTTTCATGTTCCCGCGATCCAGATATTCGGCACCCTTGTTGCTATAATAATGGGCTTCGGCTTCCTTGTCCGAAATGCGCCGGACGGGATAGAAAGGTTTGACGTTGGCCCGATCAATATCCACGACCATATCATGGCCAATACGGGTATCAACCCGGACATTGATGTGGCGATTGACAAAAACCAGTCGCTCCGCCGCCGGGGTCCAGTCCGGGGGAATTTCCACCTCCTGAAAATAGGCCTTGAGCCCCCTCTCCCGGGCCAGAAGCACAAATACATAACTGAAGCCCAGACAGTTGCCTTCGGCGCGGCGAAAAGATTCCCGAGCCGTGAAAGTCAGGCTTCTGTCATATTCCATACCCAGCGCCCCCGGTGAAATAATGGCTTCCAGTATGGCCCGGATTTTCATCGGGTCAGCATAGTTTCCCGGCACATAACGATCAAGAAAGGCCCGCATCTGGGGGCTCATCCGCATGACGTGGTCTTCGGGCAGGACAAGTTCCTCGGCCGCCTCCCCCCACAGGCTGCGTCCGCTCAGAAGATCCTCCCGGCTGATGTCCCGTTGCGCAAGATCCGGGAAATAAGCCTGATGGTTGCGGCTACATCCCGACAGGACACCAACAAAAAAACCGATAAGGATAAGAAGGACTATTCCGGCAACAGTTCGTAAACCTCCCCGCTCCGCGGAATTGGGTACCGCGGCCTTGATCCGTTGCGGGATCCGTTCTGGCGTGGACAGTGCCTGGGTCATACTTAAATTGCCTGTTACCGATGTTAAGTATACCACATTACAGGGGGGACCCCGTACACATTCCTGTGATCCGGCCTGTGATCCGGCCTGTAATCCGGCCTGTGATCCGATCTGTGATGCCAGGGCCGGGGCCTGCGGAACGGTTTTATCCTAACTTATTGGCAGGTGATGGGTTTCTCCCGAAAACCTCCCCCTATAAACAGGACTCCTGACCCCTCAAAAACCACCAGTAGACGGTCCGTAGCGGAACCCGACTCGGGCCTTTTGCCCGGCGGAATATAAGCCTGAAGCCGCCGGAAACGGCCAATGCGCTTCTTTTCCGCCCGTGAGGCGGTTGTCAAAGGGCTCCCGACCGTCGGCATCTGCAAAAAAGCTGAAATATGTGCGATATTATTGTAAAATATTTTCCGTAATGTCCCTGTGACATTATCCCCAGTCTTCCAAAAGGAGAAAGATCATGGGTATGGCAATCTCGCTCAGAGATTATCTCAGCAGCATGGATACCTCGTATGAGATCATCACCCACCCTCATGCGGAACGCAGCTCGATAATCGCCGCCGAAGCGCATATCCCCGACAACAAACTGGCCAAAGGAGTCTTACTTGCCACCGGAAGCGGCTACCTGATGGTGGTGGTGCCGGCGGATCACAAGGTGGATTTGCACAAAATCGAACGCACCATCAATGAAAAAACCGAAATGGCCAAGGAAGAAGAAGTTGAAATGATTTTCAACGACTGCGACCCTGGCGCCGTTCCGCCCATTGGCCAAGCTTACGGATTGATGGTGCTGGTGGATAACGACCTTTGCGATGAAGAAGATGTGTTCCTTGAAAGCGGCGATCATGAATCGCTGCTGCATCTTGCCGCGTCTGATTTCCGCAGCATCATGCAAGGCGCCATCTATGGTGATTTCAGCAAGTCCATGTATGAATGATCCGAGGCACAAAATACAACATCCTCTAGAGTGAATTGAGCCATCCTATACACAATTCACTCTAGACCGATAAGGCCCAAGGCTGATCGTTCTGAAAATCTTTCAAGCCTATGGGCCCAAACTTATTGGTCACGGCCGGCCTGGTCGGCAAAAACAATATTGACCCGGCGGTTGCGTTTGCCTTTGTTTTCGATCTTGCTGACCCGCAGCGGGCCGATTTCCGAAGTCCGCTTCACATGGGTACCGCCGCACGGCTGAAGATCCACATCCTCGCCCACCTTGATCAGCCGCACCCGCCCGGCGCCACGTGGCGGTGCCACCGACATGGTCCGGACCAGATCCGGATTCCGGTCCAGTTGCTCATCGCTGATCCAGTTGGCGCTGACCGAAATATCCCGCGCCACCAGGTCATTCAATTGCGCCGTGATCTCCTCCTTATCCAGCGTTTGCTCCCCGATATCGAAATCCAGTCGGCTTTTTTCTACGCCGATCTGCCCTCCCGTCACGCCGCAGGGCACCACCGCGCACAACAGATGCAATGCCGTATGCATGCGCATATGCCGGTACCGCCGATCCCAGTCGATAACGGCTTTGACAGCCGTCCCCACCGCGGGCAAATCCTGCCCAACCTCGCCGCTATCGTCCGGCACATGCACAATCGCGCCGCTGTCCCGGTCATAAACCGTGCTGGCAATGCGCAGGCGCCGCCCGTCCGCGGGGATCAAGATGCCACTGTCCCCCGGCTGGCCGCCGCCGGTGGGATAAAACACCGTCTGGTCCAGCACAATACCGCCCCGCTCGGTCACCGCCATGACCGTGGCCTCACATTCTTTCAGATACGCATCCTCACGAAACAGTTCTATGGTCATAAGGGATCCCCCCTGGTTGGTGGCAAAACAGGCACATGCCCGATCGAACTTACGGTAGCGAAATCCCGGCCTTAGGGAAACTCAAAACTTACCCTTAAGGTGGGCAAGTCACACCAGGCCTCGACGCCAGTAGCATGAACCAGAAGATGCCAGGTCATGGATCTTTGCGAATCAATGCGCCGGCCCCGAAAGATCTCAGGACTCAACGCCGCCACATTCAATCCCCCTCCGGCATCCCGGACAGACTCATAGCCGATGGCCTCCATTTGCGCGAGACGCGCCTGATCCGCCAGATCCTGACAAGCGCCATATTCCTCAGCGGAGGTCCATAAGGCGCGATCCCGGTCCAGCGGCGGCAAAGTCAGGTTCAGAAATCTGTCCGTCCGGCACAACACCGGAAAAGCCGTTTTTAACAAAGGTTGTTGCGGCAAGAGCGTTTCAGGGGATTCTTGAAAAAACAGCCGGGTATGCCATGCCGCCTCCGCAAGCGCCGTCTCAACTGTTTCAGATGCATAATAAACGCCCCTCAGGTCTCCGACCCGACGGAAACGGGACCCGGTGGGATAAGCCTGATATCGGAATGGGGTAAACAGCAGGAAATGGAGACCTTCGGCCCCAGCCGGAATCGCAGGCTTGCTGTCCTCCAGAATATCCTCCAGCACGGCCTGGTCGCCCGGATCGTGATCCACAAGCCGCATGGTCGCCGTCTTGTATTGAAACTCGACAAACCGCCAGATATCGTGACTATAGGAACGGGCCTCAGAGCTTAGCGCGCCGGCTGTCCACATAAGCGATAACCCCCATGAGCCCGGTGATGGTGGTGATCAGGTCGACGGGCCGTCCTCCAAGCACCAGATTTTCCGACCGCAGCCAGGATCGGCTGGAACGATCGTCCCCGCCGGTCAATGCATCCAGAGAACGGAACAAACGCACCAGGAGCACCCCCAGTTCATATTCCTTACGGCCCTCGCGCAACAGGTATTGCCCCTTCATAAGGCGCGACACGGAAGCCTGCGATAGCCCGAGGATCCCCGCCAGTTCCTTATTGGAAATCGCCAGAAAGCCCGCAGCCCGGGCCACTGCCATGCTCAAAACCCGGTCCTTGTCCGGTTCGGTCCGGTCGGATCTGGAATGTACCCCGACAGTCGGCATAATATTTCTCCTGAAATTATATATAATATAAATTTCAAGAGAAATCAATTAACTCCCGCCGCCACAATCTCCACGATATCAGCCATGATATCGGACATGTGATAATCCTTCGGGGTATAGACCCGGGCGACCCCCATGGCGCGCAACTGTTTTTCATCCTCCGGTGGAATGATGCCGCCGACGATCACCGGAATATCCTGAAGCCCTGCTTTTTTCATGCGGGTCATGATCTCTTCCACCAGCGGCAGATGTGAACCGGACAGGATCGACAGGCCCACCGCATGAACACCCTCCTCCAATGCCGCATTGACAATCTGCGCCGGGGTCAGGCGGATGCCTTCATAGACCACTTCCATGCCCGCATCCCGCGCCTTGACCGCGATCTGTTCCGCGCCATTGGAATGCCCGTCAAGCCCCGGTTTCCCCACCAGGAATTTCAGACGACGGCCCAGTTTTTCACTTACCTCTTCCACGGCCTGGCGCACCTGTTCCAAACTATCGCCCGCAACCCCCCGCGCCGCCTTGCCGACCCCGGTAGGAGCCCGGTATTCACCAAACACCTCGCGCAGGGTCTGGGCCCATTCGCCGGTAGTGGCTCCGGCCCGGGCCGCTTCGATGGACGGTTCCATCACGTTGCGGCCTTCTTGCGCGGCGTCCCTGAGTGCCGCAAGCGCCTTGTCCACCGCCTTCTGATCCCGGCTCTCACGCCAGCCCCTGAGCCGTTCGATCTGCTCCGCCTCGGCGGCCGGATCCACGGTCATAATGCCGCCATCCTCGTCACTAACCAGCGGCGAAGGAGCGGTTTCCGTATATTTGTTCACGCCAACCACAATCTGTTCGCCGCTTTCAATGGCCTTGAGCCGGGCAGTATTGCTTTCCACCAGACGCTGCTTCATATAGCTGGATTCCACGGCGGCGATGGCACCGCCCATCTCCTCGATACGGGCCAGTTCCGCGCGCGCCTCCTCTTTCAGGGCCGCCACCTTGGCCTCCATCACCCTGGAGCCGTCAAACAGGTCCTCATATTCCAGAAGATCCGTTTCAAAGGCCATGATCTGCTGCAGGCGCAGCGACCACTGTTGATCCCACGGCCGCGGCAGGCCCAAGGCCTCGTTCCAGGCCGGAAGTTGCACCGCCCGGGCCCGGGCCTTCTTGCTGAGCACCACCGCCAGCATTTCCAGCAGAATACGATAGACATTATTTTCCGGTTGCTGTTCAGTGAGGCCCAGGGAGTTGACCTGCACGCCATAGCGAAAGCGGCGGTATTTGTCTTCTTCCACCCCATAACGTTCACGGGTGATCTCATCCCACAGTTCCACAAAAGCCCGCATCTTGGCGATTTCAGTCACAAAACGCAGCCCCGCATTGACAAAGAAACTGATACGGCCCACCACTTTCGGAAAATCCTCGGCCGGCACCTGCCCGCTGTCATGCACGGCATCCAGTACCGCAATCGCCGTCGCCAGCGCATAGGCCAGTTCCTGCACCGGCGTCGCGCCCGCTTCCTGTAGATGATAGGAACACACATTGGTGGGGTTCCATTTGGGAATTTCCCGGTACGTGAAACTGATCACATCAGTAATCAGCTTCATGCTGGGTTTCGGCGGGAAAATATAGGTGCCACGGCTCAAATATTCCTTGATCAGATCATTCTGCACCGTGCCGCTGAGTTTGGCCCGGTCGGCGCCCTGCTCCTCCGCCGTCGCCACATAGAGCGCCAGGAGCCACGGCGCTGTGGCATTGATGGTCATGGAAGTATTCATCTGTTCAAGGGGAATACCCTCAAACAGAGTGCGCATGTCGCCCAGATGACAGATCGGCACCCCGACCTTGCCCACTTCTCCGCGGGAGAGTACATGATCGCTGTCATATCCGGTCTGGGTTGGCAGATCGAACGCCACGGACAACCCGGTCTGTCCCTTGGCTAGGTTGGTCCGGTAGAGCGCATTGGACGCCTTGGCGGAGGAATGCCCGGAATAGGTCCGAAACAGCCAGGGCCGGTCCCTCTGCACCTCTTTCTCACTCATGTCATTCTCCCTTGATACTGCATAGCAGCATTAAAACACTTGTTTAGTTTGATTTTTAGTTTCCGCGAAGGAAAAACCGATAAAATAAAATTTCTTTCTAGACGCAGAGGAAGAAATAATATAATTATTGTTGCATTGCAATAAAAAATACCATCAAACTATAACACAAGACGGTACTGAACAGAAGGCGAAAGAAGTCCCCCATATGCAAGGTTTTTCTGCGAAAACGACACGGGCGGAAAACTCATTATGCTGCAGCGCATATAGCATGTCGGGGTGGGAATATTACTGTTAACCAGTAGCTTATTGAGGGACCAAGATGACTCAGCTGACACAGGAAGAAATCCAAGAACGCGAAACGCTTGAAGGAAAGTTCGTAAAAAAGGACCTGTACGAAGTCGGGGAGATTCCCCCGCTCGGCCATGTTCCGAAAAAAATGTATGCCTGGACGATTCGCCGCGAACGGCACGGTCCGCCGGAACAGGCCTTCCAGCAGGAGATCGTCGACGTCCCCGAACTGGAAGCCGATGAAGTCCTGATTCTGGTGATGGCCGCCGGCGTGAATTACAACGGCGTCTGGGCCGGCCTCGGCGTGCCCATGTCCGTCTTTGACGTGCACGGGGCGGATTATCACATTGCCGGGTCCGACGCCTCGGGTATTGTTTATAAAGTCGGCCGCCGGGTAAAACGTTTCAAGGTCGGCGACGAAGTTGTGGTCCATTGTAACCAGGACGACGGTGATGATGAGGAATGTAACGGCGGCGACCCCATGTATTCCCCCAGCCAGCGGATCTGGGGGTACGAAACCCCGGACGGCAGCTTTGCCCAGTTTGCCAAGGTGCAGGCCCGTCAGCTGATGCCCCGGCCCAAACATCTGACCTGGGAAGAAAGCGCCTGTTACACGCTCACCCTGGCCACTGCCTATCGCATGCTGTTCGGCCATCGTCCGCATATCCTGCGGCCCGGCCATAACGTTCTGGTCTGGGGCGCCTCCGGGGGCCTGGGGTCCATGGCCATCCAACTGATTGCTACTGCCGGAGCGCACGCCATCGGCGTGATATCCGATGAGGACAAGCGGGATTTTGTCATGTCGCTGGGCGCCAAGGGGGTGATCAACCGAAAGGATTTCGATTGCTGGGGTCAATTGCCGCCGGTAACGGACCAGCAGGTTTACGGCGATTATATGAAACGGGTGCGTAAATTCGGCAAGGCCATCTGGGACATCACCGGCAAAGGCAAGGATGTGGATTTTGTCTTTGAGCATCCTGGCGAGGCCACGTTCCCCGTCTCCTGTTTTGTGGTCAAACGCGGCGGCATGGTCGTCTTCTGCGCCGGCACCACCGGTTACAACCTGACCTTTGACGCCCGTTTCGTGTGGATGCGTCAGAAACGGATCCAGGGCAGCCATTTTGCCAATCTGAAACAGGCCTCCCAGGCCAACCAGCTGGTGATTGAGCGGCGGATTGACCCCTGCATGTCCGAAGTGTTTTCTTGGGAAGATATCCCGCGGGCCCATACCAAAATGTGGAAAAACCAGCACAAACCCGGCAATATGGCTGTTCTGGTCTCTGCCAAACGGCCGGGGCTGCACACATTTGAAGACGCCGTTGAAGCCGGCAATAACGGATAAGGTCAGTCACCTATGAGCGGTTTATTATTTACCCAATGCGACGCAGCCCTGGCCGCGGCCGGTACACTGGTTGAAGCGGCACGGAAAGCTCTGCGGGCCCATCTGGTCAAGGACGGCCGTCTGGACCGCAAACTGATGCAGCAATATCAATTCGAGGCCCACGGCTTTTCCTGGCTCGCCACCTATGTGGAAACCCTGCGCGAAACGCTGAACTGGGCCCGAACTCTTGATCGCGACGGCAAGTTTGGGGAACTTGAGGAACTGATTCTCAGGGTCGGGTTCGGGGAATATCTGGCCCAAATCATGGGCGGTATTCCCATGAGCCAGGGCGAGATTATCCGCCCCAGGGACATGTGGGTTCCCGAAGACAAGATTGCTGCCTTTGCCACGACGGAAGTGCAAACCCTGATCCGGGAAGGCAATACGGCGGCAAACCGGGAAAAAATCGCCCGGCTGGTGGAACACAGCCTGGACAGTGGCGCCTTCGGCAATCTCGGTCTGGATGATATGTATGAGATGATCCGCGATCAGTTCCGCCGTTTTGCCAATGAGGAAGTAATGCCCCATGCCCATCACTGGCATGAAAAAGACGATTACATTCCCATGGAAATCATCGAAAAGATGAGTGAAATGGGCGTCTTTGGCCTGACCATTCCCGAAGAATATGGCGGATCCGGCCTTGGCAAGACCAGCATGTGTATCGTCTCCGAAGAGCTCAGCCGCGGGTATATCGGCGTCGGTTCGCTCGGCACCCGTTCGGAAATTGCCGCGGAACTTATCATGGGCGGCGGCACTGAAGACCAGAAAAAATATTGGCTGCCGAAAATCGCCACCGGGGAAATTCTGCCCACCGCGGTCTTTACGGAACCCAATACGGGCTCCGATCTGGGATCGCTGAAAACCCGTGCCGTGCGTGACGGCGATGTTTACAAGATCACCGGCAACAAAACCTGGATCACCCATGCGGCCCGCGCCGATGTCATGACCCTGCTGGCCCGTACCAACCCGAACGAACCGGGCTATAAGGGGCTGAGCATGTTTCTGGCCGAAAAACAGCGCGGTACTGACGAAACCCCCTTCCCGTCTGAAGGCATGACCGGGGGGGAGATCGAGGTCCTCGGCTATCGCGGCATGAAGGAATTCGAGCTGGGCTTTGATAATTTCGAGGTCAAGGCTGAAAACCTCCTGGGTGGCGAAGAAGGCAAGGGCTTCAAGCAGCTCATGACCACCTTTGAAAGCGCCCGGATCCAGACTGCGGCCCGCGCGCTGGGTGTGGCTCAGAACGCCCTGGAACTGGGGTTGCGCTATGCTCTTGAACGCATCCAGTTCGGCCAGCCCATTTTCAATTTTCCCCGGGTGCACGGCAAGATCGCTCTCGCCGTGGTGGAAATCATGATGACCCGTCAGCTGACCTATCATGCCGCCCGGCAAAAGGATGAAGACAAGCGCTGTGATCTTGAAGCCGGCATGGCCAAACTTCTAGGCGCGCGCGTCGCCTGGTCCACGGCCGACAATGCCCTGCAAATTCATGGCGGCAACGGCTACGCCCTGGAATATCCCATCAGCCGGGTGCTGTGTGATGCGCGAATCCTGAATATTTTTGAAGGGGCCGCGGAAATTCAGGCGGATGTGATCGCCCGGCGGCTTCTGGGCTGACGCCGCTGACAACGGCACAAGATATTGCAGACCGGATCTGACACACAAGTTATCCCCCTCAGAACCTGATGTCATGCAACAGACGGTTCTGACATAACCAACTGGGCCGCCTGAAGATTTTTCTTCGGCGGTCTTTTCTTTGGCGGAAAACTGTCTTATGGATTGCCACGCCCGGGTTACGGCCTTGCGAGGCGGCCTCTCCGATTGCTAGAGTGAATTGTGAATAGGTTGGCTCAATTCACTCTACTCCCCCCCTATAACGTCACATTTTGCGCCCGAACACTCAGGCCCCGTTCGCGCAGATTATCCAGCCAGCGCCGGGCCTCCGCCACGTCATGCAGCCCCGCCTGCACCCCCGGCGGCATACGCCCAGCGAGCACCGCCTTGACCGTCTGAGCTACGGTGAGCGACACAGTGGATGCCATGGCGCTTTTCCAGCCGCTGCCCACTTCATCAAGGGTGAGCGAGGCGTTCCAGTCCTGACCGTCTTTGCCCAGCGCCCGGAGCGCTACATGCAGTACCACCCGATCCTGTTCGCCCGCGGCATAGGCATAGTCGCGCCATAATTTGTCCGACAACTCCTTAAGTTCCTCCGGACCGGCCGTCTCGACCCGGGCAAAAATATCTTTCCAGGCCGCTTTCCAGCCTTCCAACCGCAAAGTGCCGCGCACAAATCCTTTCAGATTTGTTTCCTTCTCCAGCCCATATTCACGAATATAAGGAATGCTGTCGCGATTGGGGTAGACTTCGAAGGTCTCCCCATCCACCTGCAATTCAGAGACGGCCTGCCAGGCCTTGGCGACCCGGTATTCCTCATGATCCCTGATCAGACGGGCTTCATTTTTCAAGGCCGTCAGCACCCCAAGCGGCGTCCAGCTGAATTTATAGGTGAAGTCCGACTTTTCCACCGGCACCCCCCCGCAATAGGACACAAAGTCGATCTCGCGGCCCTGTCCCAGAACACCGGCGCGGCGCGCCTCATCCACCAACACATGGGCAAACAGATGATCCAGTCCGGGATCCAACCCCACTTCATTGATCACACAGCCCCCTTGTTGGCAGGCCAGGTCGTTGAGCGCCCGCATATCATCCGAAAGATAACTGGAGGTCACCAGATGAGCACCTTTTTCCAACGCCAGCCGCGCCAGCTGCACATGCAGGGCGGCCGGCAACATGGATACCACCACATCCCCGGCCTGAACCCGGTTTTGAAACCGCGCCACGGACAGCTCATCTCCCAGGTCCAGCCGGAGAAAATCAATCTCCGCCCCGGGGCTGAGATGGGCGCGCAAGGCATCAACCCTTTCCGGCGTCATGTCCCAGACATGGATTTTTCCGAAACTGTCCGCCAGATCAACAATGCCGGGCCCGGAGGACAAACCGGCCCCGACCCAATGTATGGATGCCGTGGGCGTCACTGTAGAAACCATAAGGTACCCCTGATTTATGGATGATTGATAATAGGGTTATATATGTGAACAGGCCTGCTCTAAAGCCTGGCAGGCCTTGTGAAAGGCCAGTTCGGACGCCTGCCAGACCGGATCCTGATGCCGCTTGGGCAGGGTTTTCAGATAGGGCAGAAGCAGACCCGCAAACTCGACACTGGCTTCCCGTGGCAACAGGGACGGCAGATTGTCAATGGCAATCAGGTCCACGGCGCTGCCGTTATGGCCGAGGGTAAGGTACGGTTTGTCCCAGGAAGTCGGCGCCGTATAAAGCGGCAGCGGGTTATATTCTCCGTAAGGATCGCAGGACACGTCGCTGATGACCTTGAGTGTCCTGTCCTTTTCAAGATCTTCGGGACGAATAAACGGTTCAATTTTTTCCGACACATAGACACAATTGACCACAATGTCATGGGACAGAAGCGCCGCCCGGTCAAGCTTGGCGGTTTCCGCCCGCCCCCAGCCCGTCACCTCGATTCCGTGACGGCGGAACAGGTCCCTGGCCCCCTTGCCGCTGCGCCCTCCCGCACCGATCACCAGAACCTTCGGTTTCACACCGGTTTTGTTGCGGGACAGGATACGCGCATCCAGCGCCGCTGCATTTTCAAACGGGGCCAGCCCGTCATCCAGAATGGGCCGTCCACCGCCAAATCCCTGATCTGCCGGCCCATAGCCGCTTTGACGGTCATACCACTGCATCAGCGCCAGCGCCGCACCCATATACCCCGCCCAGTATCCAAAGGCGACAACACGGCGGCCCGCCTCGTCCACCATATACTCGATGTCCAGCACCTCACCGCCCCCTTCCACAAAACGGCTCAGCAGATCTGCCCAGCCGTTCTGTTCCTTGAAGGCATGGGCAAAAAAGATGTGCTTATGGCGCAAAAGGCGGGGGGTTTTCGGCAATTCCTTCAATCCCAGAATCACGGCCTCTGCCGGCGCATCGACCCAGCTTCCTGCCGGAACCATGCGACACCCGGCCTGTTCATAAGCCTCATCCGCAAAAACACGTTTCCGGGAGCGTTCCACAACAACCGTCATGCCCGCTTCGATAAGCTCACGCGCACCTTGCGGCAAAAGCGGCGTGCGGCTTTCCGTCAGACGACTTTCATCGCGTAACCATAAAATAACTTCTGACATCCCTACATCCTTACTTATTCTGGCTTACTTATTCTGGCTTACTTATCTTGGTGTTTATTCTATGGTTGGGTCTTTGCTGTGTTCTTCGTCCAGGGTAATATCCTGACGTTATTCAACCCTTTTGCGTTATTTAGCTTTTTTGACCATCAACTCAGCCTGTTGCCAAATCTGTGCATTCCCCCGTCAAGGACGGTATTTGGCTCGTCTCTGATGACGTATTTATATTTTCGTGCATGAAAACGACGGATCAAACCTGACAAAGTGGGGAAAGATCCGTTAGAATGACGGTTGAGAAAAATTTTCTCCGTCAAAGTGACGCCCGGCTTTTTCCCGGATTCAAAGACGCCAGAAAAAGCCCTTGGACAAAATATCATGAGGCGCGTCCCAAAACAGGCGTTAGAGTGAATTGAGCCAACCTATCCACAATTCACTCTAGTGATTGTACACCTCACATATGCAGAATAATATTCACTTTATCTACCAAAATCAGTACTTTATTCTATTTATGGTCACATCAATCAAATAAAACGCCGTTTTCGTCTGTTATTCGCTTGAACAACCCCTCACGCCTGTGTTAAGAGGAGCACAAGAAACAAAAGATACAGATGCGCCGGAATATTCATCCGGGAGATCCATGAGGAAATCATGGCCAACAAAGCGGAAAAATAGGTTCCTGAAACCGCTGGGCATCTGGTAGAATTATGTTGATGTAGACTGGCTCTGCCCCAACGTGGTCCTGAGACGGGCTGAGGGCAAACCGCCTTGGCAAGGCGCGGTTGAGCACAAAAGGTTTCGCCGGGATCCCCCGTACTGGGCACCCCGGCGTCTGAAATATCCCCATCAGGACCATCATCCCGGTATTACGCATCCGGGCTGCGGTTCTGACAGATACCAACTGGGGCTGCTCACGAAGCATTCGCTGACCTGAGCAGCCCTTTTTTTATCTTGCTCCGTAGAAGACACCGCCTTTCCGGCTTTATATATTTCTCTGTCAGTGGATATGGTCTATATAACCCGCAAGGAGTCACTTAAACGTTCGTCCGACTGAGGTGAAAACTGTATATAATCCTGCAAAAATTCCAAGGGATAATTAACGTTAGAGTAAAATCTGTTTTTTTATTCTGTTCAGGCTCAAAAAAAATTATTAAAATTCTGAAAAAAGAAAGAAATATAGTATGTTGTTTCTCAAAATTCTCATCATTGTCTGTATTGTGGTGACCGGAGGAATCATGCTGGGCGGTGTGCTCAGCATGAGCCGGGGGGGAGATTTCAACAAAAAACACGGCAATAAACTAATGCGGGCCCGGGTCATCGCCCAAGGGGTCACCCTGGCGCTCATTGTCCTTTATCTGCTGATGTATGCTTAAGCGCCTTCCCTGTTAATCTCGGAACCAACAATCGTCTGTCCCCCGCCCCCAAACGCGCCGGGACACAACATCATTAAGGAAAACAGTTTATGGTCAAACTGACAAAAATCTATACCCGCGGCGGCGACAAGGGACAAACCTCGCTTGCCGACGGCACCCGCCTGCCGAAACATGATCTGCGGATCGAGGCTTATGGCACAGTGGATGAAGCCAATGCTGCCCTGGGCCTCGTACGGCTGCATACCACGGGCGAGCCGGACGCGATGCTCGGGCGCATTCAAAATGACCTGTTCGATCTGGGGGCGGATCTGTCCACGCCCCTGGCGGACAGCTATAAATGGGAACCGCTGCGCATCACCGCCGAGCAGGTGACACGGCTGGAACAGGAAATCGACACAATGAATCGGGACATTCCGCCTCTGGACAGTTTTGTCCTTCCTGGGGGGACGCCCGCGGCCGCCTATCTGCATCTGGCCCGCACCATCACCCGTCGGGCCGAACGACTCACGACCCGCCTGGCGGAGGAAGCGAACATCAACCCGGAAACCGTGAAATATCTCAACCGGCTGTCCGACCATCTGTTTGTGATGAGCCGGCATCTCAATGACAATGGCGCAAAAGATGTCAAATGGGTGCCCGGCGCCAACCGGAGCTGAACGGCCCGTAGCGGGACACATAAGCAAGAACCATCCGAATCATGGTTGGCGGCGCGGATGGATGGCCACGTTTCCTGATGCGCCCTCGCCATGACGATGAAAGAAAAGTCGTCATCGCGAACCCGCGACCCCCGTCCCGTCGCTCCCGCGCAGGCGGGAGCCCAGAGCTTGCAGACCGCATTGGTGAGGAGCTGGATTGCCGCCTTCGCGGCAAGGACGAAGGAGAGGCGGCATTGGTGAAGGAGAAGCGGCATTGGTGAAGGAGAAGCGGCAAGGAAGGGAAAACCGTCATCACGCGCCCGTAATGACGGTTCCGGCTCATCACAATATACTCTAAAATTCGTATCTCAGGCCGGTATAGAGGTTACTGGCGTCCTCGAACTGACCAAAGAAGCTGTCTGGAAAGCGGCCGTAGAACAGGTTGCCGCCAGCTTCGACGCGCAAATTGTCGCGCAGCTTGTAGCTGACATTCAGCCGCAGGTAGCCGTCTTCGTCCGAGGGGCTGTAAAAATTAAACAGGCTCAGGGTCAGGTCCTGGTTCATCAGCAGCTTGGTGAGCCTGAGCGTAATCAGATGGCGGTTTTCATCCTCCGCCCGCAGCCCTGCCGGCAGGCTCGCAAGATAGGCGTCATAATCCAGCTTGCGTTCCAGATAATACTGGATCGCGGCTGTAAATTCGGTGCCGATTTCCTGCTCATAAGACACCAGAAACCGGAACTCGCTGTTATTGATCAAAGGATTGGAGGCCGCCCCGTCGGCACTGTCATAATAGCCCAGTTCCACGGCCCCGATACCGGCGCCCACAGGGCCCCGCATGCTGGCCCCATACACATCCAGGCGGGGGAAAAGCGCCGCCCCGCTCACCGGATCAAGTCCACCGGGGCTTTTCCAGTAGCCGCTGTAAAAATACAGCGCTGTCTCATAGGCCCCGAAGGACCGGTACAGCCGCACCGCCAGTTCATCATCGGAAAACCAGTCATCGGGCCTTAGGTCCCGAAGCGGTGCCTCCCGGCCGCGCGTCCCGCCGCGCATGGCATCAAAAAAGGACACACGATGCCCGTCAATGAAGCGGTCGGCGTCGAAGCGCGGCGTATAGACCACATTCACATTAAAGGCGTCAAAAAACAACGACACCTTCAGCGCGTCCGACGGCGCCTTCAGGTATTCCGTATCGCGACCAATGAAAAAACTGTTCCAGTCCTTGGGGAACAGGTCATTGATGAACACCAGATCGCCGGTGCCCCAGGTCAGGATCTGCCGCCCCAGCTTCACGTCCACAAAGTCCAGCGGGCTGAACACCAGATTGGCTTCCCGAAGGTCCACCGCGCCTCGCCCCCGTTCCAGATCAATGTCATAGTCATCCGCCACCGGATCAAGGATAAAATCACTGACCAGATTGAGCGTAAACCCCTCCCAGGATTTTTCCGCATCAAGCTGGAGGCGGGCCTCACCGAGGCTGATATCCTTCTGTAACGGGTCATCCTGCAGGCGCAGACCGAAACGCCCTTCTGCAAAACCGCTGAGGTCAAAAGGCAGGCCGCCCCCCCTTCTTGCCGGCTCTTCCGGGGTCTCAGCCAGAGGTTCATCGGAAAACAGATCCTCCAGCCCTTCGGGCAATTCAGGCAGTGGTGTCTCCGGGGCGGTCGTTTCCTGGACAGTCATTTCCTGGACAGTCATTTCCTGGGCCGATGCGACAGTCCCGAAAGAAAGAGCCGCAACAAGCAATATTATAGAAAGATTTTTCATGCAACGCCCACCTCGAACATTCACTTACCTTAAATAGTTATATTCACTTACCTTAAATATTTTCTGGGCGGTTTTCGGAGGTAGCGTTCGGAAAAGATATCTTCCGGCAGGTCTGTGTCATAATTGACATCGGTATATTCCATGACCGTCTTGCCGCCGCTGCGATGATCTTCCATCTGGGCGCGGGTGACCGTTGGATGCCCGTCCACCGGATTAACCTTGAGCGCGGAATAGGTTCTGTACAATTTTCCCTCGGAATCGTAATACAGGGTTTTGACTGGCAGGAAGGTCTTTTTGTGGATCCAGTTTATATAATAGGCAAACTCCACCGCAGCGGGGTCCTTTGGCGTGCTTTTGATTACATAAACGGCGTCATTTTCCTCAACCAGTTCATGGGTGTCCTCATAAATGCCCCGGCCTGACACATCCTCGTAAAAGAAATGGGACCCCACAAAACTGGTGCGTTCGTCGCTGGCGGCAATACGCTTTACCAGATCCAGAGCCGGTAGATACAGCCAGCGATCATCATCCCGGTCGAGGTTCTTATGCACCATGAATACGGTTTTCTTCACATCCGCCGGTTTGTTGAAATAGACATAAAATTTCTGTCCGGCATCCTCCTCACCGTCATCATCCCGGCGCAGGATGACAAACTCCCGCTCGCGCGCGCGGCCTTGCGCATCGGTGATGGCCATCACCACCCGAGCACGCCCATCCTTGCCCTGATAATAGGCCATGTGATTGGCTTTTTTGATAATATCCATCACCTCGGCGGCGACGGCGGGAGATGCTGCCCCCCCCGCCAGAGCGATCAGAACCGTCAAAACCGTGATCATGCGTTTCATGTCGTAACCCTTTCCTTTTGTTTTTTAAACAGGAATGGCTCCAGCAGCCGGACCAGGGCCGGCAATATGGTCAATGTCGCAATCCCGGCCAGCACCAGAATGGCGGAGATAAAGGTACCCACCGTCTGATACGGCACCAGCGGCGCCGCCAGCAACGGCAGGAAGCCAATGCCCACCACAATCACATTACGCGCAATGGCCCGAGCGGGTTCGCCAAAAACCGCCGTACTGGTCTCACGCCAGTTGGCAAAGCGTTTGCGCATTTCCCGACTGCGCGCCAGAAAGTGAATAGCGTAGTCCACCGCCAGCCCCAGGCTCAGGGAGGACAGAACCGCCACCGGCATATCGTAATCCTTGCCGATCAGGCCGATAATGCCGTAGATCATGCCAATGGTGAAAGTCAATGGCACCATCGCCAGCACCGCCCAGAGGAGAGAACGGAACAACACCGCCATCATGATCAGCACAATGATGAAACTGCCGATAAAGGCTTCAGCCATGCCGGCCACCATTTTCTGCTGCCAGATCACGTTGATATGGGTGAGGCCGAACCAGTCATGCTCAAGCCCTTCGGGCGCCGGATGGGCGGCCATGTAGCGCGCCACCGCCTCGTGCAGGGCGCTCATATCCCGGTTATCCCCGCTTTTCAGCTGTAGCCAGAGACTGCTTTTCTGATAATCCGGGGTGACAAAATGCCATAGGTCATCGGGCCGGTGCGAATTCTGAAAAGTCAGCAGGGTCTGGGCCACCGCTGCGGGCGTGTCCGGAATGCGGAAGCCATCCGCCTCCCCGCCCTGCAACTCGCGGTGCACGGTCTTGACCATGTCTGCAAGGCTGTTGCTTTTGCCCACCAGCCCGGTTTCCAGCAGATAGTCCTGCAACGCGCTCATATATCTGAGCACTTCCGGCTTCTTGAAGATTTCATCCTCGGTTCTGAGGGTTTCCACAAAATCATAGGCTGCTTCCCACTGCTCATAATCGGCATCGGGGGCATTGTCCCAGCCGGCTTCCGCCTTTTCCGACAACAGATCAATCAGGCCGTCCCGATCCCTGGCCTGCGTCGCCAGAGCGGGAAGTTCCGCCGCCAGCACCTGATAGGGGGCGCCGTCCTTGGCCGCCAGCCGGGCAGAAAGTTCTTTGACATAGGCGTCATAGGGCAGCGGCGGGGTTTTGTCCTGCAACAGCAGATAGGCCATATAGGTCCCCGCAAAACGCTCATTCAGCGCCTTGTCGGCAATCCGGATTTCGTGATCCGGGTCAAACCATTTCACCGGGTTGTCGTTGATCACAATCTGAGTAATGCCATACCAGGCTCCCACGCCCAGCACCACAAGACCCAGCAGGATCAGCTTCGCTCCCGCATAGGTGCCCCGGCCCCAGAGTTTCAACAGCCGGGCCAGCGGCGTGGCGTTATCGCGATCAGTGGCGTCCGCACTGCCCATGCCAAAGCCGGCGAGTTTTTCATCACTCATCATCATGATATAGGCGGGGATCAGCGTGATGGTGAAAAACCAGGCGAGCAACACCCCAATGGCCACAAAAATACCAAACACCTGTACCGGCGGGATGGGCGTTAGCGCCAAGGAACCGAAGCCCACTGCCGTGGTCAGCGAGGTATACAGCATGGGCCGCGATAGCTCCTCCATCACATGCCTGAGGGTTTTATAGCGATCGCGATATTTCGGATAGGTGTCATAAAAATCCGACAGGATATGGATCGAGTCCAGCACGGCGATGGGCATGATAAAGATTGGAATCATGCTGCTCATGATATGCACGGTGTTCCCGGTAATCACCAGAAGCCCCATGGTCACGATCACCGACACCATCGCCACGATCATGGGCGAGATCACCAGCGTGACCCTTTTGAAGAAATACCACATCAACAGAAAAATCAGCAGCATGGCCAGCGGCGCGGAAATGGCCATCTGTTTGAACATTTCCACCCCAAAAGTGTCCTGCGCCACCGGCATGCCGGTAATGTAATATTGTTCCTCAGCGTCATATCCGGCAATGCGGCCCTTGAGCTGCTGAACCACGTCATAGCTCACATCCTTGGCCGTAATCGGAACATAAAGCGCCAGCGCATTTCCCCCTTCGGAGATCAGCGTGCCGTTCAGCAGAGGCAGCTTGCGGGCCTTGTCGCGAACCGCCAGCGCCTCTTCGTCCGTTTTGGGCGGCGTGGGCATAAGATAGTCGAATTTCACCACCCCCGGTCCACCCGGTTCGATATTATCCACCGTATTGGGCGCCATCAGGTCCACGGAAATCACCCCTTGCCGGGTGCCGTTTTCATCCGTCCAACTCAACGTTTTGGCAAAATTTGCCAGATCATAGACATGGGCCAGGGTCCGGGGATTGAACACACCCTGATCGTGACGGTCATTAACAACTCCCACGACCACCATGTCATACAGGGAAAAGTCCTTTTTCTGGGCATTATGGAAAACCCGGACCGGTTCTTCTTCCGACAACATATTTTCCGGATCGGTATCAATTTTCAGTGGCGCCAGAAAGGGCACCCTGTCCGGCATCAGAGTCGGCAGGGCAACCAGCAGGATCAGCAAAACACTGAGCAAACCGGAAATCCAGAAATATTTTTTCGGCGACCGGGCCGCAGACTCAGACAATAAAATCATGGACTTTTCCTCTTGGCTTCTTAATCAACAGCACCTCAATCAAAGGCTTTGCCCGGCGCCACACCCAGCTTTTTCAGAAAAATTGCCAGCGGGCAAAACCGGGTAAAAGCCGCCTGAAACATGTTAAGCCCGACAAACGCTGTCAGGGCAAACCAGTAGGGATGCACCCAAATCCCCAATGTCAGGCTGATCAGCACCATAAAACCGGCAAAAGCCAGCACCATACGATCAATGCTCATGTCAATTTCCTTTCTTCTGGGATAAGTTCTCCAATGGACAGGTGCGCAGGCCCAACAGGCTATAAGCCGGGCACCATTTCAGAAGTCCGGTGGCCAGGGGCACAATTCCGATCCAACCCCAGGGCGAAAAAATTCCCGCAACCTCCAGGCCAATTAGCACAAGACCGGCCAGGATGCGGATCATACGATCCAGTGACCCCACATTTTTCTTCATCTGATGTCTCCTTATACAGACACACTATGACAGTCTTCAGGCCCAAGAAGATCATATTTTTCCATGAATGTCTGTGATCTAGGTCACATAAACCACAAGCGGGAAGGGCTCCCCCAGAATGAATTGAGAAACATGTCATCTGCCCCGTTCTGGGTTTTGACATGTTTTAGATGAATTGTGCCAACCTATTCACAATTCACTCTATACGTCACAGGCTCGTGGATTGCGTCGTTACTGTCGCGCCTCGTAATGACATTGAAGCTGTGCGGATAAGACTGGAAATAAGAGGTGAACTAGCGCGTGACGGCCTGTAACCCGTCGCGGTCCAGGATTTCAATCACCCCCCGGCTCAGCCGCACCAGACCATCCCGTTCAAATTGCTTGAGCTGGCGGCTGACCACTTCCCGTACAGATCCCAACTCTCCGGCCAGATGCTGATGGGTCAGGGACAAGACATGCCCCTTGCGATCGGCATAATCCAGCAACAGCTGCGCCAGGCGTTTGTCCAGTTTCTTGAACACCACCTCGTCCACCAGCATGGTCAACATGGACAGCCGTCGGGAAAAAACCCCGAAAACAAACCGTCGGAATGGGTCGGATATTTCCAGAAGCCGGGTAAAACTGTTCGGCGGGATCAGAGCCATCACCACATCAGTTTCCGCGATCCCTTCGGCCTGATACCCTTCATCGGACATCAGGCAGGTGGTAGTCATGATACAGGATTCCCCGGCTTCAACCCGGTATAGCACCAGTTCCCTACCGTCTTCGGACAATTTTCTGACCTTGACGCTACCGTCCAGCAACAGGACATATCCTTCACACCGTACCCCTTCGGAAAACAGGACGGACCCGGCAGGCAGGCGCCGAAGCTGACCGTTTTTTTCCAGAATATCCCGCGCTTCGGGAGCCAGTTCGGCCAATTCCGGAAAAGATGCCACAATCCGATCAAACATTCCTGATTTTCTCCTTGTGCCCGATAAGCCCACAATACAATATTACTATTACTGCACCATTACTGCACAAAATATACCCCAACGCCCACGATCACGCTGATCACGAGCGGGCCGGCCACCTTGAGACCGAAATCCTTCCGCCCCACGCCAAGCGCCAGGCCGCCTTTGACCAGACTGTTCGTCGCTGCGGCGATAAAGATGGCCAGACTGGCCACCGCAATCGTCAGATCCGTGCCGCTCATCCGGGCCATGGACAGGGTAATGGCATCCACATCCGTCAACCCCGAGAAAGCCGACAGCAAATAAACCCCCGCCTCTCCCAGATAAACCTGCAACAATTTACTCAACAGCATGATGATCGCCAGCAACAGTCCAAATTGCAGCGCCATGGAAAGCTGAAACGGATTTTTGACCAACAGATCCCCTTCTTCCACCGACTTCGAACTGTGTTTTTGCCATAAAACCAGGGCTGTCCCATAGGTCAGAACCGCCGTCACCAGCAACGGCGCTGCCAAACGCAGCGCCACCGCCGGGTTAATCAGGGCGCTGACCAGAAGCACCCGGGGATACATTGTCCCGCAGGCCGCCAGAATACCGGCCGCCAATGTGTTCTGATAGCGCGTATTTCCCCGGGCCATGCGCGACAGCGTCAGCGTGACCGCCGTTGACGAGGCAAGCCCGCCGAAAATGCCCGTTGCCAGAATGCCGTACCGCAGCCCGCCAATCTTCATGGCGAAATATCCCACATATGAGATTCCCGCGACCAGCACCACCATCCACCAGATTTCAAAGGGGTTGATCATCTGCCAGGGCCCGTATCCCCTGTTCGGCAACAGGGGAATCAGCACAACGGAAATCAGCAACAGCTTTAATGTGGCATAAAGCTCCACCCGCTCAAGCCGGTGGACCAGATCATGCAGCTGTGACTTGATTCCCAACAGCAGCGAGATGACCACCGCCGCCGATATTGCCACATAAATATGCCCCGCCACGGCCAGGGCCCCAAGACAAAAGGTCAGGAGCGCCGCAATCAGGCTGGTGATGCCAATGTCTTCCTGAACCCGCAACCGCATGAGATAGGCGGCGGTCAGAACCACGGCGAGTCCGAGAAATGCCACCCCCAAAATCCAGACATTTCCCGGTTGTGCAAGATAGGCCACAATCCCGCCCAGCAGGCCGATCAGACCAAAGGTTCGCACCCCGGCGATCCTGCGCCCTTCATCCTCATTCCTGTCACTCCATCCCCGTTCAAGTCCGATCAACAGCCCAATAGCCAGAGCAATGCCCAGGAATTTGATGATTTCCAGATCCGCCATGTCTGTGCATTTCTCCGCTGTCGTTTGCGTTCGGAATCAGGTCCTGATTTTTTGAAAAGCCGGCCGTGACAAACATTGTTTGCGCCAGTTCTTCACCACTGGAAACGCGGACAGATCTGTGCCCATCATGGCGGCAAAATTCACTCCGTGACAAACCAGCATATCAGCCAGACTGAATTCCGACCCCACAAGCCAGTCACGGCCCTTCAGATCCCCTTCTAAAAGCTTGAGAGACCGGTCAATCATGCCCAAAAAGTCCCTGCAGATTTCCGAATGGGGATCCTGTTGTTTGAATTTGATGGCCAACAGCAACTGAAAGGCATAGGCATCCAGCTCGGTCATGGCAAAAGAGGCCCATTTCATCACCCGGGCTTCTTCTTCGAGTCCCTCACCCAGAAGCCGGCCATTGCCATATTTGTGGCCATATTTTTTGGCCAGATAAAAACATATGGCCAGGGTTTCCGTCAGCACAAAATCCCCGTCCATCAGAACCGGCAACTTTCCCGCAGGATTCAGCCGGCGAAATTCTTCCGTTCGGGTGGGATCACTGACAGCGTCATAATTTTCATGGCGATAGTCCAGCCCCAGTTCTTCGACCAGCCACAACACGACTGAAGCCCGGGTTCGGGCGCTGCCAAATATGGTAATCATCTCCATCTGCTCCTGTTTTTGAGACTTGCGGAGTCCGTCTTCGGGGATCAGGCCTCCTGAAACGGCGCAAATGTGCCATATTTTCCATCCAGATAAATCAATGGCCGGACGTTTCCTTCCACGCTCACCCCGGTGACGTCACCAATGAAGATGTCATGACTACCATAACTGAAACACTGGGTTTTTATACAGTGTATAATCGCCTGCGCCCCCTTGAGCACCGGCGGCTTGTGGTCCTGGACGATCCAGTGTTCGTCATTAACCCTTTCCAGGGCGGGCTTGCCACCGGCGCAGATATTCGAGATGTCGGTCTGTTCCTCGCTCAGAATATTAATGGCAAATGCATCAACCCCCGCCATGGCGCCATTGAGCTGCGCCTGCTTGTTCACACAAATCAACATGGAAGGCGGGTCAAAGGACACCGACGATACCGCGGTCGCGGTCATAGCGTGCAGGTTTCCTTCCCTGTCCCGGCAGGAAACCACAGAAACCGATGAAGCATACCGCCGCATGGCCGCGGCAAGGGAAGTGGGATTAGTCATCTCTTAAATGCCTTTATATATTATATATTGTTTTTAAAGCCTCAATTACAGACCAAGGATCATAAGAGGTCAAGGCCCCTTATGATCCAAAGCCCTACTGGTGAGGGAGGAAACTTAACAATCCGGTTTGTAAATGTCTCGTATTTTTCGAGAGAGACAGGCAAAAACACGTCAAGCGGCCCAAACGGCCGCTCACATGATATTTTACGAAGCTTCAGAAAAACCCACCAATCACCGGAGGACTTTGCGGCTGCAGATACCCGTTATCCTCCAGATAGGCAATCACCTGGTCCGCCGCCTGTTCCGCATCAAGGCGGGTGGTATCCAAGGTAATATCGGCGCGTTCCGGTGCTTCATACGGACTGTCAAATCCTGTGAAGTTCTTGATCTCTCCCCGGCGGGCCTTCTTATACAGTCCCTTGGGATCACGTTCCTCACAGACCTCCAGCGGCGTATTCACATAGATTTCCAGGAATTCCTTGTCCCCCATCAGTTCCCGCGCCATCCGACGCTCGGCCCGGAACGGAGAAATGAACGAAACCAGGGTAATTAGCCCCGCATCCACCATCAGCTTGGCAGTTTCGGCCACCCGACGGATATTTTCCACCCGGTCCGCATCGGTAAAGCCCAGATCCTTGTTCAGGCCGTGACGCACATTGTCCCCGTCCAGCACATAGGTATGCTTGGCCCGGGCGTGCAGTTTCTTTTCCACCAGATTGGCAATGGTGGATTTTCCGGAACCGGACAGGCCGGTAAACCACAACACCACCGGTTTCTGTCCTTTCATGTCGGAACGGGCCTGTTTATTCACATCCAGCGCCTGCCAGTGAATATTTTCCGCCCGGCGCAAGCCGTAATCAATCATGCCGACCCCGACCGTATTGTTGGTCAGGCGGTTGATAATGATAAACCCGCCCATATCCCGGTTGTCCGCATAACGGTCATAGGCGATCTGGTCGCTGAGCGACAGGTTGCAAACCCCCACCTCATTGAGTTCCAGCTTCTTGCCGGCTTCATGTTCCAGGGAGTTCACATTCACCTTGTATTTCAGATCCGTCACCATGCCCGGCAAAGTCCGGGTTGCGGACTTGATCAGATAAGGCCGTCCCGGCAATAGCGGTTCATCATCCATCCACAGGATATGCGCCATGAACTGGTCCGACATTTCGGCGCGGGTCTCTGTGTGACAGATCACATCGCCTCGGGAAATATCAATCTCATCCTCCAGAACCAGGGTCACCGCTTGCCCGGCCACGGCCTGCTCCAGATCCCTGTCATGGGTGACAATTCGTTTGATGCGGCTGGTCCGGGCCGACGGCAGAACAACAATCTCGTCTCCCTGGGCCACACGACCGCTAACGATGGTGCCGGAAAATCCCCGAAAATCCAGGTTGGGCCGGTTCACCCACTGCACCGGAAACCGGAACGGCGCCGACGTTTCATCGGAGGCCACGTCAATGGTTTCCAGAAGATGCATAAGGGTCGGCCCCTCATACCACTCAAGGGCCTCGCCGCGGTCCAGAATATTGTCTCCCTTGAGGGCAGAAATGGGAATACAGGTAATATCTTCAAGGCCGATTTCGGCCGCAAAAGCCCGATATTCCTGTTCGATATCGTCAAAAAACTGTCGGGAGTAGTCCACCAGGTCCATTTTATTGACCGCCAGCACCACATGTTTGATGCCCAGAAGCGAGACAATATAGCTGTGGCGACGGGTCTGGGTCAGAACCCCCTTGCGCGCATCAATCAGGATCACCGCAAGATCGGCGGTGGAAGCGCCCGTTGCCATATTGCGGGTATATTGTTCATGACCCGGCGTGTCCGCCACAATAAATTTGCGTTTGTCGGTGGAAAAAAACCGGTAGGCCACGTCGATGGTGATGCCCTGCTCCCGTTCCGCCGAAAGCCCATCCACCAGCAAGGCAAAGTCGATGTCCCCGCCCTGGGTGCCCATTTTGCGGCTGTCATTTTCCAGGGCATTGAGCTGGTCCTCGAAAATCAGCTTGGAATCATACAGCAGTCGCCCGATCAGGGTGCTTTTCCCGTCATCCACGCTGCCACAGGTAATAAACCGCAAAAGCCCCTTATTCTCCTGGGCTTTCAGATATTCCAGAATGTCGCCGGCGATGAGCTCAGATTTATGTGACATCAGAAATATCCTTCCTGTTTCTTCTGTTCCATGGAAGCATTGGTGTCCTTGTCAATGGCCCGGCCCTGCCGTTCCGAGGTCCGCGTCAGCAGCATTTCCTGAATAATCGCTGGCAAGGTATCAGCCTCGGATTCTATGGCGCCAGTGAGCGGGTAACAGCCCAGGGTGCGGAAACGTACTTTTTTCATCTGCGGCGTCTCGCCGGGTTCGAGCGGCATACGGTCGTCATCGACCATGATCAGCATGCCATCCCGTTCCACCACCGGGCGCTCCTTGGCATAATAAAGTGGGACGATGGGAATGTTTTCCAGATAAATATACTGCCAGATGTCCAGTTCCGTCCAGTTGCTCAACGGGAATACCCGGATGCTTTCCCCTTTATTGATGCGGCTGTTATAAAGCCGCCACAGTTCAGGTCGCTGATTTTTCGGGTCCCAGCGATGCTGGGCGGAGCGGAAGGAAAACACCCGTTCCTTAGCACGACTTTTTTCCTCATCCCGGCGTGCGCCGCCAAAGGCCGCATCAAAGCCGTATTTATCAAGCGCCTGTTTTAGCGCCTGGGTTTTCATCACATCGGTATGAACGGCGGACCCGTGGGTAAAGGGCCCGATATTCCGGGCCACGCCTTCTTCATTGATATGGATGATCAGGTCCAGGCCCAGCTCCGCCGCCATGCGGTCCCGGAACTCAATCATTTCGCGGAATTTCCAGGTGGTGTCCACATGCAAAATCGGAAAAGGCGGCCGGGAGGGATAAAAGGCTTTCATCGCCAGATGAAGCATTACGGAGCTGTCCTTGCCGATGGAATACAGCATGACCGGATTTTGACATTCCGCCGCCACTTCGCGGATGATGTGAATGCTTTCGGCCTCCAGCCTTTTCAAATGTGTCAGGTCCATATTTCTTCTCTTTTCAACGCCAACTTCATCCGGAAGACCCGCTTATACCATATTTTCCGTAACATATTTCCCGGTTAATGAAAGAGCATCGCTTCTTTCTTCCGTTTTATTCTCAGACCCTTTACATAACGACACATTAACAAAAAAACAATGGTAATTATAAGTTTTTGGAAAAATATATGTGTATATTACAAATAATTACACATTATAAGTGTTAATTATAATCAAAGAACTGCCCTTCCCACCATTCGAGAAGGGCAGTTTCCTGTCAAAATATCTGGAGCTCAAGTCATGGCGTGATCCGCCAACAGAATTGAGCCAACCTCTGCACAATTCACTCTAACTTACAGAGGCAAGTTAAGCGCCTTTATCATCACGTCGAAAATTTTATTTTGTTCCATCACCCCCTGCACTTTAGCGGCGCCCGGACCGGTCGCATAGATGGCCACATCCTCACCAGCATGATGGCCGGTACGAACGGGGATCAGCGCCTGTTGACGAAACTCAGGCGCTTCTGTGTCCACAGGACCAAGGTCCGCTCGGTCTTCTCCCTGCCGAAGCCCTTGGGGGGTCATATAATATCCCAAGGTTGTATAAGGCTTCCCATCGGCGGCTAGCGCCGGGGCCGTTTCCGGGGAACCTCTGTCATCATTGCCGACCACCTTTCCCAGAATCGGATTGCCGCGAGTGGGATAACCCGCCATCACAAAGGTATGGGAATGATCGGCGGTAACAATGATCAGAGTATCGTCCGGATTGGTCATGCGCACCGCCTGTTCGACAGCTTGATTCAGCGCGATACCGTCATGAAGCGCCAGATAGGCGCTGCCGGCATGATGGCCGTGGTCCACCCGGCCGGCCTCAACCATCAAGAAATACCCGGCGTCATTTTTTTCCAGGATCCTGATGGCCTTTTCCGTCATCTCCGCCAGAGAGGGTTCTCCGCCCTGATCCCGGCTCCGTTGCGCTTCATACTGCATATGACTGGCATTAAATAAGCCCAGCAGCCGATCCGTGTCTTCGGGAGAAATAGCTCGAAAATCCTCGGCGCGCCAGACATAACGTCCCCCTTTATGTTTATCCAGCCATTCCTCAATCAGGTTCCGCCCGTCCCGGCGCCGGCCCGGTGCGCCGGTTTCCGGATCTTTCATATACTGCGGAAAAAAAGCCCGCCGGCCGCCACCCAGCGCCACCTCAATGCCATCTCCTTCGGAAAATTCGATCAACTGGCGGGCAATATCACGACACCCCTGTGCCAACGCCTCCGCCGGCATGTCAGAATCAGCTTCCCAGTCCCGTTCCGGGACATGGGCATAAAGGGCGGCGGGGGTGGCATGGGTAAGACGTGCCGTGGTCACAACCCCGGTTGACAGACCGGCCCGCTCCGCCCGCTCCAGAAGGGTCTGAAGCCGCTGGTCTTTTGCGGACGCACACGCACCGCGCGTTACCTGTGCCGATACACTGATCAGACCGGCCTTGGTTTTGTGCCCGGTGACCATGGCCGTGGCTGTGCCGGCGGAATCCGGCACCTGCTGATTGGTATTGTAGGTCTTGGCCAAGGCCAGATGCGGGAATTTCTCCCAGGACAGAACATTATCCTCCCCCGCAAGACCTTTCCTTTGCCCGTCCAGAATACGGATTGCCGTGACCGTGCTGACCCCCATCCCGTCACCAATAAACAAAATCACATTCTTGGCTTTCTCAGGACCGGATTCTTCAGAACCAGATTTTTCAGGCGGCGCCGTCTCAGAATGGATATCCGTCTGCACCTCGTGGCACCCCGCCAAAATCAGGGTGCACCACAACAACATTACCGCCCCAACGACGCCCATCGGCTTCATATACATTCCTTTCTACCTTTTGCTCTATATTGCCCTGTGGCCCGTGATCCAGAGTGAATTGTGAAAAGATGGCCTCATCATTATGCACTATTCCGCTCTTTCTCAGGGGCCCCTCAGAGCCACAAGAATATCGCCCTTCTATATGATCGACCTTTATGTCATTGATGTTAAAACCCCCTAAAATATTTCACACAGAAGGCAAAAACTGATTCCCTGCATCACCATCCCTAGAGTGAATTGCGAATAGGTTGACCCACCACTGATCACACAGCCCCGGAGCAAAACGAATTGAAATAAACTTATTGGTGTGTTAGTATATAGAAGATATCTTAAATTCCTAAAAAAGTCTTTGATTTTATTACAATTTTAATGAAATAACACAATCTATAGTCGTAATTTATATATTTCGATACGCCTAAAACACACAGGGCACGCCACCGGACGGAACAGCGATGAAATTGTCCCGTTACATTAAAGAAAGCCAACAGGCCGAAACCCCCAGGGAACTATTTAAACTGCTGTGTGAGGCAGCACACGATCTTGGATTCCCGTACCTGGCCTGCGTCATCCTCAGTGAAACGGGAAAAACCCAAACATATGGTGTGAGCTATCCGCAGGATTGGATCAATCATTATCTGGCCCGGAATTATCAGAATATCGACCCCGTGCTGCAATATTGTCCCCGATGTCCGCTCGGGCTGGAATGGAAAAAACTCCGAAACGACGACACCCTCACCGCCCCCCAAAAGCAGTTGATGCAAGAAGCTGAACAATTCGGGCTGGAGCGGGGCCTGACCCTCCCGCTTTTCGGCCCTTATGGGCGGCTCATCCTGCTGTCTTTTGCTGGGCCGGAAAAAAGAGCAATCCGAAAAACAATATATAACCGGTTGATGCTACTGGCCCTGCAATTTCATATCTGTCTGATGACGTTAAACACCGTGCCGCCATCCTCTTCTCCCCTCACTCCCCGGGAAATCGACTGCCTGAAATGGGTTGCTCAAGGCAAGTCTTCCTGGGAAATCGGCAAAATTCTGGGCATTAGCGAACACACCGTTAATGGGTATATCCGCGACATCTACCAAAAGCTCGATGTGTCCACCCGCGCTATGGCCGTGATGACGGCCCTGCGGCGGGGATTGATGACGCCATAATCCCCCGAAGCGTCATTTATGCCCCTCTCCCTTCCTTTTCTTGAAATAAAAATTGTCCCTTTTTGGGGGCTCAGACGTCTATAGGATAAGAGCCCCTTATCAACAGCGGCATTGGCCGGGCGGGGCCCCAAAATGCACAGATCTTTCCTCCGTAGGAAGATACCGCCGGCTCCGGACGACCCAAATGAGAAGGACTGGCGGCCAACTGGGCGGACAGCCGCGGGTCCGGATGCCCGCCGCCCTTCTTTACCGCAGCCTGCCTTTATTCCATTCATTATCCAGGATATTTACCAACCAAAAGATCAAAAAATGTCCCCTAAATATAGATTTTTGCGTCTTATGAGCATCAAAAGGATAACATTTTAATCCAAATAGCGGCTTACCGGCCATCACGCGACAGTTTCAGATCCCCCGACCCCAAATGGTCAATACCCCATAAAGGAGGGAATAATTCCGAATATGAGGTTCCCGCATAAAACCAAAACATGCAAATACACTTATAATAAATCCCAAATAGGGATAAAATGAAAAGTCATTCTGACACTCGATTGTCTGGGAACGGACCACAGAACTGCATGATGCTGAAACGGCGCGACAGTTTTTTAAAAGAAAGTTATCAGCGGTATCGTGATGAACTTTACCGTTACCTGCGACGTATGGTCAACGGGCGCAGTCAGGAAGCCAAGGACATTACCCAAATGGCTTTCACCCGACTGGCCGCCCTCACAGACCCCCAGACGCTACGTAACCCCCGGGCTTTTTTATACACAACCGCCCGGAATATTGTTATCGACAGAGCGCGCCGGCGGCAGGTGAAAGCCAAACATATGGAAGAAGTGCCGCTGGAAAGCTGGCACGAGCCCGGTCATGGCATTTCTCCGGAACATATTGCTCTGGATCGCGAACGGCTGGCCGTTTTGAAGACAGTCATAGAAAACTTGCCCGCCAAGCCCCGTCGCATCTTCGTGTTGAACCGCGTATATGGGTTGAGTTACAGGGAAATCGCCGAAGAAATGGGACTGAAGGAAGAAAATGTCAAAAAGCATGTCTTTCGGGCTCTGAAAAAATGCACCACAGAGATGGCAAAAATATATAAAAACAGCGCCCCCTCCACTCCAACTGATGAAATGCCAAAATCCAGCAAATAGAAACATCCATGAAAAAACCAGGAAAACATCCTCCATTTCGCCCTAACTCCTCTTCTCCGGCGGAATCTGTTCAGGAACAAGCGATGAAATGGATTGTCCATCTTGAATCTGGGCAGGCAAACGATGAAGACCGGCAAGCCTTTCAGGCATGGCTTGACCTTTCAGCAGTTCATCGTCGCGCCTATAACCAGATTTTAGCGGTCTGGCAGGGAGCTGCCATGGTTGAAGAAATCCACCACATTGAACCGCGTCACCTGTCCAATGAGGAGATACCTAACAGCGCAAGCCGCAAAATTCTGCACATCCTTAAACCAGGCCCCCCCCTCCGGAGCGGTGCCATCGCCGCGGGGGTGTTCGCGCTGTTTATGATTGTCGGTGTCGCCTTGGTTGCCACATTGCTGTCGCCGGCCACCCAATATCAGACGCAGATTGCCGAAATTCGCGACCTGGTTCTGCCGGACAACAGCAATGTCACCTTGGGCGCAAATTCCCAGATTACTCTTGAATTCACAGATACAGAACGCCGGGTTATCCTCAACAGGGGAGAAGCCTTCTTTTCCGTCAGCAAGGATCCCCTACGGCCTTTTCTGGTGCTGGCCCAGGATACTGTCATCCGGGTCACCGGCACCAAATTCAATGTCCATCACGCCCCCCGGAAAGTCATTGTCTCCGTTCTTGAAGGTAAGGTTGAAGTGGCCAAAACCTTTCCCAAAACGCCGGTCAAGGCCCGACCGGAATCACAGTCTCTGGCCCTGTCCATTCCCGCCACAGAGTTTCAGCCGGTCAAGGCCGGCCAGCAACTGGAATCGGAATACAACAAGCCGCTTCGCAAAATTATCGCCCAGCCCCGCAGGAAGCCGGACGCCTGGTTGAAAGGACATCTTGTCTATAACTACGCCACCCTACGCGAAGTCATTGCGGATGCCAACAGATACTCCCATATTCCCATTGTGATTGAACCTGAAGACGTGGGAGACTTGAAAGTGACCGCCGCATTTCGCACAGATCAGATTGACCAGATGATCGAAGCCCTGTCTGATGCCCTCCCCATCAAGGTCATCCATGATCCTGGAAGGCAGGTCCGAATCACAACAAAACCTCAATAACACATTTCTTGCTTTTGTTTTGCTTTTGGCCTGCCCCATGGCAGAACGCCAGACCTGATCGCCAAAACATAAAACCCCAAAACATAAAACCGAAACATAAAAAAATGTCCCTGTGAGAAGGGATTTTACGTCTTCTGTATTACCAATGCATGACCAGATCATATCGCCCAAAACCGCCCCGTGCCGAGGCGGATATCTGACACATTGCCTTGGGAATACCTAACTCTTCTTAATGAAGGATAACCAGACAACCCCAAAAATCCCAACCCCAAAAATCCAAAGACAAACAAATCATATCCGGGAGGCATACATGTTAAAGGATTCACAGGACACAATGTTCCAAAATACGCAGCATCCCCACCACCTTGCAACCGAAGGTAAAAACGGCAAAACCAGTCTTCTGAAAACCTTGGCGGCCACCACGCTATTGGCACTCACTTGCGGTACTGCCGCCCAGGCCGCCGACCAGAAGTTTTCCATCCCGGCGCAGCCGCTCTCCACCGCGTTGATCAGTTTTTCCGAACAATCCAATTATGTGGTCGTGACCTCCGGCGATCTGGTGAACAATCTTCAGGCCCCTGACGTGAATGGTATTTTATCACCGGAAGAAGCGCTTGACCGCCTTCTGGCTGGAAGCGGCCTGCGCTACCGGATCAGCGGTAATGGTACGGTGACCATTATCAGCAACGCGTCCGACCAGGACAGCCAACTGCACCTCAATTCCTCTTCTGCCGGAAACGCCGCCCATGCCCGCCTTCAACAAAACCAGGCAGATCAGAGCCAACAGCAACCCGGCAGGGAAGAACAAATAGCTATGGCTGAAACAGAGGAAGAAGCCATGGTTCTGGAGGAAATCATCGTCACCGGTTCCCATATTCGGGGCGCCCGGTCCGCATCCCCAGTCTTTACTTTTGATCGCGAGGACTTCGACAAAACTGGCTTGGCCACCCCTCAGGACATTATTCGCCGTATGCCGCAAAACTTTAATGGCGGCATCGCAGAGTTTAACCCGACACTGGCCCCAGCAGGCCCCAATGAGAGCAATCTGGGGCTTGGCACCGGCGTTAATTTGCGCGGTCAGGGCAGTGATTCCTCTTTGATCCTGCTGAATGGCCACCGGATATCCGCTTCTGGAAACGGTCAGTTTGTGGACGTTTCCCTGATTCCCTTAAGCGCCATTGAACGGGTCGAGGTCCTGACCGATGGGGCCTCCGCCATTTACGGCTCCGACGCCGTGGGCGGAGTGGTCAATTTTCAACTTCGCAAGGATTATGAGGGAGCGGAAACCCGGCTCCGCTACGGCACCGTCACCGATGGTGATAGTGAAGAATATAAGGTCGGCCAGACTTTCGGCACCAACTGGCGAGGCGGCAATGCACTGATCAGCTATGAATATTACAAACGCACGCCGCTTGATTCCGAAGACCGCTCCTTTACAAAAGACGTCATAGACCCTACCGATTTGATCCCGCGGCAGGAACGTCACAGCGTCTTTTTCACCGGCCGCCAGGAACTCAAAGAACGCGTGGAATTGTTCGCGACCGCCTTTTACAGCGAACGGGACAGCGAAAGATCATTTGGCAGCAATGTCGGCAGCAACATTCAGTTCAGCAGCAGCACCACCAAGCAATATGGCGGCATCTTCGGAACAACCGTAGATATTGGCCAGAGTTGGCAGGCAGAAGTGGCCGCCACCTACAGCCGCACCGAACTGGACAGCGCCTTTGAAAGATTCTTTTTCCCGGTGGATACGGATGATGAGCCCTTCGACAGCGGGGAAAACCAGTCGATCAACGCCCTGTGGTCCATCGACGCCAAAGCCGATGGCACGTTATTCACCCTTTCCGGAGGAGATGTGAAAGGCGCCATCGGCACCCAATTCAGGAAAGAAACTCTTGAAGATCCGCTCTCAATGGCGGAGGGCAGGGTTCCCCTGGATCAGGAACGGACCGTCACGGCCTTCTTCGGGGAGCTGTTTTTCCCGTTTGTCAGCCAAGACAATCGTCGGCCTGGCCTTGAACGTCTGGAGTTCAGCGCCGCGGTCCGTCACGAGGAATACAGCGACTTCGGTTCTTCCACCAATCCCAAATTCGGGCTTGTCTGGTCTCCGGTCGGCGGCCTTAATCTGCGCGGCACCTTCGGCACCTCCTTCCGGGCGCCGTTGCTGACAGAACTGGCGGAAATCAATCTCGCCAGTATTCTGCTGAATGCGCCGAATCCCGCTTCGCCCACTGGCACCACACTGACACTGATCGGATTCGGCAACAATGCCGACCTTACGGCGGAAACAGCAACCACCTGGACCGCCGGGCTTGACTACCAACCGCAAGGCATTCCCGGGCTTACCCTGGGGTTGACCTATTTCAACATCAAGTTCGAGGACAGGATCGATAGTGAATTTGCGTTTTTTGATGTCTTTCTTGACCCCCGTTTCAGTTCTCTGATCACCTTAGACCCTGATCCGGTTCTGATTACCAAGCTCACGACGCCTCCCAGTAACTTTTTTGATTTCAGTGGCGGCGCAGATCCTTTCACTGCCGAAGCCTTTTTTGATGGCCGCCTACGCAATTTCGCCACGGTGGAAACCAGTGGGCTTGATTTCAACATTGCCTACGGGTTCGACAGCAACTTCGGTAGCTGGAACCTTGGCGTCAGCGGCACCTATCTGTTTGAACAGGAGGAACAACTCCTGCCGACAGACGATCCTGTGGATCTGGTGGATACGCCTTATAATCCGGTTGACCTAAAACTGCGGGGCACTGTCGGTTGGAATCATAATGGGTTTTCCACAAATGTTTTCATCAATTATGTGGACAGTTATTCCGACAACCGGACAGACCCTGAAACACCGGTCGATTCCTGGACCACGATTGACCTGACCCTGACCTATAACACCAGGGATAGTTTCAGTAATTCCCTGTTCAATAATTTGCAGTTCCAGTTCAGCGTCCAGAATCTGTTTGACGAGGATCCGCCCTTCGTGGCCGCCGCTTTCGGGGGGCAGGAAACAAATTTCGACCCCAACAACGCCAATGCGCTGGGCCGGTTCATCTCTTTCCAGATCACCAAAAACTGGTAAGGGCCCTTGACGCGGAAAATTTTTACCCTTTGCCCCGGGCGATAAGACCTGAAAATCTCCAGGACGCATCGCCCGGGACATTTTCATCCGATATATCGTCCTGAATATTTCTCATACGGAGATCCTGCGATGATCCGATTCTTCATGGCGGTGATGACAAGCTGTTTTTTCCTCGCCGCCTGTAGCAACCCCGAAAACTCCTATTCAAGCCTGCCTGAAAACCCCGGTCCGCAAAACTCCCGGGAGTTTCAAATTCCAGCCGCCGCGCCGCAAGAGATCTGGCCCTCCCGCCCCGTCACCATCGCCGATATCGTCACGCTGCGCACCATTGGCGGCATGGGCGGCCGGGGCCTGAGCCTGTCGCCGGACGGCCGGCATGTGGCCTTTGAAGCCCATCAGGCCGACATCGACAGCAACAGCTACCGGGTCGCCTGGTTCGTGGCGGCCATAACGCCCGGCGCCCAAGCCATAAATGTGGGGGATGCGGGGGATCCGTTACTGTTCCAAAATCCCCAGGGCGGCTGGGCCAGCATGAAAGCGCAATGGTCCGCAGACGGCGAATGGATCTATTACCGGCGCAGAACCGACGGCGCAACCCAGGTCTGGCGCAGCCGCCGGGACGGCAGCGCACAACAGCAGGTCACCACCTCCGCCGCCGACGTAACCGGTTTCCGGCTGGACCCGGCGGGACGGTCCCTGTTTTTTACGACCGGCGCGGCGCGGGCCCGGATCAATGCGGAAAAGCGGCGCGCCGCTGAGGAGGGCTATCTGGTGGATGACGCGCTGTTCAATCCTTTTTACGAAGCCCGGCCGTTCTATCCGCCCTATCATTTTGCCGGCGGCACGCCCCGGCTCTGGCGGCAAGACCTTGCCAGTGGACAGGTCCGAAAGGCGAGCGACGCCGACCGCGGCGCCTATGAAGACCTGGTCCGTCCGACCGCACTTCCCGGCCGACCGGCCGCCCGCAATGTCGTCTTCTCCGACAAGGGCGCAAGCGCCGCCTGGCTGGAAAATGCGGATCCGGAAAAATATCCCGGCGCGCTGCCGCCGCTGCGGCTCATGGCCGCCTCATTCCCCGACGGCGCGGCACTCGATCATGTGGCCGCCACGGCCTGCCCGGCCCCGGAATGCAGGGGAGCCATCGTTAATGTCTGGTGGCTTGACGAAAAGGAGGTGATCTTCCAGAAACAGGAAGGATACGGCAGGCGCGCCTTTTACGGCTGGACCCCAAGGGCGGCGAGGGTACGTCCCATCTATGCCACCACCGACTGGATTTCCGACTGTGCCCCGGCACAGGACCGGGTGGTCTGTTTTGTGGAAACCCCCACCGTGCCGCGACGGATCGTTTCACTGAATCTGAGAAGCGGCGACCTGGCCGTCGTGCTGGACCCCAATCCGGAATTCCGGCAGGTCCGCCTCGGCCCGGTGGAGCGCCTGATCTGGGAAAATGAGTATGGCCGCAAAACCTGGGCCTATCTCGTCAAGCCGCCCGCTTTCGATCCCGCAAAACGCTATCCCATGATCATTGTGCAATATTCGCCGGACGAATGCCTGCGCGGCGGCACGGGTAATGAATTTCCGACCCACGCCTTCGCCGCCAACGGCTTCGTCGTGCTGTGTTTTTCCCAAACCGGCGTCGATCCGGAAATTTACAGAACCCTCGCCGATCCCCACGCCATTCTGCGGGCGGAATATGGCGACTTCGCCAAACACAAGCAAAGCCTGTCTTCCCTCGAAGCCATCATCGACCGGCTCGCCGAACGGGGCGTGATTGATCCGCGCCGGGTCGGCCTTACCGGGCTCAGCGCCGGGGTGGAGATTTTGCAATATGCGCTGATCCATTCCCGGGCCTTTGCGGCGGCGGCCACCTCCGGCGGCGGCTCGGAACCGATCAGCTATTTCGGCTCCACCGCCTTCAGCCGGGAGAGTTTTTTCCATCCCCTGGGCTTCGGCAATCCGTTCGACAAGGAACAGGGCAAAAACTGGCCGCAATTCTCCCTGGCCCTGAATGCGGATAAAATTGACGTGCCGCTGCTTATCCAAGCCGCCGACCGGGAATATCTGCACGCCATCCAGACGGTGATCACCTGGAATGTCGCAAAAAAGCCCATTGAGATGCGCGTCTTTCCCGATGAACATCATGTGAAATGGCATCCCGCGCACCGTTATAACGTCCACCGGCGCAATGTGGACTGGTTCAATTTCTGGCTGCGGGACGTGAAGGATCCAGACCCCACCAAGGCGGCGCAATATGAGCGTTGGGAAAAATTACGCCGGCAGCACCGGAATAAGGAAGATCCATCGTGAGCCGCACAAGAAAGATTGCCATACAGGAAAGATTGCCGTGACGTCCTTGATATTCCGCCTTTTGAAGCAAGGGGGCCTGGGGTTCATTTTCCTTATAGGCGCGGTGCTTGCCGCCGCTGCCGGTCCCGCCGACCACCCCCGCGAGGTCGTCGATGAACTGGTCTTCAACCAGCGGCAGTTTCCCGAAGAAGGCGCCGTGGCCGTCTCCGCAAACGGCGCTCATCTGGCGTTTGTGGTCCGGACCCCGCCCGCCAACATCAACCGGGACGGTTATTACACTGCGGGCGGGCTTCCCACCACGGTCGTCGGCATCCGCATTTATGTCCGCTCCTTCAAAAACCGGGACGCCGCGCGCCAGATTTGTGCGCCCGCAGGTCAGCAGTGGTTTCCCGTCTGGTCGCCCGATGGCCGGAGGCTGCCCTTTTATTCAGACGCCGGTTATTCAAACGCTGGCGGAACGCCGCAGCTTTGGCTCTATGACCGGACCGGCGACAAGTGCCGCCCGATCGCCACGCCCAGGATCCGGATGACCCCCTTTGTCGCCTCCGGACCCTATTGGGGGGCCGATAACCGGACGGTTTATGTGCCGCTGATGCCCAAATTCGCCCCTCATGCCCCTTCAGAAAACACTCGCCCCGGCAGCCGGACGGGCGGGCCCTAATCATCCGGGCCCGCAACGTCCGCACGGACGAACAGGCCATCCTGAGCCTCACTCCCGGGGAGAAGTCCCCTCGCGTCCTCTGGCAGGGCAAAGGCCGGTTCAGCCATATGACTGGCGGCGGCCATCATGATTTTATCCTGGCGGCCTATGAAGATTACGCCACGCCTCCCGACCTGTACCCGTTTTCCGGGGATTTTTCCCGGAAAGAGCGGCTGAGCGCCATAGATCCCCGCCTGAATGAACTGCCCAGTGGCAAGGTTCACTATTTCGACAGCAGAATCCCCATGCCGGGGGGACGAATTGTCAAGATCACAAGCGCGGTGTTGATGCCGCCCCGCCCCGGCCCGCAAAAGGACGAAAAGGACGCCCCGCCGCCGGCAGTCGTCATAATTTATCCGCAAAGCGACCTGACCTGGTATGCGTCACAGTATGGCGGCGGCTTCCCGGCGACGGTGCCGGCCCGGGCCCTGACCGGTCGCGGATACGCCGTGGTGCTGACCCATGTGCCGATGCCGCCGCCGGGCCAGGCCGTCAACAGCCTGAAAATCATTACCGACGCCCTGCTGCCGCAGATCTATCGGGCGGCCGAACTGGGGTATGTGGATCTTGAGCGGCTGGCGCTGATGGGGCAGTCTTACGGTGCCTACAGCACCGACGGCGTCCTGACCCGCACCAACCTGTTCAAGGCGGCCGTGGCCATTTCCGGCCTTTATGATCCGGCGGGCACCTATGGCCGCTTTTTGAACGACATGATGTTCGGCGCAACCTATTACGAGGACGGCCAGGGCCGCATGGGTGCCTCCCCCTGGGAGGATCCCCGGCGATATCTGGAAAACTCCCCCTACGACCTGGCGGACCGGATCAGGACGCCGCTGCTGTTGCTGCAGGGCACCGAAGACCACCTGCCCGAGGAAAGCGAGAAAATGTTCAACGCCCTGCACCGTCTGGGCCGCACCGCGCAACTGGCCCTCTATGACGGCGAAGGCCATGTGATCGAGAACTGGCGTCGCCAAAACGCCTTGGACGCCACCCGGCGGATCATACGCATTTTTGCAAAAATATCTGAGCGCGCCGTGAGGCTATGCGTCGGGGAAATGTTATTTTATCCTTTGTACCAATCCCTCGCCCAGGCTTCCGTGCCCACATGAAACAATATCTTGACCAGTTCCGCAGAAACCGAATGATCATCCCCGGACAGGACTTTTTCAAGGCCTTTCCGCTGTAACAAACCCTGCCGCACGAGAAGCCCGTCCAGCAGCATCTCCTTTACAAAGGGTAAATTCCTCTTGAGCACGGCATGATACAGAATGTCCGCCCCGCCCTTTGCTTCCCGCCGGACAATTTCCTGCGGAATATGATCGGAAAACGCCCGACGCGCCAGCCCGCGCTCGCGCCCGCCCGCGGTCATGATCCAGGTCGGGATTCTCAGGCACAACTCTACAAGAGGCTGTGAAAACAGCGGCAACACCGGCTCCAGGAAATCTTCTTTCCGTTCCAGCGGTTCGTAATAGTCCGGACAACTCGTGGCAATAAAAATATGAAAAAACTTGCCGGGCGGGATATGCTCCTCCATTCGTAAAACGGGATGCAAAACCCTTGACGGATCAAGCGTTTCTATAAGATCCGGGGCCATCAGGGATGTCTTGTAACCATTGCGTATGTATTTCATGCGATCATAGGATTTCAGGAAACATTGCTTCAACAGGATGGTGAGAACTGACCAGACGGAGCGCCGGTCCAGCCGGGCCGCTTCCAGCGCAACCCGCCATAAAAGCGACCTCAGCCCGTGGGACTGCACAAAGTCAACGGCGCCGAGATGCGTTTCCGGTTGGAAAAATACATTATCGCCGCCCGAACCATAAAAACAGGCCTCCGCCCCGATTTCCCTGATCCAAGTGGGCTCAAAATGATCCCGGGCCCGCTCATAAAGATAATTGCCCGGCTTGGCTTCTTTTATGAGACGCAGAACCCTTCTCAGGCTGATATTTGCACTGCTCAGGCAGGTTTCATAAAGCGGTACACTGGCCTGCTCCGCAGCAAGCCGGGCGTAACAGCGTTCATCCCCCTGTCGCTCCTCGGTAAAGTAATTTATGCAACTGATGCGCGGCGGCACAGCCGCCTGTTTCAGGCAATTCAGCACAATAGCGGAATCCAGCCCCCCGGACAGGTTGTGAAAAACATTGTTATAACAAGCCGCCCAGGCCGCCACGCAATGGCGGGTCGTTTGCCGCAGTTCCCTTGCTGCCTGCTCGATATCCTCTAACGGATCGTTCCGGGCAATATCCGCCGGAGACCAGTAAAAGGACGGATCATTGTCCGGAAAAGGCGTTTCCAGACATTGGCCGGGTAACAGTTCCGAGACTTCCCCGAGGCCGGTCTGTTCCGTTTTCTGGGGACCATAAGCCATAAAATGGGCCACATGATCCCAGTTTATGGAAAAAGACATTCCTGTAATTTTCCGGATATCCGGCATATAGGAAAAATAGATCTCCACCATCCGGTAGCGCATATAGTAACAGGGGAAGGAGCCGATGGGATCGCGCAAAATATTCAGCCCATCTCCTTTCTCATCCCGGATAAAGGCCACATAGCGCCCCCAATAATTTGTGGTGAGATGTCGTCCCTTTGTATGGATAATAGAATGGCTTTCCGGCCCGTCCAGACATGTCGGAACCAAATGTTGGGCCGTCGCTCTTTTGAAGAGTTTTCCCAAAACGACGCCACCTTCTGCCAGGCCAGCGTCATTCCGGATCAGATAGGTTTGCATCCGGCCCTCTCTTTCCCCGACATGCCAGACCATGAAACCGTCCACCGCTAGAACCTTCCGCCAGCCCTCGGCCTCCCCCTCCATTGCTGCGATCAGGTCACGCACGGCTTCCCTTGCCTGGGCATTCTCCTGATCCCAAGTCAAGGCAACATATCTATACATGAATTCCCCCTTTCAAACGATCATGATGGGCGTGTAAAGGCTTACATGATCCACCGTATCGTTGAGAACCACCCCATGCGTCTGCAGCCAGCAATGGGCAACGAAAGGTTTCATTTTGACCCCGAAAACCCAGTCGGGAAAAATCCCGTAACCGGCCAGAAACTCTAGCAGGGCCAGGGATTGAAACAGGCACCGATTCCGACCCGTGAAAAGCAGCGGTTGCAGGAAATTAAAAATTTCCACCAGCTCCCGAATTTGTTCAAGTTCGCAATCTTGCGGGCCGGGGGAGGATAAAACTCGCAACCCAAGCCATTTATGTTTATGCTTGCGCAACCGGTGAACCGTCCGATGCAGCGGTTCCCATCGTAACCGGCACAGGGAGATAAACGCCGCCCTAAAAAAATGCACTACATGCCCCACCCTTACCCGGGGTTCTTCCCCCGGTCGATATCCCCCAAGGTCCCGACCGGCCAGATTCATTTCCATAGGCGCTATCATTTTTCCCTCCTTCGGATGACGGGTCAGCAGACCGGCTTCCTGCATCTCGGCAAGCAGGGCCTGCACGGTATTATCCCCCGTTTCATCCGCAGGTAATAATTCTCCCTTGAGGAAGATAGCGAGCTTCCGGCTCTGATCCGGCGGCAAGGACAGATATTCGTCGTTGCGCAGGTTCAGAAACATTGCATGTCCGTCTACCTGACACATATAAACATCCCTGTTTAAACGATACCCTGTCATCCAGTTACCTCACAGGCTCTTGAAAGCCGTCATAGGGAGCCACGTTGCCTAGAGTGAATTGTGAAGAGGTTGGCTCAATTCTGTTGGCGGATTGTGGCCCGCCTCACGCGGAAGACGGCGCCGGGCGATGCGGGGCATCGGGCCAGGCGTCTGACCCAGGCGTCTGACCCAGGCGTCTGACAAAGTGAGCGGCCCCAAGCCGCCAACCCGAAGGGCCGGGCCGATCTGGTCCAGTTCCGGCGGGGTTTGGCTGGGCCGTACCGCCAGTATGGCCTGCGCCAAACCCCTGGCTCCTGAACCAGACCGGCCCGGCAGAATGGGTCAACCTATTCACAATTCACTCTAAACATGAAAACAGCGTGCAGCATTTGCTGCACGCCGAGGAGGGCTTCGCCGATTAATCGTTCGGCGGTAAAGGCGTCCGGCGCAAATTGGTCGGATTAGCGGGAACTTCAAGGAAATTCCCTTCAATTCCCCTTGTTTCCTTCGAAACAAACCCATGCTTTTTCAACATTGCTCTCTCCTTTGATGTGGAATTTTTAATCATCTGACGACATAGGTGTCCGACGCAGATTGGTAGGGTTGGCGGGAATTTCCAGGTAATTGCCGTCAAAGCCCCTTGTTTCTTCTGAAACCGCACCGATTTTCTTAAGCATATTGTTCTCCTTTTAAGAATGTTGCCGAATTTCTCCGGTATTTAAATTTAACACTCCCTTAAAATCAATCACAAGTATATATTTATAATATATAAACAACTTTAAATTGATATCTTTACTCCAACAGGCCAAGATGCAGGGCCTTGATCACCCCTTCCGTGCGGTTGGTCGCGGCGAGTTTGCGCAAGGCATTGCGGATATGGCACTTGGCAGTATGTTCGCTGATGCCCAGCACCACCCCGATGCCCCATGTGGACTTGCCCCGCGCGATCCATTCCAGACATTCCCGCTCCCGGGATGTCAAATCAGGCACCGGCTGCGGCGGCGGCTCGATCGGATGCAATATCCGCAAAACCCGGTGAAACTGAACCGTCAGCAGATACAGCCGACTTAACACCCTCTCTTCCGGCGCCTCCCTGCTCCTCCCTTGCGCCTTTTCTTCCCCCCCTTTACCGGCACAAGAAACCAGAAAAACCGAACGGCCCGGCCCATGAATAGGCACCCCCACACCCTGGCGCAGTCCGTAGGTTTCCGCCGCCCTGAGGATCGTTTGTTGCGGTCGGGTCAATGCAAACTTTGCCGGCAATTCGTGCCAGAAAAACGGCCGGACACACCTCGGTCCGTACAACAGCACCGGGTCATGATGCTGGGCGTTACGACCGTAATAATAATCCTGCCAAAGGCGTGGAAAACTGCTCCACAGCAGAGGCGGCGGCAGGGAACGCTCCTGCCGGGCAAAAATATCCGCATCCCGCCATCCTTCCCCCAAGGCGGCCAGCATGATATAGGGATATCCCAGTTCGCCTAGCGCCTGTCTGAAAAAAGACAGTAGTTCAGAAATCGTGACGGCCTTCAGGCTTTGATCTATAAATTCAGAAATCGGCATATCATATATGTGGTCCCGCTGTAGTCCCGCGATTCACATGAAGTGAAATGTCATAAGAGGAGATCTGTCCCTTATTATGAAAAGCCATCCCCCGATCGACAGACTTTATTCTGAGGGGTTGACAGCACCTATTCCGCCGATCAGAAACCTTGACCAAAGTCCGCAGCTGGTATAGTGTTACCGATGAGTAACGTTGGGCGGGTGATCGGTGGAGTTCGCCTTTCCCATCCCCAGAAAAACAGGCCAGAAAACCGTCATGGCCGAAACATATGTCTGGGACATCCTGCCCTGGACCCTATGTGCCGAAAAAGGCCCGCGACGGACCGCCGACAAAGGAAGACAAGCCATGATTTTGAGCGAAGAACAGCGCATGATCCGGGATATGGCCCGGGATTTTGCCCAAAACGAACTGGCCCCCCATGCCGCGGAATGGGAAAAGGCAGGAGAAATTCCCCTGGATGTGCTGCGCCAGATGGGCGCATTAGGTCTGATGGGCATGACCGTCCCCGAAGAATGGGGCGGGGCGGGCGCTGATTATGTGTCCTACGCCCTGGCGCTGATGGAGATTGCCGCCGGGGACGGCGCCGTCAGCACTGTGATGAGCGTGAACAACGCCCCGGTCTGCGCCGCCATCCTCAAGGAGGGCACGGACGCCCAGAAAGAACGATTCCTGAAACCCCTGGCCCAAGGCGAAATCATCGGCGCCTTCGGTCTGACCGAACCGCAGGCCGGCTCCGACGCCAGCATGCTGAAAACCCGGGCGGTGAAAAACGGTCAGGGCTGGCTGATCAATGGCTCAAAACAATTCATCACCTCGGGCAAAATCGGTGGGGCCTGCATTATTTTTGCCGTCACCGATCCGGAAGCCGGGAAGAAGGGCATCACCGCCTTTCTCGTACCCACCGACCTGCCAGGATATACTGTCGCCAGCGTGGAAAAGAAGCTCGGCCAGAAGGCATCTGATACCTGCACCTTGCATTTTGACAACATGCAGGTCAGCGACGATATGGTCCTGGGCCGGGTGGGTGAAGGATACAAGGTGGCACTTGCCAATCTGGAAGCGGGCCGCATTGGCATCGCCGCTCAGTCAGTGGGTATGGCCCGGGCGGCGCTGGACCACGCCATCCAGTATGCCAATGAGCGCACGGCGTTTGGCAAAACGATCATCGGCCATCAGGCCGTCGGCTTCCGGCTTGCGGAGATGGAAACCCGGCTCGAAGCCGCCCGCCAGCTGGTGCTGCATGCGGCGGCGTTGCGCGAGGCCGGCCGCCCCTGCCTCAAGGAGGCCTGCATGGCGAAGCTGTTTGCGTCGGAGACCGCAGAGGCGGTCTGTTCCGCCGCGATTCAGACGCTCGGCGGCTATGGCTATTTGCAGGATTTCCCGGTAGAACGCATCTACCGGGACGTACGGGTCTGCCAGATTTACGAAGGCACTTCGGACATCCAGAAAATGATCATCGCCCGCGATCTCGCCGGATAATTCCGGCGGAAACCGGGAAGGGAAATCAGGAGTCCGTTTTCGGTGTATTGGATGGCGCCGCTCTCGCTTGCCATGACAAAAAACAACGTCATCACAAGTTCCAAAGGCCTGTGTGATGGAACGCGGGGCCATTTCAGGCGGTTTCCTGCTCCTCCAGGCCCAGTTCCTTGATCATCTGCTCCCGCATCACGAATTTCTGGATCTTGCCGGTGACCGTCATAGGGTAGTCCGTGACAAAGCGGATATGGCGGGGAATCTTATAATGGGCAATCTCGCCCCGGCAAAAATCCCGGATTTCCTCGGCGCTGGCCTCACAGCCCTCGTGCAGGCGGATCCAGGCACAGATTTCCTCGCCATATTTTTCATCCGGGACACCGAAGACCTGCACATCCATGATTTTTTCATAGCGGTACAGAAATTCCTCGATTTCACGCGGATAAATATTCTCCCCGCCGCGGATCAGCATATCCTTGACCCGCCCGACAATGTTGCAAAACCCGTCTTCGTCCAAAATTGCCAGATCGCCGGTATGCATCCAGCCTGCTTCGTCGATGGCTTCGGCGGTCTTTTCCGCATCCCCCCAATAGCCTTTCATCACCGAATAGCCCCGGGTGCACAGTTCGCCTTTCTCACCTATCGGCACAACCCGTCCGGTCTCGTCCACAATTTTAACCTCCACATGGGGATGAATGCGACCCACTGTGGACACCCTTTTTTCCAGACTGTCCGAAGGGTTGCTCTGAAAGCTGACCGGACTGGTTTCGGTCATGCCATAGGCGATGGTCACCTCATCCATATGCATTTTGGAAACAACCTTTTTCATCACCTCGATGGGACAGGCCGCCCCCGCCATGATCCCGGTCCGCAGGCTACTGAGGTCAAACCGATCAAATTCCGGATGGTCCAATTCGGCAATAAACATGGTCGGCACCCCCTGCAAGGCCGTGCAGTTTTCCTCTTCCACCGTCTGGAGGGTGGCCAGCGGGTCAAAGCTGTCACCCGGAAAGACCATACAGGCTCCGTGGGTGATACAGGCCAGATTGCTCATGACCATACCGAAACAGTGATAGAGCGGCACGGGAATGCACAACCGGTCCTGTTCGGTGAAATTCATGGCTTGTCCCACGAAGAACCCATTATTGAGAATATTGAAATGGGTCAGTGTCGCCCCCTTGGGAGACCCCGTGGTACCGCTGGTAAACTGGATATTAATGGCGTCATCCGGCGACAGACCGGCCTGCACTTCCTTGAGCCGGGCAAAATCCTTGTCCCGGGCCAGAGCGGGAATGTCAGAGAAGTTATAAAATCCGTGGGTTTTTTCTTGGCCCAGCCGGATCACAATTTCCAGATCCGGCAGACGTTCAGACCGCAAGGCTCCCGGCGCGCAACGGTCCAATTCTGGCGCCAGATCCCGCAGCATGGAAATATAATCGCTGGACTTAAAACGATCCGCCGTGATCAACGCCCGGCATCCCACCTTGTTCAGGGCGTAGTCCAGTTCCGCCCGCCGATAGGCCGGATTGACGTTCACCTGAATAAGCCCCGCCCTAGCGGTGGCGAATTGGGCGATCACCCATTCCACACAATTGGGCGCCCAGACCCCGACCCGCTCCCCGGGTTCAAGCCCCAGCGCCACCAGCCCGGCGGCGAAAGCCTCCACCTGTTCGGCAAATTCCGCATAAGTCCAGCGAATATCCTGATGTCGCACCACCAGCGCTTCGCGGTCCCCATACCGGGCCACGGCCTCTTCCAGCGCCTCTCCAATGGTCTGATACCTCAAAGGGGTGTCCGACACCCCGTTCACATAACTTTTCGACAGTTTCTGCATCCTGGCCTCCCGTATGGTCCTTATCATTTCATCTTGGCGGGATAGGCTCTTTTTGGCAATTATACCAAAGTCTGTTCCCAGATGGATCCTTATCCGGCTCAACCCGCCGCAGCTTGCGAGGCAAATTCGGCAAAAAGCTGGCTGTCAAAGTTCACATGCTGCCGCAAAAGCCGGTCCGCCGTTTCCCCATCCCCCGAAAGGATTGCCATGGCAATCCCGTCATGTTCAGCAACGGATTTTTCAATCCATCCCGGCTGATGGTGCTGTGAGCGCAGGAAAGGTTCCAGCCGCTGCCCAAAATGTTCCAGTTGATCTATCAGCACCTGATTGTAACTTGCCGCATAAATCGCCCGATGGAAGGCGATGTTACGGTTGTAATAGTCGTCCGCATCACCAGTGGCGGCGGCCTGGCGGCAGGCGTCCTGTGCGGCCCTTAACCCTTCTGCTTCCGGATCCCTCAGACGTTTTGCCGCCAACCGTCCGGCAAAACCTTCCAGTGCCGCAAAATATTCCAGCATCTGCACCAGGGTTTTCAAGGTCATCCCCCGAACCACTGCTCCCTGACGAGGACGACGATCCACCAGACCTATGGCTTCCAGCATCATCAGCGCCTCCCGCACCGGGGTACGGGATACTCCGAAACGCTGGGCAATATCCAGTTCCTCCAGCCGTTCGCCGGGGCGGATCTCGCCCGTAACAATTTGCCGTTCAAGGGTCTGTTTCAGTCTGGTGGCCTGTCTCATTTTTGTCCTTTTCGCTGCCGACAGGTCTAACTTATCGCCTGAAACCCACAGCGACAACTTTTTTAAGGCCCCTATTGCTGATGTACGACTTCCCCAGCAAACAGGGTCATTTCGACCGTCGTTTCGGCAATATCCTCAGGACTGATGGCATAAAGATTGCGGTCCAGCACAATCATATCGGCGGATTTGCCGACCCTGATGGATCCGGTAAGTGTCTCACGGCGCAGGGCTTTAGCGCCTTCAACCGTGAAAATCCGCAGGGCCTGATCCAGGGAAATAGCCTGTTCCGGCCATAACGCTCCCGGGGTTTTGCCATAAGGGTCCCGGCGGGTCACCATGGCCTCAATCCCGATCCAAGGATTAAGCGACGGCACCGCCGCCGGCCAGTCCGATCCTGCAAGCACCGGCGCACCCGCCGCCAGCAGGTCGCGGATCGGCCAATAATACTTGCCGCGCTCGCCCACAGCATCCAATACCGACTGAATAATCGGCGAGGGATGCCAGAGATAAGGCGACAGGTCCGCCACCGCATTCAGTTCCCTGAAACGGGGGATATCGGCGGGGTCTATATAACCCGCATGGGCCAATTCATGTCGCAGGTCGAACCGTCCCGTGGCGTGATGTGCCTTTTCAATGGCGTTCAGTGCTACCCGCACCGACCGATCGCCGGCGGTATGGATCTTGACGGTAAATCCACGCTTTTCCAGTTCGGTCAGATCCTGTGCCAGGGTCGCTTCATCCACATGCAACAGCCCCCTGAAATCGTCCGGGAAATGATCATGCGGCAAATAGGGGGCCAGCATGGCCGCGGTGCGGGACGCGGTGGGCACCCCATCGTCAAAAATCTTGACAAACCGCGTATCCACATGATCCGAAGCATATTGATCCCGCAATGTTTCAATCCGGTCATAATCCAGCGGCACCTCCCGATGACCGTAAGGCGTGGAAATAGAGGCGGCCACATGCAGGCTCAGGTCCCCGGCCTGATCCACCGCCTGATACGCCTTGAGGATCGGATCCCGGGCGTTGGCGTCCTTAATGCCGGTGATGCCATACCTGTTGGCCAGGCGCACCATTTCCCGCACAGCGGCCTGATATTGGGCATCCGTCCAGTCCGGCAGGCGGCTTTCCATCAGGGTCTGGGCTTCTTCCAGCAAAAGCCCATTGGGCATCCCTGTTTCGGGATCACGAACAATCTTGCCCCCTGTCGGGTCCGGGGTGTCGGCCGTGATGCCCACCAGTTCCAAGGCTTTTGTATTGGCCCAGCCGTTATGGCCGGAATCGTCACTGAAATAGACCGCCTTGTCCCCTGAATACTGATCCAGCCATTCCCGGGGCGAGGCAATGTCGTGATTTTCAAAGAAATTGCTGTCCCAGCGCCCGCCGATGATCCAGTCGCTTTCAGGATTTTTCTTCACACAGTCGGTGAGACTCCGGGCGATCTCTTTCGGCGTGGCCGAGAATTCGAATTTGCAGCTGAACAGATCAGCGATGGCCCCGTCGGTCGGATGACTGTGGCCGTCATTGAGTCCCGGTAAGGCCATACGCCCTTTCAGGTCAATCAACACGGTGTTGGCCCCGGCAAGTTTCTGCATCTCTTCCGTTGCGCCGAGCGCCAGAAACTTCCCGTCCCGAATGGCCACCGCCTCGACCTGGGGCTGGTCCGTTTCCATGGTATAGATCTGGCCGTTATACAGGATCTTGTCGGCAGTTCGGAGGTCATCCCCGGCAACCGCCAAATTCATCCCGTTTGCCCCGAAAACCAGCGCCAGGCCGCCCAATTGCAATAATTTCAGGCCCAATGATTTCGTGAATGATGTGATCATGTTCTTATCCCGTAAAGAAAAAAGGGCCATGACATAATGGCATGGCCCAGGTCATCCAGAGAGGTTCTAGAAATTATAGGAAATGGTAATGCCATAGGTGGCCGGCAGGCCAACCATGCGAACAAAGGGGCCGTTGCCGCCGATAAAGGCCGCCGGATAATAATATTTATCGAAAATATTCCGTCCCCAGAGCTTGACACTCCAGTCCCGGTTCATATTACTGATCCCGATCCGGGCATTGGCCAGGAGATAGTCCTCCGTGGCATAAGGTTCCCCGCGGGCCCCGCCGCTGGTTTTATCCTTATAGATCAGATCGGCGGCAATCATCATCAGCAAATTGTCATTGAGCGTCCATTCATAGGTGGCCGTCCCGTTAAACTGCCATTCGGGGGCATTGGCCAGCTCCAGCCCGGACGCATCAAAGGTGATGACGTCGGGAAACACACTGTCGGTGCTGACCGCTTCCCATTCGGTGATTTCCGTATCCAGATAGGCCGCCCCGAAATCAAGGGTCAGGCCATCCGCCACCAACCAGCGCATTTCAACCTCGCCGCCCTTGATTTTGGATTGCGGCACATTGGTCAGGCCGGAAATATTGCCCACAAAGGTCACCGCTGTGCCCTGTTCCTGTTTGTCTTCATAATCATAATAGAACAGCGCGGCATTCAGCTGCATGCGGCCTTCATCAAGGGTGGACTTCACCCCCAGTTCGAAGGACAGCAGATCTTCCGGACCATACGGCACCAGCTGGCTGTGGGTATTGGCATTGGCGCCGTTAAAACCACCGGACTTAAACCCTTTGGAGACCGTGCCGTACACCAGAAGATCATCGGTCGGGGTGTAATCCAGCGTGGCTTTCCACATCCATTTATTGGTGGAAATAGCGTCACTGAAGACTGCATATTGGCCAAAATTCTCGCTGCCCGGTATGTCGTTATACACCACACAATCCCCCGGGGCGACCGGGTCAGGTGCCGGCAGACCGGCCGGAATGATCAGGAAAGGAGTGAGGATATTATTTCCCGCCGCCGCCAGCGTGCCATTGCGGTCATAGGTACAGCCGGACCATTCCCGGTCCTCTTCCGTATACCGGGCCCCCACGGTCAGGCGGAACTGTTCCGCGAACTGCCATTCCACATGCCCGAAAGCCGCCATGGATTCCGTAGTCTGGTCATACCGGGTATCCAGTTCGGTAATACCGAGCGCCAGGGCAAAGAAGGAATCATTCATGAAATAATTATAGTCTTCACTCATTTCGTCCCAGGAATAATACACTCCGGCAATCCAGCTGAAATTGGAATCATTGTTGGACGACAGGCGGATTTCCTGGGAAAATACCTCGATGTCCGTCACGTTGATGTTGTTGGAATCCCGGATCGCGGCGCCGTCCCAGTCGTTGGCCTCTTCCCGCTCGAACTTGTCATAAGCGCTGATGGCTGTCAGGCTGATCCCGTCAAAATCCCAGTCCAGTTTGGCGGACACGCCCTTCAGTTCATTATCGCGCCGCGGGCGGAATTCCCCCGTGGTCCAGTCCGCCAGACGGTTATCGCCCAGGGAATAGATCACCTCACCCAGAGTAGGCCGCTGCTGCGCAGTCTCAAAGCCCACATCCCGGCCGTCATAGGCCGTAGGCGCCACATTGTCGGATTTATCCCGAATCCAGTGTAAATTTAGCAGCAGGGACGCCTGCTCGCTCATATCCATATTGACCAGCCCGCGCACCGCTACTTCGTCCTTGCGCCCCAGCGTATCCCAATCCCGGGTCAGGCTTTGCTGCCAGCCCTGATTGGACTGCACCACCTTGGTCGCCAGTCGTGCCTGCACCGTATCCGCCACCGGGCCGCTCACATACCCTTCCACATCCAGCAAGTTGAAACGGCTGAATTCCACCGTCATGCCGGCCTCGAATTCTTCGGTCGGTTTGCGGCTGATGAAATTGATCTGCCCCGCCGTGGTGTTGCGGCCATAAAGATCCCCCTGCGGCCCTTTCAGCACCTCGACCCGCTCCACATCAAACAACACGCCCCGGCTCATCACCGCATAAGGAATCGCCACCTCGTCAAAATACAGCCCGACGGTGCTGGACGCGGCGGTGGAATAATCCGAAAACCCGACCCCGCGAATGGTGTAGATCGGCACCCCGGTGGCCGCCGTATTGGTGATGGTCAGGCCCGGGGTCATCAGCGCCATGTCTTCTGCGGAATTGACCCCCATATTATCCAGCATGTCGGCAGTGAACGCATTTACCGTGATGCCCACATCATTAATGCCCTGTTCGCGCTTCTGAGCCGTAACTGTGATTTCCTCCAGCATCATCTGCGCCGCCGCCGGCCCTGTCTGAACCAGCGTCCCGGCACAAAAAGCCGTGGACAGCAGCAGGGCCCAACGACCCCGCAATCTTTTTGTTTTTGGCATGATCATGTCTTTGTCCCTTTCTCGTGAACCATTCCTTTATTTTTCGATATTTGTTTTCCGGCTCTCAGGCAGGAAATTATGGATTATTTTATGTATACATATATATCATTATATGTATACATTTCTTGTATTTTAACGCCTTGAAACTTGATACAGAGCGACAGGGTTTTCTCTTAATATCCCTAAGTGATATATATATTGGTCAGTTTTTCATTATCCTTCATATGGAAAACTCGGATTTTGTGTATACAAGGATTACTTTATTTGCCCCAGAAGTTGCTCGGCCGCGCGGACCACCTCGTCCTGATGCGGCTGCAATTCCTGTCCGGCCATGCCCGCAAACAACGCTAGGAACGGATCGTCCACATCGGTTCTGATCCCGCTGAGTTCCTCCATGACCGCGAGACCATAGAATGGCACGGTCGGGGCGTTGTAACCGCCCTCATGACACATAACGAGGCGTCCCGCACACACCTCGTCTGCGACACTCAGCAATTTTCGGGTAAGGGAACGATATCCGTCACTATGCATCATCATCCGCCCCAGCGGGTCATGGGCCCCAGCATCAAAACCGGACGGCACGATGATCAGATCAGGTCTGTAAGCCCTGAGCGCCGGCAGGACCACCCGGTCATACACCGCTTCATAAGCGCCAACTCCACTGCCTGCCGGCAGCGGGACATTGATATTAAATCCTTCCCCGGCCCCCTCGCCGATATCCCTCATGTCGCCCGTATCCGGGGGAAAGTTACGGTCTTGATGGATGGAAATGGTCAGCGCCCGAGGGTCCTCCCAGAAAATGCGTTCGGTGCCGTTGCCATGATGCACGTCCCAGTCCACAAAAGCGATACGCTCCAGCCCATGCCCCTCAAGCGCATGGCGGCCAGCGATGGCGGCATTGGCCAGCAGGCAAAACCCCTTGCCCATATCCGGTTCCGCATGATGGCCCGGCGGCCGCACCAGGGCATAGGCATTGTCCACCGTGCCCGCCAGCACCGCGTCCATCGCCGCGATGACTCCGCCGGCGGACAGTCTGGCAATATCATAACCTCCGGGGCCGAAAGGGGTCAGCATGCCGGCATCGCCACCGGTGGTGGCGCTCAACTCTTTCAGCCGATTAATGTAGTCCGGCACATGCACCCGCAGGATCTGTTCTTCCGTGGCTTTGCGTGCCTTGATCTGCACCAGTTGTTCATACAGGCCGCTAACTTCCAAAAGGTTTTTGAACCGCCGTTTGGTTTCAGGGTTTTCCGCATGGGTGCCCGGTTGTATCGGATATCCTGCCGGCAATACCCCGGCATGGGTACCGGTATCGTGCCACATATAAATTTCCTGCCAGACAATTCCGGTTTTTCGTGTCATTTATTCCTCCATAGTCCAGAGGCCGCAGGCTGGTTTCCGGCCAATCCAGGGCAATTCCTGCTCCAACTGTCCGGCCAGGCGGAACAACAAGTCCTCCCGTCCAAAGGGCGCCACAAACTGATGCCCGATCGGCAGACCGGAAGCGCTCATCTGTAACGGCAGGGAAATGGCCGGCTGTCCCGTCATGTTGAATAACGGCGTAAAAGCCCCGAAAGAAAAGATTTTTTCGCCCCAATCCTGCGCCGTCCAGCCGGGGGCATTGGCGTTATACGTCCCGATCGGCTGTGTTAACAGACCGGTGGTCGGGGTGAGCAACAAATCATATTGGTCAAAAAACGGCGCCACCGTGCGGCTTATCTGATTCATGACGGCAAACGCCTCCAGAAGATCCCCCGCCGTTAGGGACTTGCCATAATCGTAACAGGCGAGCGTTGCACTCTCGAGATAATCAGAGGAGGCCGTCCGCCCGGTCAGCGCCACGAGCTGATCAATCCAGCTTGCGATATTGGCGCACCAGATTTTCATGGTGGCGTCAAAAAAGGCGTCATAGTGGATGACCGGCTGGGCCTCTTCCACATGATGGCCCAGCGCCGCGCAGGTCACTGCGGTCTTTTTCAGGCTTTCGGCCATCTCCGGGTCTACCTTGTCCCCGGAAAAGGATGTGGCGGTATAAGCGATTTTCAGAGGATTCCTAGCCGTACCCACTTCGTCCTGATACGGCCGCTGAGGACGCGGGATTTGATACGGATCCCCGCACCCCGGCCCTTCCGTGGCGTCCAACACGGCCGCGCAATCCCGCACGCTACGCGTGACCACATGTTCAATGCCCAGGCCATTGAGACCATCGGCCGCATCCGGTCCAATAGGGGTACGCCCGCGGGTGGGTTTCAGCCCCACAAGGCCACAACAGGCCGCCGGAATCCGGGTCGAGCCCCCACCATCATTGGCATGGGCGATCGGCACCATGCCTGCCGCCACGGCCGCCGCCGCCCCGCCACTGGATCCACCGGTCATGCGTGTTGTGTCCCATGGGTTGCGGCTCGGCCCCGTCAGCAGGGATTCAGTGGCCACATTAAAAGCCATTTCCGGCACCGCTGTCCGCCCCAGAGTGACAAACCCCGCCGCCCGAAAGCGTTTCATCAGATCCGTGTCATGCGGCGCCACCAGCCCCTTGGCCAGGCGCGACCCCATTTCACATTTGCGCCCTTCACAATGCAGCACCACATCCTTGATCAGGAAAGGTACGCCCTGGAACGGCCCGCTCCCTTGCCCGTCCGGATTGTCGGGACTCTCGTCAAAAGTTTCAATCACGGCATTCAGCTGAGGGTTCAAGGCATGGATGGCCTCAAGGGCCGTCTGCGTCAGTTCCCGAACGGAAACCTGACCGCTTCTGACCAGTTCCGCCAGGCCCAGCCCGTCATATTCGGCATATTCTGTAAGTTTCATCAGATCCCTTTTCCCTATACCATCCGGCGTCAAAGTCCGCCGGAACTTTAAGTTGTGGAATTAATTTGTGGAAAAGGTAAACCGGCGTGGCCTTGTTCACCCGACACAAAAGTAGGGAAGGATAAAAAAAATCCCCCCACCCGAAAGTGTGGGAATCGAATTTCAGATCAGGTTGAGGTTCTGGGCCGCCAGAACGGCGGAGGTGCGGTTCTTGACCCCCAGTTTTTCAAACAGATTCCGGATATGCCATTTGACCGTATTTTCGGCAATGGACAGACTTTGGCCGATTTTCTGGTTGGAATATCCCTTGGATAAGAGGGTCAGAACCTGCACTTCCCGCTCACTCAGCGGCTCAAGCAGAACATGCCCCGTTTCTCCAGACAGTATTTTCCCAGGCAGTGTTTTTATGGGCTGTGTTTTTATGGGCTGTGTTTTTATGGGCTGGGGCGGGGATATGACCGTTCCCTGGCCCCTGGGATGTTCTCCCTCAAACGCCGCCAGTATCTGCGCGCCAGTGGCGTGCAGCTCCGGCTCCCGCAAGGTCGGCGCCGCCAGCCACATAGCCAGCAGCCTGCCGATTTCCTGTCCCTCATCCGCAAACAGCCGGATATATTTCTCCGGACGGGCCAACCGCAGGGCGTGATCCAGCATATTCAACGCCTCTGCCCGTTCGCCTTTCTGCAAATAGGCCCGGGCCAGCAGCGCCATGATCTCAAGTGCGCGCCGACGGCGACGAACCGCCAGGGCCAGCGTTTTCAGATGCTGCAACAAAGAAATGGCCTGATCTTCCCGCCCGAGCGCCAGCAACAATCTGGATTTGATCAGGAAACGGACACATTTAACCCTGTCCCATTCCGCCGTTTTCAGGTCCGCGTCAATATCATCCGGCATTACACCAGCCAGCCGCGCCCGATCCTGCGCCTCGGGCAGAAAACCATCCACAAGAAGCTGGCGGATATATTCATATTCCGTCAGCACATGAAGGCGATGCAGTTCATCCTCACGGCAAATCCGGGATGCGGCCTCCAGCGGCTCATACACCTTTTCCGGTTGTCCCAACGCCCGGTACAAACGGGCCAGAACGATATAGCCCGTGATCGGCGCCTCTGCCTGTCCGCACTCATCCACAAGTTCGATATTTTCCGTGATCAAATTGAGAGCTTTTCCCAGATCGCCCCATTCATAACATACCAGCCCCTGATACAATCGGCTCACAGCGATGGCCGGAGAATTGGGCAACCTGTCCCCGCGGGAAACTTTCTCGGCATGCAAAAACAGCTCATAGGCATCCTGCAGATGTCCCATCGCCATCTCGGCCATTCCCAGAAAACAGTCCGCATATACCACGCCATAAACCGAATTGACCTGTTCATGTGCTTTTCGTGCCTCAAGCAGGGCCTCGCGCGCCGCATCAAATTTGTTCAGGGACGCACAGGCATATCCCAGCATATTTTTCATGGCCCCCACCATGAAACCGCTTTTTTCCACCGTGGTCTGCAGCGGCACGGAAGCATATTTTTTCGCCTGCTCCACATCGTCCGAGGCAATAGCCACCCCGGCCTTGATCACCTTGACTTCCTGCTTGAGCCGCACAAGTTCTTCCACAGGAATACTGCCGGCTTTTTCCGCTTCCCGGATAATTTCCTCGGCCCGATAACCCGCACTGGCCGCTTCGACCGGACGGCGCATGTGGAACAAGGCGTATCCCTCATAAACCGAAATCAGCGGTTTGGTGCGGGCGATATTTTCGGGAATTTTCCTCACCCAGTCCAGCAGCAGCGGCATATGCCCGCGGATCAGAATGTTTTCCGCATGCTGTCCCACAAGAGTTGCCAGATAATCGTAATCCCCGCTTTCATCGGCCAGGGAAACGGCCTCCACAATCAGGCCGGCATCGGCAAACCACTGGCTGGCGGTACGCTGGAGGGAAGCCAGTTCTTCCTTGTGATAACGTTTTAACTGAGTGAGCAGAAACTCCCGGTACAAATGATGATATCTGTACCAGCCGCGGCCTTCATCCAGCGGAATAATAAACAGATTATTATCCTCAAGATATTCCAGGGCATCCTGCGCGTCTGTCTCGCCGGTCAGGCATTCGCAGAGTTCCGCGTTAAACCGTTCCGGCACGGCAGTGCGCATCATGAACGTCCGTATATGTTCCGGCTGATGGGAAAAAACATTATGGGCCAGAAAGTCCACCACATCCCGGCTGCTGCCGGAAAACTGCCGAAGCAGATGTTCATCCATTCGCTTGTCCCGCACCGCAAGCGAGATCAATTGCAACCCTGCCACCCACCCTTCCGTGGACTGGATCAGGCGACGCAGACTGTGTTCGGAAATGTTCAGCCCCCTGCGATCCTGCATAAATTCAGCCGCTTCCCGGTCCGAAAAGCGCAACTCCTTTTCCGAAAGAACCATCAGGTCCTCATGAACCTTCAGGGTCGCCAGCGGCAATTGCGGTCGACTGCGGCTGGCTATGACAAAATGAACGTTGGGCGGGGCCAGACTGATAAAGTTTACCATGATCCGGCTGGTTTCTGCACAATCGGCAAAATGATAATCATCCAGAAACAGAACCACTGTTCCCTGTAAGGCGGCCATCTCGTTAATTAATGCCCCCAGAACCGAAAAAAAGCGGTTTTCGCGTTTGTTCTGCAACAAATTTTCAGCGGTTTTGCCTTCTACGGCCCCGGCCATTCTCAGGGCTTCGATGAGATAGCTCAGCAATTGTCCCTGATCCTGATCCCGGACGTCCAAAGAAATCCATGCTACCGCCACCCCCTGGCCCTGTAGGGTGCGGTACCATTCGGTCATCAGTGTGGATTTGCCAAACCCCGCTCCGGCGGAAATCAGAGTAACCCGGCGCAGGGCATTTTTATTTAGAAGTTTTTCAAGATGTGGCCGGACCACCCGGGAAGGCTTGCTTACCGGCGGGAATAATTTTGTTATGATCAGGTCCATTGCCATGCGCCCATCCCAAGCCCCCCGTTCTTTTTCTGTTTTTCTTTTTTACATAACCGGAGTTTCCAGCCGGGCGCAAGAAGAATTAATGAACTGAAACGGCGCACAACCTTGTCAGATTTAGCGTGAATTGGGTCAACCTATTCACAATTCACTCTAATAATCCCAGGACCAGCGGATCGCCAGACTGTTTTCCCGGTCCAGACCGCGACGGGTGATCAGGGAAAGGTTGTCGCTGAGCTCCACCTCCACACTCTGCGCCATTGCCCCTGTTGCCGGGGATGTGGTCACTTCCACATAAATATTGTTGGTCAGATATTTCCCGCCGGACACCGTTGTGCCGTACTCCCGATCGTCTGCGGTTCCTGCCGACCCGAATATCAGACGGTCAAAGCCGATGCTGCCGCGCAACTGATCCACCACCCCCGGCCCTCCGTCCCCGGACAGGGCCTGGATGGAGGACGCCAGTTGCAGGGCTTCCAGCGGGGAAAGCTCCGTGACACTGGTACCGAAGAGAATGCGAGCCAATACCTCTTCCTGCGGCAGCTCGGGGGTGGAGGTTACCGTCAGATCCGGCTGACTGGCCCGCCCGCCAATGTGAATCATGGCCACAAGATCAGACAGCGCCAGTTCCGCCGTGATATCCAGGCGGGGATCGTTGCTGCCATCCCCCGGAAAAGTAATCTCTCCGCGGCTGAGGGCAAAACGTTTCCCGGAAAAATCAAAAAATCCCCGCACCAGGGAAATACTCCCCTCCACCACTGGCCGGTCCGAGGTTCCGGTGATATCCAGATCTCCGCGCCACTCCGAGTCCAGCCCCCGCCCCCGGATAAAAATCTTTCCCGGGGCCTTCAGATCAACATCCAGCAGAAGCGGCCCGAGACGCCGCCGTCCGGCGTCTTGCAGAGCCTGTGCCTCCCCGGTGCCGTTAATTTCGATCACATCCGCCTCGATGATATCGCTGGAACCCCGAAGCGCCAGACTGATATCTCCCCGATCCACTGTTACCTCGCCGTTAAGACGGATATCCCGCCCCGTCTTACGCAGGGCCAGATCCGCCGATGCCATCAGCTCAAGGGTGGGTTGACGAACAATGCGGGTCTGTTCCGCCTTGAGCGCCAAAGCCAGGTCATAGCGATAATCCTCAAGGATCTGCACCGTGCCCGCCGCCCTGATGCGTCCCGCGGCGCCGTCCGTGGCCCTCAGATCCCTGATTCTCAGTTGCCGGTCCTGCATTTCGGCCTGCAAAGAGATGTCCTGCGCCACAAAACCAATCTGGGTGTTTTCATAACGCCCCTTCTTCATCTCCACACGGCCTGACACCTCCGGCTCGTCCAGACTGCCCGACAGAGCGAACTGGCCGTCCACCCTGCCCGATACATCATGATGATACAGATTCAACACCGGCCAAACCGCCCCCACATCGCCGCTCAGCGACACCCGTCCCTGCAATGGCTGATCATCGGGAATGTCCAGTTTCAACTGCGTAAAGTCAAACAGGCCGGGAAGGCGGACAGACAGCGTGGTCCTAAAGGTTTCAGGCAACTCAAGACGACTCTCAAGGGTGATCCGCCGGTCCCTAAGACGGCCCTCAAAATCAAGATGCAACGCCGGATCGACGGCAAACAGATGTTGTGGTGAGGTCAGATCATGAAGCTGAAACTTCAGCTGTCCGGTGCTCCTGTCGGGGGTGGCGGAAAATTCCAGTCTCCCGTTGATCACGCCACTTAGGGGCATGTCGGGGAAAAACCGGTGCAGGGGCCGCAGGTCCAATGCCTTGGCCTCAAGGCGTGTGTCCAGAAGTTGGGCCGTTTTGGTAAAGGCGGTTATAAGCTGCCCCTTGCCAAATTGTACCGCCAGGGGCTGTAAAGCCATATTCTCCCCCTTCCAGGAAAATACCAGAGGGTTCTGGAACAGGAGCGGTTGCTCATTGAGCGTTCCGAAAATTTCCGCCATAAGCCGCCATTCGTTTTCTAGCCCGGGGGCAACCTGCCCATCCAGAACAAGATCCATCGGCAATGCCGGTGTGCCCCGGGCCGACACGTGATAGCGAATGGCCTGATGCTCCTGTTTTAGTTCGAGGCTCAAGCGGCTGAGCTCCAGGCGCGGATGTGACAGGTTCTCCAGACGCCCGGACGCCGTAATGGCCGGCCCTGACGGGCCAAACACCATACGGCCTTCCAGCATGCCCCGCTCCAGAAGGAAAAGATCGCCCCCGGGCAGGACATGGCGCAACCGGCCAATCTGGCCGCTTATATCAATCTTTTGATCCTCGGTCCGGGCGGCTCCTGCCGCTGAAAAAAGCGCGGTCATTTCCAAATGTTCCGCGTCAAGAACCGGCCTGTCCGCCGGAATTTCCCCTCCTTCTACAAGGTTGAGGCGGAGCCGACCCAGAACCGGGGCGGCGGCTGAACGCCGCTCAAACTGTCCTTCTGCCCTAAACATGCCCATTGTGACGATAAACTCCGGCACCTTCATTCCCCCTTTCGGGGCGCCCTCGATCTGAAGATGTCCGCGGAGCGGGCCCAGAGCGGACCCCCCCGACAGGTCAAGGCGTAGACGCGGTACACTCAGAAGACTTTCCGCCCTGGCGGCCACCACCACATCTTCAAAACTCACCCCCTGAAGATCCAGGGCACCAAGACGACTGCGCATTGACAGCGCCGGCGCCAAAATCGTGCCATCAAATGTTCCTGACATGGCAAGCCCGCCTTTAAAACGAAGGCCGCCCGGAAGATTTGCCTGCTCCAGATCCCGCAGGGCAATCTGATACGTGCCCTGCACGGCCTGCGCTTCCCCTTTTATCGCAAGTTCCGCCTGCGCCGTCACGTGACGGGCATTGAGATCAAGGTTTTCCAAAGTTACATCCCCCGCAGGAGATACCGTCAGGCGTGAGTTCAGTGTCACCGCCGGCCCCACAATCTGCCTGAGAACAGCATCGTCAAAATTCAGATTCTCACTGGCGGCTTCCAGGGAAAGCCGCACCGGTTCATCCACGCCATTACGATAGATATCAACTGCCGCCCTGAGTGCCCCTGCTGCTGCCGGGACAAGCGGGCGAAGATTGTTCAGCCGCAGATCAACCCTGCCGGTGAAAATGTCCCCCGCACCCGTCATATCACCACCCCCGTGCAGGTTCAGCAGCTTGCCGTCAAGTCGGATGATCTCCGCCGCAAGACGCAAATGCGCCGGATCATAACGTCCCGCAAGGCGCCAGTTTACCGCCGGGCCCAAAAGTGGTTTTAGCGAAGCGAGAACCTTGCCCCCGACCGTTGTGACTGCCCCCGATAAATCATAGGAAATCTGCGCTGCTTCTCCCGCAAGGGTGCCGGAAAGGGATGTGGCAAGAGACAATTGTTCGCCCTGTGTCAGGTCAAGGGCCGGAATGTTAAATCGGAAACGGGGCGTTTCGAGACTGCCGGTCAGACGGCCCGAAAGACGGGCCGGTTTTATGCTCAGTGCCTCAGACCCGCGCCCCAACACAAAACGTTCCGTGAGATCCAGCCGGACCTGAAGATCGTGGAATTGCAGCAAATCCGTCCGGCGCACAGGCCCCATAATCCTAAAGTTCAGAACGTCTGTTTCAAGGCGGAATTCCAGTTCCCGGCCCTGGACGTCTTCTGATGGACGCAGTTCAAGGGCCAAATCCAGCCTGTGACCGGTCTTTTGCGCCAGATCGGTTCCCAGAAAACGATCAAGATCAAAACCAGAAGTCAGGGAGAAAACGCGGTTTTTATAAAAAATATCCGCCTGTCCCAAAACATCATTTTCTGTTTGGGCCAAGAGGGTGCCGCTCCAGTCCCGCAAGGGGCCATCGCCGTGCAGGCGCAGTTCCAGATCCGGCAGGTCGTCCCGGCCCAGAATTTTGGCAAAAACACCGCCGCGCGGCGCCTTCATGATGCCATCAAGATGTAAATGGCGACGATTTTCCTGATAGGCAATATCCAGACTGAGACGGTCTCCGTCCCCTTGCAGGCGTCCCAACAGAAAGGACACGTCAAGATCCTGCTCTCGCAATATATTCAGCCGCCCTGCGCTGTGAAATCGCTCCGCGCGCCCCAGCAGGGCCGCCCCCAGATCAATTTCTGCCAAACGAAATCTATCCAGCACAATATCCACCGGCAGTTCCGGCACTGCCAAAGGAGCAGAGGGGGCCGTGCCGGCTTGTTCCGGAACCGTTTCAGGAAGACGATGCAGCCGCACGGCCCCTGCCGTGACCTCTGAGACCGAAAGGCGTTTTCGGATCAGGGCCCAGGGACGCCACGCAACACGGATATCCCGGGCCTCGGCCCAGAGCCCCCGCGCATCAGAAACCGTTACCTTATCAACCCTTAACCGGCCCAACAGGGATCCTTTGAGGCCGGACACCTGCACGGCCGCCGGCCCGCCCGCCGTCTCCGCCTCGATCCAGGCCACCAGACGACGCTGCCCCGCCGCACTGTCAAGATACAGCACCGCCGCACTCGCCAGTCCAAACAAGACCGTTCCCCCGATCAGCGCCCAAAGGGCCAAACGCCTCCACAGGGCCGGTTTCTGTTTATCCTGTGTCTCCTGTGCCATTAAAATGCCTGCCCCAGACTGACATAAAGCTGTATCCGGCTTTCCCCATCCCGACGGTCGAGCGGCGTTGCCACATCCAGCCGGATTGGCCCGAACCCGGTATAATAACGCAAGCCCAGCCCCGCGCCCCAGCGGAACCCCTTGAACTGCGGCAGATTGTCTTCATAAACATTACCGCCTTCGAGAAACGGCACAATGCCGATGGTTCTGGACAGACGCCAGCGCAATTCCCCACCCAATTCGGCCACTGAGCGGCCGCCCAGAGGGTCGCCTTCATTGTCCTGGGGCCCGATCCCCTGAAACCCATATCCCCGCACGGACCCGCCACCGCCGGTATAGAACCGCTCATTGGCGGGCAGGGACAACTCGTCAATGCCCACAATCGCCCCCAGCCGGGCTCGACCAGCCAGAACCAAACCGCCATCTCTGGCCAGAGGATAATACCCGCTGAGCATAACTTCACTGCGCAGATAGCTAAAGGTGCCGCCATTCCTGATCAGACTGGGCGCTATAATGAGGGACGCACGTAGTCCCCTCACCGGATTGAGCAGATCATTGGAGCTGTCCCAACGCACCCCCAACGGCAGCGAAGCCAGCAGGAATTTCCGGTCCGTTGTCGTCTCGGTTACATCGCTGTATTGCAGCTCCGCCGCGGCGGAAACCGCAATACGATCATTGAGCACCCGTTCCAGCGCCGCCCGTGCTTCGATGGTGTGCGCTTCAAAGGCATCGGTGTTTTCCCGCGCCAGTTCTGTCTCAAACGACAAAGTCTGGTCCAGCCGGTGATGATTGGGCTTTTCCAGACGCCCTTTCAGGGACTGTTCAATTTCCGCCAGATGAGCACCAAAGAACAGGCGTTCTCCCCAGCCGCGCCAGTTGCGATGTTCCCAAGAGAGATCCCCGCTCGCCCCTTCGTCTGTAGCATAACCGGCCGCCACGCTCAGGGTGCGATGTTCCGCTTGTTGAAGCCGGACAAGAACGGGGCGTTCTTCACCAATAGCCTGCGGATCAGGTTCAATATGGATACTCCGAAACAGTCCGGTTTTATACAGCCGTCGCCGGAACTGGTCCAGTTGCCTCTGGTCATAAATATCGCCCCGGCTCCAGGTGACAAAGCGGTACAGATAATTTTCCCGCACGTGAGGGGCCCCTTGAAACCGGGCTGGTCCCAGCCGCACCAGGGGACCGGGGTTGACCCGGTAGGTCACAGTGGCCTGACGGGTGGCGTGATCCACAATGATTTCCCGATCGGTGACCCGAGCCTGAGGATACCCTCGTTCAGGATAAGCAAGATACAGATAAGTTTGGGCCGCACTCACCGCTTCTGCCCGCAGGGGCTCGCCCGGTGAGAGGTTCAGACGATCATAGGCGTTGCGGTGAACATCTGCCGGCGGGGCCTTCCCCTCATAAACGATTCTGATGTCCGCAAGAACATATCGCGGGCCGGGATCAAAGTGGATCTGCACCTCGAACCGGTTGTTGCGGCGGGAAATCCGCTGGCGGATGACCGAATCATAATACCCTTCCGCCCGCAGAATTCGGCGCAGCAGATCCACATCCTGGTTGACACGGGCCCTGAGATTCGCCACCAAAAGTAACGGTTCTCCCTGATGTTTTTTCAGAACGGAATGGGCCTCAAAATCCTCCTTCACGCGGTCCGGAACTCCCGCATTAAATCCTGCAACATCAAGGCTGTAACGCATTTCCATCGTTCTGGGTATCGCCGGGGCCCCCGTCGGGGGTGCTGCCAGAGCCTGCCCCCCAGGGAGCAGGAAAAAACCCGCCAGCAAGACCAGGCGGAGGACTGGCAATATTATTCTTGTCGGAATTTTTCCTGCTGAAACCTTCACTATACTCACCACGCATCGGGCCCTTATCGGCACGAAATCATATGGACTGAACTTCCCGCCGCTGTGTATCAATCTGGCGGGAATATGTGACCTTAATGTGGCCCGCCCCCTATGGCTGGCCCCACCAGAATGCCCCCGTCCATCGATCCGGTTCAGACTTTATACGCTCTGCCCGTCCCCCTGCAATAACGAACTCCTCCTCCGGAAATAATTGCTGCCGGAAATAATTGCCGGAAGCGCCGGAATATTATATGAATATTATATCTATACCGGATTTTCACTATCATGGTCGAGAGATAACACATTCCTGCAGCAATCCCATGTTTTACAGAGTCTCCGAGGATTCCGACACTCCCGTCCGGCCTTGTCTGCCCGTCTGCGAAGCCCCTGATTGTTTCCTCTTACTTGTTTCCTCCTGCTTGTTTGCTATTGTTCACGAGAAGGCTAAACGATGATTTTTGAATGGATGAGCGACCCGGCGGCCTGGGCGGGACTGGCGACCCTGGTGGTGCTGGAAATCGTTTTGGGCATCGACAATCTGGTTTTTATCGCCATTCTTGCGAACAGACTGCCGGAACATCAGCGGGAAAAGGCGCGCCTAGTGGGGCTGTTGCTGGCCTTGGCCATGCGGCTGGTGCTGCTGGCGTCGATTGCCTGGGTTGTGACACTGACCCAGCCACTTTTTACAATCATGGACCTTGAGTTTTCCGGCCGCGACCTGATCCTGATCTCTGGCGGGCTGTTTTTGCTGTTCAAGGGCACCATGGAACTGCATGAGCGGCTGGAGGGCCAGATCGCCCATGGCCCGGATCGGCCCCTGCATGCCGTATTCTGGCAGGTGATTGCCCAAATTGTCATTTTTGACGCCATTTTTTCACTCGACAGCGTGATCACCGCCGTGGGCATGGTCGACGAACTGTCGATCATGATGATTGCCGTGATCATCGCGATCGGCGTGATGATTATTTCCTCGAAACCGCTCATGACCTTTGTCTCCAGACACCCGACGGTAGTCATTCTATGTCTCGGCTTTTTGCTGATGATCGGCTTCCTGCTGGTTGTGGAGGGATTCGGCCTGCATATCCCCAAAGGTTATCTTTATGCCGCCATCAGCTTTTCCATCCTGATCGAAACCTTCAATCAGGTCGGGCAGCGCAACCGCGAGAAACTGGCACTCAGGGGCAACTTGCGCAATCGTACAGCTACGGCGGTGCTGCGGTTGCTGGGCGGCAGACCCCTGGAAGTGCGACTGGGCGGCCCGGCAGAAGCGATGGCTGAAAAGGCCGCCGAGCAAGATGTCTTTGCACCGCAGGAAAAGGAAATGATTCAGGGGGTCCTGACACTTGCCGAACGGCCGGCCAGCTCCATCATGACGCCGCGCAAGGACATCGACTGGCTCGATCTTGACGAAGACCAGGAGGCGTTGCGCCGAAAAATTCTTGGTCTTGGCCATTCCCGGTTCCTCATGGCACGTGGCAGCCTCGACAATCTTCTCGGGGTAGCTTTCACCCGGGAGCTATTGCGCGACCTTCTGGAAGAAGGCCGGATCAATCCCGAACGGTCGATACGCCAGCCGCTGGTGGTACATGAAAGTGTCAATGTGCTGCGGCTGATGGAACAGTTGCGGAGATCACCGCTGCAACTGGCCCTGCTGGTTGATGAATACGGCTCAATTGAGGGCATTGTCACTCCGACAGATATTCTGGAAGCCATCGCCGGCGACTTTCCCGATGAACACGAGGAACAAATGGTGGCGGAACATATTGATGATAAGACCTGGCTGGTCGATGGCGGGATCGACATCCGCAAGGTATCCAGCCTGCTGGAGGTCGACCTCACCGACCGGGCCGACCGCTATTCCACTTTGGCCGGCTATCTATTATGGCAGATCGGCCATCTCCCGGAACCAGGCGAGACAATCGAGGCAAACGGCCTGATTTTTGAAGTGGTAGCCATGGACAAACGCAATATCGACAAGGTCCGCATCCGCACCACTACCCCACAAGCCGATTTGACAGCGCCGTAGGATCGTCTATCGCATCCCCTCGACATAGTTTTTGGCGGCCACCAGCCAGTCAGAGGTCACAGGGTCAATGAATCTGTCCATCAGCCGGATCCTGTGATCAGCCATTTTTCGCCTGAGATCCTCATTGGCGGCCAGCTTCTCCACCATGACCCAACGGTTCCATTCCACGGTAATGGACCAGGACGGATCCTCGATCTTGCAATTGGGCATGCGAAAATGAAAGGTCGGACGCTTTTTCACCAACTCGCTTTTCACCACCTTGCGCACGCGCGCCTCGTCAAGACAAGCCATCAGCGGCAACATATCCAGGGCCCGGTTACGACTGGGATTATACTGGAGATAATCGTCGATGAGCCGGGACAGGTCCGGGGCGTATCTTTCCGAGAGAATCAGACGGGCATATTCCGCAGGGAAGCCTCCGGCATAAGCGCTGGCCAGGCGCGTGAAATCCATGCTGATCTGGTCCTTGAGCCAATCATAAAGCAGAACAAAAGCCTGCAAATGCGCAAGGATATACTCCGCCTCAAACGAACAGACCTCCGGATTGAGATGCAGCCCAAAGGCATAACTGATGGAGTCTCCTGTGCCCTTGGCTCCCTTTTGCCGGAGCACAGTAATGAGCTGTTCCATATCCTCAAGCCGATCCAGAGGCAAGGGCGGCGTGACAATCTCATTGGGGGCCAGGGTCTTGATTAATGGGGAAATCAATTCTTCAAGGCGGCCTTCCAGGTCAAGACCCTCCCGGCCTTCATTTTTACGGGAAGCTTCGGCCAGCTTCTGCAACAGCTGCACATCCAGCTCCACCCTGAAAACACCCAGCGCCTCACTATCCACCTCAAGGGCATTTTTGTGCCGCGTTCTGATTTCGCCGGAAAACAGGTCCTGGATGAAAGCCGCGGACTCCTCTAGGTCAAGACCGATATATTCAATCTCCAGCCCGATACGCCGTGGTTTATTTTCAAAATTAGTGGTACAGGGAGGCTGCAACATCTGTTTTTATCCTTCAAAATCGGTAACAAGGATCAAAGAAAACACATTCAGCGAAAGCTCCCTCCGTCCGGTCCTGTATCATCGCCTTTCCGGCAGATCGTCCACAATCTTGCTGTTCACCCGGTAACTATTGCCGCGATACAGGGCGACCCGCTCGCCGTCCTGATTGGTGATGGTCACATCGCAGATTCCGGTGCGCCCGGCCTGACTCTGCACTTCCGCCACAGCGGTCAGCAGATCCCCCGCCCGCGCCGGCGCCAGAAACGTAATATTGCACCCCAAAGATACGGTCGTAATATTGGATGTATTGCAGGCAAAGGCGAAGGCCGTGTCCGCCAGGGAGAAGATATACCCCCCATGGCAAATGCTGTGGCCGTTCAGCATATCCTCATGGATCGGCATGGTCATGACCGCGTAACCGGGACCGACTTTGGTCAGTTTGATGCCCATCTTCTGGGCGGCGATATCCTTTTCATACATGGCCTCCGCCACCTGCCGGGCAAAGGCCAAGGCATCCTGCGTCGGCTGTGCATCCTCTTTCATCGTTGCTTCCGTGTTCTGTTCCGCCCCCGTGTTCTGTTCCGCCCCCGTGTTCTGTTCCGCCCCCGTGTTCTGTTCCGCCCCCGTGTTCTGTTCCGCCATTGTGCACCCCCACGCAAAGTGATACAAAATATCGTTTCATAAAAAAATAAATGTATATATTTACCCAGATAAGAATAAAAACATGTCAGGCAACCCGCAATTAAAAAAACTGATTGATGACTTTCACCGCCAGCAACCGATCCGCGCCGGATCACTGATCATCACGGTTTACGGAGATGTCATCGCCCCTCGTGGCGGCACCGTGTGGCTGGGCAGCCTGATCAGTTTCCTGGAGCCGCTGGGGCTCAGCGATCGACTGGTGCGAACCACCATCTCGCGCCTCAGTAAGGACAGCTGGCTCAGCGCCACCCAGATCGGGCGAAAAAGTTATTACAGCCTAACTGACAGCGGCCGGCGCCGGTTTCAGAACGCCACGCCGCGCATTTATGCCGGCCCGCTTATCGACTGGGACGGCAGTTGGTGTCTGGTGATCCTGCCCCAACACCTGAAACAAAAGCGGGATGCGGCCCGCAAGGAACTGGGCTGGCTGGGGTTCGGTACTGTCTCCTCCGGCCTGATGGCCCATCCCCTGCCGGATTTCCCGGCCCTGAAACAGACCCTCGAATTGCTCGATATTCATGAGGACGTGATTCTGCTGACCAAGGCGCGGCATGACATGACGTCCGGCCGGGCACTGGAAACCCTGGTGCATGAATGCTGGGACCTTGAGGAACTGGGACAGCTGTATCAGGATTTTCTGAGTCGTTACCGGCCCGTCTATCACGCCCTGCGCAAGGGACCGCTGCCGCGGGATGAAGAATGCGCGCTGCTCAGGATCCTCATGATTCACGAATACCGGAAAATCCTGCTCAAAGACCCGCTGCTGCCCACGCAACTGCTGCCGGCACACTGGGAAGGCACCGCCGCCCATCAGCTGTGCCGCAATATCTACCGGCTGCTGCTGAGCGCCTCGGAACAATATTTTTCTGCGACTCTGGAAACCGCCGACGGCCCGCTTCCCGCCCCGGGGGCTGAGTTTTTCCGTCGTTTTGGCGGCATATAGGAAACATTTTCCTTTTAGAATCAATCATATGTCAAAGTGATACATTTTGTATTGATTTTTATAATTTTATGTAACATATTAAACACCGACACCCCGATCACCGGATTGTTTAAATTCTTATGGAGAGGCCACCAAAAATGTACGGAGATACTTCCATTCAGAAGCCGATCAAACTGGCTGACCCCACCAGCGAGGACGAAGCCAAACTGGAGGAACTGTTTCAGAAAAAGATCGACGACGACATCAAGATTGAACCCCAGGACTGGATGCCTGAAGCCTATCGGAAAACCCTGATCCGGCAGATGTCCCAGCATGCCCATTCCGAAGTCATCGGCATGCAGCCGGAAGGCAACTGGCTGACCCGGGCCCCGTCCTTGCGGCGCAAGGCGATTCTGCTGGCCAAAATTCAGGATGAAGGCGGTCACGGTCTGTATATCTATAGCGCGGCGGAAACCCTTGGCATCTCGCGGGACGAGATGATCCGGCAACTGCATGAAGGCAAAGCCAAATATTCCTCCATCTTCAACTATCCGGCGCTCACCTGGGCCGATATAGGCACCATCGGCTGGCTGGTGGATGGCGCGGCCATCACCAACCAGGTCTCCTTAAGCCGGTGCTCCTATGGCCCCTACAGCCGGGCCATGATCCGCATCTGTAAGGAAGAAAGTTTCCATCAGCGCCAGGGATATGAACTTCTGCTGTCCCTGGTCCGCGGCAGCGACGAACAAAAAGCCATGGTTCAGGAATCCGTCAACCGGTTCTGGTGGCCGGCCCTGATGATGTTTGGCCCCAGCGACAAGGATTCACAACATTCCGCCCAGTCTATGAAATGGAAAATCAAACGCAAATCCAATGACCGGCTGCGTCAGGAATTCATCGACGCCACCGTGCCCCAGGCCGAATATCTGGGCATTACCCTGCCGGATCCGGACCTGAAATGGAACGAAGAAACCGGCCATTATGATCACGGCGAGATTGACTGGGAAGAATTTATGAATGTGATCAACGGCAACGGCATCTGTAACAAACAGCGCATGGAAAACCACATCCGCGCTCATGAAGAAGGCGCCTGGGTGCGCGAAGCCGCCCTCGCCTATGCCGAAAAACAGAAAAAGAAACGCGAAGCCGCCTGAATATACCTCAGACGGGCCTGAGAAAGGGCCTGAGAAAGGGCCCCAGTAACGCCCGGTATCGCGGCAAGTAAGCGCAACGAGACTGACACAGGATTAAGGATCTAAGATCATGACGACAAAACCGAATTCCCATGACAAGGAATGGCCCCTTTATGAAGTATTCATCCGCAGCAAGGCCGGTCTGGACCACAAACATGTGGGCAGCATCCATGCGACGGACCCGGAAACAGCCATCGAAGCCGCCCGCGACGTCTATACCCGTCGTAACGAAGGGGTGAGCATCTGGGTTGTGCCTTCCAAGGCCATCACGGCATCCAAACCGGAAGACAAGGACAGTCTGTTTGAACCGGCTGACGACAAAATTTACCGTCATCCGACCTTTTACGACATCCCCAAGGAAGTGGGCAAAATGTGAGCCCGCACAATATAAACCTTGATGCGGATATATCGGGAGATAGTGAAATGACTGAAGCAGCCAAAACAGATCTTGTCAAATACGCCACCCATCTGGGGGATAATGCGCTAATTATGGGACACCGGCTTTCTGAATGGTGTTACAAGGCGCCAACCCTGGAACTGGATGTCGCCATGTCCAACTGCGCGCTGGACTATATCGGCCAGGCCCGGGAGCTGTTCACCTATGCCGCCGAAGTGGAAGGTGAAGGGAAAACCGAAGACGATGTGGCTTACCTGCGCGATGAAATGGACTACCGCAATGTGCTGATTACCGAAATGCCCAACAAAGACTGGGGCTATAGCATGGCGAAACTGTTTTTCTACAGCGCCTTCGCCAAGCTGTTTTATGAAAAACTCAGCGAGTCCAGTGACGAAACACTGGCCGCCATCGGCGCCAAGTCGCTGAAAGAAGTCAAATATCATCTGCGGTTCAGCAGTGAATGGCTGATCCGACTGGGCGACGGCACCGAAGAAAGCCATGAACGGGCCCAGAAAGCCGTGAATGATGTCTGGATGTTCACCGGTGAAATGTTCACCATGACCGATGTAGAAAAACGTTTGCTAGAAAGCGGCGTGGCCGTGGACACCGAGGCGCTCAAGGCGGACTGGGATGACATCGTGGACGAAGTGCTCGCTGAAGCTACGCTCAAACGGCCAGAAAACAACTGGATGCAGTCCGGGGGCAAAGAAGGCCGCCACAGCGAATATATGGGCTACATCCTCAGCGAACTGCAATATATGCAGCGGCGCTATCCAGGGTGCAAGTGGTAAACGCCATGACCACCCCGCAAGCCCATCACGGTTCCCCGAAGACGGAAAAGGAAATCTGGGCCCTTCTCGAAGAAGTGAAGGACCCGGAAATTCCGGTATTATCCATTGTTGATCTGGGTATTGCCCGGGAGGTGAGCTTTGAAGATGACGGCACACTGGTCGTCACCATCACCCCCACCTATTCCGGCTGCCCCGCCATGTATATGCTGGAGGAAGAGATCCGCGCCACACTCAACAATCATGGCCTGAAAAATCACCGGATCAAGACCGTGCTTGCGCCCGCCTGGACCACCGACTGGATGACCGAAAGCGGCCGCGAAAAACTGCGCCAGTTTGGCATTGCCCCGCCAGAAAAAAGCACCAGCAATAAAAAGGTTCTGTTCGGCGGCCAGAAGGAAGTGGACTGCCCTCATTGCGGATCAAATCACACCGAACAGATCAGCGAGTTCGGCTCCACCGCCTGCAAGGCGCTGTACCGGTGTCTCGACTGCAAGGAACCGTTCGATTATTTCAAATGTATATAAAACCCATAATGTATAAGCCATAATGTATAAGGATGCGTCGGCGCCCATGGGCGGCGCCGGAACTGACGTCTGAACATCAAGCTCAGGGATTCTGTTATGCCGACATTTCATAAACTCAAGATCGCCAATATCCGGCGGGAAACCGAAGACACCGTGTCCATCGCCTTTGACGTGCCGGAACACCTTCGCGAAGAATATCGTTATATCCAGGGCCAATATCTGACACTTAAGACCCTGATCAACGGCGAGGATGTCCGCCGCTCCTATTCCATCTGTTCCGGCCTATTTGACAACGAGCTGCGCGTGGCAGTTAAAAAAGTCAAAGGCGGCATGTTTTCCTGCTTCGCCAATGAAACGCTGCAGGAAGGCGACGAAATTGACGTCATGACCCCCATGGGCAATTTCTACACGGAACTGGATCCGGAACATGAAAACCATTATGTGGGGTTTGCAGCCGGTTCCGGCATTACGCCGCTGATGTCCATCATCCGGACCATCCTGGCCTATGAACCCCAAAGCACCTTTACCCTGGTTTATGGCAACAAAACCCGCAAGGACATTATCTTCCGTGAAGACCTGGTGGACCTGAAAAACACCTATATCGGACGTTTTAACCTGATCAACATCCTCAGCCGCGAAGACAGCGAAGTCGAGCTGTTCCAGGGCCGCATTGATAAGGAAAAGGCGGCCACCATCATGGACAAGCTGATCCCTGCCGGCGGTGCGGATGAATATTATATCTGTGGCCCCGAAACCATGATCCACGAGATTTCCGACATGCTGCAAAGCCGGGGCGTTGACAAAAAACACATTCATTTCGAACTGTTCACCTCGCCATCCGTCAAGAAAGGCACCCAGAAAGCCCATGAAGAAGGGGCGGAGGATCTGTCCGGGCAAAAAGCCCAGGTCACCATCATTCTCGATGGGGACAGCACCGAATTTGAACTGGAGATGGACGGAACCAACATCCTGGATGCCGCCCTTGAACAGGGCGCGGACCTGCCTTATGCCTGCAAGGGCGGGGTGTGCTGTACCTGCCGGGCCAAACTGGTCGAAGGCAAGGTCAATATGGATGTGAACTATTCCCTGGAGGAAGACGAACTGGAAGCTGGGTTCATTCTGACCTGCCAGTCCCATCCGCTGACCGACAAGGTGGTGGTGGATTTCGATCACCGCTAAACGATACTTATACTTTAGAGTGAATTGCGCATAGGGTGGCCCAATTCACTCTAGGTTTTCATTCAGGGTAGCCTGCTTCGTCGCGGACGCGTCTCGCAATGACATTTCTACCCCTCTTTCCCGTTATTTTCTCTATTAAGAGCTTAAAAAGCTTTATTAGGAGCTTAAAAATCTTTGCCCCTCATAAAAAAACTTGCATCCCCCGGTCAGTTTTTTCACATTAGGGCACATTTTCAAGAAAACCGGAGCATACCATCAAAATGTCTTTAGGTCTGGCCCGCAAAAAAGAACTGCAAAAACGACGCGCCGCCCGCATGTGGGCGATGATCAAACTGGTTCTGTTCATTGCCGTGATCAGTGGCGTAGGGTATCTTTCTTTTGACACGGGGCAGGAAATAGCGGCACAGAATTTCCATTTTCTTCAGTCCAAACATGACCAGGTGCTGGCAGAAAATGAAGACCTGCGCAAACAACTGGGCACAACCACTGCCATGCTGCAACAATTGCAAGATCTGATTCCCGACCAGGACGTGCGGGACCTTCTCGAAGTGGTCAATCAGAAATCCGCAGATGGGGTGGACGTGGCCCGCATGGCACGTCTCATCGGCGGCCTCACCGCAAAACAAAGTTGCGGCACGCAATCCGAAGCCAAACGCTTTCGCATCGGCACCATTGTCAGTCCCGCAGACGCCAGCAGCATCAGCTTTGAACGCGGCCTGATCACCATTAACGGCAGCGGCAGCCCGACCCTCAATGAAGACGGAAACCCGGAAGCCTGGTATGATCCCACAAAACCGGTGACCGTAACCTTTACCCTGCCCGGCGGAGAAAGCCAAGACGCCAGCGGCGTGCTGCCGATTTTTCACAGCCTGGTGCTCGGAGACAAGGAATACCGGTTCAGCATTATCGAAGGCCGCCGCAGCTTCGCCGACGTGTCATTGCTGGTTTGTGATGTAAAGTGAGCGAAGAGCCAGAGTAAGTTGTAGAGTAAGTTGTGGTGATAGAGTGAATTGTGATGAGATCGACGCAATTCACTCCTAAATACGAAAAACATGACGACACTTATTCCTTCAGCTAAAACAAAATGAGGTCACTGTCGTGGTCAACGCGCATCTAGAAGAGTTATCCTCCTTGTTCACCCAGGCCACCGGGAAAAGCATTCCCATCACCACCGTCAGCAAAAGCACCTTCAAGGCGTGGTTTGCCGCCCTGCCGGCAGAGCGGCAGAACTGGGTCACCGCCAACGACTTTACTGCCAGCCGCTATGCGGTCCTAAAATTTGCCGGGCCGGACGGCCGTATCGACGGGGTTGTCCTGGGACTGGGCGAAGGAAAAGAAAGCGCCGACCCCTGGGCCTTTGGCGCCCTGTCCGCTGCCCTGCCGGCGGGGGATTATCATCTGGCGTCCCACCTCAACCAAGCGCCTGATGAACATGCCCTGTATCATGCCGCCCTCGGCTGGGCCCTGGGACGGTATCAATTTAACCGTTATCTGCCGGAAAAACCCGCCGAAAGTGTACGCCTTGTGCTTCCGGAGGCTACCGATACAGGGCGGATCGCCAGTGTGGTGCGCGGCACCTTTCTGGTCCGGGATCTGGTCAACACCCCCACTTGTGATATGGGACCGGACGACCTGGCGGCCGTGGCCGAAGAAATCGCCGGACGGTTCGGGGCGGCTTATGACGTAACGGTCGGAGAAGCATTGCTGAACAAGGGCTATAACGCCATCCACACCGTGGGGCGGGCAGCGGAGAAGGCCCCGCGGCTGATTGATTTCTGCTGGGGCAACCCAGACGCTCCGAAAGTCACTCTGGTGGGCAAGGGCGTCTGTTTCGATACCGGCGGGCTGGACCTGAAACCGTCCAGCGCTATGCTGCTGATGAAAAAAGATATGGGCGGAGCGGCCCATGTTCTGGGCCTGGCGCAAATGATTATGGAACAGAAACTGAATCTTCGCCTCAGAGTGCTTATCCCGGCGGTGGAAAACAACGTTTCAGGCAACGCCTTCCGGCCCGGCGACATTATCCGCACCTATAAGGGCCTCACCGTGGAAGTGGGCAATACGGACGCGGAAGGACGTCTTGTGCTGTCTGACGCGCTGGCCCTGGCGGCAGAAGAAACCCCCGATCTGCTGATCGACTTCGCCACGCTCACCGGAGCGGCCCGCGTGGCGCTGGGCGCTGACATCCCGCCCTTTTTTACTGACAGCCAACAGATTGCCGACGCCTTGGCCCGGCATGCCGTCCGCGAGGGGGACCCCGTTTGGCGACTGCCGCTATATGCGCCTTATCTTGAGGACATGAAAAGCCCCATTGCCGATCTCAACAACAACGGCAGCAGCTCGTTCGCCGGAGCCATCACCGCGGCCCTGTTTCTCAAGGAGTTTACTGAAGGGGCAAAAGACTGGGTGCACCTGGATGTCTATGCCTGGAATCAAGCGAACCGTCCCGGCCGCCCCAAAGGCGGCGAGGCCATGGCCCTGCGCACGGTTTACAGCTATCTTCACGAAAGATTCAAAAAGTGAAAACGCAAAAGCGGTTGCGAAAAAGCCGATTCCTTGGCACACTCCGGCACGGGCTATAAGTAAGGGGGACATCATGGAGTTTGAACTGAGCGGCCATAAGGGCCTGCGCCTGTGGATGCAAACCCTGACCTATGCGGTCACCGACAAACTGCCGGATATTACGTCCCGGCAAATGGCCGTGCTGATGCGGGTTTATCTTGAGGCACAACCGCATACCGTGCGGGGCCTTGCCGCTAGTCTGGGGGTTTCCAAACCCGTCATCACCCGTGCCATTGATACCTTAAGCGCCCTGGGGTTTGTCAAAAGGGTCCGCGATGAAAAAGACAAACGCAATGTTCTGATTCAGCGCACCGTCAAGGGGGCGGTGTTCCTCACCGATTTTGCGGAAATGATGGAAAAAGCCAATCAGGTCGCCAATCATTGACCCGGAAAAGCAGAAAATGGCCTGATCCGACAGGGAAACCGATAACACAGTCAGACTTTTTCATAACCCGGATACCCGGGCGGTAACATCCTAAGACGAGAAGGGCATATGGGGAGAATAGAATGACCGAAACCAGCCATGATCCCAGGATCACGCCGTGGCGGCAGGATATCGCAGCGGCGCATCTGGAAGGTCAGGTGAGCTCTGCCCGGTTCGTGAAAGGGCAGCGGTATCAGGTTGCCGCGGGGCTGGCTCCCCTGTATGCCAGGCCGGACAGGACAGCGCCGCTCTGCAGCCAGCTTCTGTTTGGTGAACTCTTTACCGTTTATGAGGAAAAGGACGGCTGGGCCTGGGGCCAAGCGGAAAAAGACGGTTATGTCGGCTATTGCCTACTGGGGGATCTGAGCCCGGATATTTTTCCATCCACCCATCATGTGGAGGCGCTCAGCACCCATATTTATTCGGCCCCGGATCCCAAAAGCCACGCTTTGCGACAGATTTATCTCATGTCCGAGGTGAGCGTGGTCGATCCGACACCACAGGGAGGATTCGTTCAGCTGGCCGATGGCGGCTGGATTTATGCCACCCATATCAGCAACCATTTCGGCACTGATCCCGTGTCCGAAGCCCTCAAGCTTCTCTACGCCCCCTATCTGTGGGGCGGAAAAAGCTGTGCCGGTATTGATTGTTCGGGGCTGATACAGCTGGCGTTTGCCACGGCCGGCCTTGCCGTTCCCCGCGACAGCGACATGCAGGAAGCCGCCCTCGGCCGTGTATTGGACGATGATGACGTCCCCCAGCGGGGCGACCTGGCCTTTTTTCCGGGTCATGTGGGGTTCATGCTGGATGATATGCATCTGCTGCACGCCAACGCCCATCATATGCGGGTCAGCATCGACCCGCTCAAGGAAGTCATTGACATCGTTCGGCTGCAAACGGACAAACCACCGCTCAGTTCCATCCGGCGGATGCTGCCACTCCAGCCTTGAGAACAGCACGGCTTGTTTCCATGGGTCGACGACGCACTCCATGACTGAATGGGTCAACCTCTTCACAATTCACTCTAACCCGTGGTCACGGCGGATCATAAAAAAGCCGCTGACAACCAGCGGCTCTTCCAAATTTCTATAAAAACCTTGAGACTTACTGGGTTGCCTCTTCGCTGGCTGCCGCCGCACCCTCCGCAGCGGCTTCAGCGGTTTCCCCCACTTCAGGCAGGGCCAGTTGATCATGGCTCAGGGAGCGCAGATACAGAATGACATCAGCCCGGTCGCTATCCCGTTTCAGACCGGCAAAAGCCATCTTGGTCCCCGGGATGAAGTCCCGCGGTTTCGCTAGGAAACGATCCAGGTCTTCATAGGTCCAGTTGCCGCCAGTGGCCAGAAGAGCGTCGGAATAACCAAAACCGGCAACCGCTCCTTTGGGACGGCCCACCACATTCCAGAGATTAGGACCCGTGCCGTTCCGGCCGCCCTCTTCCACAGTGTGACAGGCCTGACATTTCTTGAAGACCTTTTGCCCTTTCTCAACAGACGCCTCTGCCAGAAGCTGGGCCAGAGACGGACCTTCCTCTTCCACAGCCTCACCACCAGTATCTACAGCCGCCATTTCCACTTCGATCGGATAGGCGTGCTTTTCCAGCGGTTCTTCGTGGAAAATAATGTCCCCAAGATTATTGAAACCAATGATCACCAGCAATGTCACCAACACAGCCAGTGCGATTTTGTTTAACTCAAAGGAATCCAAGGCTCTTCCCCGTGGCTTTAAAAATCTAACATCTCATTTGGAAATATGGTCTTCCGGCGCCAGTAAACGCCAACTCAGATAAACCCTATTCCACCCTCACGCTGTCCTTGTACAGATGTTTTTAGGGAGTGACAAGAGATTCTTGTTGCAAAATACCCTTCATATGGTGTCTTTAGGGCTGTATGTCTGCGGCCATAGGAACGAAAGGGAAATGTCGCGCCATACAGGACGAAATCAGGAAACAGAGACAGCACATGCCAAACAGCAAAAACAATAAGAATATCATCGCTTTTCAGGGAGAACCCGGCGCTTATTCCCATCTGGCCTGTCGCACCAGATTTCCGGACATGGAACCGCTGCCTTGCCCCACATTCGAGGCCGCTTTTGCCGCTGTGGAAGACGGCCAAGCCGAATTAGCCATGATTCCTATCGAAAATTCAGTGGCCGGACGCGTGGCCGATATTCACCAGTTAATGCCCCATGCGGCGCTTTATATTATCGGCGAACATTTTCAGCGTATCAATCACCATCTTCTGGTGCTGCCGGAAGCGGAAATGCATGACCTGAAAGTGGTCAGAAGCCATGAACAGGCGCTGGGACAATGCCGCCGTAATTTGCAGAACTGGGGCCTGGAATCCGTCGCCTATACGGATACCGCGGGGGCGGCGAAGCTGGTGGCAGACCTGAACGACAAATCCGTCGCCGCCATCGCTTCCTCCCTAGCAGGGGAAATTTACGGCTTGAAAAGCCTGCGCGAAGATGTGGAGGACGCCTCCCACAACACCACCCGATTTGTGGTCTTCTCCCGCACACCCCGCCCTGCCCCCCGCGATGTGCCCTCCATGACCAGTTTCCTGTTTCAGGTGCGCAACGTGCCCGCCGCGCTGTATAAAGCGCTCGGTGGTTTCGCCACCAATGGCATCAATATGACCAAACTGGAAAGCTATCAATTGGAAGGCAGTTTCAACGCCTCCCAGTTCTATGCTGATATCGAAGGGCATATAGATGATCCGAGCGTACAGCTCGCCATGGAGGAACTGGACTTTTTCACCAACGAGATCCGGGTGCTGGGCACCTACCCCATGGCCGAGTACAGGCTAAGACAGAAAGACAGGGCGTAAGGAAAAGAAAACGGCCCTCTACTCTGTTTTAGAGTGAATTGTGCATAGATTGGCACAATTCACTCTATAGACATACCACATGTCCGCCCCCGTGTCCGGCCACATGCCCGGGCAAACAAAACAAGAAGGCCCCGTTATTTACGCGTGAGCCCTGAAACATCCCGCACGGCCCCCTTATCGGCGGAAGTCGCCATCAACGCATACGCCTTGAGTGCCTTGCTGACCTTGCGTTCACGATGTTCCGTGGGCCGCCAGGCGGCGTCGCCTTTGGTTTCCATTTTCGCCCGGCGACGGGCCAGTTCCTCGTCCGTTACGGCCAGCCGAATAGAGCGGGCGGGAATATCAATGTCGATCCGGTCTCCTTCTTCCACCAGCGCAATGGTGCCGCCGGCGGCAGCTTCGGGGCTTACATGGCCGATGCTAAGGCCCGAGGTGCCTCCGGAAAACCGCCCGTCGGTGATCAGGGCGCAGGCCTTGCCAAGCCCCATGCTTTTCAGGAACGACGTGGGATAAAGCATTTCCTGCATACCGGGGCCGCCTTTGGGACCTTCATAACGGATCAGCACTACATCGCCTTCCTTGATCTCGCCGCCGGTAATGGCTTTCACGGCACTGTCCTGACTTTCAAAAATCCGGGCCGGGCCGGAAAATTTCAGGATGCTTTCATCAACGCCCGCCGTTTTCACAATACAGCCGTCTTCGGCCAGATTTCCATACAACACCGCGAGGCCGCCATCCTTGCTGTAGGCGTGGTCCACAGCACGAATACAGCCTTCTTCCCGGTCCAGGTCAAGATCAGGGAAACGTTTATTCTGGGAAAAGGCGGTCTGGGTCGGCACTCCCCCGGGCGCGGCCCGGTAAAATTCCTTGATCTTCTCATCCGGTGACGTCATGACATCAAAATAGTCGATGGCTTCGCCCAGACTGTCGGCGTAAACGGTCGGCGTGTTCCGGTGAATCAGCCCGGCGCGCGCCAGTTCACCCAGAATGCCCATGATGCCCCCCGCCCGATGGACATCCTCAATATGGTATTTTTCACTCATCGGCGCCACTTTACAGATATTGGGCACCTTACGGCTCAGCCGGTCAATATCCGCCATGGTGAAGTCCACTTCGGCCTCCTGCGCGGCAGCCAGAATATGCAATACCGTATTGGTGGACCCGCCCATGGCAATGTCCAGCGTCATGGCATTTTCGAACGCCTTGAAATTGGCCACAGCGCGCGGCAGGACACGCTCGTCATTTTCCAGATAATATTTCTTGCAGTTGTCCACAATACGCCGCGCCGCTTCCAGAAACAGATCCCTGCGATCCGCATGGGTGGCCAGCACCGTGCCGTTGCCGGGCAGGCTAAGCCCCAGCGCCTCGGTCAGGCAGTTCATGCTGTTGGCGGTGAACATGCCGGAACAGGACCCGCAGGTGGGACAAGCGGAGCGTTCCACCCGGGCCACCTCCTCATCGCTGACATTGGGGTCGGAACCCATGACGATGGCGTCCACCAGGTCAAGACCATGGTCGATGCCTTCCGCCTTGCCCGCCTCCATGGGCCCGCCGGACACAAAAATCGCCGGAATGTTAAGGCGCAGGGCCGCCATCAGCATACCGGGGGTGATCTTGTCACAGTTGGAAATACACACCATGGCGTCGGCGCAATGGGCCTCGACCATATATTCCACGCTATCGGCGATAATCTCCCGGCTCGGCAGGGAATACAACATGCCGTCATGCCCCATAGCGATACCGTCATCCACGGCAATGGTGTTAAACTCCTTGGCGATCCCGCCATGTGCTTCGATTTCCCGCGCCACCATCTGGCCCAGATCCTTCAGATGCACATGCCCGGGCACAAACTGGGTGAAACTGTTGACCACCGCGATGATGGGCTTTCCGAAATCCTTTTCCTTAACGCCCGTGGCGCGCCACAAAGCCCGCGCGCCGGCCATATTGCGGCCGTGAGTAGAGGTTTTCGAACGATAATCCGGCATGATTTGGTCCTTTTGGTGGTTTCTTGGTTCTCAGGTGGCTATAGCCTATTAGGCAACACTTGCATCATAAGTCAAGAAGAAGAAGATCACCGCCCTTCCTCCACCCATTTTTCAATCAGATGGCGAGCAATAGCGATGGGGTAAGGGACCAGACGCAGTTTATCCGTCCCCCCGGTGATCAACAGATGCCGCGCCTGATCGCGACTGACCCAAATGGCCTGTTCCAGTTCGCCGGAATTCAGGATGATGTCCTCGCTTTGCGCTTCAGCAAACAAACCGACCATCAGGCTGGACGGAAACGGCCAGGGCTGGCTTTTGACATATTCCACCTTGCCCACCCTTATCCCCACTTCCTCCAGGACTTCACGGCGGCAGGCATCTTCCAGGGTTTCTCCCGGTTCCACAAATCCGGCCAGCGCCGAAAAATTTCCTTCCGGCCAGCCTGGACTGCGGCCCACCAGCATCTTATCCTCCCTGTAGACCAACATGATCACCACCGGATCGGTGCGCGGAAAATGCTGAGCCGCGCAGGCCGGGCACCGACGCACATAGCCCGCCTGTACCATCCGGGTTGGCGCCCCGCAATTGGCACAAAAACGATGCCGGGCATGCCAGTCCAGAAGGGACTTGGCCTTGCCCAAAAGTGCCGGCACCGGGGAATAGTTCTGGGCAATCATCTGTAAGGCCACGGAACGCACGTCAATGAATTTCGCGGCCTTGCTTTCCGCTTCTTCCTTTTTGACCTCCCCTGTCACATCCACTGCAAAAATCGCCATTTCCCCCATGAGCCCCAGAAACACCGCTGCATCCAGAGCCGCTTTGGGGACGTCTTTCACCTCTAAAAACCCCGGCATAAGCCCCTCCGGCCGGCTGACATCCATCAGGGGGCGCAGATCATGAAACAGAAGATAAAGGCTGGTCGGGTCTTGTTTGCGGGCTTTGATCCAGGCCTCATCGCCCCGCAAATGATCTGCGGGATCCAGCGGAAACCCCGAAAAGGCACAGGGTTCGATATAAAGGCGACGGTTTGACATGATGCTCTCCTTGACAGCTGTCACACTGCCACAACACCGGACGGTTTTCCAGCACCCAGCAGAACGTTCTGAATTTCTTCTTGAATTATGATATAAAAAGGACCATATAAAGCCCCGAGAGATTGGCGGACGGGTACGCTCGCCAACCCGGTCAGGCCCGGAAGGGAGCAGCCGTAACGAGACAACTCGGGTCGTTCAATCTCTCACTTATCGCCTCCCTCTCTTAATACGCTCCTCCCCGACTCAGCTCTGTTACGAAACAGAAACCGGCAACTTGCGTCGCCAGCAATTTTGCGTTTTTCCCCACAGAAATATATGAAAATCGCAACTCCAATATATGAAAATCGCAACTCCGCTATGGCAATCCCGCCTCGCTGGTTTTATAGTGAGGGGAAAAGGTCTAGAGTGAATTGAGCCAGCCTATTCACAATTCGCTCTAGTCTTCTGACTCTGAAATTCGTATCATATGTGTAGCAGGCTATTCGAATTTCAGAGTCAACAAGAAGACTGGTTAATTATTTGACTCTAGTGTGGTTTCTGAATTTGAAGTTCCTAAGTCGTATGACATAATCAATAACAGGAACTTCAAATTCACCACGCTAGCATTCAAAATATTTGTTTATCGTTATACAACATAAGGTCAAACAACCCCGATGTCCGAGGTTCTGTCAGATACCCATTACCGTGTTCTTGCGCGAAAATACCGCCCGACAAATTTTGATGAGCTGATCGGTCAGGAAGCCATGGTCCGCACCCTGTCCAACGCCATTGAAACCGGGCGGCTGGCGCATGCCTTTATCTTGACCGGAGTGCGCGGGGTGGGCAAGACCACCACCGCCCGGATTATCGCCAAGGCGCTGAACTGTACCGGCCCTGATGGCCAGGGCGGCCCCACCATCACCCCTTGCGGGGTGTGTGAAAACTGCAAGGCCATTGCCGAAAGCCGTCATGTGGATGTGATGGAAATGGACGCCGCCAGCCGCACCGGGGTGGACGACATTCGCGAAATCATTGACGGGGTGCGTTATGCCTCCACCAATGCGCGCTATAAGATCTATATCATCGACGAAGTGCATATGCTCTCCCGCAATGCCTTCAATGCCCTGCTGAAAACCCTCGAAGAACCACCGGAACATGTGAAATTCATTTTCGCCACCACCGAGATTCGCAAGGTCCCGGTCACCGTGCTCAGCCGCTGCCAGCGGTTTGATCTCAGACGCGTGTCCATCGAGGAACTGTCACGCCATTTCAAAACCATTGCAGACAAGGAGGGGTGCGAAATCGAAGACGTGGCCCTGGCCATGATCGCCCGCGCGGCGGAAGGCTCCGTGCGGGATGGCCTCAGTCTGCTGGATCAGGCTTTTGCCCACGGCGCCGGCAAAGTCACCGAAGAACAGGTGCGCGATATGCTGGGTCTTGCGGACCGGGCGCAAATCCTCGATCTGTATCAGGCCTGCATGAAAGGGGATGTGGCGGCAGCGCTCACCATGTTGCGCCATCAATATGATCACGGGGCAGACCCGGTGGTCATTTTCCAGGACATGCTGGAACTGACCCACTGGCTGACCCGACTCAAGGTGGTGCCCGATGCGGGCGAGGAAGTGGTCACGTCGGAGGCGGAACGCAAGCTGGGCCAGGACATGGCCCAGGCATTAAGCATACCCGTGTTGACCCGCGCCTGGCAGATGTTGCTGAAAGGGCTTGAGGAAGTGCGCCTCGCGCCGGCGCCACTGCTGGCGGCGGAAATGGTACTGGTGCGCCTGACCCATGTGGCCAACCTGCCCACCCCCGGCGATCTGGTCAAACAGCTTAAGGCCAATCCACACTCTGCCGAACAAACCGCCGCCGGGTCACAGGGCAGCGGCCCCCCCTCTGCGACGCCATCAGCTCAGACGGCCGGCTTTCCTGCCGGCACCGCCCCCGGCAGTGGGCCACAGGCATTTCGAATCATTCAGGGCGCCACCGGCCAGTCCACCCTGTGTGCCGGAGATCCTCTGCCCCAATCAGCCGACGCCCCCCTGCCTCCTCCAGATTCCTTTGAGGAAGTGGTCCGACTGTTCGAAGAGCGGCAAGAGGCCCAGATCGCCTTCCACCTGAAAGAAAACACTCATCTGGTGAGTTTCGATACCGGCCGGATTGACATACGGCTCAACAACAAGGCCCCACGGGACCTGGTCAGCAAAGTATCGGAAAAGCTGCGTGAGTTTACCGGCCAGCGCTGGATCGTCTCCCTCAGCCAGCAACGCGGCGAAGACAGCCTGTACCAAAAGGAACTGGTCGAAGCCCAGGCCCTGAAAGAACGGTTGTCGCAAAACCCGCTGGTCAAAACGGTCCTGGAGACCTTCCCCGGCGCGCAAATTACCGATATTCGCAAAAAAGTGGAGCTTTTCACCCCCGACCTGATGGATGGCACTGCCGACAACGATACGGAATTTATGGTTGACGCCGAAGAATTCGGGCTTGACGCGAATGATTTCTGACATCAGAGATTGAACCGCGCCGTCCCATGCCTTACATATCACGTGACGACGCAAGAGCTTTAAGGAGTTTCCATGAAAAACCTTGGCAAAATGATGAAACAGGCCCAGGAAGTGCAAGCCCGCATGCAGGAAATGCAGCAAGCCCTGGAGCAAACCGAAATTTCCGGTAGTGCCGGCGCCGGGCTGGTGAGTGTAACCCTGAACGGCAAGAATGACGTCAAAAAAGTCAAAATCGACCCCAGCCTGTTTAATGGCGATGACGTGGAAGTGGTCGAGGATCTGATTGTGGCTGCGTTCCATGACGCCAAAGTCAAGGTGGAAGAACATGCCCGGGAAGAAATGAAAAAACTCACCGGCGGCCTGCAATTGCCGGAAGGGTTCAACCTGCCGTTTTAATGCCCGGTTTCCATGTACCGCACCCGCACCACCAATAATGACCTTGATCAGCTGATCCAGCTTTTGTCCCGCCTGCCAGGGCTTGGCCCGCGCTCCGCACGGCGGGCGGTGCTGCATCTGATCAAGAAAAAAGACGTGCTGATGAGGCCGCTGGCCACTTCACTGGCCACGGTGGCGGAACATGTGCACCCCTGCACCACCTGCGGCAATCTGGACATTTCCGATCCCTGCCATATCTGTGAGGATGAGCGGCGGGACCGGGGCACCATCTGCGCTATTGAGGATGTTGCAGATCTTTGGGCGCTGGAGCGGGCCGGAAGTTTCCGGGGTTTGTATCATGTGATTGGCGGTACGCTATCGGCGCTGGATGGCATCGGTCCTGACGACCTGAATATCAACGGCCTGATTGAACGCGCCATGGAAGATGAAGTCAGCGAAGTCATCATCGCCACCAACGCCACCGTGGACGGGCAGACCACGGCCCATTACATCGCCGACCGACTGAAAGGGGCAAATGTGCGGATTACCCGCCTGGCTCATGGCGTGCCAGTGGGCGGCGAACTGGATTACCTTGATGACGGCACCCTCACCGCAGCCTTAAACGCCCGACAGAATTTCTGAACCGGATGACTCAAGATGTTTTCGCTGTCCGGCGCATCGACATCGCCCCCCGACCTGAACGTTTCTTTTTGCGTCCCCTGACCCAGCTCAAGATACTGGTCAGGCTGAGCAAAAGCAGGCTGCAACCGGCCACGAAAACCACAATCCGGTAGCCGATGCCCCAGCCGGCCGTCCGTCCGGAATGGAGCGGAAAATAATACTGCAGGGAGCGCTGAAAAGCCGGGACACGGGTGGCGTCCACCACCTTCATCACCGCGCCGTCATAGGGGTTGAGAACCACACCGCTGCGCCCGTTCTGGTGCAATTCCCCGGGCAGCCGGATGCGGAACCGGGCGGCGGCGTTCTCTTTTCCGGCCGGACTGAAAAAAGTCACCTGGCCTGCGGGCAGCGCCGCGCGAGCCAGGTCATAAAGGCGACCAGGCGAGAGAGCGTCCCGCCCTGGCTGCGGCGCGAGCCGAGGCAGTTCCATATCCGCCTCCTCTCCGTCCAGCGCCGCCATGACCTTCTGAAAGCCATCATGAAAGGAAAAATATGCACCAGTCACCGCAAAAAACAGCAGGATCAGGACCGTGGTCGCCCCGGTCGTTCGGTGCGACCGGATCAGTTGCGCCCGGGTTTTTCCGGGCTTCATATGTTTAAGGCGGTACCCCTTGCGCCCCGGCCACCAGATCCAGAGCCCGCTCACCATCATAAACAGCAGAACGCAGGACAGGATGCCGAGCACCAACCGCCCCGTCTTGCCCATCAGCAGGTCATGGTGAAACCGGATCAGCAACTGCATCGGCGAGGACAACATCCCGAAATGATCAATAACCCGGACCGTTTGCGGCTGGACATAGGCAAGGCTCCGATCACTGAGATAGACCTTATAGGCATTCATGCCATCTGTCGGCAGGCCCAGGAAACGGATATCCGCCGGGGCAAACAAATGCTGCATGACCGCGTAATCCCGATCCAGTTGCGCCGCATCGAGCGGCCGTGCCGGCGTCGCCAATTCCGGATGCGCGAGCCGCCGGTAATCCGGTTCGAACACCACGGCCAGACCGCTTAACGTCACCAGTATCATCAGCAGTCCGGCGCCCACCCCCAACCATTTATGCAGCTTTCTGAACCAGATCATGCGCGGCTCCTTTAATAGGTGATGCTGTATTTCAGGCTGATGGCGCGTCCCTGTCCGGCATACACCGCCCGGCTGGCGGCGCTGGTCGTCAGAAGATCTTTATTGACCTGCGACGAGGCCGGCGCATAGTGATTGTTCAGCAGGTTGCGCACGGACAGGGTAAGTTTACCCCGGGTCTCGAAACTATAGGACATGGTAAAGTCCAGCAGGGTATAGCCGTCAATCTCGCTCTCGTAATACAGATTGCCGACAAGGCCGCCCATTTCGAGGTCCGGGAATTTGTCCCGGCCCGCCACATGCAGCATCTGCAGGCGAGCAAACAGGTTATCCAGCGGCCGGCCTTCCACATAGGCGGTGATCTTCGCCGGCGTGATCCTGGTGCCGTTGAGATACCGGTAGTCACCGGCTACGGAATCGAGGTATTCGCCCTCGCTCCAGGAATAGGTGCCGCCCGCACTCAGCCGGTCAGTGAACCGATAATCCGCCGTCAATTCCACCCCATAGATTTTTTCATCAGCATAAACCAGGAATTCCAGCGGGAAGGCGCCGTCGGATTCCTGGCCGTAATGGGAGGCGTCCGTATTTTTGGTATAATAGGCGGTTGCGGACAGATTCAGGTCATCCCCGACCAGGGAGCGGATACCCAGTTCGAAATTATGCGACTTGGTGGCCGGCACCTGGTCCTTGAAGGCCGCGACGGTCGGCGTCGTGATGCCCCGCAAGCGCCGCAGGTCATCCACCGCATAGCCTTCGGAATAGCCGCCGTAGAGTTCGGTCGCCGGGGCAAGCTGATAAACGGCGCCAATGTTAAAGACCGGCTCGTTATAATTCAGGGTCCCGCCGGCCACGGGAACGCCGAACAACGGCCCGCGAATCGGCACGAAATCCGGCACCTCGAAGCGATAATTTTCATAGCGCACCCCAGCCTGCATCTCCAACCTCTCGGTCAGGGTGTAATTGGCCTGAAGATAGGGGGAGATCTGCTGCTTGTCCACATCACAGATCCAGCAAGGTTCGATTCCGGCGGGAATATTGTCCGGCACGAAATCCGCCCGATAGCTCTGGCTGGTGGTGTCCCATTCCATGTCGAGCCCGTAAATCAGTTGCAGGTCCCCTTCGGCAAGGCTGCTGCGCAGGGAGGGCGAGATCTTGATTTTGCGGGACTCCACCTTGGTGGTGGCGAACAAATAGTCATTCTTGCCAAAGGAGAGATGCAGGGCGAATTCCTGGCCGAACAGGTCGTCACTCTGCCATTGCAGCCTGGTGAAGAAGCTTTCGTTTTTCGGATCGCCGCTGCTGTAGGGCCGGGTCACGTCGATTTCGGTGAAGCCGGTAAGCGGATTGACGATGCGGTTGAAGCTGGGCCGGTTGTCCATGTAATAATAATGGCCGCTTATCTCCAGCCGGTGCGTGTCAAACTGGCGACCCAGTTTCAGCAAAACATCGTATTGATTGCCGTTGGCGGTGCCACCCTGACCGTTCTGGTCGTCCGGCAGAATCTCCCCGTGCGCATCGACAAAATGGCCCGTTTTGACGTAAGAGGCGCTTAGCACAACTTCCAGTTGCCCGCCCGTCGTGCCGGAAAATCCCGCATTCAGCGCATAGCCGTCCGTGGCACCCCAGTCCTCAGGCTGGAAATTATATTCGCCGCTGGCCCAGCCCTGGAAGTCTTCCGTGGCCTGTTTGGTGACGATATTGATCACGCCGCCCGCATAGCCGTTGCCATAGAGCGCGCTGGCACCCTTGATCACCTCGACCCGCTCGATGGCCTCTTGGGAAATGGTCCGAAACTCCCGCGAAGCGTTGCGAATCGGTGTGGTCTGCAACACTCCGTCAATGAGCACCACGGCCTTCTTGCCGCGGAAGGTCTGGCCGAAATTGGAGGCCAGCTGGTTGCTTGGCGAATAGCCCGGCAAGAGATTGGCCAGCGTATCGGCCAGGTCCTGGGAAATGGCGTTCTGAATATCGAGGTCTTCCCGGTCCAGAATTTGCACCGCCCCCGGAATGGAGGAAACGGGAATCTGCAATCCCGCCGTCGTGGTCACGACAATCTCCTCCAGCGCCGCCTCCTCGGCATCCGCCAGTAACAGACCGGGGCTTAGGGATAAAGACAGGGAAACGGAGGCGAGCAAAGCCGCCTTGGGGGGATAAATCATGGAACTTCCTCATAGATTGATATTAATAATAATTATTATTAATTGATAACGGTCATACTTACATTAATATTCATTGTCAATAGCAATACTTCTCCGCGCCCCGATGATCGTCTGTAATGGCCTGATGATCGTCTGTAATGGATTGACATTTCCGTGCCAGCAACAGACATTTAACAGACATTCATAAGGAAGCAGGCATAGGGAAGCGGGCATAGGGAAGCGGGATTTCATGGGGAGCAACGATTGATGACGTTACACAAGAATCTCACCCACCAGGGCGGCTGTCATTGCGGCGCGGTGCGTTTTGAAGTGGAAGCCCCCGCCCGGCTCAAGGCCACTCGTTGCAACTGTTCCATGTGCCGCATGACCGGGTTTGTGCATCTGATTGTGGAAAAAGAAAAATTCCACCTTCTTCAAGGAGCGGACAGCCTCACCACCTACAGCTTTAACACCCATACCGCCAAACATACTTTCTGCAAGATTTGCGGTGTGAAAAGCTTTTATACGCCCCGCTCCCATCCGGACGGAATCAGCGTCAACGTGAGCTGCCTTGACACCGGAACGGTCGAGGCCATCGACTATACGGATTTTGACGGCCGTAACTGGGAAGACAATATCGCCCGCCTGCACAGCAACCCTGGCGCTTGATCCCGCCCGCCCAGCGGACCAGCAAAAAATCAGCATAAAAAAGGGGGAGGTTGCCCTCCCCTTTATTCACTCTACTTCATACATTATGTATTGGAATATATTGGATGTATTGGAATATATTGGGTAAATTGAGGCTATGATGTTTATATGATATTTAATGGTGCCGCAGCCGCGCCATCCCAAGCCCCAAAAGCCCAAGACCCAGCAGGGCAAGCGGGGCCGGTTCGGGAACATCGACACTTTCCTCGGCATACAGACGGATGTGCGCATCAGCACTAGCATGACCAACTTGGGCCGGTGAACCGAAATTCCCGAAATTCGGGTTCGATACAATAGATGTGATTCCGTTCATGCTGTTGCTTGTGCTATCATAATGCCAAAGCCCGCCCACATCGGCAATCGCGCCGATGTCATAGCTTTTGCCAGCCAGGAGCGTGAAGCTGAACATGTCAGAGATTTTCCAGGAAACGCCATCATCGACGAAAGCTTTTGCCGCGCTGCTATACAGCAGATCATGAGTGTCGTGGTCAAAAATAACAAACTTCAGATTGCCGTCCTGATTCAGGTCATTCCGGACCGCAATATTGCTGATCGTCACGTTGGCAGAAACCGTAACCAGGGCGCCTGGACTCGATTGCGCCCCTCTGTTGGACGCGCGCCCAACATCTGCATTGTCAAAAATCAGGGTGGCATGGGCACTCAGGCTTGAAAACAACAGACATACTGAGGCCAGAAAAAAAGTAGCAATGTGTTTCATTATTTATTTCCTCAAAAAAACTTTTACAAACTGATCGACACTAAGCAAAACCCATGCCACAATAAAAAACCAAGAAAAACAAATGGTTATAATTTTTTCCAAGAAACAGATGTAAAGTTTTCCGACACTTAGGACCGGAAATTTTACTGTAGGATCGGAACCAGGACAGAACAGATGCAGACAAAACTGTAGCCCTTCTCGGCGGGACAGCGCGTCCGGATCATGTACCGGGATCAAACGGAAAACTTCCCCAGACTCTCATTTCCTGATATATCTCATTCCCCAATATATCGTCATCTGCCGCCTCTCAGAAGGAGACGGCGTTCTAGAGGGAATTGAGCCAACCTCTTCACAATTCACTCTAGTCTTCTGACTCTGAAATTCGTATCATATTTGTAGCAGGCTATTCGAATTTCAGAGTCAACAAGAAGACTGGTTAATTATTTGACTCTAGTGTGGTTTCTGAATTTGAAGTTCTTAAGTCGTATGACATAATCAATAACAGGAACTTCAAATTCACCACACTAGGCCCGTATCAAGGCATGAATTTGCGGAATAACATATGGTCAACGCCACCGGTATATATGCCCAGATTTTCAAACCCACGGCCTATGTAGTGAGTTATTTCTGTCTCTATCTGGCGCTGGCCATGCTCGTTCCGGCCAGCGTGGATTATCTCAACCACAATTCCGACTGGCAGGTTTTTCTGGGCTCCTCCATATTGACAGGCGTGCCGGCGCTGCTGATGCTGATTGCCACCCGCGACGACATCCCCGCCTTTACCCTGAGATTCGGGTTTTTCCTGGTCAATATGTTGTGGCTGTCAACGGCGGTGGTGGCCGCATTGCCGCTTTATCTTTCCGCTGCGGGCCTGTCCTTCACCGATGCCTTTTTCGAAGCCATTTCCGGTCTGACCACCACCGGCTCGACGGTGTTGTCCGGCCTGGACGGCATGCCCCCCGGGCTATTGTTGTGGCGCTCGCTGACCCAATGGCTGGGCGGCATCGGCATTATCGGCATCGGGCTGATGCTGATGCCGTTTCTGAAAATCGGCGGGATGCAGATTTTCACCATTGAATCCTCCGATACCGGCAACAAACCGGTGCCGCAATTTTACAAATACTCCTTGTGGCTGCTGGGCATTTATGTGGGGCTTACCCTGTTGTGCGGCCTGATGTTTTACCTGTCCGGCATGTCCGGCTTTGACGCCATCAATCACGCCATGACCACCATCTCCACCGGCGGATATTCCACCCATGACGCTTCTGTGGGGTATTTCCACAGCGATGGGGTTCTGTGGACCGGTTGCCTGTTCATGGTGTTGGGCTCCCTGCCCTTCGCGGTTTATGTCAAGGCCCTGATCCATCGGGATTATAACCTGATGGAAGACCCCCAGATTCCCGCCTTTCTGATTATCCTGGGCGTCGTGATCAGCGCCACCACCGCCTGGCATTATCTGTTTACGGAAAATGAAAGTTTCTTTCATGTCCTGAGCTCGACGGCGTTCAACGTGATTTCCATCATTTCCACTACCGGTTTCGCGTCGGAAAACTACCTCACCTGGGGCGGATTTGCCGTGGCAACGTTTTTCGTGATCACTTTTTTTGGCGGCTGTTCCGGCTCCACCGCCGGCGGTCTCAAGGTCTATCGTCTTCTGGTGGTGATCACCGCCTTCCGAACGAGCCTTCAGCAATTGCTGTCACCCAACAAGGTGGCAATCATCAAATACGGCCGCGAAGCCATCGACGGCTCCATTCTGTATTCTGTCCTGGTTTTCGTCGGCGCGTTCCTGACCACGCTGGTGGCCCTGACCATTGCCGTGTCACTGACCGGACTGGATCTTTTGACGGCGCTGAGCGGCGCCTTGACCACACTGACCAATGTAGGCCCCGGATTCGGACCGATGATCGGCCCTGACCATAATTTCGCCAGCGTCCCTGACGCCGCCAAATGGCTGTTCAGTCTCGGCATGCTGCTCGGCCGTCTGGAAATTCTTGCGGTGGTGGTCCTGTTCACCCCCGCCTTCTGGCGGCATTAGAAAACCGCCCGAAAATTTTATTGAGGTAGGTCTCCAGAGGATTTGATGTGGATTTTATCCCCCTCAACCTTTACCCCATCAACAAGAACGTACGTCATGATTCTAGTTCCCGGTTTAACAACTAAATTATTAACACCGAAAACAGCACTAAAACGTAACCTGGAAGTATTATCATCTGGAACAATATTCACATCATCCGCTCGCAATCTGATATCATCCTGATCGGGAAGCTCCACGACAAACTCAATCTCCTTAAACGGCACCCCCTTCGTTACACAGTAGTTTAGAACGATAAAAAACTTCAGTAATGTAAACTGCTCTTTGTCCGGAACGACGATATCTTGCCCGTAAGTCCCAATAAAAGATTGTTTGTTGTTAATTTCTTGCCGAACATCATCGCAAAAAATCGTATAAGCAAACCCTGTCATATCAAGGTCCTAGGCTCTTTTCAGATTAACAGTATTAAAAAAGGTAGTTGTTGAACTGGTTGAGGTTGTTCGTGTTATCTTATCTTCCTTAGAACCACTTAAATAATATTCCGTGTATGTTTTACGGTTATTATTTAAATCTTCTAAGGGAATTAGTTCAACCCGAGGCTTGCAATCAAGCGCCCACGCCAAATAAGCAACACTTTCTAAAGTCAAATTGGACGTACCGCCAAATTTTTTTGTAATCAAAGACCTATGAACTTCCAGTCGCTCAGCTATATCTGCTTTAGTTAAACCGGTTTCTTCGTTGCGTTTCTGGTAAATGTCATAAAGCTCCTCATGCAATTCTGCTAACAGATTTGCAAAAACTTTCCTTTTACCGGAAATATTAATCTTAAAGGACATCACCTAAACCTTTTGTCGTATATTTTGGATTAGTTAAATTTATTCTTTTTCGATAATCCCGAACCTTTTTAATATACTTCCTATACAGTTTTTGGCCCTTAATATTTGTTGCAGTATCCGCATGGGTTGCAATAAAAACTCTTTGTCGGACAAACCAACCAAATATTCTGATATCAGCAGTTTTCAACTCCCAAACTGCATATTTCTGGGGCATAAGTTTTTGGTATTCCCCAACCATTTTTTTCCCAGATATATAGTTTGAAAAAATATTATCCACTTGTTCCAAAGGGGTAAGGTCCCTTCCTGCCCTTCGCGGCATACCTGACAATGTCGTGTTGATCCACTCCACAAGCTCCAACGAAAGATATAAAACCCTCTCGATATGTTGGTCAGGCCCAAGATCAGGAACATACTTTTCAATTTTTCCAAGAGTGTATAATTCTTCTATTGTTGCCATATATGTCAACACATAAAAATAAATAATTTATGAAGCCCTATTTTCAAGACCCCATAATACACACCAAATCGTTTACACAAAAGAAAAAACGCTCGAAAAAATTGTACATCTACAACTTTTAAACGGAGATATTTAATATTTAATTTTCTCTAAAGTTAAACGTGCTGGCCGCCATTGATGTGGATTTCCGCCCCCGTTACATAGTCCGACGCCTCGGTACACAGATAATAAATGGTTTTGGCCACTTCTTCCGGTTTGCCGAGACGGCGAAGCGGAATGTTTTTGACAATCTCTTCGGTTCCCGGGGAAAGGATCGCGGTGTCGATTTCTCCCGGCGCAATGGCGTTAACGCGGATACCGTGCGGGCCGAAATCGGCAGCCATTTCCCGAGTAAGCGCCGCCAGCGCCGCCTTGGAAGTGCCATAGGCTGCCCCTGCAAAAGGATGAACCCGACTGCCGGCGATGGAGGTCACATTGACAATGGCCCCCTTGCCCAGGATCAGTTCATCCAGCAATCCTCGGGCCAGCACCACGGGAGCGAAAAAATTCACCTCGAACACTTTTTTCCAGTCCGCCTCATCCGTATTCAGGGTATTGAGGCGGCCGCCATCCTCTGCCTTGGGGGAAATGCCTGCATTATTGACCAGCGCATGGAGCGGCCCACCGCCCAAGCGCTTGCGAATTTCCTCCACCCCCCGGACGCGGTCTTCCGGATCGCCCAGGTCGATCTGCACATGATCCTCCGGTCCCATTTCCCAAGGACAGTTTTCTGGAAAACCGTGACGGGACAGGGTGATCACCCGCCAGCCCGCACTGGAGAACCGTTTGACTGTGGCATGACCGATGCCTCGGCTGGCGCCGGTGAGCACCAGCGTGCGCCGTGAATTTACCTGAGAGTTTGACTGTGTTGTCATCTGTCCATTCCTGTTGGGGCGACATCGCCCGGGCTGGCCTGCCCGCCGCCTCTATGCGGCCAGCAGCTTTTTCAAGTCATCCTGGTCTTTTGCCGTAAATCCTACCCGGCGTTGTGTCCCCAAGTCAAACAAAGGCCGCTTGATCAGGGCCGGATGCTCCAGCATCAACGCGATTGCAGCGGCTTCGTCAAGAGGGCCCCGCACCTCATCCGGCAGCTTGCGCCAGGTGGTTCCCCGACGGTTCAGCAGGACCTCCCAGCCCAGTTCCCGAACCCATCCGGCAAGTCTCTGCCGGTCCAAGCCATCCTTGCGGTAATCATGAAACTGATGGGCCACACCCTCCGCCTCAAGCCATTTCAGCGCTTTTTTGACAGTGTCGCAGTTTTTAATGCCGTAAACGGTTATCACGTTGCCACCTCCGGTTCAGTAAACTGCACATTTTCCTCCTCAACCGCATCTTCCGGGTCCGCATGAATAATGATTTCCGCCATCGGAAATTCTTCTTTCAGTTCCGCCTCTACCTCGTCACAGATGTTATGGGCCTCTTTGAGGGAAATATCGCTTTCCAGTTCAATGTGAAACTGGATAAAGACTTCCAGGCCTGTCCGGCGGGTTTTCATGTCATGCAGCCCTTTCACCTCGTCATGGGCCTGGACAATGCGAATGATTTTTTCCCGCTCCTCTTCCTCCATTTCCCGGTCCATCAGGATATTGATGCTGTTGCGGGCAATGAGATACACATTATACAGCAGATACAGGCCAATCCCCAGACCGAACAGGGGATCTGCATAACGCCAGCCCAGATACCCCCCAAGGGCCAGCGCCACCAGTACCGCCACATTCATCAACAAGTCCCCGGCATAATGCAGGCTGTCGGCAGAGATGGCGACCGAATTGGTTTTACGCACCACATGCCGCTGATACGCCACCAATAAAAAGGTCAATCCAATTGAAAAAACAATCACCGCAATGCCCAATGGCGTGTTGCGCAGCGGTTCCGGCGTCATCAAATGTCTGACCGCCTCCGCCATCAGCAGCAGAGCCGACAGGGTCACCACCACCGCCTGTAATAATCCGGCAATCGCTTCTGCCTTGCCGTGGCCGAAGCGATGGTCTTCATCAGCAGGGGCAATCGCAAAACGCACGGCAACAAAATTTACGGTCGAGGCCAGCAGGTCCATGATGCTGTCCACCAGAGATCCCAGCAGCGCTACGGATCCGCTGGCCATCCAGGCCCAGGTCTTCGCGCCAATCAGGCACAGGGCGACCAGCAGGGACGCCCGCGCGGCCTTGAGCATCAGATCGGAATTCTGTTGTTTTTCTGTGAGTTCATGCCCCATGAGCATCAGCCATCCAATTTTTGCGGGTTTAAAGTGGGGGTCAGGCCGGATCAAGTGTGGTTTCCGACCGGTTCAGGGATAGAGTTTCTCCAGAGTCCAGTTCCCGTCCTCCTGCCGGCGGAACAGCGACCGGTCATGAAGGCGAAACGCCCGCTCTTCCCAGAATTCGATCATTTCCGGCCGAACATAGAATCCCGACCAAAAGGGCGGACGCGGAATATCTCCGAAGGCGTATTTGGCGGCATATTTGGCAATTGCCGTCTCGAACTCAAAACGGCCTTCCATGGGCCGACTCTGTTTCGAGGCCCAGGTGCCGATACGGCTGTCCCGGGGCCGGCTGGCGAAATAGGCATCCGCCACCTCGTCCGGGACCTGTTCCAGCGGCCCCTCGATACGCACCTGACGTTTCAGGCTTTTCCAGTGCAGACACAGCGCCGCCCGGGGATTTTCCCGGATTTCGCGGCCTTTTCTGCTCTCCAGATTGGTATAAAAAACAAACCCCTCGGGCCCGAAGGATTTGAGCAATACCATACGGACGGAAGGAGTCCCCCGGCTGTCGGCGGTCGCCAATGCCATCGCCTCGGCCAGGTCTTCGTTTTTGTTGGCCTCTTCAAACCATTTTGCAAAAAGGTCCAGAGGGTTCTGATCTGTTAACTGCGCCATAAATTTGCCAAACTGATTTTTAAAATGAATGGATTAATATATAGTTCAGGGACTACCGTTTGACAACGACGTGGTTTTACTGGGATGTTTTTTTAATTTGTTATGGTTAAGGGGTTTATCATGCAAATCTCAAAAGGTTTTATGACCGCAGGCCTGATTGCGGCGCTTTCCCTCTCTCTGGCCGCTTGTGAATCCAAACAGCAAAGCGGCGCCGCCATCGGGGCGGTTGTCGGCGGCCTTCTTGGGAACAGCGTAGGCGGTGACGGCGGCGGCAAGGCTTTCGCCATTGCCGTAGGGGCCATGGCTGGTGCCGTGGTCGGCAGTGAAATCGGCAAAAGCCTGGATGAAGCCGACCGCCTGAGGATGCGCCAGACCGCGCAGACCGCGCTTGAAACCGGTCGCTCCGGCGAGCAGGTCACCTGGCATAATCCGGACAGCGGCAATTACGGTTCTGTCACCCCGCAACCGGCCTATGAACCCGAACCTGGCAAATATTGCCGGGAGTATCAGCAGACCATCACCGTGGGTGGTAAAACCGAAACCGCCTATGGCACCGCCTGCCGTCAACCGGACGGGACTTGGAAAATCATCAATTAATCCCTAAATAAATCATCAACGAATGACTGTTAAGTGCTATAGATGGCAGAGTTCATTTATTGATGAGGGTGATTAATTCACGATGAGAGATCCATACAGTGTCCTAGGCCTCTCCAAAACGGCCAGCGACGCGGAAATCAAAAAAGCCTATCGCAAGCTGGCCAAGGAACTACATCCCGACGCCAACCCCGGAGATGAAAAAGTCGCCGAAAAATTCAAGGAGGTTTCGGCGGCCTATGCCTTGCTCAGCAACAAGGAAATGCGGGCCCGGTATGACCGCGGCGAAATCAACGCCGACGGTTCCGAAAAAGGTTTTGCCCGGTATCAGCACGCCGGTGCAGAAACCGGCGGCTTCAGCCCGTTTGGAGATAGTTTCGATCCGGAAGAAATTTTTTCCACCTTTTTCGGAGGCGGGATGCGTGGCCGGCGCGGCCCGCGCCCCCAAAAAGGCAACGACCGCATTTACCGGGTGAACATCGACTTTCTTGATGCCGTTAAGGGCAGCAAGAAAAGACTCACCCTGGAAAACAACAAAACCCTGAATGTGACCATTCCTCCCAATGTGAAGGAAGGGCAGCAAATTCGCCTGAAAGGACAGGGCGGCCCTGGAATTGCCGGTGGCCCGGCGGGGGACGCGCTTGTGGAAATACACATCACGCCCCACCCCTATTTCACGCGACAGGGCAATGATATCCACCTCGATCTGCCCATCACCTTGCACGAAGCGGTGCTTGGCGGCAAGGTCACGGTGCCGACCATTGACGGCTCCGTGTCGCTCAACATTCCCCCCGGCACCAGTTCCGGCAAAGTCCTGCGCCTGAAAGGCAAGGGCGCACAGGACAGCAAAACCGGGCAGAAGGGAGATCAGTATGTAAAGGTGATGATTGTACTGCCGGACAAAATTGATAGCGAACTGCAAGACGCCATCAAAAAATGGGGCAAGGGCAAAAATTATGAAGTACGATCAAAACTGAAATGATCGAACGCGTGAAACAGACCCTCAGGCCGTATTATGACCGTGTCAGCTTTCTGGTTGAGGCGGTCATCAATTTTAACCGGCATGACGGGATGGTGATGGCCGGCTATTTGGCTTTTCTCACGCTGCTAGCTCTGTTTCCGTTCATTATCTTCCTGGTCTCGCTCGCCGGATTTTTCGGCCAGAGCGAGGCGGGACATGAGGCGCTCGAAATTCTGTTCAATAATATCCCGCCGGATGTGGTAAGGGTGCTGAGAGCCCCTATCGAAAAGATGATCCAAACCACCAGCGGCAGTATCATGACCTTCAGTATTCTGGGCGCCATCTGGGTCAGTGCCTCGGCCATTGATGCGGCGCGACTGGCAATTGTGCGCTCCTTTGCCTCGGTCACCCGTCGCCCCTATATCCGCCGCCGGGCGGAGGGGCTTCTGCTTGTGATATTGTCGGCCAGCGGCATTATTGTCGGCATGTCCATACTGGTTCTGGGCCCCGTCGCCTGGAACATCATCATCAGTTACATCCCCGTCGATACCGACTGGAAACTGATCTGGAACGCGGTGCGCTTTACCCTCAGCATCACGCTGGTTTTCGGTGCGCTGTGCCTGGTCTATTACGTGCTCCGGCCACGACGGCTGAAAATCCGTCCGCCACTCGCGCCGGGGGCGCTGGCGGCGCTCATCCTGTGGATGGGGATCGGCAGTTCTTTTTCTCTTTACCTGAAACATTTTGCCCGCTATGACGTGACCTATGGCAGCCTCGCCGGCGCGATCATCGCCCTGATGTTTTTTTATTTTATCAGCGCTGCTTTTATCCTGGGAGCGGAAATCAACGCGGCGCTGTATCACAAACGGATCAGGAAGCAGAACCAACAGGTTTCCCGACAATAACCCGCATGAGGCGCCCTGAGATATCGTTCAGAGAATTATCGTTCAAAGATTGATTAATTATGGTGAACGTGTAGGATGCATCGCTTGTATTATGGTAAAGCACTGTAAGGAAGGATCATGACAGAAAAAACGGGACTTCTCGCCGGAAAAAAGGGCGTGATCATGGGGGTGGCCAACAATCGCTCTATTGCCTGGGGAATTGCCCAGAAAGCCTATGAACAGGGCGCGGAACTGGCTTTTACCTATCAGGGCGAGGCCCTGGAGCGGCGGGTGCGCCCGCTGGCGGAAAGTGTCGGGTCAGACATTGTTTTGCCGTGTGATGTCACCGACGCCGCGTCCATTGACGAGGTGTTCAATACGCTTGGCGAAAAATGGGGCGAACTGGATTTTGTGGTACATGCCATTGCCTATTCGGACAAGGAAGAACTCAAGGGCCGCTATGTGGACACCACCCCGGATAATTTCGCCAGAAGCCTGAGCATTTCCTGTTACAGCTTTACCGCCATCGCCCAACGGGCTGAAAAACTCATGACCAATGGCGGCAGCCTGCTCACGCTCAGCTATTACGGTGCCGAAAAAGTCCTGCCACATTACAATGTCATGGGGGTGGCCAAAGCCGCCCTTGAAGCCAGCGTCAAATATATGGCGCGCGACCTGGGGTCCAAAGGCATCCGGGTCAACAGCATTTCCGCCGGCCCGATCAAGACCCTGGCCGCTTCCGGTATCGGGGATTTTCGTTATATCCTGAAATGGAATGAACTGAATTCCCCGTTGGGCCGCAACGTTACCATTGAAGAGGTGGGGAATGCCGGGCTTTATCTGCTCAGCGACCTGGCCAGCGCCGTGACCGGCGAAAATCATCATGTGGACTGCGGGTATAACATTATGGGTATGAAGCGCGAAGACGCGCCGGATCTGACCCTGAACAAGGACGACTAATGTCACATAACAGCTTTGGTCATCTGTTTCGTGTCACAACCTGGGGCGAAAGCCACGGCCCGGCCATTGGCTGTGTGGTGGACGGTATGCCCCCGCGCCTACCGCTTTGCGAAGAAGACATCCAGCATTTTCTGGACAAACGTAAACCAGGCCAGACCCGCTTTACCACCCAGCGCAAGGAACCAGACAAGGTCAAAATCCTGTCCGGAGTGTTTGAAGGGATGACCACCGGCACGCCGGTCTGTCTGATGATCGAAAATATGGACCAGCGGTCCAAGGATTATGGCGACATCAAGGACAAGTTCCGTCCAGGACACGCCGATTACACCTATATGGAAAAATACGGCATTCGCGACTATCGGGGCGGCGGGCGCTCCTCGGCCCGGGAAACCGCCTCACGGGTGGCCGCAGGCGCCCTGGCGCGCAAGGTGCTGGGAGTCGGCATACAGATCAAGGGCGCGCTGGTCCAGATCGGCGATCATAAAATCAACCGCGACAACTGGGACTGGGACGAGGTGGACCGCAATCCCTTCTGGTGCCCGGATGCGGAAATGGTGCCGGTGTGGGAAAAATACCTTGACGGAATCCGCAAGAAGGGCAGTTCCATCGGCGCGGTGATAGAGGTCCGCGCCATGGGCGTGCCCGCCGGCCTGGGCGCCCCGGTTTATGGCAAGCTGGACAGCGAGTTGGCCAATGCCATGATGACCATCAATGCCGTCAAGGGCGTGGAAATCGGCGAAGGCATGAATGCCGCCCGTCTCAGTGGCGAAGAAAATGCCGACGAAATGTATATGGATGAGGACGGGTATCCCGCCTTTCACAGCAATCATGCCGGCGGCATTTTGGGCGGAATTTCCACAGGCGAGGACATCGTGGTGCGATTTGCCGTCAAACCCACCAGCTCCATCCTCACCCCGCGCCGAACCATAGACCGCCACGGCCGTGAAACCGAAATCGTCACCAAGGGCCGACATGATCCCTGTGTCGGCATTCGCGCCGTCCCGGTGGGCGAAGCGATGATGGCCTGCGTGCTGGCCGATCACAAGATGCGCCACCGCGCCCAATGCGGGGAATAGACCTGATCCGGCTTTTCTGGATCGCGATGCGTTGTTTTTGTCGTCATGGCGAAACGCCTTAGCGACGACGCCATCCACAGTTCCATGGAGCGCCACACCCCCTTTCGGGGGGCACGGTGACGGCACAGCTTCACCGTCATTGCCGCTTCTCTTTCGTCATTGCCGCGAAGGCGGCAATCCAGCCCCTCACCGAAAGCGTCCCCCCGGTTTTTGGGAGGGGCTTTTAACGAACACTGGGCTCCCGCCTGCGCGGGAGCGACGGACGGGGGCTTCGGGAGGTCGCATGACATTGTGCTCTTTGTCGTCATGGCGAAACGCCTTAGCGACGACGCCATCCATATAATATTATGGCCATATAATATTATGGATCGCCGGCCCCTCTATCAGCCGTCATTATTCAGGATTCAGGCTGTCGAGATACCCCAGAATGCCCTGAATGCGCTGAATGGTTTCCAGTTCTTCCCGGTCAGCCCCCTGACGAACGGCGGTTTCCAGTTTTTTCTCCCAAAGTGCGATAAAATCCTTCTTTTCATGCGCCGCAGGATCATTATCCGCATCCGCATTGATTTCCGGCTGGAAACTCAGATTTACATGATCCTCAAAGGAAATGGTGCCGGTGTTGTAGAGCGTCCGGCTCAGGTCAATCATTTCCACCGGCGTTGCATGGCGCACCGTGATCCTGTCCGCCACCTGCTGCCACACAGGAGAAACAGACAGTTGATCTTCCGACAGAGGAGGCTTCACATCTCGCGGCTCAGGCGCCGGGCGCGCTTTCGGGCGCACGTCCTGAGGGGACGTTTCCACAGCCCCCTGATCGGGGATCTGGTTCGGGTCAACGGAATGGTAGGCCAAATTTTCTACTTTCATAACACATACTCTTGCAACATTAAATATGCTGCCTTACACAGCAACTCCCGTGCCAAACCCTTGATCTCCCAAGTCTTGCGGAAATGCTGACCCATTTACTAATAGAAAGTTAATATTATGGGATCAGGCCCTTATGACCTTTCAGACTGTGGAAATTTCTGCCTTGCATACCCGGAATTATATGCCTCATTTTGTTAACAGTCGGTGAACCGCGGGAGCCGTTCGCAAAAAAAATGGTATATGCCAGTTATGGCAAAAATATGGGATTATTTTGAAAAGACCGCAACCACTTCAAGGTGAGGCGAATATAAAAACTGATCCACAGGCGTAACCGCCCCCATCCGGTACCCGCCATTCACCAGTGTGCGGGCGTCGCGGGCAAAGGTGCCGGGATTGCAGCTGATCATGACAATCACGGGAATATCAGATGCAGCCAATTCCATAACCTGTTCCCGCGCCCCGGCCCGTGGCGGGTCGATTACCGCCACATCATATTCTTTCAGTTCGTGCCGCAACAGGGGCCGGAGGAACAGATCCCGTTGCTCGGCGCTGAACTCCCGTCCCGGTGGCTGAAGATGAATGCTGCGGCTGAGCGCTTCGACCATATCCGCGCTGCCTTCCACCGCATGAACCGCCAGCCGCTCAAGAGCGGGCACTGTGAATGTTCCAGCTCCGGCAAAAATGTCCACCAATTTTCCGCTTTCCGGCAAAACCTGCATCATGATCCGGACCAGCGCCTGCTCTCCCTCCCGGGTGGCTTGCAGAAAGCTGCCCGGCGGGATCAGCACCCGCCGTCGTTCCACGGCGCCAGACCCGAACAGGACATAGGGTCGACGACGTTCCAGCAGAAGTTCATACCCCCCTTGTTTCAGGGTGGTATCCTTCCAACTGATCCGGGCAATATCCTGCGCCTCGGCAAAGGCTGCTATTTCCATCCGCAGCTCCAATGAAGGGTCCCCCGCAGTCTCAAAAACCAGATCAAGGCCATTTTCCGCCCGGGTAACTTCCACGGCCATTTTCTGTCTTTTCTCCAGAATCCGGCCCAAAAATGCCCTGAGTGGCGGCACAAGAGCAACGATTTCCGCCACCATGACCGGACATTCCTCAAGATCGACAAGATGATGACTGCCGCGTTCCGCAAAACCCAACACCGCTTTTCCCGCACCGCGCCCTACCGCCTGCAAGCGGGCCCGGCGACGGCTTGCCTTTGGGCTGATCTCAGGCGCGGCAATCTCAACCTCCCCAAACCCCCGACGGGACAGCGCCAGACGCAGCTGATCCTGCTTCCAGCGGGCATAGGCAGAAGACTGCACATGTTGCAGGGCGCAACCGCCACAACGGGTAAAATGCCGGCAGACAGGAGGCACCCGCAGGGAAGACGGGGTCAGAATTTTCTTAATGCGTGCCTGTTTTCCCGTCAGCGTGACGTCAAGAACATCACCGGGCGCCGCATAGGGCACGTAAATTTCCTGCCCTTCCCGCCCGGCGACACCGTCACCACGGCCGCCAATATGGTCCACCGTCACTTTCATGAGCCCCTTCCGTCACTGCCCCCGTCCGGGATCCCGTCAAAACGGGCGGCGATCAAAAATTCCACATTACCTTCCGGCCCTTTGATGGGGCTTTCAGTAAGCCCCAGCACCGTCCAGCCAGAAAGCCCCTGCAGCCAGCCTGTGATCCGCTCACACACTTCCTTGTGCAGGGCCGGATCGCGCACCACGCCGCCCTTACCCACCTTGCCTTTGCCGACCTCGAACTGGGGTTTGATCAGCGCAATCAGAAAACAGCCCGGCGCCGCCAGGGCAAGCACTGCCGGCAGGACTGTTTGCAGGCCGATAAAACTTGCATCACACACAATCAGGTCCACCGGATCCGGGATCTGTTCGCGGCTGAGATAACGGGCATTGGTTTTTTCCAGTACCACAACCCGGTCGTCCTGACGCAGTTTCCAGGCAAGCTGGCCATGTCCCACATCCACGGCATAAACTTTTCTGGCCCCGTGGGTCAGACAGACATCCGTAAACCCGCCCGTGGATGCCCCTACATCCACCACGATCCGCCCTTCAGGAGAAATGGAAAATTCTTCAAGCCCCTTGGCAAGTTTCAGACCGCCCCGACTGACCCAGGGATGGTCTTTTGTCCTGACTTCCAGCGCACAATCTTCGGCAAGCTGCTGTCCGGCCTTGGTGATTTTTTGTGTTCCGCTAAATACGGCCCCGGCCATGATATAGGCCTGCGCGCGGGACCGGCTTTCCGCCAGCCCCCGCTCTACCAGCAACTGGTCAACGCGCTTTTTTGACATCGCTCACGGCTTGTTCCGCAGCCAGGTCATTGCGCCTGAGCGCCTGCAACACGGTCGCCACAATATCCGGCGCCATAAGACGGGCTTCTTCATACATTTTCATCGGCGTATCCTGATCCTGGAAAACATCCGGCAGTTTCATGGTACGAACCTTAAGCCCCCCTTCAAGAAGTCCTTCATTGCTAAGGAAGTCCAGCACATGGCTGCCGAAACCGCCAATTGCGCCCTCTTCAATGGTGACCAACACCTCATGGTTAAGGGCCAGATCCCGGATCATCTCGTAGTCCAGCGGCTTGGCAAAGCGGGCGTCCGCCACAGTGGTGCTCAGCCCCCGGGCCGCCAGGTCGTCGGCGGCCTTTTCGGCTTCCGCCAGGCGGGTGCCCAGGGACAGGATCGCCACCTGTTTGCCTTCGCGGATGATGCGGCCCTTGCCGATTTCCAGAATTTCACCTTCTTCGGGCAGCTCCACCCCGATCCCTTCCCCGCGCGGATAACGCACAGCGGAGGGACGGTCATCCAGACTCGCGGCGGTGGCAATCATATGCACCAGTTCCGCCTCATCCGCCGCGGCCATGACCACCATATTGGGTAATGTCGCCAAATAAGTGATATCGAAGCTTCCGGCATGGGTAGGACCATCTGCTCCCACCAATCCCGCCCGGTCAATGGCGAAGCGCACCGGCAGATTCTGCACCGCCACATCATGCACCACCTGATCATAGGCACGCTGAAGAAAAGTGGAATAAATGGCGGCAAAGGGGCGGTAGCCTTCGGCGGCAAGACCCGCGGCAAAGGTCACCGCATGCTGTTCGGCAATCCCCACATCGAAACAGCGTTCGGGAAATTCGGCAGCAAATTTATCCAGTCCGGTACCAGACGGCATGGCCGCGTTGATGGCCACTATGCGCTCGTCCTTTTTCGCCAGATTGATCAGCGCCTTGGAGAAGACACTGGTATAGCTCGGGGCTTTGGGAGCGGATTTGGACTGGGCCCCGGTAATGACATTGAACTTGGAAACCCCGTGATATTTGTCTGCTGCCTGTTCCGCCGGCGCATACCCCTTGCCCTTTTGGGTCACCACATGGATCAGAAACGGGCCGTTATCCGCATCGCGCACATTTTCCAGTACCGGCAGAAGATGTTCCATATTGTGCCCGTCAACGGGCCCCACATAATAAAAGCCCAGTTCTTCGAACAACGTACCGCCGGTTGCCATGCCACGGGCATATTCTTCGGCCTTGCGGGCGGTATTGCTGATGGAACGGGGGAATTTCATGACAATCTGCTTGGCGATGTCGCGGAATCCCAAAAACGAACGGGAGGACAACAGGCGCGCCAGATAGGCGCTCATCGCCCCTGTGGGCGGGGCAATGGACATGTCATTGTCATTGAGGATCACGATCAGTTTGGAATTCAGCGCCCCGGCATTGTTCATGGCTTCATAGGCCATGCCGGCGCTCATCGCCCCATCTCCGATGACGGCAATCACATTTTCATGACTGCCCCGAAGGTCGCGTGCCACCGCCATGCCAAGCCCGGCGGAAATGGATGTGGAACTGTGTCCCGCGCCAAAGGGGTCATAAATACTTTCCTTGCGTTTGGTGAAACCGGACAGACCACCCCCCTGCCGAATGGTATGCATACGATGACGTCGGCCGGTCAGGATCTTGTGCGGGTAACATTGATGGCCCACATCCCAGATCAGCTTGTCTTCCGGGGTATTAAACACATAATGCAGAGCCACCGTCAGCTCGACGACCCCCAGACCCGCCCCCAGATGTCCACCGGTACGCGACACGGATTCGATCATGTCCGCGCGCACCTCATCCGCCAGTTTCTGTAACTGTTCGGGTTTCAGTTTCTTGATATCCTGTGGACCCGTAATCTGGTCCAGAAGTTCTGTAACCGGTTTGCTTGACAAGATACCCTACTCTTCCTGTTTATCCATGACGGGATAACTGAAATATATGATTGTGGTTTAATTTTGAGCTTAATTGGCGCGTTTTATAACAAAATGCGCCAACGCACGCAAAATATCCGTATTACGATCAAAAACTTCCAGATGGGCCACGGCCTGCGTCACCAGCATTTCCGCCTGGGTACGCGCCCTATCCACCCCGAGAAGGGAGACCAGCGTGGCCTTGCCCGCCTCCGCATCCTTGCCGGGCGTTTTTCCCAAATCTTCCGAATCGCCTTCAATATCTAGAAGGTCATCCACAATCTGAAATGCCAGTCCCAGATCATGGGCATATCCCCGGATGGCCGCGCGGCGACGGTCCCTGACCTTGCCGAGGATCGCCCCGGCCTCACAGCAGAACACGATCAGCGCCCCGGTTTTCATCTGTTGCAGACGCGTGATACTGGCCTGGTCCAGATCCCGGTTTTCCGCCTGAAGGTCAAACATCTGCCCACCGACCATGCCATGGGTGCCAAGCGCCCTGGCAAAACAGGCCACCAGTTCACACCGAACCCGGGGATCCGCATGGGTATCTTCGCTGGCCAAGATTTCAAACGCCAGGGTCAAGAGCGCATCCCCCGCTAGCACCGCCGTCGCCTCATCGAATTTTTTGTGCACCGTGGGCTGGCCGCGCCGCAGATCATCATCATCCATACAGGGCAAATCATCATGAATCAGGGAATAGGTATGCGCATATTCCACCGCAGCGGCCACCTGAAGCGCTGCGGATTCCGCCACGCCGAACAAACGGGCGCTGGCCAGCACCAGAAACGGGCGCAGCCTTTTGCCCCCGGCCACTAGCGCATATCTCATGGCCTCCACCACCCGCTCCTCCAAACCATCCGGTTTGGGCAGTAGCCGGAGCAACTGTTTTTCCATTAACACGGCGGTCTCACTCAACGCCGCCTGGGCCATCGCCATACTGCGAGAGGGATCATCGGAATAATTCATCAATGACTCACTTTCAGATCGTCCAACAGATTGTCCGGTACCGGGTTAATCCACGTCCAGCGGCGCTGTCTCCAGCGCGCCGTTCTGCTGCCGGGTGATTTTTTCAATCCTCTGGCTGGCATCCCTGAGTTTGGCCTCGCAATGAGCGCGCAGCTGATTTCCCCGGGTATAAATCTCGATGGAGTCTTCAAGGGAGACGTCCCCGGCCTCCAGCTGCCTTACGATCTCCTCAAGAGCCGACAGAGCTTCCTCAAAGCTCATTTTCCGGACGTCTTCCGGAATATCCACAGTATTTGAGGTTTCCGCCACTTCACACTCCTGTTTTCCATTATCGTTTGCGGATTCATCATCCTGAACGCCTGCTGTCACGGCGGTCTTTTCAACGCATCAATGCCGCGACATGCGCCGCCACAGATTCACCAAGGACCGAGAGGTTATACCCCCCTTCCAGGCAGGACACAAGACGCCCATGGCAATATTCCTCGGCCACCTGTTTTAATTTTTCCGTGACCCAGACATAATCCTCTTCCTCCAGCGTCAATCCCGCCAGAGGGTCCAGGGCATGGCCATCAAACCCGGAAGAGATCAAAAGAAAATCAGGGGCAAAAGCTCTTAACGCCGGCAGGATGCGTTCTTCATAGGCATGCCGGAACGCCTTGGAGCCGCTACCTGCTGCCAGAGGCGCATTAACGATGACTCCTTCGCCATGGTCATGAAGATGGCCTGTACCGGGATAAAGCGGCGACTGGTGGGACGACGCATAAAACAAGCCTTTCTGCCGGGCCGTCACCGTCTGGGTGCCATTGCCGTGATGCACATCGAAATCCACAATCGCCACCCGATGTTGAAAATGTGCGGTTCGGGCATGAAGAGCGCCGATGGCCACATTGTTAAACAGACAAAACCCCATCGCCCGGTCCGGTTCCGCATGATGTCCGGGCGGGCGGACGGCGCAAAACGCGTTGGAAATCTCGCCCTCCATCACCCGGTCCACGGCATCGCAGACGGCACCGGCGGCCCGGCGGGCCGCCGCAACCGAGCCTGGCGACAGATAGGTATCAGCGTCCAGCATATAATGATCTTTTTCGGGACTATTGCGCAGAACCGCCTCAATATAGTGCCGTTCATGCACCAACCCGATCTGCTCCCATGTGGCCTGTGGGGCCTCGAACCGCTTCAGGGATGCAAAAGCCTCACCCTCCAGCACGGCAGAAATGACGTTAAGCCGATCCACACATTCCGGGTGACCTGTCGGCATAACATGCAACAGGCAATCGGGATGCCAGTATAAGCCAGTGACCATCCTTTTCCCTTAAGATTCTTACCTCTCCCGGAATCTATACTACATATTCACGGACCCGAGGGCCAGAGTTCGATAGATAGAGTTCGATAGTTTCAGAAGGGACTGGCTCGTCTCCGGCAGGCTTTGATTCCGACCGTTCTCCTGTATCCTTGGGACAGAAAGGGGTCACAGGCTGGCCTGCCGAGCGTCGCTCTTGTCCTGGCCCTGCCCCGCTTTCTGTGCCGCCTTACGGGCCTCATATTTTGCTTTTTCTTCGGCCACCAGTTCCTTTTTGGACAACTTGCCGATCATGGTCTTGGGCAATTCGTCCCGGAATTCGATTTCGCTGGGGATCTCATGTTTGCCCAGACGCCCCTTGAGATAGGTTTTCAGTTCCTTTTCCGTCAGCTTCTCGTCGGGATGCACCAGGGTGACAAAGGCTTTGGGGCTTTCGCCGCGGTAATCGTCGGGAATGCCGATGACGGTGACTTCCTTAACCGCCGGATGACTCATAATGGCTTCCTCCACCACCCGGGGAAAGACGTTAAATCCGCCGACCAGGATCAGATCCTTGTCCCGGTCGATGATATAGGTATACCCCGCCTCATCCAGATACCCCACATCGCCGGTATGCAACATGCCACCTCTGAGCACATCCGCCGTTGCCTCGGAACGTTGCCAGTAGCCTTTCATGACCTGCGGCCCACGCACACAGATTTCCCCGGTCTCCCCCACCGGCAGAATTTTTTCGGGATCCTCCCGGTCCACGATGACAATTTCCGTGGCCGGCAAGGGCAGACCAATGGACCCTTCACGGCTGAGGCGGTCCTGCGGGTTTGAACACACCACGGGAGACGCTTCGGTCAGACCATAACCTTCGGAAATGTTAACACCGATCCTGTCTTTGAAATTACGCGCCAGATCCACCGGCAGCGGGGCGCCCCCGCTCAGAGCCTGTTTCACCCGATCAAAGCCAATGTCCTCCCGGCTGCCATAATTCAGCAGGGCGGTATACATGGTGGGCACGCCGGCAAACAGGGTCGGTCGCTCCCGCCGCATCATTTTGACTGCCTCCTCAAGATCGAATTTCGGCAAAATGGGCAACCGGGCTCCGATTTTAAGCGCCATATTCATCACCACTGTCATGGCGAAAACATGGAAAAAGGGCAAAAAGCCGGGCAGGACCTCTTCCCCCATACGCAGGTCATGACTCCAGGTCACCACCTGGTTGACATTGATGTAAATGTTGGAATGGGTCAGCATCGCCCCTTTGGGTACGCCGGTTGTCCCACCGGTATATTGCAAAACTGCGATGTCCTCCTCCGGACTGATCTCCACCGGCGCGGGGGTTTCCCCTTTTTTAAGGAGAGTCGCGAAATCCTCGTGATAATCGTCACGGACAATGCGGGCGATGTCCCGGGATTTCAACAGCCGAAACAGGATGTTCTTGGGAAACGGCAGGGCCCAGTCCAGCGAACTGACAATCAGTTTCCGCAACCGGCTTTGCTCACAGACAGTTCTGATTTTGGGATAGAGCGCCTCCAGATCCAGAGTGAACATAAAATCCGTTTCCGAATCTTCGACCTGCTGCATCAGTTCGGGCACGGAATAAAGCGGGCTGTAGTTCACCACCGTGCCACCGGCCTTGAGAATGGCGAAATAGGCAATAACAAATTGGGGGCAATTGGGCAGAAACAGCCCCACCTGCACCCCCTTGCCAACCCCCAGAGCCTGCAGGCCGGCCGCCAGCCTGTCAACCAATGCCGCCAGTTCAGCAAAGCTGGTTTCACGTCCCATAAATTCCATGAACGTTCTGGTGCCATAACGACTGGCCGCTTCCTCCACCAGCGCATAAAGCGGTTTGCCCTCAAACGACTGGTCCCAGCGGACATGTTCAGGATAGCTGTTTAACCACGGATGTTGCTGCATCATACTCCCCATATTCCCCAGCAAAAAAACACAAATAGAAATTGATATGACCGGCGACGAGCCAATCTCAGAGCGGCTCGACAAAAAAGTCCGGCAGCAGCGTCGCCGAAGGGTCCACGGCGTATTTTTCAAGATCCGTAATGCCTTCCGAGGCGAGCACCTCATCGTCAATACAGAAATTGCCGGTGAAGTCCCGACTGGACCGGGTCAGGATGATATAGGCCGCATCCGCCATGATCTCCGGCTTGCGGCTGCCCCGCACGGCGGCATCGCCTCCCAGCAGGTTTTTCACCGCCGCCGTGGCAATGGCCGTGCGCGGCCACAGCGCATTAAAGGCAATGCCGTCTTTTTTGAATTCTTCCGCCATGCCCAGCACACACATGCTCATGCCGTATTTCGCCATGGTATACGCCACATGATTGGCGAACCACTTGGGATCCATATTCAACGGCGGTGCCAAATTGAGCACATGGGGATTTTCCGCTTTCTTCAAATGGGAAATACAGGTTTTGGACACCAGAAAGGTACCGCGGGTGTTGATCTGATGCATCAGATCATACCGTTTCATCTCCGTCTGAAGCGTCGGGGTAAGGGAAATGGCGCTGGCATTATTGATCAAAATATCAATGCCGCCAAAGGTTTCCACCGTCTTGCCCACGGCTTCCTCGACCCGCGCCTCATCCCGGATATCCACCGCCAGCGGCAATGCCCGCCCTCCGGCCGCCTCAATTTCCTCGGCCGCCGTGTAAATGGTGCCTTCCAGTTTGGGATGGGGCTGAGTGGTTTTGGCGGCAATGGTCACATTAGCGCCGTCTGCCGCGGCCCGCTTGGCAATGGCCAGGCCGATACCGCGGCTGCCGCCGGTGATAAACAGCGTCTTTCCGTTTAATTTTCCCACAATAGGCTCCCTATATTCAGGTTAAAAATCATGGCTCGCCGTATTGGCTGCTGGGGGTTTACCTCCCCATTATAAGGCCATATGGTCCGCATCAATAGCGTATAAGGTTTCATCCCCGGTCATGATCATATCCTTCAGCCCTGCAGCCTGTGGCATGATCTGTTCAGCAAAGAAACGGGCCGTGGCTATTTTGGCTTTGAGGAAAGCCTCGTCCACATCGCCCTGCCCCAGTCGCTGCCAGGCGGCAAGGGCACCCTTGATCAGCAGATACCCACCGCTCACAACGCCCATAAGCCGCAAAAACGGCACCGATCCCGCCGCCGCATTACGCATGTTGCCCTGATGTTGTTCAAACAACCACTGCGCCGCTTCCAGTGTACGCCAGCTGACATCCTTAAGCTGGCGTTTCAGGGGGGCGAATTCCGCCACGTCCGGCAGATTTTCCGCAAAGTCGCTGATCATACCCAGAAAAGTGCGCCAGTGTTCGCCGCCATCCATGGCCAGCTTGCGGCCCACCAGGTCCATGGCCTGGATGCCGTTAGTGCCTTCATAAATGGGATGAATGCGGGAATCACGGAACACCTGAGCGATGCCGGTTTCCTCAATATACCCCATGCCACCAAAAACCTGCAGCGCCAGGGATGCGTTCTCTACCCCCAGATCCGTGGCATAGCCTTTGCTGATCGGGGTCAAAAGATCCGCCAGGCCCTGGTACCGGCGCCGCACCTCCTCTTCCGGGTGATGCCGTGCCATGTCCAGCGCCTTGGCATTCAGATACACAATCGCCCGGCTTGCTTCGGTGGTGGATTTGATGGTCATCAGCATCCGCCGCACATCTGCATGTTCAATAATTGGGCTTCGGCCCTTGCCAGTCCAGCCGATTGCCCGACCCTGTTCCCGTTCGCGCGCATAATCCAGCGCCATCTGCCAGCCCCGTTCCGAAGCCGCCAGCCCCAGTATCCCCACATTCAGCCGGGCATTGTTCATCATGGTGAACATGCAACGCATGCCGCGATTTTCTTCTCCTAACAAATATCCGACACACTCTCCCTGCTCCCCATAGGACATGACGCAGGTCGGGCTGGCCATCAGCCCCATCTTATGTTCGATGGACACACATTTCACATCATTGCGTTTGCCCAACGTGCCATCCTCATTAATCAGATATTTGGGCACGATGAATAGGCTGATGCCTTTTGTGCCTTCGGGGGCGCCGGGGGTGCGGGCCAACACCAGGTGGATGATGTTTTCCGCCATGTCATGTTCACCCCAGCTGATGAAAATCTTCTGACCGGTAATGCGGTAGGTGCCGTCTGGCTGTTTTTCAGCTTTGGCCCGCAAAGCCCCCACATCCGACCCCGCCTGTGGTTCTGTCAGGTTCATGGTGCCGGTCCACTTTCCGCTGATCAGTTTTTCCAGATAGGTTTTTTTCTGTTCTTCCGTGCCGTGCGCCTCAAGGGCTTCCACCGCCCCTTCTCCCAGAATCGGACACAAGGCAAAAGACGTATTGGCAGTTGCCATCATTTCGGTGATGGCTGCCCCCATTACCATAGGCAGGCCCTGGCCACCATATTCGGCCGGACCGCAAACCCCATTCCAGCCATTTTCGCAAAAGGCCCGATAGGCTTCTTTAAACCCGCTTGCCGTGGTCACGACCCCATCTTCCAGGCGGTTGCCCTCCCGATCACCAACCACATTCAGGGGAGACAGCTGTTCCGCCGCGAATCTGCCGCCTTCCTCAAGAATCGCCTGAACAATGTCTTCCGTAACCTCCTGAAAGGGCTCAAGAGCCGTCACATCTTCCAGATTGACCACTTCATTGAGAACAAAACCTATTTCCCGCAAGGGCGCTGCATATTCGGCCAACGGTTTTCTCCTTATATTTTCCTTATATGTGCTGTCTATCGCTGTAGTGTCACGTTGTCGGGTTCCCTATGTGCCTATTGATGGCATTTATGCTGACATTTCTGTCCCTGATATTTCTGTTTCTTATTTCTGTCTTTGGCACGGCATTGTTTTTCATGTTAATTCAGGCCGCGACAGATTATATAAATTATGTTTTGTTATATCTTGTAACGACTCTTGTCCCACTGGTGACAACATTCAAACAATCGTTTGAATGTCATGTTTACATGACTCGCCAGTTTGAAACAAGTGTTTTAAATGAACGAACCTGAACACAGTACGCCCCGGAGCGCATTCATGCCGGATCACAGAATATACCCGCCGACATCGGTCAATTATACACTGGCGGCGAAATATCTTCGACAGGGAAAACTGGTATCGTTCCCCACTGAAACCGTTTATGGCTTGGGGGCAAATGCCTGTGACGACCGGGCGGTGGCGGAAATCTTCGCCGCCAAGGACCGTCCCCGTTTCAACCCGCTGATTGTACATGTGCCGTCTCTGGAGATGGCCGAAAAATATGCCTATCTGGATTTTACCTCACGCCAACTTGCGGAAAAATTCTGGCCCGGCCCGTTCACCCTGGTTCTGAATAAAAAACCCGATGGGGAGCTGAGCGATCTGGTAAGTGCCGGGCTAGACACCGTGGCCATCCGCCTGCCCCGTCATTCAGTGGCGCAACAATTGCTGCGGCAGTTTGGCGGCCCCATCGCCGCCCCCAGCGCCAATCGTTCCGGCCGGGTCAGCCCCACCACCGCAAAACACGTTGAAGAAGAACTAGACGACCGCGTCGCCATGATCCTGGATGGCGGCCCCTGTGATGAGGGGATTGAGTCCACCATCGTCCAGGTCAGCGGCCAGGAAGTGCGGTTGCTGCGCCCTGGCAGCGTCAGCCCCAGGGAAATCGAAATGGTGGCCGGTCTGCCGGTGAAAGCGGTGACCGCCGCCGATACCCCCACGGCCCCCGGTCAGCTGAAAAGTCATTATGCGCCCCGGGCAAAATTGCGCCTCAATGCCACCCATGTCCTGCCTGACGAAGCCCTGCTGGCTTTTGGCCGCAACATTCCCCATACCGCCGGCCCCGATACCGCCGGCGCTGTGCGTAACCTCAGCCCCTCCGGCAGCCTCAAGGAAGCCGCCGCCAATCTTTTTGCCATGCTTCGGGAGCTGGACAGCATGAATGTGGAGACCATCGCGGTCAGTCCCATCCCGTCGCAGGGACTGGGCCTTGCCATTAATGATCGCCTGCAGCGGGCGGCAGCCCCGCGCCCGGAGAATACGCCGGCAGGGGACAAAGCCTCATGACGAAAATACATACTCACATCACAGCCCTGAAGAAACTGGCGGGCAACAAAGGCTGGTCCGACGATCCCGACGTGCTAGCCCCGCATCTGGTGGAATGGCGAGACAGATATGTGGGTAAAACCCCGCTGTTGCTGTTGCCGGACAGTACGGAGCGGGTCGCTGCACTGGTACGTTATTGCCAGGATCACAACCTTAAACTTGTGCCCCAGGGCGGAAATACCGGGCTGGTTGGCGGCGGCATCCCCGATGACACCGGCACGGAATTTCTGATCAGCACCAAAAAGCTTACCCGCATCCGGGACAAGGATGCGTTTAACCACACCCTGACCGTGGAGGCGGGCGTGGTGTTGAGCGACGTTCAAGCCCTGGCCGAAGAGATGGGGCTGCTGTTTCCCTTGAGTCTGGCTTCGGAAGGTTCCTGCCAGATCGGCGGCAACATTTCCACCAATGCCGGCGGGGTGGCGGTGCTGCGCTACGGAACCATGCGGGACCTCGTGCTGGGGCTGGAAGTGGTCCTGCCCGATGGCAGAATCTGGAATGGTCTGAGCGGCCTGCGTAAGGACAATACCGGCTATGACCTGAAACAGCTGTTCATCGGGGCGGAAGGCACGCTGGGCCTGATTACGGCCGCCACCCTGAAACTTTACCCCAACCCCAAAGAAAAACAGACCGCCCTGCTGGCGGTCCCCTCGCCCGCCCACGCCGTGAAGCTTTTCTCCTTTGCGCGTGACTTCAGTGGCGACACCATCACCGCTTTTGAGATCATCCCGCGGATCGGGCTGGAGTTTCTGTTCCGGCATATGCCAGGTCATCAGGACCCGATGGATCAGCCCTATGACTGGTACATCCTGCTGGAATGCGCCTCGTCGCTGAGCCGGGATCTGCTCAATCTGGAAAAGCTTTTTGAAAAACTGCTGGAAAAGACCTTTGAAAAGGGGCTGGTACTGGATGGCGTGATCGCCAAGAACGAAAAGGAACGAACAGCACTGTGGGCGCTCCGCGAAAATCTGTCGGAGGTCCAGAAGTTTGAGGGCGGCAGCATTAAACATGACATTGCCGTGCCCGTCTCCAGGATTCCAGAATTTCTGGACATGGCCACCGCTGCTGTCACCGCCGTCATCCCCGGCATTCGTCCCGTGCCCTTTGGCCATATCGGCGATGGCAATATTCATTTCAACCTGACCCAGCCCGAAGGGGCCGACAAGGCCGCCTATCTTGCGCGCTGGGAAGAAATCAATAAGATCGTCCATGACATCGTGTACGATCTGGGGGGCAGCATCAGCGCCGAACATGGTATCGGCCGCCTGAAAGTGGACGAACTGCCGCGTTATAAATCGCCCGTGGCACTGGATCTGATGCAGCACCTGAAACGGGCCATAGACCCGAAAAACATCATGAATCCGGGGCGTATACTGAAATAACAGAGGACACAAATCCCATGGCGAAGCAAAAGGGGTATGAGGAGCGTTACGTCACCACCCAAGATGGCCTCAGGCTGTATTATCGGGACTATAACCCCACAGCCAGCAACAAAACGCCACTGCTGTGCCTGCACGGCCTGACCCGTAATTCCAGCGATTTTCATGATCTTGCGTGCCACTTCAGCGCTGAACGGCGCATCATCAGTCCGGACATGCGCGGACGGGGACGATCCGATTATGATCCAAACTATATGAATTACCAGATTCCCACCTATGTCAATGACGTCATGCATCTGCTGGCCGCAGCCAATGTTCATCAGGTCATTTCTGTCGGCACCTCCATGGGCGGCCTGATCACCATGGGGCTGGCCGCCGCCCGTCCGGCGCTGCTCAAAGGCGTGGTGCTGAATGACATCGGCCCGGAAATCAATCCCGAGGGAATCGCCCGCATTTCGGGGTATGTGGGCAAAACCGCCACCCTGCGCAGCTGGCCTGCTGCCGTTAACATCCTCAAAACCCTCAATGAACCCTTTTTTCCGGATTATGATGCCGCGGACTGGATGAAGTTCGCCCGCAATACCTTTGTGGAAAAAGAAGACGGCAGCATTGTCGCCAATTACGACATGAAGATCGGCACTGCCATCAAGGAAAGTGACACCGCCGCGGTTCCCGCCGATCTGTGGCCTCTGTTCGAAGGACTTGGCGCCCTGCCCACGCTGGTGCTCAGAGGCGAGAAAAGCGATATTCTCTCAGCAGAAACCCTGTCGGCCATGGCCGAACGGCACCCGATGATGACTGCCGTGACCATTTCCCTGCGGGGCCATGCACCGGACCTGGGCGAACCGGAAAGCCTGGTCGCCCTCCGCACCTTTGTAGATCAGGTGGATGGGTAGAGTAAGATTGTACTAATAAGGACTCTCAGAAAAGAACTCTGGGCTCCCGCCTGCGCGGGAGCGACAGAAGGGGGACGTTACATGGAACGGATCCAGGATTTAAGCTGGAGAAGCTGGGCCTTGAGCACGGCCTGGTCCCCCGCGGCGCTGGCCAGAAGCGTCACGCCGTAGAGCGCCCCGGTCAGCCGGATGGCAAAATCATTGGCCTCATCCACCTTACCCATCATCCGAAACTGTTCCGTGATCCAGTCGAGCCGCAGGCGAAACAACGCTGCCGCCGGCTGTGCGAGGGAGGAACTTTCCTGTTGCAGTTCCACATAAAGGCGGGTAATCGGGCAGCCATAGCGGACCAGCGTTTCGGCCTCCTGCGCCAGACAATCCAGATACTGCCCCAGCCGCTGCCGGGGATTGCTGTGCTCAAGGGTCTGGTCAAATAGGCCTGTCAGAGATTCCCGGTGCAGTTCCATAACCCTCTGGCACAGCTCTTCCTTGCTTGAAAAATATGACGTGACCACAGAGGCCTCTGTCGCCACCACCGCCGCGACCTCCTCAAGAGAAACCCGGTGATAGCCTTTTTCGTGGATCAAGGTGCGTGCCGCTTCGGCAATCCTTCGCGCTTCTGGAGACAGTGAAGTCCCATCCTTCGCCCCCCCAGAATCCTGACGCGGCTTCGGCTCAGGGTCTGTTTCCCTCTTCTTTTCCGGCCTCTTCTTTTCCAGCATGGGCGTTTTCTCTGGCATAAGTATGGTGTCCGCGGCCTCTTGTTCCACTACCTGGGTTTGCATTTTGTTTCCGTCTGTCCCTGGTTATGCGTGCGAATCCTGAAATTGTCAAAAACCCAGTCTTTCACCAAAATCTTAACATAATCTTAGAACATATATTCAACTTGATATATTGATCGGGCCTCTGTGAACGCCCGAGAAGGGGTTATGTGCAAATTTGAATGGATTTTTGTGGGCAAATATGACAAACACGGTGTTCATGAGAGGATTTCAGAAAAACAGGATATGCCTATCGGGACGGGGCATGGGGGTAGTGGGGCTGCTTCTGGCGCTCGCCTGTGCCCTGTTTAGTCCCGCCAGGGCAGACTCCCTGCCCGCTCCGGAAGAAAGCCCGCTGATTTCCCTGAAGGCAACTCCCGTACCACTCAGCCATCGCGACAAGGCTGTCACGACGGTTGGTCGGCTGACCTATCTTGGCGGGTTGCATCTGTCCAGCCCGGACAAGAAATTCGGCGGCATCTCCGGATTTGTGGTCAGCCCTGACGGAGAAAAGCTTCTGGGCGTTTCCGACCAAGGGTACTGGTTTCTGGCCGACCTTGATTATGACGGGTCCCGGCTCGCTACCGTCAGCCAGGCCAAAATGACGCCCCTGACGGATACGGAAGGCAAATATATCTATGGGCCGGACCGGGACGCGGAAGCCGTCACCCTGGTGGATGGCAGTGGTTTCGTGGTGTCCTTCGAAGGCAACCACCGATTCTGGTATTATCAGGCCGCCAACCAACTCGATTTTGAATCCATCCTGCAATCCAATGCCCAGACCCTAACCTTTGCCCCGGACCTGTCTCCGGTATTGTCCGTTCTGCCGGACAATTTCGGCATTGAGGCCCTGACCACCTTGCAGGACGGGCGTATGCTGGCCATTTCCGAATCCGGCGAGGATCACCGCGCCCGGGGGTTGACCCGGGCCTGGATCATCGGCCGGGGGGAGGCCCTGCCGCTGGCTTATAAGTTTCAGGACAGGTTCCGTCCCACGGATATGGCAACCCTGCCCAATGGCGATGTGCTGGTGCTGGAGCGGCATTTTTCCCTCGCCAAGGGCATGGCGTCCCGGCTGCGCCTGATCAAGGCCGCCGACATTTACGAACGGGCCGTGCTCAAGGGCGAGGTGATCGCGGAAATGGCCTTTCCCTATAATCTGGACAATATGGAAGCGTTGGCCGTGCGTCAGAACGACAAGGGCGAAACGCTGATCTATATGATGTCAGATGACAACTATAATCCGCTACAACGCACCCTACTGATGATGTTCCGCCTGGAGGACTAGAGTGAATTGTGAATAGGTTGGCTCAATTCATTCTAGAGCCCCCACCGTCACCATAAAAATCCGCACCGCCATAAAAAAAGCCGCTTTCATGAAGCGGCTTTCGGTCAATTTTTTTCAAAAATTCACGCGGCGTCAGAAGCCAATTTCTTTTTGATCTGGGCTTTCAGGCGGCGTGCTTTGAGAGACAGGTCCCCGTCACGCGCTTTCAGCAGGAAATTGTCCAAACCACCGTTATGTTCCACGGAACGCAACGCATGAGAGGAAATCCGAAAGCTGACAGGCCGTCCCAGAGCGTCGCTCAGCAGGGAAACCTTGTTCAGATTCGGCAGAAAACGGCGGCGGGTTTTATTCATGGCGTGGCTGACATTATTGCCGCTCATTACACCTTTACCAGTCAGTTCGCAGACGCGTGACATAGTCTTGTCCTTACTTTTGCTTTATCGGTTTGTTTTCACAATAACTTCAGGGCCATCACCGTCATTTGCAGAATCGACAGGAGGCCCCGTGAAACTTGAATGGGGTATATAGGTGATTGAACCGGGTCCGTCAAGCAGTTTCCGGCTGGTTCAGGGCTTTTTTGCACCAGTCATTCGCCGCGACGACTACTGGCCCGAACCGCCCGGCGTTCCCTGCCCCGACAGGAACGCCTGCAGAAGCTCCTGTGCGGCCATTCCCGGCGGTGTGGCGCCGTCGCGCACCTGTTGTTCCATTCTGTGCACCTGTTCCGGCAGATGATCGCGGAACCGATCCATCAGTTGATCATGGATTTCCGACCACATCCAGGAGACGGCCTGTTCCGCCCGCAAGGCCGCAAGTTCGCCGCTTTGTCCCAAAGCAGCGCGATACGCCTCGATCGCCTCCCAGATCTCCTCCAGTCCTTTATTCTTCAGGGCCGAGGCCAGCATCACCCGGGCTGTCCAGTTGGCACTTTTCGGTCGCATGAGATGCAGCGCCGCCCGGTAATCCGCAGCCGCCCGTTTGGCGGCAGCCTCAAGGTCCCCGTCTGCCTTATTCACAATCACCAGGTCCGCCAGTTCCATGATGCCCCGCTTGATGCCCTGCAACTCGTCCCCGCCACCAGGGGAGAGCAGCAGCAGAAACATATCCACCATATCCGCCACCGCCACTTCAGACTGGCCGACACCCACGGTTTCAATCAGCACCACATCATAGCCCGCGGCTTCCACCATCAGCATGGCCTCGCGGGTGCGCCGCGCCACGCCCCCCAGCGTACCGCCCGAGGGCGAGGGGCGGATAAAGGCGTTTGCATCCCGCGACAGCATCTCCATACGGGTCTTGTCCCCCAGGATCGAGCCGCCATTGCGGGCGGAAGACGGGTCAATGGCCAGCACCGCCACCCTGTGTCCCTGCCCGGTAAGAAAGGTGCCGAACGCCTCGATAAAGGTGGACTTGCCCACCCCCGGCGTGCCGGTAAAGCCCAGCCGCACCGATTTTCCCGTATGAGGCAGAAGTTCGGCAAGCAGTTCCTGCGCCGCCGCCCGGTGATCGGGGCGGGAGGATTCGGTCAGCGTAATGCCCTTGGCCAGCGCCCGGCGCCGACCTTTGAGAATATCGTCTTTCAGTTTTGCAAGATCCATCGTCCGTCCATCTCACCCCTGGCGTGTTCCCCTGTTTTTACGGAGTAGAACAGGAATTGGCAAGATCAAGTTCAGCGTGTCTCTTCCGCCAGGCGTCCCTCATAGTCCACCGCCACCCCGTAATGCGGATCTTCAATCACGGAAACTTCCACCATTTTACGAGCCTTGTGCAGAAGTTTCCTGCAATCGGGGCTCAGATGCCTCAGATGCAGTTTTTTGCCGGCCGCCTCGTATTTTTCCGCCAGGCTATCAATGGCCTGTAACGCCGAATGATCCACCACCCGGCTGTTCATGAAATCAACGATCACATCGTCGGGATCGCGGGCCGGATCAAACAGCCCCATAAAACTTTCCACCGAGCCAAAAAACAGCGGGCCGTCCAGTTTGTAGATTTTGCTGCCCTTTTCGTTGATTTCAGTCCGGGCATAGATTTTCTGGGATGCTTCCCAGGCGAACACCAACGCTGCCACAATCACGCCGGCGACCACGGCCACGGCCAGGTCGCTGACCACCGTGATGAGGGAGACAAGAATCAGCACAAAGGCATCATGGCGGGGAATGCGATGCAAAATACGGAAGGTGTTCCAGGCAAAGGTGCCGATCACTACCATGAACATGACCCCCACCAGCGCCGCCAGGGGAATCTGCTCAATCAGCGGGGAAGCAAACAGGATAAAGGCCAGCAGGAACAATGCCGCCGCAATCCCGCTTAAGCGATGCCGGCCACCGGATTTCAGATTGATGATGCTTTGGCCGATCATGGCACAGCCGCCCATACCGCCAAAAAAACCGGTCACCAGATTGGCGGTTCCCTGCGCCAGGCATTCCTTGCTGGCGCCACCTTTCTTTTCCAGCATTTCATTGGCGAGATTGAGAGTGAGCAGCGATTCAATCAGGCCGATGGCCGCCAGGATCAGGGCATAGGGGAAGATGATCTCCAGCGTGTCCAGAGTGATGGGGACGGCGGGAATGTGAAAGTCCGGCAGGCCACCGGCAATGGACGCCATGTCCCCCACCCGCGGCACCTCCAAATCGAAACCGATCACAATGGAGCTGACTGTCAAAATCGCCGCCAGCGGCGCCGGAATGGCCCTAGTGATCTTCGGCATAATATAAATCACCAGCATGGTCAGGCCCACCAGTCCCAGCATAAGCATCAGCGGCGCGCCGGTCATCCACACGGTCTCGCCGGCGGCATTAGTGGTCTTGAACTGGCTGAACTGGGCCAGGAAAATCACAATCGCCAGACCATTCACAAACCCCATCATGACCGGATAGGGAATCAGCCGGATAAACTTGCCCAGACGGAAAAGACCGGCCAGAAGCTGCAAGATGCCCATCAGCACCACGGTGGCAAACAGATATTCCACCCCATGATCCACCACCAGAGAGACCATCACCACCGCCAGCGCCCCGGTCGCCCCGGAAATCATGCCGGGCCGACCGCCCAGTACCGCCGTGATCAGGCCGACGATAAAGGCCGCATAAAGCCCCACCAGCGGATTAACCTGCGCCACAAAGGCAAATGCCACCGCTTCCGGCACCAACGCCAGCGCCACGGTCAAACCGGACAGAATTTCGGTTTTCACCTGGCCTGCGGTCAGTTTGTCCTTGTGCGGCAGGGCCCATTCCCGACCCGCCTCGGCGGTCTCTTTATGCGCAAATTCTGTCACGTTCATACCTATCCTGCCCCGCTGCGGAGCTCTTTTCTTATGTTCTGAAATATGCCCTGAAAAACAGACGGGACCGTTCCGTCATAGCCGTGGGCAGCCTATACAGCAAAACATGCTGCAGCGCAACAGCTGGCGGGACTGACCTGGCAAAACAAGGTTCACCGGGGCCGGTAGGCATGCACCTCAATGGTGATGTGATCGAGACCCTGAATGTCAGGCAGCAGGTCCTTGTAATAGGCCGGGGGTTGTGGATCGCGGGAAACAACGGACAAAATCGCCACATAATGTTTTTCACTGACCTGCCAGACATGCAGATCCACCACCCGGGCGTCGGTTTTCTCCTCAATGGCGCCGCGAATTTTTTCCGTCAGCTCCGGATCCCCGGTCTTGTCCAGCAAAACATATCCCGTCTCTCGCAGCAGCCCCCAAGCCCAACGGGCGATGATCAGCGCCCCCACAAGCCCCATCACCGGGTCCATCCAGGTCCAGCCCAGCATCTTTCCCGCGAGGAGCGCCACAATCGCCATGACCGACGTCAGCACATCGGCGATCACATGCAGGTAAGCCGCCCGCAGATTCTGGTCATGGCGATGGGTGTGGCTGTGGTTATGGGGGTGGCTGTGGTCATGATGATGACCGTCTTTCAATAACCAGGCACTGACCAGATTGACCACCAGGCCGATCACGGCCACCAGAATCGCCTCATCAAAACGGATAATTTCCGGGGTAATCAGGCGCTGGACGGATTCTACCACCATCAACAGCGCCACAAGCCCCAGGACAATGGCGCTGGTATAGCCCCCAAGAATCCCCACCTTGCCGGTACCGAAGCTGAAGGCGTCATTGCCCGCATGACGCCGGGCATAACGATAGGCAAACAGCGTAATACCCAGTGCCGCCGCGTGGGTCCCCATATGCCAGCCGTCGGCCAGAAGCGCCATAGAGCCGAACATCATGCCGCTGGCAATTTCCACCACCATCATGACCAACGTCAACCAGATGACCCGCCGGGTGCCTTTCTCGCCTTGGGGATTTTCCAGATGAAAATCGTGATTATGATACCAGCGTTCCAGATTATCCATGCTCGTCACAATTCGCTCTAAACCGCCTTTGCTTATTTATCTATTTACTCATAAAGGCCGTTTTTGGCCCGCATTTTTTTTATCGCCCCGCGGTTTTTTTTGTGCTCCAGCCGCTTTGCCTGGGAGCTGCGGGTAGGTTTGGTGAGGCGACGCCTTTTCGGCGTCACACTGGCCCGGCGGATCAGGTCAATCAGGCGCTCCCGCGCCTCGTCGCGGTTGCGCGCCTGGTGGCGGTGGGTGGACGCCGTAATGACCAGAATACCATCCTGAGTCATGCGCGAGCCCGCCAGGCGTTTGAGCCGCTGAAACAGGGCGGGGGTGAGCGCCGGCGAATGACGCGCATCAAAGCGCAATTGCACCGCCGTTTCCACCTTGTTCACATTCTGCCCGCCGGGACCGGAAGAGCGAATAAAGTGCTCCTCAATCTCGTCCTCGGAAATCTGAATCTGGGGGGTTACAACGATCATGCGGGACACTTTACCAGCCGTCCTGCGAAAGTCAAAAAATGCCGTGGGCAAGACACAGACTTCCCCCACAAACGCAAAAAAAGCCCTGCCAGTATTCCGGCAGAGCTCAAATTTCGCAGAAATCGGGGGGCAGCAGGGTTATTTCAGCAGGATAGTCACCCGGCGGTTTTGGGCTTCTACAACGCCATCTTCCGTAAGCACCGCATTGTCTCTCTCACCGTGACTGTCAATCATAATCTGCTCTGCGGCCACGCCTTCGGCTTCCAGTGCAGTTTTCACCGCCTGCGCCCGCTGCCGCGCCAAATTGTCATTATAAGACACCGCACCGGACCGGTCAGCATACCCATCCACCAGAACCCTCACCTCGCCGGCTTGACGCGCTGCGTCGGCGGCCTCTTCAATGGTGGTGCGGGCGGCAAAATCCAGATCAGTGCTGTCCAGCCCGAAATACACCACATAGGGCCCCATATTGACCTGCGGGCCGGCCGCGGGTTCCGGCAGAGGATCTGGCACCGGCACAACTTCTTCCATCGCTGACACCGGTTCCGGTTCAGATTCAGGCATGGGGTCAGTTTCCGGGACAACAACCGGTTCCGGTTCGTCATAACGGGCCACCGGTTGCGGCATCTCTGAAGCCGCCGAACGACGGCTGCCGCCAAAACGATACGTCAGCCCCACAACAAAATCATGCACATCATAATCCGCGTCGAATGTACCGCCGCCCCCGGCGTCAAAACCGGCATCAGAGGTGGCCATATAACGATATTTCGCCATCAGGTCGACCGCCTCACTGAGCGCTGTGCGCACGCCCGCAAAAGCCTGATAGGCAAAAACCGTATCCGATGAGGCGATATAATCGACGCCCCCGGCACGCAGACCGGACCAGTCCATGTCACCAATACCAAGCCCGGCCCCGATAAAGGGCTGGAACGCCCGGCCTGTGGCATCAAAATCATATATCATGTTCAGGAGAGCCGTTTTCAGACTTGCTGTGCCCGAGCCGTCGCCCGAAGCCAGTCCCGCCCCGCCGCTGTTCAGCACGGTGAGCTGGTCCAGTCCATGACGATGATATCCCAGTTCACCTTCCACCCGGACCCGGCCAAAATCATAACCGCCTTTGAGCCCGGCCGCCCAGCCGTCTTTAAAATCCTGCCGAACATCAAGGCCGGAATCACTACCCTGGCCCTTTTGAGTGCCCAGCAGGCTGTACGCCCCTTCAATGCCCGCGTACCAGTTGCCTTCCTCAGCATCAGCTGCCAGCGGCAGGGCCATCATGAGGGCCGCGGCACAAACGGCGGTGGTCACGTTTTTCTTCATCATGTCCTTATCACTCCCCTGTTCATTGTTCCCCAAATGGGGTGGAGAAAATTTGACTTAAATTGCAACTTTTATTTTACAGGGGAATATGTCGCTTTTTCGGCTGAAAAAAGATTTTTAGGTCGCAATTAGGCCATGATTCCGGCACGCAGCAAGCAGGGCATTGAGGGCTGTTCTGGCCTCAGCATCCACGGTCGCGCCGCCGGCCGCATCGGCGATCGCCGGCTGTCGGCTGGTCAGAACCTGCGCCCCGCCTACCGTTACAGTGCCGTCGGAATCCACCGCAAACACCTCGGTTGCAGTGCTGTCCTGAATGGAGAATTTCGCCGATCCGTCATCATTGTGAAGCCGCAATATGATTCGGTGATCCATACCCGAAAACCCCACAAAAACCCGTTCTGCGCCATCTTTATCATACAGTTTGAGATAACTGCCATCCTGCCCGAACAGCGGCGCCCAGGCCCCGCCGTCATAGAAAACCCAATGGGTGCTGGCCTCGTCAAAAAACATCCAGCCCGCCTTTGGCATGACAAACTTCCAGCCCGCCATATAACAGGCAATCTCGCCGGCATGTCCGGCCCAGTCACCAACCGGCGCGGCGCCAACGATGTAACGATCGCCGTCCTGAGGGGCAAGTGCCGTGGGGTCTTCGGTGACCCGGTTGAGGATTGTGGGTTGAACCAGAACATCCAGAAGATTAAGCGCCTCATTGTGGGTGATTTCCTTCTGGGCCTGGCTGCTGAAAATATAGGGCAGGGAAAGACGGGGGGTTTGTTCCGACATGATAATGGATCTCCTTAGAGTGAATTGTGAAGAGGTTGGCTCAATTCTGTTGACGGATTGCGGCCCGCCTCACGCGGAAGACGGCGCCGGGCGATGCGGGGCATCGGGCCAAGCGTCTGACCCAGGCGTCTGACCCAGGCGTCTGACAAAGTGAGCGGCCCCAAGCCGCCAACCCGAAGGGCCAGGCCGGTCTGGCCCAGTTCCGGCGGCCTTTGGCTGGGCCGTACCGCCAGTATGGCCGGCGCCAAATCCCTGGCTCCTGAACCAGACCTGACCGGCAGAATGGGTCAACCTCTGCACAATTCACTCTAGTGACAAAACGCCTACAGGGTGACAGGGAGTGGCAGGCCGCGCCCCACCGTATCGCTGAGTTGATAAATACGCATTTGGACACTGGCGGGCAGATCGCCGAAATCAGCCTGTTGCAGGGCCGCAGGATAGGTTATTTCAGTAGTTCCGGCAGCCAGGGTACGCTGGACACCGCCGTTTCGCAGAATATCGACCTCATATTTTTCATAAGTCTCGCCAAGTGGCACATCCGCACCGTCCTGCCATTCGCCGCCGATACGTCCCCGCCGGATCCAGCGCACCGTAAGATTGCCGCTCCCATCCCTGTACCCCTGCGCATGGACGGGAGCAAAGGGCATCAGGCTGCGCAAGCCCGGGGTCAGCGTTTCAACCGGAACGCCATCGGCCACTTGTCCGAAGGTGACGGCCCTGAATGTCAGCCCCCGCCCCCGATCCGCCAGATAGAGCGGCAGAGCGATAACTGTAGCAGCCTGAAGCAGGACAAACACCTCTCCGGCCACGTGAATGGACAGGTAATCTTCTGTGCCGCGCCGAGCCCGCAGCAATCCCGTCAGACGATACAGGTCTGCTTCCACCTGCTCCGCCGTTCTGAACTGCACCACCTCCCCGCCAACCCAAGCGATATTACCGCCATTCAGCACCGCCTCTGGGGTGAGGCTTTCCAGACCATCTGTGACGTGATCGAGACGCACCAGAAGCTCGCTGGCCTCATCCCAATAGGTCGCAGGGCCAGGAGAAAGCACATTTTCCACCCGGCCGGTAACCGCCGGCGTGGCAGAGGCCGCGAGCCGGGAAAAGGACTGCGCCTGATCCCGCGAAGTCAGCACCGTCATGCCCGGCCAGCGGCCTGGCGTGCGGGCATTTCCGGCGCAAAACAACAGGGGAGATGTGATGTCTTCACCGGTGATGATCGGCATGTCCATCAGGATCATACGGCTATCCGCCAGTGGCACAACTTGCTGTGGTGGCACGACGCCACTGTCGGCCTGTACGGTGTGTACAGACGCCGCACCGCTGACCATCACCCCCCGGCACTCCAGCCGGGCACCGTTGTCCTCGATCTCTTCCAGCAGGATTTTCTGGCTGAGCGCACCGTCACTGACCGTGACGACGTCGCCCGGGGCCAGTTCAGCATAAGCCGGCGGCAGCGCAAACACGCTGCGGTCCCGATAACGCCATCCCCTGTCCAGAAGATCTTCCGTCAGAGTCTTGGCGGTGGCGGCGGACAGGATCGCGGGCAGACTATAGCGGACAACCCGGTCGCTGAGCACAGTTTGCCGACGAGCGCGCTGCACCCCGCCTTGATAATCCCGCGCCACATCATAATAGGACAGCGTGACTTCGCGCGGCAGGTCCATTTCCTGCAAGCGGCGCCGACGATAGATCCCCCCGCCCTCTCCCGGTGCCCCGCGCGCCAGTCGAGTGGCGGCGATGGTCATGTCGGACGGCCGCTCAAGATCCCGAAACACCAGAACGCCATCGCGTTCTACCACATCAAACCCATAAACCCCGGCCAACTGCTCCAGAACAGTGCGCGCGCTGTCCTGTCCCGCCACAACAAATCCCGGAAGCCGGGCCTTCAGCCCCTGGGTGTCCACGGAAGCAAGGGCGCTGCGCCAACATAAATCCGCAACGATATCCCCCAGGTCAATATCCCCGCCTTGATCCGCAATCACTTCAAAGGTCAGATTGGGAATCCGGTTGGCGTATTCGGCAAGTTCAAGATCTTCAAACACGACATAGGCCAGCCCGCGATGGGCCGAAACATTACTCATACCGTCCGACGCTTCAATCAATGGGTCCGGCATCTGATGTTCCGATCCGGTATATATTCGCATTTGGCCTGAAACGGCCAGCCGCCCGGCCGCATCCCGCAACAATTTGCCGTCCGCCCAGATGCGGCCCACATCATATATGGGCCGCCCGGATATAGCTATGGCAAAGGATGCCGAGTAGGTATAGGTGACCGAGGTGACGGTCTGCTTGCTGCCTTTTCCCCCGACGGTTTCTGCCTCCTCGTGGCGGGTTTCCTTCAGTCCCGTGGACCAGATCACATTCCCCGACAGACGGGTCGTGCCATACACCCATGGCAGGCTCTGGCCATAGGCGGAACTCTGCACCGCCAGATCCGTGAGCCGTCCCCCTTCCACCGTCCTCTGGGCATGTGTGCCAAAAATCGCAGCATCCAGAGATCGCCCAGCCAGCGCCCCGACAAGACCACCAACCGGCCCGGCCAGCGCCGTCCCCACCGTTGTCAGAACCAGTGTCGCCATCACATCACTCCTTATAATGTGGGATATATTGCGGGAAAGTGTAATATTGAGGAAACGCGTAAACTCGGCGGAGTCTGTCCCTCCAGTCCTGATCCAGCCGGTGTTCCACCACCCTTCCCCGCCGGCCGCAGGCATGAATCAGTCCCTGTTCGGACAACAGGCCCGCATGCCGCAAAGAGTTGTCCAAAGAGTTGTCAAGTGCCAGCAGCACCACATCTCCCGGCAGGGCGGCCGTAACCGCCCGTTCGATCAGCCCCGCCCGTTGCGCCGCCTGTTCCAGCTCGCCGGGCCGGGGAAAACGGCGATAGTCACGGTGATCATCCAGGGCACAACCAATCCGCCGCCCCACATACAAAATCAATCCCACGCAATCCAGGCCGGCCCCGGGTTTTTGACCAGGAATCCGCCCCTGGTGACGAAAAGGGGTTCCCAGACAGAATCTTGCCGCTAGAATAGCGTTTTTTCTATAGAAGGCCTCTGCCAGACAGGAACGGTCAGAAGGCCCGGATAACACATCAGTCATGAAGGAATGGTCAATTATGGATATGAATATAGTGGGGATGCATATTCACGAACTGCGTAACCAGTGCCGCTACATCGAAGCCAATGTGGGCGTATTGAACCAGTCTCTGGAAAAGCAGGCGCCGGTGGGAGTCTTTTTTGCCCTTCAGGGCCTGATGACGGCGGCCAATCAGCTGGCCCGTATTCTCTGGTCCCCGCGCAAGAAAGGCCGGGACCGTGCGGCCCGGCTCAGGGAAATTCTCGGCCTGCCGGAAAAACATCCGCTGAATAATGAAAATATTCTCTCTCTGTGGGATTTTTCCGACGAAGCCAATGATCAGTGGATCACCCAGTCCAAAGGTGAATATATTCTTTATGACTTCATCGGCGATATCGCCAACAGCCCGCACAAGGATGTGGAGATGAAAAATATTTTCCGCGCCTTTGATGTCACCACCAAAATCTACACCTTCCGCGGCGTGGGCTACAATATGGAGGCATTGCTGAAAGCCATTGCCGATGTCAGCAACCGGGTCAACCAGATTCATGTGCGCCTGTTCCCCGATCAGTGGAAACAGGTGGATGATCAGGGCAACCCCGTAGCTGCCGACGGTGATGTCGCCAATGAGGACACCGCCGCACCTGAAAAACCCGAAAAACAGACCAAAGACAAAGCGGAAGATAAAACAGAAAAGAAAACACCTGGGGAAAAAACCGCGGCCAAACCAACCAAATCCAAAAAATAAGGCCGTCACAGCCCCTCATTTCAGGCCCGGGTAATAATACAGGCTGTCATGGCCCGGGAGGCGAGGTTCGCCTCGGAAATTCACAAAATTATTGAACTTGTTCCGGCAGGTTGCGGCTCTTTTGTCGCAGCCGGCCTGAACCTTGAAGACATCGCCGGTGCGAATATCATCCGGCAGGGGGTCATATAGCTGATAACTGCCACCGGCATAGGACTTCACCTCCCGCACCAGCCCGGCATTCGCCCCCGTGATCCAGCGCAGCAGGCCATAGGTAAACCAGCCATCGGCTTCCGGAGCGGCGGCCTCACTGAAGGTCTGGCGGTCGGTGACGGCGCTGGCTTGTCCGGTGCGCGTAAAGCGGGCCAAATCCACATGACAGCGCGGCCCACCCAGTTCCGCCCGGCATTCCGGGGAACAGATTTCCCCGATCTTTTGCTGCAACTTCTGGGTTAAGCCGCGAATTTCCGCTATAAAATGATGATCTTCCACGCTGACTTCCCCCACCCAGCCGGAGCGGTGCCGGATCCGCCCCTGTTCGGGTGCTGCCCAGTTAAGCTGAAAAACCTCCACCCGGGCATGATCATATCGCCCGGCAAGAATATCCTCCCGGCGGATGGCCCCGGAGGAGACAACGGCAGAGACCTCCAGATTATCCACATTCAGGCCATGACTGCTGCTAACCGCGCTGGGCAGAAAACCATCCACGGGCTGATAGGTGAAATGATCATGGATCACGGGGCGGTCATGAGTGGTAAACCCCAGGCTAATTCCGTCACGGCGTACCAGACGCCAGCACCAGCACAAGGTCAGCAAATCCTGCTGCAAGTGAGCCTTCAGATCCTGGGAAAGGGTTTTCATCTTATCCGCCTTTGCATGTTGATGTTTCGTCTGTCTTTTAGAGCGACCCGTCTTTTACAGTGAGTTGTGAGGAGATGACATAGAGTGAATTGTGAATAGGTTGGCTCAATTCACCCTAGGCCAGCCTTACCTCAATCAGGGAAATTTGCGGCACCTGTCCGGCGCGAAACGTTTCCAGGGTCAGCGCCAGACTGTCTTCGGCAAAACGAACCGGCACATCAAACTCAAATCCCGTTGTTATGGTTACTCCCGTCGCGGGCGGCACATCGAAGCGGACCAGCCCGGTGGTCTCTTCCACCGTCCAGCCCGTCAGCTGTTCTGCGCCGTCCAATGCCACCCGCACCGTTCCCACCACCGGTTTGTGGATTCTGCGGACCTGGTTTTCCGCCCCGCTCTGATACGTCTTGATCAGGTAAAAATCCGTTTCCAGACCGTCGCCCACACCGATCACCTGATCCTGTGCCCGCACGTCAGTGCCAGGCGGGCAACTTTTGTAATCGGACCAGTCCTTGAAGCGAAAACCATAGGCTCGACCTGCCCGAGCCCGGAAAAACGCCAGAAGCTCGGCCAGATCATCTTCGGAGCGCAAAGCCGTGCCCACTTCAAACACCAGACGCGGTTCCGCCCATTCCTGGATGCGTTGTTCATGGCCGGAAGCCATTTCCACCACCTGAGTGGAAAACACCGGACCGCCACTGGCTCCGTAGCCGATATCCGTGGGAAACTGTACTTCGTGAAAACCGCTCATGTCCTGATCCTGTTCCTGATTATACACAAAACCATCCCGCACCACCTGCGGCCAGGCCCAGACAAAGACCTGTTCAAAGGATCGGGAACGGCCGTCCCGGATCGCCCGGTCCATGTTGCGCCAGATTTCCGGATTCCCTGCTGTCAGATTAAATCCCGAAAAATAATGCAGCCTTTCCATTGGATAAGCGAGAGAGGACATCACCATCGCCAACCCCCTCTCATGATCCTTCCAGGCCGCGTCGATCACATGGTCGTAATCCTCGATCTGAAAGAAATCAAAGGCCGGCCATTGCCAGCTCCCTGCCGGAAAATTCGCCAGCGCCGCCATCGGGGCTTCATTCAGCAGCACCTGCGGCGTATAAAACAGCAGTCCCACGTCCGCCGTGGCATGAACGGCCTTCACCGCATCCCGGATCATCAGGGTGGACGCCGCCAGTTTTTCGCCAAGCCACACCAGATACGCCTCCTGATCCGCCGTATAGCTTTCCGTGGCCAGTTGATGCCGGGCCGGCACGGAAAGGCCGGTTTCCGCCGTATACAGCGCCGTGGTGGCGGGATCGTAAAAATGCGGCACGGACGACGCCGGGCCCAGACTGATCCACCACCAGGGTTCCCCAATCTGAAGCTTCACCGCCATCCCGGCCGCCACCTGTAGATCGGCCAGTTCCAGAAACACCTCCTTAAGGTAGGTCATGGCTGCCGTATGAGTCGGCGGCAACAGGGTCGATGGCGGGGCCCAGCCGGTCCGCGCCGGGCTGCCGTCATGAGCCAATTGCTGCCAGTCGTCGGGCGCGTATTCTGCCAGAAGTTCGTAAGACAGGGACAGGATGACCTCGAAACCGAAATATTGCGCCCGGGCCAGAAAATCCTGATGCCAGATCCGGGCGGGGGCATTGAGCCGATCCCGTGCCGGGTCCACACGATAGGCACTACCGTCCCAAGCAAGGCTGAAATAATGGCTCATCCCCACATAATGGGTGATGATATCGCGATACCCCAAGTGCAACATGGACCAGATCACCCGTTCCGGCGTAAGATGATAGGCATCGTCATAGCCATTGGCGAGGCGCACATCATGAGGCCGAACATATCCGTCCCCCAGTTTCAGGGTAGATGTGCCGCCCGAAACGCGAATATCCGACAGACTTACCTCTGCGGATTCCGGGATGGCCAATGGACCGGTATCCACGCCGTTATATTCCGACGGCACCAGGCTGATGAACAGTCGATCAATATCGCCGGGCCAAACGGGGTCGGCCTCTGCCGGAAGCGTGAACCCGCCATCGAGATTGTCAAAATCCAGTATAATTTCGGCGTCTTCGCCCGTACCGGTGGCATAATTGGCAAGACGCACATACCACACTCGCGCACTCCCTGTGGCATCCCGCCCCTCAATGGTCAAGGTGGCGCCATGCAGCGCCTCCAGAGACACAAGCCCCGTGCTTTGCCAGCGAAAGGAAAGTATCGTATTCGAATAATCCCGTTTTGTCTCATGAGCCAGAAGGGGATGATCCTCACGGTCTTCGCTGTCCCAGATCAGGCCGCACAAATCCTCTTTCCGATAAAACAGGACATTCACTTTCAATGAATCCGGTCCGGTGGTCACCACCGAGCCCATCATGGGACGAGGAAAATTCACACTCCAGTAGCGCGGCGTAAACCGGCGGATATAGGTGATCTCTTCCTGATCCTGCGGGGAAGCCAGCCAGAACATCAGAGATTTCTTTCCGCTTTTTCCATCGCTCGGCGCACCGCTACGGCAATCTGGGCGGCGCTTTTACGGGTCTGGCTCTCGCCCGCGCCCTGCTGGGTGAGATTGATGGTGATATTGGTCACCCGGCGTACGCCGTTTTGCGGCATGGGGCCGGCATCGGACACGATACGCCCCGGGCTGTGGGGTAGGAAAATTTCCGGCCCTTTTTCTCCCACCAAATAAGGCCGGTTTGGGGCCACCGCGCCCCCGCCTTCCCGGCCAAACAGAAAAGACGACAGCACAATGCCGCCCAGCGAACCGTTAGCCCCGCCCAGAATGCTCTCAAGACCGGACCGCAGCAACGTGTCCAGAATATCCTGAATCGCCGCCAGCGCCGTCCTTTTCAGACTGTCAAAATTCAACTCGCCGGTCCGTACAAAATTTGTCAAAGCCCGCGTCATGCCGCCGATCGCGGACTGCGCCAGCTCATCAAGCCCGGTAATTTCCTGTTTGAGGGACGCCAGATCGGTTTTGAACGCACTGTTGTCCGCCCTGATCTTCACGACCAAGGAGTCAAGAAGGGTTTCTGTCATGAAAAAAACCTTTTTGGGAAAACCTCTATGAGAACATTTCAGGAAGAACGGGACAGGCTTGCGCCCGCCACAAGGCGTGCCCCACAAGATCAGCCGGGCAAACCCGTTTCAGAAGCCGTAAAAGTTGAAGTTAAAGGGACCTCAGGAAAACCAGCCCGAACCGACCCAGCAGAAAAATACCGGCAGCAATGGCCACCAATTCTTCGATATATTCGATATTATTGTCCATGAAACGCATCACGACCACCAGCATGATCAGGATACCCACCGCCTGCAAGGCATTGGCCGTCCATTTGGCCCAGCGCATATATTTTTGTTTCTGCTTACTGGGCGGCGCGGCCTTCTGCTCCCGGCCGGCCTTGCGGTCGGCCACCCGTTGGCGCAAGGGTTTTCTTGGCAATTCTTTTTTTCGTCCCATCATAGGGCCACTATGGCCCGGAACATCGGTATGGTCAACTGTTTCTGTCATCATTGCGGGCCTTGTGCTGCTTTTCCATCAACTGCCGCAGTTCCTGCCGCGTCAGCGGCGTAGCGGAAGCCGCGGCCCCGCCCCGGCAGGCCAGATACGCCTCATAGGCAAGCCGCATATCCTGAGGCGTGGCAGACCAGAACGCCTGCGCATCCCAGCCGAGCAGACCAAAGCCCACCAGCAGATAATACCGCCATGGATAACAGCTCATACCCCCTGCCCGCGATCCGGCTTTCCCGGGGCCGGGGCCATCTCCTTTCCTCCGCTCAGGCACAGCGACAGAAGATCCCGCACCGCCGGCGTGACATGGCTCAGTCCCGCTTCCAGCAGCAGTTCGCCTACTTCCGCAAACGGCAGGCGCTCTTCCATGGTGGCCCAGACGACAACCGTCAGATCCTTCAGACCGATATCCCCTTCCGATGCCTTGATCGCCAGGGCAATCACACCCCCGAGGCGTTCTTCCATATCCATAATCGCCTGAAAACTGGGTTTCAGACGATAGTCACGCCCTGCCAAAGACAGGGTGATATAATTATTCCTCATATCCTTTACCCTTGTGATGCGATGTTATACGGCGGTAAAAGTAACCGGACCGGAGCTCTCCAGGCTGATGTTGTAACTACGCTCGCCATTATAATCTCCGGTATAGTCCAGCGCCGTGACCTGAAAAGCCCCGGAAAAGCTGGCGCCGCTTTCAAAGGTGACCTGATAATTGGCCACGCTGGCCTCAAGGGCTTTGCTCTGCATCAGCAGCTCACTGGCCGAATTAGTAAAGACCCCGCTGCCGCCCAATGCCACATGCCGGATGCCGGCACCGCTCAAAAGGTCCCGCCAGCCGCCGGACTCCTTATGGGTCACATCGACAATCTCATTATTGATGCGAAAGCTGGTGGAACGCATGCCGCCGATCACTTCGAAAGTTTCGGGGTTGCCCCCATCGCCAATTTTGAGCAAAAAGGCCCGACCTTTTTCCGCTGTCATGGATATCTCCTGAAGTTATGAAATCCGCATAAGGCGGGCGCGGTAACGCAGAATACCGTGCCGCACCCGGCCATCCGCCTCGAAAAAATTTTCAAAAAAGATGAATTGCAGGCTGACCAGGTCATATCCTGGCACACTGAGCATGCCCCCTTCCATCAGGGCATGAACCCGGTCCGCCAGGTCCTTAACCTCCCGACTGCCGCGTGCACCGGACCAGAGATGAATGTCAAACAGATGTTCTTCGCCGACAAAATCCTTACCGGACCAGTCGCGCACCTGATCATCGCCAATGGTCAGATAAGGCAGCGCCGTCTTACGCGGTACATGGTCATAAATACCGCTGATCATGGCCATGAGCGCCGCATCTTCGTTCAGACGGTCATATAACGCCATTTGCAGGGCTCCCGCCGCCAGCACCGTCATGTGTCTCCTCCGGGGAGTTTTTCCGGCCGATCCCTGACCTCCGCCACCGCCGGAGTCAGAAACGGCCGCGCCGCCATATGCCGGGTGCCAAATTCCACGAACCGGGCATGGGGGGCGCGGGTAATCACCTGATACCCCCTGGCATCGGGCAGGGGTTCCACCATCAGGCTTTCCGCCAGCCGGCTGGGGCCGGAAGACGCCTGTCGGGTGGCATAGACGCGCCGACGGGCCGCCTGGACAATCTGTTCCGCCCGCCGGCGGGTCACATCCGCAAGACGGGTTTCCCCACTGGCGGCATAAGCCGCCAGGGCTTTGGCAAACTGCTCTGAACTCATCTGTCTTCCTCCAGATCAAAATTGAGCCAGCGCTGATGCTGATCCGTCGCCACGGAAAGAACCCGCAGCGGCGTCCCCTGCCACAACAGACGTGTTGTTTCCATAAGGACGGCCTGATGGCGCAGGCGTACCCTGAAAGCCGGACGGGCCTGATCCTGATGGGCGTCTGTGCGCCGATCCGGCTGGCGGGGGATGATTTCTGCTCGCACGGTGGCAATGTCCTGCCACTGGACCAGAAAGCCGCCGACGCCGTCATCGGTCCGCACGGCCTTCTGGCAGACAACGCTGTGGCGCAACCGCCCCCGGCTCAGCGCCCGTCTCATAATTTCACCATCCGGTAAGGCTGCCAGAGCCGTTCCGCCAGCTCATAGTCCAGCATCGCTTCCTGGGCCTCGAATGTCGCGGCAATCCAGTGCAATATGCCCTGAGTAAGGCTCACAGGCACTTTGTCGGCGGTCTCGCCATAGCCGGCTCGGAAAGTGATCCTGATGCCGCCCCGCTCAATATCCGGATCCGGCAGACGTGCCCCGTTCACCGCCAGCAGACGCGGACGGTAAAAAGTCGTGTCCAGTTGATAAGCTGCCGGATCAAGGGCCGTGAATCCGCCCGCGCTATAAATATCCACCGCCTCTATGGTCAGAACCGGCGCAGAGGGCAAAATCACTTCCCCATCCCCCCAGCTATTCAGGGTCCATTGCCAGCTCTGCCCAAGCAGTTTGCGACCCGTGTAATTTTCACAAGTCTCCCGTGCCGCCGCGATCAGCACCAGAAGCAATGTATCATCGGCCGTAGTGTCGATTTTCAAAAACCGCTTCACATCATCCAAAGTCACCGGTTCCCCGACGGGCGGGGTGATCATTTGTAAATTCATGGCGCACCATTTTTCAAAAGAAAAAGCGGGTTCCGCACTGCGGGACCCGCCAGACAGTTTCAGGGAGGGAAATACGACTTACAGGGCGAATTGCAGTAACTTGATCGCCTGGTCATTGGTGACCGCCCCGCCCACGCGTTTGGTGGTATAAAAATGAACATAGGGTTTCTGGCTGTACGGATCCCGGAGGATACGTGTGCCGAGTCGGTCGGTAACCGTATAGGCCCGTTTCATATTGGCAAACGCCAACGAAAGGGAATCCGCCGCCTTGTCTGGCATATCGGCCACTTCCACCACCGGATAGCCCAGCAGGGTCTGGGCCATGCCGCGTTCCAGGCCTGGCCGCCACAGATAATTGCCGCCCGCATCCTTGAATTTGCGAATTTCCGCCAAAAGCGTGGTATTGAGATAAAATTTGCCTCCGGCCCGATACCCCGGCTTCAGACTATGAACCAGATCAACCAGAATATCCGACGGGTTAGCTGCCGGCCAGTCACCACTTACCCCGGTAGCCAGCGTCTGAATCTGGCCAAAGGGCCGTGCCCCGTCCCCGGCTGCCGACGTGGCATAGGTCAGAAAACCTTTCGGTTTGTTCAGCCCGTCGCCATTGACAAAAGCCGTATTTTCCTGCAATGCGAATTCCTCGGCCAGTTCTTCGGCAAGCCATGCTTCCACATCGAAATAAGCATCATCCAGCATGGTCTGGGTCGCCGCCGGATTGGCATAAATTTCGCCCAGCGGCGGGGCAATTTCCGCCAGCTGCGGTCCGTCGGTCTCCAGGCGATTGCCGGTTTCCGCCACCCAACCCGAGGTGACACCGCCCAAATTGACCAGTTTCTTGTAGTTGGCAGAACCGATATTCACCACATGGCATTCAGCCCGAATGGGGGAGAGATCCCGAAGACGTTTTTCAAGGTCCCGGTCCAGCTCCACCGGCACCGCATATCCACCTTCGGCGTCCACGCCTGTATTTAGCGCCTTGCGATCCGTCACAGGCAACTGTCCTTTGCGGATAAACCCATTATAAAAGGCTTTGTCGGGGGCCTCCTCCGTGGTCTGTTTCTGATCAAACCCCGGGCGCTGCGCCGCCTGATGCAGACGGTTAACCACCCCCTGAAGGCGGGTCATTTCCTCATTCAAGCGATCCAGTTTTTCTTCTGTCAGGCCATCCGCGCGGCCGTTTCCCTCAAGCTCCGTCAAACGCTGATCATTAGCGGCCTTGAACGCCTCGAAATGCCGTGTCAGATTTTCGAGGGCTTCTTTGGTTTCCAAAGTCATATGTTACCTTTCCTGTGTCATAAGGTGGGTCAAATGCCGCAAACCGGCAAGAAAAGCGGCCTGATCCGCCGCCAATTCGATCATGCTGTGATCGTCTTTAAACGAAAAAACCCGCGCCCGGTCATTCATGGGAAATGTGACCAGTGAAATTTCCCACAGATCCAGTTCCCGCAGGCGGCGCGTACCGTCCTCCCCCCGCTCCGCGCGAATGGTATGAAAGCCGATCGACAGGCCGTCCAGGGCCCCGGCCTTCATCAGGCCGTGCGCTTCACGGGCGCGCTCCACATCCATCAACAATCGGCCGCGTACGAATAAACCGTGCCGGTCCTCATACAGGTCTTCCAAAATACCAATGGGTTCGCGCGGGTCATGTTGCCATAAGAACTTGACCGCCGTCGGCCCCCGCTGTTTTAGGGTCGCCTGAAACGCCCCCGGCAACACCATGTCCCGGCCCCGGTCCACCACGTTGAACACGCTGGCATATCCTTCAAAACGTCCCGTTGCGTCATGTGCCTCATCGCTCATGTCATTCCCCCAAAAAATTGCCCGACATTCAGGATCTTCATTTTGATGGCCAACCCCAGTAAAAGCGAGGTGAGCAAAAACCGGATCAGCCAGCGGATCACCGTCTGGCGCAGAGTGCGCTTGGCTTCGCGCCAGCCCTCCAGCAGGGTGCGCAACTCCCCGATATCCCCCGACGCCCGACCATCCTTCAGGCCCAATTCCTCCAGAACCCGGGAGGCGCCTTCCTCACTGGCCTGGTCGATAAGTTCATAAAGGGTTTCCGGTGAGGCCCCTTCCCGCCAGGCCCGATGCGCCAGGGTCATCAACGCGGCTTTGGGCAGGCCTTTCTGTTGCGTCTTGCTGTGCGGGACCGTCATGAGAGGCGGTCCCCGCCCGGAACAGGGCCAAGCCCCACTGCGGCGCGTTTTTCATTGGGGGTCAGGAACTCCGCCACCCCAACCCGGTGCCAGAGCGCCTGACGGTCATGAGCCAGGGCCGGAATGGCGTCCCGATCATAGGATAATTTCAACTCCGCCCCGTAAAGCGGGCACAGCCAGCCATTAAGCGCCGCCATCATCTTGTCCATCATCGGCAGCAGCGTCATCCGCCATAGCGCCCGATTGGCTTCCTGATAATTGCTGTAGGTATTATCGCCGGGGATGCTCAACAGCATGGGCGGGACCCCAAAGGCCAATGCGATATCCCGCGCACTGGCATGTTTACCGTTGATGAAATCCAGGTCCGAAGGCGACAGGGCCAGTTGTTGCCATTTCAGCCCCCCTTCCAGCAATAGCGGCCGCCCCGCATTGCGAACTCCCTGGAAACTGTCGGCCATCTCATCTTTGAGCCGGGCAAATTGTTCATCACTGAGATGTTCACGGCCCTCGCGCGGCTCAAACACCAGGGCCCCCGATGGCCGCGCGGCATTATCAAACAACGCCTTGTTCCAGTTCTGCGCCGCATTATGGATGTCCACGGCAAAAGCCGCCGCCTCCAACGGCGACAGACCGTAATAGTCATCCAGCGGATGAAAATTCTTCACATGCAGGATCGGGCTTTGTCCTGTCAGGTGATCCACAGGAAACCGGTGATCCTGGCCGGCCAGACTATAGACATAGGAGTCCGGCCATCCTGTTCGCCCGGGGATGATTTTCATCCGGTCCGGCCTCAGGGCATATAATTCGCCGGGCCGGCCATCGGCGGTAGTGACCAGCTCCACATAGCTGTTGCCGGCCAGATTGAGATGAGCATAAAGCATCTCGAAAAACATGACCCGGCTTTGCGCCGGGTTGGGCTGGTCCAGAAGATCCAGAAGAGGATGACGGTCTAGAAGCCTGTCGTTCTGATGAAGCCTCAGCGGAACGGAAGCCGCGCTTTCCGCCAGAAGACGAATGCAGCGATGGGCGATGACATTTTTACGGTATCCTTCTTCGGACAGGGATTTATAGGTTCGGTTGCTCCACCGGGCCTCCCCCAACCCCAACCACACGGTCTCCCCCGCCCATTGCAATCCTGCCACGGCGCTTGCCTTGTTTTCCGCAGGACTACGCCTGCCGGGCACTATATATTTCTGATAAAAACGCCGGATCGGATTCATGGTTTGATTCTCCGTTCATAAATTCACTCTGGAAACCGGTAACGAACGGCAAAGTCTCTGCCTGGCCTGCACTATGGTCCATCTTGCTCTATCAATATTTGCAGGAGCAGAACCTTGCCGCCGTCCCGTAGCCCACCCCGCCTACCCCGGCGCGGCGCACCGCAAAATGTTCAAAATCCTCATGCTTGTCAGAAATCAGCGGGGTTCGCCTCATATCTGGCGAATGCGGGGGTCCTGTGTTCCCCCCAGAAGCAGATCCGTCATGGCCCAGACCAGGGCATCTACCCGATCCGGGCTGCGTCCTGTGCTCAGTCCCTCGGGCGTGAGAGCACACATTTCCTCTTCCAGTTCCGGCAAAAAGCCGTGATGAAAAATGCGACCCTGTTCATACAGCGCCGCCACCGGCTCAGCACGAACGATCTTGCCCCGCGTGGCCCGTACGGCCCGATAACTGAGAGCCGGATCCACCTGCCGCAACAGACTTTCGACCAGATCACCGCCATTGTTGACTTCCGCCACCAACCGGTCCGCCGCAAAGGCGTGACAGGCTGTGACTGCCTGCCGGGCCCAGCCCAAAGGCCCAAGCCCTTGTACCGTTCTGTCCGCCAGAACAAACCCCCGGTTTGCCGCATCCACACCGGCGATCACAATGCCGCAACTATCGGCCTTGCGGCCGCTGGAGACTGGCGGGTCCACCGCCACAACAATGCGTTTCAGATCCGGTAAATCCTGGCACCGGCATTTTTCCAACTGATCCCGGGTCCATAACGTCCCCGGACGATCGCTCAGAAGATCACCGTAAAGTTCCTGCCGCCCCAGACGTGTCCCTTCGTAACGTGCTCTGACCTCTTGCAGAAATGCCTCGGGCAAATGGGCACGGTTATCAAAAGTTGATCCCCGGGTGACCACCACCCGGTCTTGGCACAAAAGATCTTTCAACAACGGGATATTCCGGGGCGTGGTGGTCACCATGACCCGCGGTCGCTGACCCAGGCGCAACCCGAACAACAGATTCGACCAACAGTCCTCCACATGTGCCCATTTGGCCATCTCGTCAGCCCAGGCCACATGGTGCTGCGGACCACGCAATTGATCGGGCGCTTCCGAAGAATAAATAAATGCCTGGGCGCCATTGGGCCAAACCAGCCGTTTTTTGCTGATTTCAAAGCTCAGCCGCTGGGCCGGCGGACTGCAATTAAGAATGCCGCTTTCCCCTTCGATCATGGTGAGCACAGCATCCATCCGGTTGTCCGCCACCAGGGCGATCCGTTCCGGCGCCCCAGGCGGGGCCTTAAGCGGGCTTGGCCCTTCCACCTGCCCGCGCAACCATTCCACGGCCATGCGCGTCTTGCCAAACCCACGCCCGGCCAGCACCAGCCAGCAAAACCAGTCTCCGACGGGCGGGCGCTGCTCGGGCCGTGACCAGAACGCCCAGTCATAAAGCAGGGCCCGACATTCCGCTTCCGTCAGCGTCTGCAGGAGGCGCTGGCGTTCCGGCGCCTCCAGGCGGGATAAACGCTCCGCATCGGACACGCCGCCCATTATTCCCCAGGCAGATCAGCAATAGTTTGTTCCGGCATGTCATCCCCCTTCCGTGCCGCCATGTCATTTAACTGGTCCAACAGCTTCCGTCGGGGCGAGTCCGACATCTGAGGCGTTTTCTGGTTTTTGTTCGACTTGATAGCGAAAATCTCCGGGCGATGGGCTTTCAGCAAAAAAATCGCCAAACGTTCATCGGTGTTTTTTTTCTGTCCCGCCGGCAATCCCGGGCGACCCTTTACTGCACCAGATCCGTTCGAGAGACCCAGGGCTTTTTCCCACAACACCGCTTCCAGCTTGTCCAATGCCTCCTCCATGGCCTCCCGCCATAATTTGCGGAAGCGGGCATTGCTGTTACGCCGCCGATAGACGAAAGACCTGTCGGCCTGCGCTGCTTCGGTTGCCGCCGTCACATTGCCTGTGTGGCGCAGGGTCTGGAGAAAGATCCGCTCCTTATCCGTCGACCAAGCACGCTGTCCGACACCTCTTCCGCTCACGCCCCATCCTCCACAAAAAAAGCGCCGTCCTGCGGGCAGCGCCTGATCCTATTCGGTCTGGAAAAATCAGCCTCTTCTGGAGACAATTTCTCATCATGGAATATATACTAACTTATTAACCCCTATTTGTCAAGAAATTTTTCCTATAAATAGGATTAAATAGGTAAAATTTTTATTAGAATTTGCCTAAAAATCAAATAAACAAATAATATTTGCCTATTTTACCCCTATTCTGTATTGTTTTTAGTGGATGAAGGTCTCAAGCCCCCTTCATCCACCGGTCTGCATGGCCTTACTCCGGCCATGCCGTGTTGCCTTTTACGCGATTTAAGGCAACACGTGATCGAAACCCTCCTTGCAACTATGGCGCGCCCCTATCGGGGCGGCGCCATTTTTTCGATTCCCCCGAAATATCCTTTTTAGAGTGAATTGTGAATAGGTTGGCTCAATTCTGTTGGCGGATTGTGGCCCGCTTCACGCGGAAGACGGCGCCGGGCGATGCGGGGCATCGGGCCAGGCGTCTGACCCAGGAGTCTGACAAAGTGAGCGGCCCCAAGCCGCCAACCCGAAGGGCCGGGCCGATCTGGTCCAGTTCCGGCGGCCTTTGGCTTGGCCGTACCGCCAGTATGGCCTGCGCCAAACCCCTGGCTCCTGAACCAGACCTGACCGGCAGAATGGGTCAACCTATGCACAATTCACTCTAGATAAATCCCCTCGCGCAACATCACTCGCCTAAACGATCAAGAATTGCACTTACTTGCCCCACATAGCTGCCGCCAAACAGCCGCACATGCACCAAAAGCGGATACAGCAGATAAATTTCCCGCCGGCTGTCAAAAAACTCCTGGTCCAAAGGTCTGAGCGCCTGATAGGTCTCAAAAAAATATCTGTCCACTGTGCCGAATAGGGTCATGAACGCCAGTTCGATTTCCGCATCACCGAAATAAAGCGCCGGGTCCACCACCCCCGTGATTCGCCCATCCTGCGACAGAATGTTCCCGCCCCACAGATCCCCATGCAGCAAAGAAGGACGCGGCACATGCCCCAAATAGAGTTCCAGCCTGTCTGCAAAATCCATCAGACGGCGATGCACGGCTTCCGGCAACTTCCCCGCTGCCCGGGCCTCCTCCGCCATGTATTTCAGGCGCCGCTCCCGAAAAAAGGTCAGCCAGTCCACTGTCTGTCCATTGGGCTGGCGGAGCGGACCGATCACCGTATCCCGGGCGAACCCAAACCTTTCCTGACCAATATCGTGCAACATGGCCACCAATTCCGCCAGGTGGCGCTGGGCCATCCGATCAGACGGTCCCGGGCAGCCCGGCAGATACTCCATCAATATAAAATCCTTTTCCACCAGGAACAGTTCCGGAACCGGCAGAGCAGTCCTGTCCCTGAGATAGCGCAGCATAAAAGCCTCGCATTCCAGGCCCGCTCCCTGTTTCAGCACCACTTCCTGGCCATTTTCCAGCATCAGCAGGGATAACTGCCCGAGACAACCGCCGGACAGGCTTTTTTGCTGCTGAACGGGAGAGGAAAAGACTTCTTCAATGTGCTGCCGTATCCGGCTGTCCATCGTCGGCCTCCGGTCCAAAATTCTCAGAAGTAGTTTCAGAACTACTTTCAGAGATAGGTTCATTTTTATCCGCCTTCCGCGGTGGCGACCAGCCGTCAAGCCAGAGGGGGACCGGCACGATTTCCGGGGGCGTACCATTTTTATGAAACCAGCTATCCACCACGTAATGCCCCCCATCCCTTACATGCCCCTGCGCATCCAGCTCCTGTATCGTGGCCGAGTTGTGGGGCCAACCATCCAGAACATTGCCCCGACTCACCGGTTTCCCCAGTCGGTGCCAGCGTATCAGGCCGGCCTGGCGCATCAGATAAAGATAGGTAGAGGTATTAAAGGCCTCGTCCACACAATCCATTTGCCCGCGCGGCGCCAGATTGAGCAAACGCGCCCGGCCTTCATCCTTGGCGGTACCGCTTTTCGGACCCACCAGCTTCTCCATCAGGGCAATAGCCTGTTTGATTTGCTGCCGTTCTTCGGCCGGGCTTTGCGCCGCCGGCGAAAAGGCGCCTTTGACCCGCTCCCATTCCCCGGGCGCAAGTCCCACCGGCACATAATACCGGCACCCATATCCATGACAGACAAAAAACCGCTCAGGGCTCTTGAGCGATGCCTGATGATGATTCAGCTGTGCCCGCGATCCGCCGGCACAGGCAGACAGCACCATCACCGCCATCAACAGGCTACTCCACAGGAGATTCTTTTTGCAAGACATGGCAAATTCCCGGCAAATTCCCGTTGTCCGTCTTCCCGAACGCCTCTTCCGTCTTTCAGTTCCGCTGACTGATTTCAGTCACAATACTGCTCGAAAAACACGGCCGCCACACGATTATGCCAAGGCGAAGGGTGATCCTGGGTATGAAACCCCAGATGCCCACCATCCTGTGTCAGAAGCACGCTCATGGTCATGTCTTCGGGCCAAATTCTGTGCCGATAATCTTCCACCGGAATCCAGGGATCGTTTTCTGCATGGATCATCAGGGTCGGGACCCGGACCCCAATCAGGAAATGCCCTGCTGACTGGCTGGCATAATATTTATCGGCTCCGTCAAACCCGTGAACGCGGCTTACATAAACATCATCAAATTCATAAAGGGTTGCGGCCGCAAGTGCCGCCTTGACCACCGCTTCGGGGTGATGATGTTTCGACAATTTCACCTGTCGTTTCAGTTCCTGAAGAATATAGCCATGATAGGAACTGTTGCGGCTTTCCATGATTTTCCGCTCTGCCGCCTTCAGGTCCAAGGGGGTTGAGACGGCAACCGCGGCCCGGATCAGAGAGTTTTTTCCAGTCAACCCCAGATATTTCAGCATCATATTTCCGCCCAGCGACAATCCCATCACAAACACGCCCTGCATGCTGTATTGTGCGGGAAGCTGTTCAAGTACCGCCACAAAATCTTCCGTCAGGCCCGCATGAGTGGGGCCGATGCTGGTTTCTGCCGACGGTCCCGCCCCGCGCAGGCTGAGCCGCAGTACGGGAAATCCCGCTTCGATCAGCGCAGCTGCACTAGAGACCATACTGGCGGCTTCTTCGCTACTGGCCAGACCGTGCACCAGGATCACCAGCGGTTTTGTCAGCGCCTCTCCTTCTGCCGAACACCTGTGCAAGGCGCCGACAATCTTCTGCCCCCCCTCAATCTCGAAATACAACCGTTCCCCGGCATCGGCAAGGGTGCGAGAGGGGCCAAGAATGGTATGGCGCATGGTCTGCAAATCAGCCCCAGCCCATTTTTGGCTGACGATAAAATCCGGCAGCCGCACATCGCCCAATGGCGATCCCAACAGGTTGTATCCCCGGTTATTTTCGTTCATAACCCTGATCTTCCCCCTGGACCTTGTGCTCATAGGTCACCCAGCGGGTTCTTTTGCCGAATTGTTCGTAAAAGGCATGAGCATCCGCCCTATCTTCGGCCGTAATCCAACGGATGACCGTGCAGTTCTGCACCTCGGCGATTTTTTCCACCGCTTTCAGCATCACAAGGCCGATCCCATGACGGCGGGCCTCCGGGGCCACGTAGATATCATCCAGGAATATGCCTACCTCACCGGCCAGGGGCCTCAGGAATCTGCGGTAATGGACAATCCCCACCGGCTCTCCCTCTCTGATCGCCGCGATGCCCCGAAGTTCGGTTTCGTGCCCCCCCAGCCAGTCCCATACCACATAAAGCTGTTCTTCCGTCAGCGGTACACCGTAAGACTCCGCATACCCCTTGTAAAGCTCTGCCCATTGATCAAAACTCAACTGGCGTATTTCAACGATTTCAGTCATTTGCGCTCCCTGCTGATGAGGCTTAAAGATATAAATAAAAAAGCCGCCCTTCAAGATAAAGAGGGACGGCCTTTTCAAGAATTAAACGGTGCGTTTTAGAGCGCGCCGTCGCGTTCCAAACGTTTACGTTCAAGCTTGCGGGCGCGGCGAATGGCAGCGGCGGTTTCCCGGGCCTTCTTTTCAGAAGGTTTTTCGAAAAAACGACGCATTTTCATTTCGCGATACACACCCTCACGCTGAAGCTTTTTCTTCAACGCGCGCAGAGCCTGATCAACGTTATTGTCGCGGACGATAACCTGCATGGTTAAACGTCACACTCCTTTCTATTTCCAGAGTTTACAGAATAAGGGGGCTTCTGCCACAATGAACAGAACCCCACGGACGCCCTTCTATCAAAAGAAAGTCGCCCTGTGAAGCTTTTTATCCCTGAGATATTATCATAATATGAAAAAAGTCCAAAAAACTTTACCCACCTGCCTGGCGATGCCATATTATGAAATATTATGAATATGACCCGAGCAAAGATTAAAACGGACATTCCTGATGAGTTGCGCGAGCCTCTCCTAAACGCAGCGCTGGCCCATATCCCGTTTGAAGGATGGACAGACAATACCTTGGGCGAGGCCGCCAGGGATCTGGACATTCCCGTTGGCATAGCCCGACTGGCTTTCCCCGGCGGGGCGGCGGACATGATTGACTTTCTGGCGGACCGGTGTGATCAGCGCCTGGCGGAACAGGCCAAGCTTATGGACCTGGAGAGTTTGAAAATACGCGAGAGGATCAAGACACTTATCCATCTGCGCCTGCTCTGCGAGGAAGACCATCGCGAATCCACCCGCCGCGGTATCACCTGGCTGGCCTTGCCGCAAAATCAGGCCTTGGGTCTGAAGCTTCTGTACCGCACCGTTGATCTGATCTGGCGGCTGGCCGGAGACACCTCCGCCGATTTCAATTATTACACCAAACGGCTAACCCTAGCAGGCGTCTACAGCAGCACCGTCCTGTACTGGCTTAACGACGATTCCGAAGAGTTTGCTGAGACCTGGGCCTTTTTGGACCGACGCATTGAAGACGTCATGAAAATTGAAAAAAACAAAATGCGCCTGCGGGAGATATGCGACAAGCTGCCGGATGTCTGGCGGCTGGCGGGAAAAATCCGCTACAGGCAATAAACCTTTCCCAAACTTTCCCGGTGCAATGAACTGTAAAATTTTCTGACAAAGAGTCGGTTTTCTTTACAGATTCACTCCAATTCCACGAACAGCCATTCCCTAAGTCTTTTGAAACTATAGACATTGTGAAACGGGCACACTCTTTGCATGGCTGATTATCCACCGAAAACCACAGGTATGATGCCATGACACAGCTTATCAAAAAGGCCCTAATTAACGCCGTTATCTTTGCCGGTGTCCTGACCCTTTCACCAAATGTGTCCTACTCGGCGGATGCCTACGGCACCGTGTGTAGCAGTTTGTCCAGCGGCATTGGAAATGCCGGCCTGCCCTGTGTCGTCGTAGACCCTGATTTCGGATATGGCCCGCCAGGGGGTGATAATGAAGCCTCCGTGGAAGCCGCACTTTCCTATATATATGATACCTCCATCATGCTGGATCTGGTGGCAGAAGTCCCTCCCAGCGGCGATTTTTCCACGGGAACATTTGGTGATTTTATCATCACTGGCACCGCTGACGACGGGGAATATGCAGATATCACCTGGCAATATACCGGACCAAGTAGCTCTTTGCCGGAATTCGCCACCGTTAAAGCCGGCAGCAGTGCCTATGCCATTTTTCATCTGGGCGGACTCAGCACGGGACAGCTTTTCACAACCGGGCTGATCATGAATGCCAATAACAATAACGCCCGGGGCATTTCCCACATCCGTTTCTGGGACAGCGGTGATACTCCCCCTCAAATTTCCGAACCGGCCGTTCTGGGATTGTTGGGGATGGCGCTTGGCGGGCTATATATGATAACCCGCCGCCGAAGGAACGTTTAAGTAAGAAAAACAGTTTAAACTAAGCGCCCATAATTAAACGCAGGATTAGAGTGAATTGTGAAGAGGTTGACCCATTCACTCTAGACATCCAGCTTTTCTGAAAAATCATACAGGCGTGTCACATGGCCCATTTTACGGCCAGGTCGCGCCTCTATCTTGCCATAATGATGCACATTGGCGGCAGGATCCTGCATCAACTGTTCATAGTCCCGAATATCCTCGCCAATCAGGTTAGTCATCACCGCCTGGCCATACAACTCCACCCCCCCCAGCGGCAAGCCACAGATCGCCCGGATATGCTGCTCGAACTGGCTGGTGGCGCAGGCTTCAAGGGTCCAGTGGCCGGAATTATGCACCCGTGGGGCGATCTCATTAACTCTGAGACGGGGCGCATCAGTGGAAACAAAAAGCTCTACCGCCATGACCCCCACATAATTCAGCGCCTCAATCATCCGGCTGCCGATCGCCACGGCTTCCTTGTGCAGCGCCTCATCAATTCGGGCCGGGGCAATGGAGGTATCCAGAATATGATTTTTGTGCCGGTTTTCCGCAGGTGTAAAACACCGGATCTCGCCATCCCGTCCGCGAGCGGCAATCACTGAAATTTCCTTGTCAAAAGACACAAACCCTTCGAGGATGAGCTGGTCGGAATTGAGTTTTTGCCAAGCGGCCTCAAGCTCCTCGGGCGTGCGGATCATGACCTGCCCCTTGCCGTCATACCCCAGACGCCGCGTCTTCAGCACCGCCGGACAGCCCAACTTTTCCAGCGCCACCCGGGCTTCTTCAAGGCTGCTGACCCCCGCATAATCGGCCGTGGCGATTCCCAACTGATTGACAAAATCTTTTTCATGCAGCCGGTCCTGAGAAATTTCCAGCACCTTGGCACTCGGATAAACCGGCACGTTTGTGCTGAGAAATTCGACAGTCTCCACCGGAATGTTTTCAAATTCATAAGTGACCACATCCACCGAACCGGCAAAGGATCTCAACGCCGCCTGATCGCCATACTCTGCCCGGGTGACAAGTCCCGTCACCTGATCTGCCGGAAATTTGGCATCCGGACAAAAAACATGACTGCGATATCCCAACTGCGCCGCCGCCATCGCCAGCATACGCCCCAGCTGTCCCCCACCAAGAATACCTATAACAGACCCCGGAACCAGATGTTGCATGGTCATTATCGTCCTGAATAATTCTGAAACTTACCTGATCAATCCTGATATTACAGCTCAACCGGTTGTTCGGCCACCGCCGCCGTCTGACGGTCCCGCCAGTCCAGAAGTCGTTCGGCCAGGGCGTCATCCTGCAACGCCATGATAGAGGCCGCCAGCAAACCGGCGTTTTTGGCCCCCGCCTTGCCAATCGCCAGAGTCCCCACCGGCACCCCGCCCGGCATCTGCGCGATAGACAGCAAACTGTCCATGCCTTTCAAAGCCTTGCTCTCTACCGGCACACCAAGAACCGGCAAGGTTGTCAGGGATGCCACCATTCCCGGCAGATGCGCCGCCCCGCCTGCCCCGGCAATGATCACCTTGAGCCCTCTTTCCGCCGCCGTCTGGGCATAGTCATAAAGCCGTTTCGGTGTACGATGAGCCGAAACGATCCTGGTTTCAAAAACTACCCCCAGTTCTTCCAGAATGTCGGCAGCCTGCTTCATGGTGTCCCAGTCCGACTGACTGCCCATAATAATGCCGACAACCGGTGTATCCTTGCTCATTTTACGACCTCGTTATTCGCTCTGTCTTTTGCCGCCGCCGGGCGACGCAATAGTGGCCTGCGGTCTTCTGGCGGAGGCGGGAAAGGACGGGATTATAACGATCCCCGGCCCAGAGGCAAGTTCGCTTTCCACAGAAGAACATGATTTATAATTTTGCAGGACGAAGACCGCAAATTGTGGTACAGTACCCCCTGAATCTCACAACATCTTGTGATTTTCAGAAAAAACCACAAGTTTTAGGCGAGACTGTATCCGGAAACAAAGGTTTTCGTTTTTCATGAAGGTAGAGAACAAAAGCTCCATAGGCGCGTCGGCCCCCATACGTCGTACACCGGTCGCATCCCTTCAAAGCAGTTCACAGACGGGACAGGTCAGCCCCGGCCGCAGCATATCTGACACGGTCAGTGTGCTGGGGATTCCGCCCGAGGAGATGACCGAACGTGTGAGAGCCGCCATTATGACACTGATGTCCGAAATGGAAAACATGCGTCGCGAAATTGAACTGGCGCACCGAAAAATTTCGGAACTGGAACGCCTTGCGGACCAGGACCCCCTGATCAACATCTCCAATCGGCGGGCCTTTGTGCGGGAAATGACCCGGATGCTGGCCTATTCGGAAAGATACGGCATCAACAGTTCATTGATTTATATCGACCTGAATGACATGAAAAAAATCAATGACAATTATGGTCATGCCGCCGGCGATGCGGCGCTCATTCATTTGGCCGGCGTGATTGTCAACAATCTTCGCGATTCCGACATCATCGGCCGGCTGGGGGGCGATGAATTTGGTATTATTCTGCCCAAAGCCAGTGAACAGAATGCCGCCGCCAAAGCCAAAGCCATTCTTGGGCAGGTCAAAACCAGCCCGCTTGTCTGGGAAGGACAGAAGATTGAGCTGAATGCCTCTTATGGTGTTTATCCGCTGCGCTCCGGCGAAACGGCAGACCAGGCGCTGGATAACGCGGACAAAAAAATGTACGCTCAGAAACAGGGAGTAAAACAGGAAAAAGTCTAGAGGCTACAGAAAAAGTCTAAAAGGTCGTGTGTTCCGGGGGCTTTTTGTATTCTCTATATTCCCCGGCCCGGTTGGTGTTTCCACCACCATTTCCATCGTTGTTTCCATCGTTGTTTCCTGGCCCCGATCAGCGATCAGGCAATAATATCAGGCAGCAATTCGTTTTCCAGCATGGCAATCCGGTCTTTCAGCATCAATTTCTGTTTTTTCAGGCGCTGGATTTGCAACATGTCCGTACGCCCCGTCTCAATCAGCGCGTTAATCGCGTCATCCAGATCCCGATGCTGCACCTTCAATTCCTGGATTTTTTCCAGGATATCCTCTTCATCCAAGGTCATAAACGTGAAATCCCTGCTGCAAAACGCGATTTCCATTGTCCGCCCGCGGGCGAGTATACCATAATTCATACAAGCATGCGTAAAAAACACCTTTTTGGAAAGTCCTTATATCATGCCCGAAACCGATATAAAACTCCCTTGGCCGGAAAACGAATTCTGGGATTTCAGCATTGCCCTGTACCAAAAGCCAAATGTTGCCAAGGCCTGTCTCGAACTCCAGGACAAGACCAAAGCCAATGTTAACATCCTGCTGTACTGTTGCTGGATCGCAGACCGTTACGGGGCGGGCCTGACAGCACAGGCCTTTCAGCATCTTGAGCGGGCCACCCATCCCTGGAGTCATAATGTGATACACCCGCTACGCCAGGCCAGAAAGGCCGTCCGCACTTGTTCACCTTCCCTGTCCATACCGCCAGGAGAAGAGATGTTGATCCGTGGAATCAAGCAGGAAATCTTGCGTGTTGAACTGCTTGCCGAAAGGTATCAGCAACAAAAACTTTATGACCTCACGCCCTCCCTGCTGGATACCTTAGGAATCGCTCCCGATCCCAGACTGGCCGATCTGCGCACCGTCGCCCGACAAAACATTGCGGCCTATGAACATTTTTTGAAAAACCTCACTCCGACATCCCGTTTTTCCCCAAGGGCGGTAACGGAGATTTGCGACGCCCTGGAACTGCCGTCCGCCCCCCCGACCTGTTCAGCCGATTCTTGAGATGTCCTTATGTAACGTCGCTTAAGGCGGAACAAAACCGGTTTTGCATAAGACCCGCCATTTTCATTTATATAAGAGAAACAAAAACTTCCTATAACTCACAAAGAAAAATTTTCTATCATCCACATATTCCCGTGACACGCAAGAAAAATTATGATGTAATTTTTTACTTCATGTCTAACCAGAAAGGAGTAGCCCTTATGCATGCAGAAGCTCATCTCAATGCCCTTTCCGAAAAACATGCCAATCTTGAAAAAATGATTTCCGAGGAAGAGCTCAGACCCGCACCGGATAGCCTCATTCTGCATGGCCTTAAAAAAGAGAAACTCAAACTTAAGGAAGAAATCGAACGATTTAGACAAAAAGTCTGACCCGCTCCCCAAACGCCATAAAAAAGGCCTCGGAAACCGGGGCCTTTGTCATGCTTATATTCGTTTTAGCGTGAATTGAGAGGGACGTTATCGCGAACTCCTGAAAAGGGTGCGATCCATTAAGTGACCGCAGCATGGATTGCGCCGCTGTCGCTCACAACGACTAGAGTGAATTGTGAATAGATTGGGCTCATCAAAATTCACTTTAGGCTCCTCTGTTCAAGCCCCCTTTTTCGGATATTGGGCATGAAATGCGGTCCTGTCATACACCGCCGTCCAAAGCCCTCATTCAGCGTTATCGCCGCTTTCTTCCGGTGCCCCTTCCTCTACAGATTTTTCTTCTACAGATTTTTCTTTAGCCGCAAGCCGGGCCGCGGCTTTTTCCACCTCCAGGTCCAATTCGGTTTGCTTGCACAGCCCCAACACCACCGGGTCGATGGGTTTAATGTTGCTCATATTCCAATGCGTGCGATTGCGAATGGATTCAATGGTGGGTTTGGTCGTGCCCACAAGACGGCCGATCTGCGCGTCGGTCAGTTCCGGATGATGCCTGAGCAGCCAAGCAATGGCATCCGGCTTGTCCTGACGTTTGGAAACAGGAGTATACCGGGCCCCACCGGCGCGGGCCTTGGCCGGAACCTCGTCCTTTTTCAGCTGAAGCCGGGCGGAACTGTCTTTCTGACACCGTTCAATTTCTTGCCAGGTCAGTTGCCCGTTGGCGACGGGATCAAGCCCGACAATATTTGTCGCTACCTGTTCGTCGGCAATCCCCTGCACCTCCAGTTCATGCAGATCACAGAACTCGGCAATCTGCTTGAAAGACAAGCTTGTGTTTTCAACAAGCCAGACGGCCGTAGCCAGGGGCATCAAAGGCTGGTTCATTAAACCTCCTAGATTATTTTCTATTCTAATGACATGATTGCAGTTTCGTTACATGCGCTCAGCATAGGACAGTTTCAAATTTTGGAAAAGCCTTTATACATCTTTTTTTCACATCAGACCAGCCACCAGCAACTTCACAAAACCCATCTGGATACGGCCTTTAGTCCGCCAAAAAACATCCAGAGAAACATCACCAAAAAAGGCGGCTTGCGCCGTCTTTCGGACAAATCCGGCTCCTATACCGGATATGTCACTGATATCTTACTTGAATCGTCCAAGTCATTGGATCGTCCAAGTCAGGGGCAACACAATCACAAGCTTGTCGTCCCCCAGTTCTGCCGGCGGGGCCGGTAGCGGGTTGATGCGTTTGACAAGATTGGTCACTTCGGCATCCAGAATATCATGACCCGTGGATTGTAACACTTCATGGCTGATAATATTACCAGAACGGTCAAAGCTGATTTTGACCTTAGCCTTGCCCTCCAATTCCTGGCGCATGGCCGCGCGGGGGTATACCTGTTTTTTTGACACCAGCTTGACGATTTTCCCTTGCCAGCTCTTGATATCACTGGCCCGGGCGTCGGAAATTCCTGTCAAGGCAACGGCCCCCAATACGAAACATAAACTTAAAATTTTTATTGATCCCTTAACGAGCATCGTTCTATGGCCTCCTGCATACTCTCCATATATCGCATTTCTGTGAGGTGTTCTCATGACAGTATCCTCATGGCCCTTTTCTTTCAGAAATGCAGCTAATGAGAATCACCCTACCCTAAAATGGTTACTTAAGTTTTAAAGATAAATTTTTAACAACTCTTAATATTCCAGGAACCTCCTCAACGGGTCAGCCCCGCAGCTTCCCGCCGCCGCCCGGTAACAAAAAATGCAAATCCATATTGTGTAGCCACAAGATTCTTGCCAGAATGTCCAGGCAACCCTGGAGGATTACATGATTATTAAAACCGCCCTGAAACTCAGCCTGAAACTCAGCGGCATTATCCTGCTGTTGATTTATCATTCGGCTGCTCTGGCCCAGCCCCCGCTCTCGGGAGATAAAATTGAAGGCTTTATTTCCACCCTGCCCAAACTGGAAGAACTCGGCGAAAAATACGACATCGAAGACGATCAGGAGGATCTGGACTCTCAGGCCTCACCCGACGGCGCCTTCAGCCCCTTTACCAGTTCCCTGAGAACCCTGAAAGGCCACAAAGCCTATAATGACTTCATGGCTATCATTCGCGAGGCCGGCTTCTCTTCTGCCGAGGAATGGGCCATGGTGGGGGATCGGGTCATGCGTGCCTTTATCAGTACGGAAATTAAAGGCCAGCACTCTTCGAGCCGGGCCGAAATGGAAGAGGCCATTAAAGACGTCCAGAACAATCCCCATATCTCCACTGAACAGAAACAGGCCATTATCAACAACCTCCATCAAAGCATGGCGATGATGTCAGCCGCCAGCAATGCGCCGGCCGAAGATGTCAAAGCCATTCAACCCTATCTGGGGAAACTGAAATCTCTTTCCAAGGAAACGCAATAAGGAAATACAATGACAAGAACGGAAGTTCTGCGCCTACGCAAATATCTGAACGACAAATTCGATACCACCAAATTCTCTTTGCAGGCCCCGTCCACCAAGGACCAGGACAGCGTTGAAGTTCTGTATGACGGGGAATTTATCGGCGTTATTTACAAGGATGATGAAGAAGGGGAAATTTCCTACGCCTTCCAGATGGCCATATTGGAAATGGATCTCCCCAGCGCCGCAGACGCCTCCCTGATTTAACCTCCTGATCCTAACGGGACACTTCAAACAGACATTCTACCGACACCCCATCCGGGGTGTCTTTTTTTGAGACGTCAGGGAATTTTTGTCCCATTTTCCGACAGCTTCCGAAAAAAAACTGACAGTTTTTTTAATATTTTCCCCTCAGAAAAATTATGATTAACCAACAGGTAAAGCGAATTGTGATGAGATGGCGTAGTCATTGTGAACGAAAGCGACACAATTCATGGAACCTATGGATCGCCACGCGCCCGACAGGCATGAGCCACTGGACAGTCCCGCCCGCAAATGTTAGATGACGGGCGGTCGCCCCCTGCACCCGCAGAGGGTTCCAACAGACTGATATGTTTTCATTTTGGAACTTTTGGGGTCTTTGAGTAAACTACATCCATGCGCCGATTATACCACTACTGGTTTTGTCCTTTTTCCCGCAAGATGCGTGTCGCCCTGAAGGAAAAAGGCCTTGATGTCAAGCTTGAGCTGGAACTTCCCTGGACCCGTCGCCACGACTTCCTGGTGCTGAACCCTGCCGGCACGGTCCCGGTTCTGGTGGAAGAGGACGGCACAGCCATCTGCGGGACTTATGCGCTGATGGAATATCTGGAAGAAAGTGTACCGGCACCCGCCTTATTAGGCGAGACGTCCCAGGACAAAGCCGAAACCCGCCGTCTGGTGGACTGGTTTGACCATAAGTTTTATGAAGAAGTCACCAGCCTGATTGTGACAGAAAAAGTGATGAAGCGGTTTCTCAGACTGGGTACTCCGGAAGCCGCCAATATCCGTTATGCCGCGCATAATATCAAACATCATCTTAAATATATTGAGTATCTGACGGACCGGCGCAACTGGCTGGCCGGCGACGAGTTTTCTTATGCGGATATTTCCGCCGCCGCCCACCTGAGCTGCGTGGATTATCTGGGCGATGTGCCGTGGCAGGATTTTGAAGGCGCTAAAAACTGGTACGCCCGCGTCAAGTCCCGCCCCAGTTTCCAACCGCTGCTCAAAGATTTGATCGCGGGTCTCGCCCCATCCCCGCATTACCGCGATCTGGATTTTTAAGGCTATGTCCGAAATTCGGGATCATATCATCCGCTGCGCCCGGGACGCCGGGTTTGACACGATCCGCTTCACCGGCCCGGATCAGATGGACGCCCCCGCCGCGCGCCTGGAACAGTTCCTTGAACTGGGCCGACATGGCGATATGACCTGGATGGCGGAAAAAAAGGACCGCCGTAAAAATCCCCGCACGTTATGGCCGGAAGTCCGAAGCATCATCATGCTGGGCATGAATTACGCCCCCCGCAGGACTCCTCTAGAACGGCTCGCACAGATGCACACGGGGAACATTTCCGTCTACGCCCGGGGACGGGACTATCACGATATCGTCAAGAAAAAACTCAAAACCGTGGCGCGGCAGATCCACCGGGATCATGCCGCCGGGGTCAAGGTGTTTGTGGACACCGCCCCGGTAATGGAAAAACCGCTGGCGGCCAAGGCCGGGATCGGCTGGCAGGGCAAACACACCAATCTGGTCAGCCGCGAATACGGATCCTGGCTTTTCCTGGGCAGCATTTTCACCACCCTTGACCTGCCCCCCGACAGGGCGGAAAAGGATCATTGCGGATCCTGCCGCAACTGCCTTGACATCTGCCCCACCAACGCCTTTCCGGCTCCCTACCAGCTGGACGCCAGACGCTGCATTTCCTATCTGACCATTGAATATAAGGGGCATATTGCCGAAGAGTTTCGCAGCGCCATGGGCAACCGGATTTACGGTTGTGACGACTGTCTTGCCGTCTGCCCTTGGAACAAATTCGCCAAGGCCGCAGCCGAGGCGGGATTTTTCAGCCGGGTGGAACTGGATCACCCTGATCTTGGCGACCTGCTTGGGCTGGATGAACCTTCTTTCCGTCAGGTGTTTTCCGGCTCCCCCGTCAAACGCACCGGCCGGGATTATTTTATCCGAAATGTGCTAATCGCCATTGGCAACAGCAACAACCGGAACTATATCCCGCTTGTGAAACCCAAACTTCAGGAAGAAAATCCCATTGTGCGCGCTATGGCCGTCTGGGCCCTGTTCCGTCTGATGACCCCCCGGGAATTTTCCGCCTGTCGGCACGATCATTATGCCCGGGAGACTGATCTTGCCGTCCGGACGGAATGGGATCGGGCCGAAAAGACAGCCGGACCTTATCCGGGTTAACGATTAAGAAGGCCGATATTTTCACGCGCCAGATCGGCAAACGCGCTGTCTGGATGAGTATCAATGATTTTCTGCCATTCGGCCCGGGCGCTGTCCTTATCCCCCAGAAGGCGATACACAATCCCGCTTTCCAACAGAATTTCGGGATCATCCGGCGCAATTCCGGCCGCCGCCTTAAGATCAAGCCGGGCCGCAGGATAATTCTTTTTCTGGCGGAACAGCCGTGCTCTTTCCAGAAACCCTTCCCCCCGTTCCGGGTTTTGGTCAATGGCCAGCGTAAAATCCTCAAGCGCCGCTTCAAATTCCCGGCGGTTGATCTGTATGCGGCCCCGTTCCAGATACAGTTCGTACACCAGGTTATTATCCACCCCGGCGGCAGGAGTTCCGCCACCACCGGCGCGGGCCAGGGCCGAACTGATGGCGCTGTAGGCCCTGTCCTCATTACCGTCCTGCCGCCAGGCCAGCGCCGCCTGAATAAAAAGCTGAAGACTGAGGCCCCGTTGCTCTTCGGGGCTTTTGTCATCCAGCCCATCGCCCCGGAGCACCTTTTCCGCCTCCTCCTCCAGTAACTCCGCCGCCTCCTGCGCCCGATTCAGCGCGAGCAATGCCAACGCTTCACAATGACGCGCCCCAGCCAGGCCGTGCGCCTCGATATTCCATTTGCGGGCAAACTCCAGCGCCGCCTCAGCATTCTGCTCGACACGCTCAAGACACGCCTCATAGAGGCGCGCATTTTCCTGGGTCTCATTCCGACCTTCCCCGGCCAATATTGAAAGCGGCAGGCTCGTTACCAAAGCCGCGCCAAGCAAACCAAAATGCCATCTGTATCGCGCAAAGCGGGAAAGCCTCATTTTTGTCATATCCCCTTTATAGATTACCCGGACAAGGTATACTTCACCTTGTAAGCCAAAATGATAGGTCAAAATGACAGGCAAATGGGGCGAGTTCAAGCCTGTCCCATAAATAATATTTACCCCATAAATAAAAAGGGAAACATTATGGTTAAAAAATCTTCAGCATCCTTTCTGGCGGCACCGCTTTTGTTTGGTGGCCTGGGACTGGCCGTGGTTCTGGCGCTTCCGACCCAGCCCGTGCTGGCCCAGTCGCCCGCAGGACAAACCGTGCTCACCCAGGAACCCGTCTATCAGGATGATATTACCTTGGAACTGAAGACCGAAGACTGGCTGACATCGAAATCCGTGCGGCTTTTCATCCACATCACCGCCGCCTTTAACGAAAAAGACAGTCAGTCCATCCGCACCCAGGTGGAAAATCGGCTGCGCCAGATTGCCCCAGAAGCGGACTGGAAAATCACGTCCTTCACCCGCAAACCCGGAGCCGCCGGTCTTGAACAATGGAATATCAGCGCGGAAACCCGCGTCCAGGACAAGGCGCTGGACGGCCTGAGAAACAAAATCAGGGAAAGCAACAAGCCCGGCTTTGAGATCACCTTACGTCATATGACCTATTCCCCCACGGAAGAGGAGGAACAGGCGCTTTATGCGACATTGCGCAAAAAAATCTATGATATGGCCAAAGCCGAACTCGCCACGCTGAATGCGCTGTTCAAGGACCGGAAATATCGGGTGAGCCGCATTGATTTCTCCCCGTCCGCCCTGCAGTATGGGCGCCGGGATATGGCGTTGCAGGAAGCCGCCCCCAAAGCCTATGCCATCAGCCGGGACAGCGGCCCTTCGGACATGGCGGTCTCCCGCAAGATTCAACTGCATGCAACGGTGATTTTAAGCGCCAATCACCTGCCAACCCGATAGGCCGGATGAGCCGGCTCTGGACAGGAAGATGAAAAAACTGTTTTGTTTTGGCCTGGGTTATACTGCCCGGGCCCTGATAGCGGATCTCCATAAACAAGGCGGCTGGCAGTTTGCCGGCACCTGCCGCAGTGCTGAGAAATGCCAGGACATGCGCCTTTTGAATATTGAGGCGCATGTGTTTGACGGACAGACCCCCCTTGAGCCTCTTTGGGACAGGCTGGCGGAATGCACTCATCTGCTGGTTTCCATTCCTCCGGCATCGGAACGGGGGGATCCGGTTCTCGCCTGCCATGAACAGGACCTAGCCCGCCTGAATCACCTACATTGGGTGGGATATCTGTCCACAACTGCCGTTTATGGCGACCGGCAGGGGGAATGGGTTTATGACGACACCCCCGAAGCCCCCACCAGCGCGCGCGGACGGCTCAGATACGCAGCGGAGCAAAGCTGGCGGCGACTGTATCAGGATCATGGGCTGCCGCTGCATATTTTCCGGCTCGGCAGCATATATGGCCCTGGCCGGGGACAGTTGCACAGCCTTTTGACCGGCCGGCTCCAGAAAATCATTAAACCGGGACAGGTCTTTTCCCGCATCCATGTGGACGACATCGTGCAGACACTGCAGGCGTCCTTTGCCCGCCCGCATCCCGGGCGTAGTTACAATGTCGTGGATGACGTCCCCTCGTCCTCGCCCGAGGTCATTGATTATATCTGCGACCTGATGGATCGCCCCCGCCTGGAAGGTGTGGATTTCGACAGCGCCCCCCTGTCGCCACTGATGAAAAGTTTTTACGGGGAAAATAAAAAAGTGGACAATACCCGACTCCATAAGGAACTGGGCGTGACGCTCAAATATCCAAGCTATCGGGAAGGCTACAAGGCACTTGTCGATCAGGTCCGGGCCTGACCTCCTATCTCCCGTGCCCTTATCCGCGAGACATTCCAGCGCGTTCGCTCAGGTCCGCGACCGCCTGACACAGCCGGCGCAGGTCATCTTCCGTCGACAACCGGTGATCCCCCTTTTTGACATAGGTGATGGTCACATCGTCGCTGACAAGATTGTCACAAATCCGCTGGGACCAGTGAGGCGGCACATCCCTGTCTTCCAGCCCATGCAGCAGACGCACGGGGCAATTAAGTTCAATCCCCCCACGCCCGAACAACAGGTGATGATCTCCTTCCTGAATCAGATTCATGGTGATGGGATAAGGCTCCTCGCTGTACTCGCTGGGTTCATAATACACACCGTCCCTTTGCAGCGTTGCCCGAATCCCCTCATCATAAAGATCCCACATGAGTTCCCGTGTAAAGTCGGGCGCGGCAGCAATGCCAACGAATCCCAGAACGCGTTCTGTTATCTCCAGCGCCACAAGAAGGCCGATCCAGCCCCCCATGCTGGACCCCACCAGGATCAGCGGCCCCTGGGTCACCTGTTTCACCACGGCCAAGGCGTCTTCCTTCCAGCGGCCAATGGTACCCTCCTCGAACCGGCCGGAGGATTTGCCATGTCCTGAATAATCGAATCTCACATAAGCCTGGCCTCTCTGGCGGCAAAAATCTTCCAGCGCCAAAGCCTTGCTGCCTTCCATATCCGACATGAATCCGCCCAAAAAGACCACTGTCGGCCCAGTGCCCTCGGTTTTGTGATAGGCAATTTGGCGTCCGTCCGGCAAAACAAGAAAGTCAGGTTGAGCTGTCTGCGTCATGACGTAAGTTTTTCCCTTTGGTTTGTTTCAGGACTATTTTCTTCTGACACTATCCCTCCGGACCACGGATGAAAACCGTTTTTTCCCGGCGCAAACGTGATGGCGGCTTGACTTGAGCGGGAAACCGGATAAGTTCCGGAAGAACTTTTAACCGTTAAAAAACCGCAACACAAGAAGACCGTGACGATGACTGGCCAGAACATGAAGACTGATCAAGTTTCCCTGACTCTGCCGGATGGCAGCATCCGGACCTATCCTGGTGCGGTCACAGGGCTTACTCTGGCCGAAGATATCGGGCCGGGTCTGGCCAAGGCGGCGCTGGCGATTATGGTCAATGGTGAACAATGGGACCTGAGCCGTGAGATCACCGAAGACGCCGAGGTGTCGATCATCACCCGCAAGGATGAGGAAGCCCTGGAACTTTTGCGCCATGACGCCGCCCATGTACTGGCCGAGGCGGTCAAGGAACTTTATCCTGACACTCAAGTGACCATTGGCCCGGCCATTGAAAACGGTTTTTATTATGATTTCGCCCGCAAGGAGCCATTTACGCCGGAAGATCTGGAGAAAATCGAAGCCCGTATGAGAGAAATTGTCGAACGGGACGAGGAAATTATCCGTGAAGTCTGGGACCGGGACGAGGCGATCGACTTCTTCCGCAACATGGGCGAGGAGTACAAGGCGGAAATCATTGCCGACATTCCGCCGGGAGAGGCCATCACCCTGTATCGTCAAGGTGATTTTATTGATCTTTGCCGCGGGCCACATCTGCCCAGCACCAAAAAACTTGGCGACGCCTTCAAACTCATGAAGGTGGCCGGAGCCTATTGGCGCGGTGACAGCCGCAATGAAATGCTGCAACGGATTTACGGCACCGCCTGGCGCGACAAAAAGGAACTGAAAGCTTATCTTGCCCGCCTGGAAGAAGCAGAAAAACGCGACCACCGCCGTCTGGGCCGCGAAATGAATTTGTTCCATTTCCAGGAAGAGGCAGCCGGCATGCCGTTCTGGCATCCCAAGGGCTGGACCATCTATCAACAGGTGGAAGCTTATATCCGCCGCAAACAGATCCAGCACGGCTACAAGGAAATCAGGACGCCACAACTGGTAGACCGCAAGCTGTGGGAAATGTCCGGCCACTGGGACAAGTTCCGCGAACATATGTATACCTCAGATTCCGAGGAGCGGGTGTTTGCCCTGAAACCCATGAACTGCCCCTGTCACGTACAGGTGTTCAACCAGAGATTGGTCAGTTACCGGGACCTGCCGCTCAGGCTTGCGGAGTTCGGATGCTGCCACCGTTATGAACCTTCGGGGGCGTTGCACGGGTTGATGCGGGTACGCAGTTTCACACAGGATGACGCCCATATCTTCTGTCGCGAAGACCAGATCACCAGCGAGACCATCGCCTTTTGCCGGATGTTGCTTGAGGTCTATGAGGATTTTGGTTTTCAAAACGTGCGGGTGAAGTTTTCCGACCGGCCGGAACTGCGGGCCGGATCGGACGAAATCTGGGACAAGGCAGAACAAGCCCTGAAAGACGCTGTGAACGCCGCCGGTCTGGACTATACGCTCAACCCCGGCGAAGGTGCCTTTTACGGTCCGAAACTGGAATTCGTGCTCACCGATACCATTGGCCGGGATTGGCAATGCGGCACGTTCCAGGTGGATTTCGTGCTGCCGGAGCGACTGGACGCCTCCTATATCGGTTCTGACAATGACAAACACCGCCCCGTTATGCTGCACCGGGCGATTCTGGGATCTTTTGAACGGTTTATCGGCATTCTGATCGAACATTATGCCGGACGGTTCCCGCTTTGGCTCGCCCCGGTCCAGGTGGTGGTCACCGGAATTACCTCTGATCAGGACGACTATGTGCGAAGTGTATATGAGCAGCTTCTTGCCGCGGGCTTGCGCGCGGAAATGGACCTGCGCAACGAAAAAATCAATTACAAGGTTCGGGAACATTCCCATGCGAAAGTCCCCGCCATTTTCGTGGCCGGCGCCCGGGAAGCGGAAAAAAACACCGTGACCATCCGTCGTTTGGGCTCAAAAGAACAGGAAACCCTTGATTTAAACGAAGCAATCCATAAACTTGTACAGGAAGCTGCCGCACCGGGCTCATGAAGACTGTGGCCTTAAACCTCTGCCGGTTTTTCATGAACCCCCCCTCGGCACGCTGCCCAAGGACATTTTATTATTAACAACCAGTGGCAGGACGTCACAGGAGGAAACTATAGCTAGAAGACCCATGACACCCCCCCAGGCCCAGAAGGGGCCGCGGGTGAATGAACAAATAACCGAAAAACAGGTCCGCCTGATTGATGCCGAAGGCAACAACAGGGATGTTGTCAGTATTGAAGAAGCCCTGGATCTGGCCGCCGAAGCAGGGCTGGATCTTGTGGAAGTTTCTCCCAACGCCTCTCCGCCCGTGTGCAAGATCCTAGACTACGGCAAGTTTAAATACGAAGCCCAGAAAAAAGCCAGCCTTGCCCGCAAAAAACAAAAAACCATCGACGTCAAGGAAATCAAGATGCGCCCGGGCATCGAAAAACACGATTATGACGTGAAGATGCGCTCCATTGAAAAATTCCTGAATTCCGGCGACAAGGTTAAGGTGACCCTGCGCTTCCGGGGCCGGGAAATGGCCCATCAGGAACTCGGCATGGAAGTTCTCCAACGGGTCCAGGCGGATTTTGAGGACAGAGTCAAAATTGAACAGCATCCCAAACTGGAAGGCCGCCAGATGATCATGATCATGGCCCCCAAATAAAAATATTTTTCTATTGCAATGCAGCAAAGGCAGGTCTAAACAGGGCCTGCCTTTAACATATTTACAATACTCAGTTGCCGGAGCATCTTATGAAAGAAATCAATACCCCCGTTTTGGTTTTTCTGAATGCCATTCTGGCCCTGGGGCTTTTGGCCCTCATCTGGACCCCCATGGTGTTTGTCTACGCGGCCTATGTCGCCGTACCGGTCATGTTTGCCATTTTGCTCAAAATCGTCACTCTGCCGGCCATTCCCCTGACGGATCTCCAGACCGAGTCGAAGGTGACGGATTAAAAGAGCATTTTACAACATCCTGTAAAATCTGGTCTTTTGAATCAGCGGAATTTCTGGTGTATAGTTAGGGCGATTGTACGCCCATAGGCCGTACAGGATAGTCCGCTGACATGTGTAATTCAGGACATGCCGACGTGACTACAAGCAGAACCCGCCGGACGCACATGCGCGGCGGGTTTTCTTGTTTTTCGTCATTGCGAGACGCGCCGGTAATGAAGCAATCCATGTTTACGAATTATGGGTCGCCAGCCCCCCTACCGGGGTTCGCGATGACGTTCTGCCAACGCCGCCAGCCGCTTTTCCTGCGTCATTGCCGCGAAGGCGGCAATTCAGCTCCTCGCCAATGCGGTCTGCAAGTTCTGGGCTCCCGCCTGGGCGGGAGCGACGGACGGGGACTTCGGCAGGTCGTGATCACACGGTCACCAATTCGCAACACACTCTAAAATAAAAAATAAAACGCAGGAAAAAAGAAAACCGGCCGTATAGTGATTAGGACTGGTCAGTTATGGCCTCTTCCAATAAAGTATATATAAATTAAAAATCCGATTTGATTACAGGTTGTTACCCCTAAAATTTCTGGGGGTACAAATATCGGGGATTCAGTAATGTTCTTGAGGCTTCTGTTTATTCTGTTGCTGCTGGCGGCCGGTCTTGCCGCCTATTTTTACCTGCCGAAGGAAACCGGCCCACAAAATTCTGCCGGCTCCCGGGTGGTGCAGGTCATTGCCGCGCCGGTTAAAATGGATGAATTTATCGACACCGTAGAAGCCCTGGGCACCTGTAAGGCCAATGAGTCCGTCATTCTCACCGCCAGCACCACCGACAAAGTGGCCGCCATCAATTTCAGCGACGGTATGGTGGTACGCAAGGGCACTGTCCTGGCCACGCTGGACAATGATGAGGAAATGGCCGATCTCAGGGAAGCAGAAGCCAATCTCGCCGAACAGGAAAGGGAGCTGAAACGTATCCGTGGCCTGGTGCAGGCCAAAACCCTGCCCACCGCCCGACTGGATGCGCAGAAAACCCTGTATGAAAAAGCCCTCGCCCAGGTCCAGATGTCCCGCGCCCGGCTCAAAGACCGGCAGATCATCGCCCCCTTTGACGGCCGACTGGGGCTTCGACAGATCAGTGTGGGCGCTCTGCTCACGCCGGGCACCATCATTACCACCATTGACGATCTTTCGGTCATCAAAGTGGATTTTACCGTGCCCGAAGCCTTTATTTCTGCGTTGAAACAAGGCCAGAAAATCAAGGCTCGATCTGAAGCCTATGACCGGATTTTTGAAGGCACGGTGACCACCATTGACACCCGGGTCAATCCGGTCTCCCGGGCCGTCACGGTACGGGCGGAAATTCCCAATCCCGACATGCTGCTGAGACCGGGCATGCTGCTGTCCATTGACCTGATCAAAAACCGGGCCAAATCCATTATGATTCCGGAAGAGGCCGTGATCATTTATGAAGATCGCAAATATGTCTTTGTCGTTCAGGAGGACAACACCACCGCCCGCCGACAGATTGTCACTGGTCGCCGCCGGCCGGGGGCCGTTGAAGTTCTGTCTGGTCTTGAAGTGGGCGAACTGGTGGTAACCCAGGGCCTTCTGAAAGTTCAGGATGGGACACGGGTCGAGGTCAGACCCCTTTCCCCCGAGGACGGAACCGTCGCCCGCACAGAGGAGAGCTGATCCATGATCCTTTCCGACATTTCCGTTGATCGTCCGGTCTTTGCCACTGTCATCAGCCTTCTGCTGATCACTTTTGGCGTAATGAGCTTCATCGACCTGCCGCTCAGACAATATCCGGATGTGAATCCGCCGGTGATTTCCATCCGCACCAATTATCCCGGTGCGTCAGCCGAGGTCGTAGAAACCAAGGTAACGCAATTGATCGAAGACCGCGTCAGCGGCATAGAGGGCATCAAAACCATTTCCTCCAACAGCACCGATGGTCGGTCTTCTATTACCATCGAATTTTCCATCAACCGCGATCTGGACGACGCCGCCAATGATATTCGTCAGCGGGTCTCAACGGTGCTGAACAACCTGCCGGAAGAAGCCGATCCGCCGGAAGTGTCCAAGGACGATGAAAATGACGATCCGATCCTGTGGCTTAATCTGCGCAGCACCACCATGGACAACCTCAAACTGGCCGATTATGCCCAAAGATATATCGTCGATCGCCTGTCCAGCATTGACGGCGTGGCGCGGGTGCGCACCTCGTCTTCCACCTATGCCATGCGCATCTGGCTGGACCGGGAAAAAATGGCCGCCCGGAATATCACCGCCGGCGATATTGAAAACGCCCTGCGCACCGAAAATGTGGAACTGCCGGCCGGTCGGCTGGAATCCCTGGAACGGGAATTTTCCGTGCGTATGAGCCGCGAATACACAACTCCCGAAGACTTCGCCCGGCTGGTGATCAAACAAGACGCTGACGGTCATCTCACCCGGATCGGCGATGTGGCGCGTGTGGAGCTAGGGGCCGAGGAATACCGGGCTGAGATGCACAGCAACGGCGACTATATGATCGGGCTTGGCATCATCAAGCAATCCAAGGGCAACACTCTTGACGTCGCCCGTGCGGTCAAGGCCGAACGTCTGAAAATCAATCAGACCCTGCCGGCGGGAACCGAAATCGGACTGAGCTTTGATGGCTCCCGCTTTATTGAGGAGGCGATCAACGAAGTTTATAAAACCTTTGCCATTGCCATGGTGTTGGTGGTGTTGGTGATTTATCTGTTTCTGGGCAGCGTGCGGGCCATGCTGATTCCTGCCGTCACGGTGCCGGTGTCCATTATTGCTTCATTTATCTTTCTGAATATTGCCGGCTTTTCCGTCAATCTTCTGACCCTACTAGCACTGGTGCTGTCCATCGGGTTGGTGGTGGATGACGCGATTCTTGTCCTGGAAAACATCTATCGGCGGGTGGAAAATGGCGAACCACCCCTGGTTGCCGCCTATCATGGGGCGCGGGAAGTGGGATTCGCCGTGATTGCCACGACCCTGGTTCTGATCTCGGTCTTTGTCCCGATCGTTTTTATCGAGGGAGAAACCGGGCGCATGTTCACGGAATTCGCCCTGGCCATGGCGGCTGCGGTGGCGTTTTCCTCTCTTGTCGCTCTCTCCCTTTCTCCCATGCTGTGTTCCAAGATCCTGCGCAAAAAAGAACGAGACAATGCCTTCCATGCCGGGGTCAATGCCGGCTTCAAGAAGCTGGAACAGGGCTATAAACGCACTCTCCACTGGCTTCTGAAACATTACTGGATTGTCTTGGTAACCATGGCCGGGGTGATCGTATTGGCGGTGAGCATTTACCGGGAATTGCCCGCAGAATTCATGCCGCTGGAGGACCAGGGCGTGATCTATATTATTGCCAAAGGTCCGGAAGGCAGCAGTTATGAAACCATGCACAAAAAGATGTTCGCCGTGGAAAAAGACCTGCTGGAATATTTGAAAACTGGCGAAGCCTTCAACGTCATTGTGCGGGTGCCCGGCTGGGGCAGCCGGGGCATGAATTCAGGCATCAGCATTTTCCGCCTTGTGGAATGGGACCAACGGGACCGTTCGGCTCAGGAAATTCGCGACGAATTGCGCCGCAAATTGGCCAAACATGTGGATCTCAGGATTTTCCCCAGCATGCCCACCGGCCTGCGCGGGGGATCCGGACAGCCGGTACAGTTTGTGCTTCAGGGCACCGACTATAAGGAACTGGCCCATTGGCGGGACATTATGCTGAACGAACTGGCCGGTTACCCGGGCCTCGTGGGTCTCGACAGTGATTATAAGGAAACCAAACCCCAGATCATGGTGGACATCAACCGCGACCGGGCTGCCGATCTGGGCGTTTCCGTGGTGACCATCGGACGGGCGTTGGAAACCATGATGGGGTCACGCGAGGTCACCACCTTTGTCTCCAGCGGCGAGGAATACCCCGTCATCCTCGAAGGCCGCAAAGGCGACACCCAAACCCCCAACGACATGTCCAACATCTATGTGCGCTCGGACCGCACCGGGGAACTGATTCCCATTTCCAACCTGGTGAGCCTGCATGAAGTGGGCAGTGCCTCGGACCTCAAACGTTTTAACCGGCTGCGCTCCATCACTCTTTCCGCGAGCCTGGCGCCCGGTTATACACTGGGGGAGGTTCTTGAGCATCTGGAAGAAACCGCCCGCACCCATCTGCCCGCCACGGCCCGGATTGACTATAAGGGAGAAAGCCGGGACTTCATGGAAGCCGGCCGCTCCATCTATGTTGTCTTCGGCATGGCGATCATTGTGGTGTTCCTGGTGCTGGCGGCCCAGTTTGAAAGCTTCCGCCATCCGTTCATCATCCTGCTCACCGTACCGTTTGCCATGACCGGCGCCTTTATCGGACTGTATCTCACAGGCCAGTCTTTGAACATCTACAGCCAGATCGGCATCATCATGCTGGTGGGACTTGCGGCCAAGAACGGCATTCTGATCGTGGAATTTGCCAACCAGTTGCGTGACCGCGGCGTCGAGTTCATGGAAGCGCTGCTGGAAGCCTCCCGCAAGCGCCTCCGTCCGATCATCATGACCTCCATCACCACCATAATGGGGTCTGTGGCCCTGGTGCTGGGCAGTGGCGCGGGCGCGGAAACCCGATTTGTCATCGGGGTGGTGGTAATCAGCGGCGTCTTGCTCGCCACCTTCTTTACCCTGTTTATCGTACCGGTGGCCTATATGATTTTCGCCCGCAATACCGCCTCTCCCAATGCGGTGCGGCGGCTGCGGCAGAAAATCGAAAAAAATCTGAGAACGCAGAAAATGGGGGAATAGAGTGGATGGGGCAGCCATCCATGCTCCCGTGGATCGCCGCCTCCTACGGGGGCGCAATGACGCCTCTTTCTTCTTCGCCATTGCGCAACGTAACTTAAGTAACTTAAAGAGAGTGTGAAAGCACCACCATCTATCATTTATGAGGTAACACCCCACGGGAGAGAACGGTTTCCTATTGCACTTTCTCGAAATGATACCCTTTTTCCTCAAGCATACGGATCAGTCCGTCCTGCCCCACCAGATGAGCAGCCCCCACCACCACCATTACCGATTTCCCGGAATTGATGAGATAGGTTAGCTTCGGGATCCAATTCTTATTACGCTGCACCAGAACCGCCTGATACATCTGGGGATATTTTTTCATATCCTCAATCATTCTGGCCGCAATCACTTCGTCCTTACCCGAGGCCCAAGCCTCAATATAGGCAGAAATATAAGTTTCGAAGTCGGACAGTTTGTCCAGCGTGTCAACCAGCATGGCCGTCTGCACCTCCAGCGGATGATCGGACAACGCCATAATCTGCTCTTGAGGGGTTTCCAGACCGGAGATGGTCAGCCCCCGCGCCTCCGCCAAGGCCTGCATGATTTTTTCCACACCACTGTTGGGGTCCAGGCCATAGGACATGATTGACTGTACCGACAGGGTCAGCGCCAGATACCAGGGCTGCAGCCGGGACACCTGTCGTTCTTCAAGCCCCAGGGCTGCTGCATGCTGGACCGCTCTGGCATAATCTTCTTCCTCCAAAAGCCCCTTCAGACTGTATCCCGCCGGCAACATTGAGCGCGACATAACCAGCAGCGCCGTTTCCGATTGCGCCTCGGTTGTCATACTGGTTTCAAACACCAGTTCGTCCACCTCTTCAAATGCCTTGCGCACCTCCCCGGTGAACCAGCGCAGTTCCCGCGGCAGCACATGAAAAGATCCGAACAGATAAACATGCCCGTTCCCGTTTTCCCGTGCCAGCTTCCACAGGGCCGGGCTTGCCTGCTGTGGCACCGCTTGTTCCGCCGTGGCGGCTGTCGTAAAGATCAGGAACAAAAGCAGGAAAATCTGCGGCACGGCCTGCGCAACACGTCGCGGATAGAAGTGTAAAAAAATCGTCATGTCATCCTTCTTCTTGTTGTTTTTGTCTGCCTTTTCAGAACCTTATTTCTTTCAGGTTTTCCTCATTTTTTTAGGTTTTCCTCCGGCCCCCGGGACCACCTGTGGGGGTCAGCATAAGGCGGTCGGCATTTTTATGCCACCCATGTTTTTAGTCTGAAACAATCTATACCAGAGAATATGATAGGAATATGTTTTCCGTTCCGAAGCTTCCCAGCCCCTCCATACCCCGGCCCCTCCATACCCCGGTTCGACAGGCTGGTTCTACAGGCCGGAAATCCTCTTGCATTTGCCGACAAAGGAGGCTATAAGCCTTGCTTCCAGAGGATGGTCTGGCTCTCACAAGGGCATGCCTCGCCATCCGGAAAGCTTTCGCACATCAATGCGAGATTACCGTTTAATTTTAAAGGAAGCTGAAATGCCCAAACTGAAAACAAAAAGTGGCGCAAAAAAGCGCTTCAGCCTTACCGCCAAGGGTAAGGTACGCGCAGGTCAGGCCGGCAAACGCCACGGCATGATCAAACGTACCAACAAACAGATCCGCAACAATCGGGGCACTACCCTGCTCAGTGACCAGGACGCCCGGATCGTTAAGAAATTCCTGCCCTACGGTTAAGGAGACGCATCATGGCACATGTAAAAAGAGGCGTCACATCTCGCGCCCGGCACAAAAAAGTCATCAAGGCCGCCAAAGGATATTCTGGCCGCCGCAAAAATACGATCCGCGTCGCCAGACAGGCCGTGGAAAAAGCAGGTCAGTACGCCTACCGTGACCGGCGCGTGCGTAAACGGCAGTTCCGCGCACTGTGGATTCAACGCATCAACGCGGCCGCCCGTCTGCACGACATGACTTATTCTCGATTTATGAACGGCCTGAAAAAAGCAGGCATCGAACTTGATCGCAAAGTTCTGGCCGATCTGGCCGTTCGTGAACCGGAAGCCTTCAAAGCCCTGGCTGAGCAAGCGCAATCTGCTTTGGCTGCGGCTTAACCTACCGGTTGCTTTCAAGTTTGAAGGGGCCTGTGCCATTGCTGGCGGCAGGTCCCTTTTTATATAGACGCAGGGATAACAGAAACAAAACGGGTGTAATAATGGAAGACCTCCAGACACTGCAAACGGAACTTCTTGATCGGATCCAAGGGGCCGGCGACCTGGCGGCGCTGGAAGAAATCCGGGTCGCCACATTGGGCAAAAAAGGCCGCGTCAGCCTGATGATGCGGGAACTGGGACAAATGACGCCGGAGGAAAAAAAAGAACTCGGCCCCCGTCTCAACACCCTTAAAACCACCCTCAATGCAGCCATCGCCGCCCGTCGCGAAGCGCTTGAAAACGCCCTGCTGAACGAAAGGCTTCAGTCCGAAAAAGTGGACATTACCCTGCCCACCGCCCCCCAACCCGAAGGCGGCATTCACCCGATTACCCAAGTGATTGACGAAGTTACGGAAATTTTCACCGAGATGGGGTTCAGCGTAGCCGAAGGGCCGGACATTGAGGAAGATTTCTATAACTTCACGGCACTGAACATTCCCGAAGAACACCCTGCCCGGCAGATGCACGATACATTTTACCTGCCCGAAGATGCCAATGGCAAACGCAAGGTGTTGCGCACCCATACCTCGCCGGTGCAAATCCGCACCATGATGGCGGGGGAACCACCGTTTCGCATCATCGCGCCTGGGCGGACCTATCGTTGTGACTCGGACGCCACCCACACCCCCATGTTTCACCAGGTCGAAGCCCTGCTGATTGACCGGAACATTCACATGGGGCACCTGAAATGGTGTATCGAGGAATTCGCCCGCCGTTTTTTTGAGGTGGGCGACATCAAGATCCGTTTCCGGCCCAGTTATTTTCCCTTCACGGAACCTAGTGCCGAAGTGGATATCGGCTGCGCATTCAAAGGCGATGAAATTGCCATTGGTGAAGGCAACGATTGGCTCGAAATCATGGGCTGCGGCATGGTTCATCCGCGGGTTATGGAAAATGTCGGCCTCGACCCGAATGATTATCAGGGTTTTGCCTTCGGGATGGGGCTGGACCGGATTGCCATGCTGAAATGGGGTATTCCGGATCTGCGTGACTTCTTTGCCGCCGACCTGCGCTGGCTGAAACATTACGGGTTTACGGCGCTGGACCTGCCATCTCTCAGCACCCAGGGTGTCAAATAAGGGGAAGGATAAGACCGATGAAATTCACACTCTCCTGGCTTAAGGATTATCTCGAAACCGATGCGGACCTGGAAACCATTACCGGGAAACTCACCGCCATTGGCCTGGAAATCGAGGAAGTCACCAATCCCGCCGAAACCCTGGCCCCTTTTGTGATCGCTGAAATTGTTGAGGCGGCGCCCCATCCGGACGCGGACAAACTGCAGGTCTGTAAGGTTAATACGGGCCGCGAAGTGCTGCAGGTGGTCTGTGGCGCGCCCAACGCCCGCACAGGGCTCAAAGGCGCCTTTGCGCCTTCCGGTGCCACCATTCCCACCAGCGGCTTGAAACTGCGTCCCACCAAAATCCGCGGTGTGGAAAGCAATGGCATGATGTGCTCAGAACGGGAACTGGGCCTGGGTGACGACCATGACGGCATTATTGACCTGCCGGCCGATGCCCCCGTGGGGCAAAGTTTCGCAGCCTATGCCGGTCTGGACGATCCGGTGATTGAAATCGCCATCACCCCCAACCGTCAGGATGCGCTGGGGGTTTACGGCATTGCCCGGGACCTGGCGGCGGCCGGTCTTGGCACCTTGAAAATACCGCAGCCTGCGCCCGTTCCTGCCAGCGGGGAAAGCCCGATCAAGGTTCATCTGGGCGCGCCGGAAGCCTGCCCGGTGTTCGCCGGACGTTATATCCGGGGGGTAAAAAATGGCCCCAGCCCCGACTGGCTGCAGCAGCGCCTGAAAGCCATCGGCCTCAGGCCCATTTCCGCCCTGGTGGATATTACCAATTACCTGACCTATGACAGGGCCCGGCCGTTGCATGTTTATGACGCGGACCGCCTCAAAGGGGACATCCGGGTGCGCCTGTCACAGGCTGGAGAAACCCTGGAAGCCCTTGACGACGCCAGTTATACGCTGGACGAAGGGGCCTGTGTGATTACCGATGACAACGGCGTCATCGGCCTTGGCGGCATTATCGGTGGGATGAGCACCGGCTGCGATACCGACACAGTCAATGTATTTTTGGAATGCGCCTGGTTTGATCCGGTCATCACGGCGATGACCGGCCGCAGGCTGGGCATTGAAAGCGACGCCCGTTACCGTTTCGAACGGGGGGTGGATCCCGAAACCGTGCTGAGCGGCATCGAGCAGGCCACCCGCATGATTCTGGAGCTCTGCGGTGGCGAAGCCAGCGACGTTTATCTGGCGGGGGATGTCCCCGATCTCACCAAAACCGTCAATTTGCGTCCTGAACGGGTTCGGGATCTGGGCGGTGTGGACGTGTCTCCTGACGAGGTAAAAGCCATTCTGTCCCGTCTCGGGTTTCAGGTGACGGATAAAGGACAGACCCTGGAGGTTGTTACCCCGTCCTGGCGTGCCGATATTGACGGCGAAGCCGATCTGGTGGAGGAAGTTCTGCGTATTCATGGTTTTGAGCACATCCCCTCCACTCCGCTGCCCAAACCGGGCCGGGTGATCTCTACGGGGTTAAGCCCGTTACAGAAACGTGTGCGGATTGCCAAACGCGCCGCCGCCGCCCGCGGCCTGCGGGAAGCCGTGACCTGGTCTTTCCTGCCGTCTTCTCAGGCAAAACTGTTTGCGGATCTCAAGCCGGAGCTGGTGCTGGAAAATCCAATCAGCGCCGATCTGGATGCCATGCGCCCCAATCTGCTGCCCAATCTGATCACAGCCGCCGGGCGCAATGTGGACCGCGGGGTCAAGAATGTTGCCCTGTTTGAAGCCGGCCATCAGTTTGCTGACGATACATCACAGGGCCAGCACCTGGTGCTCGCCGGGGTACGGCGCGGTCAGACCGGTGAACGTCACTGGGCGGTTAAACCGGAAAATGTGGACGTGTTTGACGCCAAGGCGGATGCGGAAGCCATTCTGCGCGCCATTGGCGCCAAAATCGACAATGCGCAAGTGGTTGCGGAAGCGCCGGCCTGGTACCATCCGGGTCGCAGCGGCGTGATCCGGCTTGGCCCGAAAAACGCCTTGGCCTATTTCGGGGAACTGCATCCCAGAATCCTGAAACAGCTGGATGTCAAGGGACCGCTGGTAGGTTTTGAAATACTGCTGGAGAACATTCCGCTGCCGAAAGCCAAAGCCGGCACCAGTCGCGGTCCTCTCAAGGCGTCTGACTTCCAGGCCGTGGAACGGGACTTTGCCTTTGTCGTAGGGCATGACGTGACCGCAGCACAGCTCATGCGCGCGGCGGCCAGCGCCGACAAAAAACTGATTGAAAACATCAGTGTCTTTGACGTCTATGAAGGCCCTGGTGTGGCAGACGGCAAAAAGTCAGTGGCCCTGTCGCTGCGGCTGCAGCCCCGGGACCGGACCCTGACAGACGAGGAGATTGAGCAACTTTCCGCAAAAGTCATCGCCGCGGTGGAAAAGGCCACCGGCGGCCAGTTGCGCTAATCCTGTCGTCATTTCAAATCCCTGTGTGTCATGCCTGTGTGTCATACCTGTGTGTCATGGATGGCTTCGGCTGTCGCGTCTCGCTGTAACGGTGCAGCGGGGGGGAACGTCATCATCGCCTTCCCCCCGAAAACAGGTCCAGCTGACTTTCGGAACGCTCCACAGTGCCTACGGGGGCAATACATCCTGGCCCTTCATGACGCACATTATTCACATAGCGGCTGACCTCATACGCCATCAGTCGCTCCTCCCTTATGGGAGACAGGCGCGCGAAAATTTCACGGTCCGGCGGATCCGAGGGCCTAAGCCACAGATCATAATCCTCGGGCGCGAGCACCACCGGCATTCTGGGATGCAGTTGTTTCAGAATCCCGTGTGACGGTCGGGTGACGATACTGACCGTTTCCAGCCAGTCTTCCCCGTGCGGCCCCATCCATACGTCCCAGATCCCGGCAAAGGCAAATACCTCACGATCCGGCAGGTGAATAAAATAAGGCGTGCGCGTTGCTCCCGTATTACGCCATTCATAATAACCGTCCGCCGGTACCAGACACCGGCGGCGGCGAAAGGGACCGCGAAAAGACGGCTTGTCAGCGATGGTCTCACGGCGGGCATTGATCAGGAGACGGCCCTGCTTCAGTTCCTTTGCCCAGCCCGGCACCAGCCCCCAACGCATCAGGGCCGCCTCCTTTTCCGGTAAAGGCGCGTCGGGAAGAATCGGCTGATCCCTGTCCGCGCCCTTCAAACGGATCACAGCTACCGGCTGCAATGGCGCAATATTAAACCGGGACGGCAGCGGAAATGACTGACCCAGTTTCAGAAACTCAAGAAACTTCCGGTAACTCTCGCTCGATAATGCATATCTGCCACACATGGTAAACCGCTCAATTCCCCCTTGCCTATTTCGTTCCGATGCCCAATAGTCTGCTCACGCCCGAACAAGCATACAGGAGAACAACTGAATGAAAAGGGAGTATCCCGACCGTCCGATCGTCGCCGTAGGCACCGTGGTGTTCCGCCAGGACGAGGTACTGCTTATCCGGCGCAGAAAACCGCCCAAAAAGGACCGTTGGAGTATTCCCGGCGGTGCCCAGAATTTGGGGGAAAGTCTTCACCAGACAGCGGCACGGGAAGTTCTTGAAGAAACCAGCATCCGGGTGAAGGACCTGGAACTGCTGGATGTGCTGGACCTCATTGACCCGGACGAGAGCGGCGCCATCCGGCATCATTACAGCCTGATCGACTTTGTGGGACTTTATGCGGGGGGAGATATCGTTCCGGGAGATGACGCCATTGACGCCCGATGGGTTCCGCTTGGCGACTTGTCTGATTATGGTTTATGGTCAGCAACGGAAAAGATGATTCTGAAAGGCTACAGACGCAAATATCCGGACGGAAAGCTGAGATTTTGAAAAAATTCCTGAGCACCCTTCAAACACATCTGCGCCTGATGATCATTGCCGTCGTGCTGGGCCTTGGGGCTTATGCCGGAATTCATCTCATGATCTATGTTTTTCGGATGATCGGCCTGATGTCCTGAGTCCCATAACGGAAATACCCCAACCGAGATAAATTGAGAGAGCAACAGATCGAGATACCCGCCATGCGACCTTCCCTGAAAAAACTGTTTGGCATTGTCATCCTCATGATCGGACTGTCTGTCTATGCCTTGCTTGCCAGCCGCCTTATTGAAGCCATTTTTGCAGATCAGATTGTGATGCAGTTGATCTGCTACCTTATTGCAGGTATCGTTTGGATATTCCCGGCTTACTGGGTCCTCAACCGGACCTTTTCTCACAAAGCCGACCAGGATCAGCCCCGCTGAGCGGGCCACTTTTAAAAAGGGGATCACATGCGTAACATCCTGATAACCGCTTTGTTTTCCAGCATGCTGATATTGTCCGGCTGCGCCAGCAGCGGCCAGGGCGACAAACCGGTTGACGGCAGCAAGTACCGCCAGAACCAGGACGGGACCAATTACGCCAATACCTATGATGAAAAAAGCATCATGAACGCCGCGTCCGACTTCCTGGGCGGCGGGTCCGAGGCCCTGGCGAAACTCATTGAAAAGGCGTTCAAGGATCACGGACGGCCCAACGCCTATATCATCGGCACCGAAGGCAGCGGTGCACTGGTGGTGGGGCTCAGATATGGCGACGGCACTCTGTCCCACAAAATCGAAGGCGACAGCCGCATCTACTGGAAAGGACCATCCATCGGCTTTGATGTGGGCGGCAACGCCTCACGGGTTTTTGCGCTGGTCTATAACCTCCATGACGTCCACGACATCTATCAACGCTTTCCGGCCGTGGAAGGCAGTTTCTATTACATCGGCGGCCTGGGGATGAACTATCAGCAAAAGGACGATATCATCATCGCCCCGATCCGGGTCGGGGTCGGCCTGCGAGCCGGCGCCAATATCGGTTATATGCATCTGACCAAGGATCGCGACTGGATCCCGTTCTGATCTCATTTTACAGGAGGGCCCACAGGCCCTCCACCGTGAGCTTCACCCCTACCACAAACAGCACACCGTAAAAAAACACATAAAACAGCCGGTCGGAAAAATTCCGATGCATCCAGGCGCCCAGCCAGATGCCCAGCGGCGCCAGCGGCAGCAGGATCAGCGAGGTTCTGAGATTGCCGGGCGACAGCTGTCCGAGCCAGGCATAAGGGATAAGCTTCACATAATTCACAGTGGTAAAAAACACCACAGAGGTAGCCACCAAAGTTGTTTTGTGCAGCCTGAGCGGCAACAAATACATGGCCACTGGCGGCCCGCCCGCATGCGCCACAAAACTGACAAAGCCGGCAAGCAGGCCAAACAAGCCACCCTTAGCCGGGTTATGTCCCTTGGCCTTCGGCGCGCTTTGCCGCACTTTTGCCCACAGGAAATTCAGAACAAAATAAACCGCCATCAGCCCCACCACCAGACGCAGCATATCCACATTCATGAGATGGAAGGTGAGGGTACCAATGCCAATGCCGATAAGCGCTCCGGGGATCATGAGCCTGAGACTGGTGGCGTCCCAGCCCCGGCGATACTGCCAGAGCGCCAGAAGATCCATGAAACACAAAATGGGCAGCATGATGCCCGCCGCCTGGCGCGGGTCAATCAGCACCGACAGGAGCGGCACCGTAATACTGCCCAGACCATTGGCAAACCCTCCCTTGGAAATTCCGGTCAGCAGAACCAGCGGAGCCGCCAGCAGAAAAAAGGGCAGGCTATCGGCCATACGACGGCCGCCCTACTGGCTGATCTTATGGAAAACAAAATTTTCATGGTCGGATAGGGCCGGCTGGAAGACATACCCGTCCATATCGAATTTTTTCAGATCCTCCGGGGTTTCGATCCGGTTCTGGATGATAAAGCGCGCCATCATGCCCCGGGCCCGTTTCGCCATCATCCCCAGTGACTTGACCTTGCCATCCTTGACCTGTTTGAAGGTCGGAGTGATGACACGCGCTTTGAGGTTTTTGGGTTTTATGGCTTTGAAATATTCATTGGATGCACAGTTAACCAGCACATCGCTGTTCTGCTGTTCGAGGAGGGTATTAAGCGCCTCGGTCAGCTTATCGCCCCAAAAATCATAAAGATTGCGGCCCCGCGGATTGCTGAGCCGGCAGCCCATTTCCAGCCGGTATGCCTGCATCAGGTCCAGCGGCCGCAAAAGGCCGTAAAGCCCTGAGAGGATACGCAGATGGTCCTGAGCATAATCAAGGTCTTCTTTCGTGAGGCTGGGCGCATCCAGTCCGACATAGGTGTCTCCCTTGAACGCATAGATGGCCGGACGGGCATTAGCCGGGGTGAAGGGGGTGGAAAAATCGTGGAAGCGCCGATAATTGAGATCGGCAAGACTATCGCTGAGCTTCATCAGTCCGGCAATCTCCGAGCGTGTCAATTGCCGCGCCGTTTTGATCAGTTCCGCACTGTCTTCAAGAAAGTCCGGTTCGCTCCAGGTCTGGGCCGTAATTTCCGTCTCATAATCCAGTTTTTTCGCGGGCGAAACGATAACCAGCATCCCCTTCTCCATCTTGCTGTAACCCCCTCTTGCTGTAACCAATGACGTCACACCATATACGCTGCCCCCCCAAGTTGACAAGAGAACTGGCAAGAGATTGACAAGAAAAAGCGGGAAAGAAGCGACCGGTCCTGTAGAAAACCGCCCTGCGGCGTTCCTCACGGACATCTTCTCTGAATTAAAGAAAACTGGCTTTCTTGAAAAAGTCGTGTTTTTATCCCATCTGTGAAACTCAAAAAAATACTTATAACCACTCGTCACCAGGGATCCCGCGTTTATGGCCACCAATTCAAAAAAGCCGATTCACAGAGACCTTACCCAGGGCGCCGTTCACAAACACCTTCTGGACATGGCCCTGCCGATGGTGATCGGCATTTTCTGTACGATGGCCTTTATCAATGTGGATCTCTATTTCGTGGGACAGCTTGGTCCCCAGGAGCTTGCCGCGGTGGGATATGTCTCCCGCGTTGCCATGGTGGTGGTGGCCGCTTCTATCGGATTGAGTGCGGGCACCTCCTCGGTGCTCGCCCGCGCCTATGGCCAGAAGGACCATGCGGAAATGATCCGTTTGTCCACCAATGCCTTTCTGATCTGCGTCATTTTTTCGCTGACCTTTACGGTGGTCGGTCTTCTGACCGTTGATCCACTGTTTACCCTGATTGGTGCCGATGAAAAAATCATGCCGCTGATCCGTGACTATGTGACCATCTGGTATTTTTCCACCCTGTTCATCATTGCCCCGATGGTCGGCCAGGGCATCATGCGCGCCATGGGCAACACCATCCTGCAGACCCACATCAACATCTGGGCCGCCGTGGCCAACGCCATTCTCGATCCAATCCTGATTTTCGGCCTGCTGGGATTCCCACGACTGGAACTGGAGGGCGCCGCCCTGGCCACCCTGATCGCCCGCGGCGGGTCGTTCCTGGCCATTTACGGATATCTTTATCACCGCTTTGAAGTGCTTCAGTTCAGCCGCAAGGTGATCAGCGCCTTTCGCCCGTCCTTGCGCAAAATCCTGCATGTAGGGCTGCCCGCGGCAGGCACCAACATGATCATTCCGATCGCCGCCCTGATCCTGATCGCCATTATTTCAGAATACGGCGTCAAGGCCGTGGCCGGCACCCATGTAGCCACCTCCATCGAATCCCTGGCAATGATTTTCTTTTTTGCTCTTTCCGCCGTGATCGGTCCCTTTGCCGGGCAGAACCTGGGGGCACATCAATATGAGCGCATTGAACAGGCCATGAAGATCTGCGCCGTTTTCTGTGTGAGCTGGGGGATTGTGCTGGCGGTTCTTATCGCGCTTGTGGCAGAACCGCTTGCCAGCCTGTTTAACGACGATGCCCGCATCGTGGAAGTGGCCACCGCCTATCTTTCCATCGTGCCGCTGTCTTACGGCGCTTACGGTTTTGTCATGACTGCCAACGCCACCTTCAACGGCCTCGGCAAACCACTGCCCGGCGTAATGATCTCTACCTTACGCACCGTAGTGCTGCCGCTGCCATTGATTATCCTGGCTGCCTATTATTTTAATCTGCCTGTGATTTTCGCCGTTCTCAGCGCTGCAAACCTGGTTACCGGGCTTATAGCCTATATCTGGATTAGGCGCACCATCCGGCGACTTGCTTAGAGTAAATTGCTTCCGCCTCCCTATTGGGTGTCACCCTGTCTGAGCGGCGGTTCCCACAGTTCGATCTTGTGGCCTTCCGGGTCCAGGACCCAGGCAAAACGGCCGTAATATTCCTCTTCCCGCTCGGGCAGGATTTCCACCCCTTCCGCCGCCAATCTTTCCAGAATCCCGTCCAGGTCATCAACCCGGAAATTAAACATAAAATCATGTTTGTGGGGACCAAAATAGTCTGTATCCGCCCGGAACATGCCCCACAACACATAGGACTCGCGGTCCGACTGCGCCTGTTCCGCAAAATCGAACTTTACACCGCCATATTCATCAAACGCCAACCCCAGATGACGGCTGTACCATTGTTTCAGGTTCTCCGGATCATTGACCTTGAAAAAGAATCCCCCCGGACCCAGCACACGTGCCATAATATTTTCTCCCTTATTGTCTTTGTGAAAGATGAGCCTGCCAATAAACCCGGGCCATTTTCTCCGCCTGTTCAGGTGTTTCGGCACATCCCTTCAGATACAAAGCCTGCGCCGCCGTGCCCAAGAGCGTGGCCAGGCCTTTTTCATCCCGTACTTCCCCGCGCCAGACCCGCCCCAGATGATCCAGCGTTACGGGCATTTTCTCCACCTCCCGGGGGTTAAGGCCCGCCGGCCAGCCGGTCTGCTCTTCTTCCCCCATAAGCAGAGCATAAAGAATGATTTTTTTGAACGGATTACGTTCTGCTTCACCTGCGCCACCCTTGACCACGCCAAGGCGGGGCTGGCCCAGAAGCCTGGCCGCCTCAAGATTGAGCCGGATATAGGGCGGATGGAAAATGCCCAGAAACAGGGTATCCGCCCGGAAAGGATTAATCAGCCGCACCGCCGTATTGATGATGGAGCGCACCCCCAAAAACCGTCTCAGTTTAAGAAATTCCAGAATGCGCGGGGAATAGGTTTTAAGCGGCAGAAAAGCAAAATTGTCCACTTCAAGTTTTTCCCGGGCGTCTTCAAGGGACCGGCAGGCCGTCTCGCCTATGGCCGGCAGGCAGTTTTCCGTCGCCAGTCCCTTTTCCAGATGGCTGTTATAACCGTGCATGAACACCTTGTGGCCGTTTTCCGCCAGAAGTTTTGCTGAAAGTAGGAACCAGGGCAGTTCCCGGCTTTTGCCCGCCGCATATGAGGGCCAATCAATCAGGTCCCGATACCCTTCTTCCGGCGACGGCATGGCGGGGTTGCCCGCAAGACTGTCGCGCATGGCTTCCACAATGCCGGCCAGTTCCGCCGCATCTTCCCCGCGATAACGCAGCAACAACAACAGAGCGCCGATCTGCACATCGGCCATCTTGCCCGACAGCGCCCCGGCAAACGCCTCCCGCGCCTCCTCCCGGGTCAGGTGGCGGGCATTGGTGGGGCCGCGTCCGAGAATGCGGATATAGGGAGCAAAGTCTTCCGGTGTTTTCGTCATGCACACGTTATCGCATGATTCCGCTCTAGAGACCAAGCAAGAACAGGATAATCGCGAGGATAGCCCCAATAAACGGGATCACCACCGTCAGCGCCCCCACCGGTAGATAGGCCGATTTATGGGTTTCTCCACAAATGGCGCGGATCGTGGTCACCACATAACCATTATGAGGCAGCGAGTCGAGCCCGCCAGAAGAAATCGCCACCACCCGATGCAGGGCTTCGGGATCCACCCCCTGCGCAAGATAATGCGGTGCCAGCAATGGCAGGGCAATGGCCTGCCCGCCGGACGCCGATCCCGTGAGCGCGGCAATCACACTCACCGCCACCGCTGCCCCGATCAATTCATTGCCTGGCAGATGGGTCATATAGTCCAGGGCCACCTGAAAGGCCGGCGTCAGTTTGGCAATGCTGCCGAACCCCACGACGGCGCAGGTATTGCTGATGGCGATCAGCGCGCCGAAAGTGGCCACCGACAACGCCGCCCCCAGATTGGTGAAATGATTGCGGTAAATAACAACCGCTGCGATCAGGCCCGCCAGCAGCGCCACAATCAACGCGGATTTGCCATAATCCAGTATTACGCTGAAATAAAAACTGGTGCCTAACACCACAACAAGCGGAACAAGCCCCAGAAGCGGCGGCGGCAGGCGGTCATAGTTTTTTTCCTCCGGATCCCCCTCGCGCGCCTCGAAGATCTCTCCATTGGCCTTTGCCCGGGCCAACATTTTTTCAAACCACCAGATCCCTGTGGACGCCATGAACAGGGCAACAATAATACTCACCTGCCAGCCGGCAAAATGATTGGTGCCCAGATAGCCTGAAGGCAGGAAGTTCTGGATTTCCACCGATCCCGCCGAGGTCATGGTGAAGGTGACGGACCCAAAGGCCAGCGCCGCCGGAATAAACCGGCGCGGCAGATTGGCCTCCTTGAACAGGCTCAGGGCCATGGGAAAAACTGAAAAAGCCACCACGAACACACTCACCCCCCCATAGGTGAGAATGGCACAGGCCAGAATGACCGCAAGCGCGGCATGTTTCATACCCAGCGCCTGAACTACCCAGTGGGCAACACTATCCGCCGCGCCGCTGTCCTCCATCACCTTGCCAAACATGGCCCCCAAAAGAAAAACGATAAACCAGTCCTTCAGGAACCCGGCAAAACCGGTCATATAATCCACAGTGAAACTGGGCGCGCCTTCCGCCGCCATCTGCGGCAATAGGGCAATATCACTGGACAGGGCCACCACCAAAGCACTCACGGGCGCCGCAATAAGGATATTCACCCCCCGGATTGTCAGGATGATCAACAGAATCAGCCCCCCGATCAATCCCGCCATACTCAACATGTCGTCCCCCTTTCAGACCCTTGCCCCAATCCCTTTCGGGTTTGTCGGACTCGTTTTTTGTCTTGCTGATTGCGTTTGACTTTTATCAGGACGGTCTATATTCAGGGCATTCATCCAAAAAATCAATCTCCATATATGTACGGACTTCTGACGGGTCGCCATGCCGCTTTACGAAAAAAATTTCAGAACCGGTCTGTTTTATATTGCGGTGACTGTGCTGTTTTGGGGGATCCTGCCCATTGCCCTGCTGTTTTCCCTGGAAAAGCTGGATTCCGTCACCGTGACCTGGTTCCGCTTCATGGTGGCCGCCGTTTTCAGTCTTATGATCCAGTTCCTGCGCGGCAAACTGGGGGAATACCAGGCCCTGAGCAAAAAGGACTGGGGGATCCTGTTTTTTGCCGGCCTGTTTTTGATTATTGATTATGTCGGGTTTATTTACGCGCTGGAATTCATCACCCCCAATGCCCTGACCATCGTCTCCCAGACCACCCCGATTTTTCTGGCGTTGGGCGGTATCATCTTTTTCAAGGAACGGCTGACCGCCCTCCAGATCGCCTGCGCCCTGGGGTTGGTGACAGGCATTCTCCTGTTTTTCAACGACTCATTGGCGGAATTCGGTACTGCCGACGACCGGCTTCTGACCGGGGTTGGAATCGCCATCGGCGCGGCTCTGATCTGGAGCTTCTACGCCCTGTTACAACGCACCCTATTTGGCAAACTGTCCTCATCGAACATTTTGCTGTTTATTTATCTTCAGGCGTTAGTTCTTCTGGCGCCATTGAGCACTCCGGAAGATCTCCTGCGGTTGGACTCTGCAGACTGGGGCATTCTGATCTTTTGTGCCTTTAACACCTTGATCGCTTATGGAGCCTTCAGTGAAAGCCTGAAACACTGGGAGACCACCCAGGTCAGTTCGGTGGTAGCCCTCACGCCATTGGTCACGATCTTGGCCAGTTTCCTGACCTGGCTGGTTGTGCCCGAAAAAATCGTCTATGCCCCGATTAATCTGATCGGATGGGGCGGCGTGGTTCTGTCCATTTCCTGTGTGCTGATTTTTAATGTGAGCAAAGTCGGCAAGATTGGAAAAATCGGGAAAAACCTCTGGAAACAGGCCGGAAATAGAAGGGATACGGCCTGCTCCTAAGATGGGGCGCCGTCGTATTTTTTTCCGTCTCCCCCTTTTTTTCAGGAAGGCAAATCCCCATATCTGAAATGTGAACAAACTGACACCCTCCTGCTATTTTTTGGGGAAGTGCCGATTTTTAAACATGATTTTGGGTTAAGATTGTGTCATACTGGGGTTGTTCACTACTATACTGATCTTTGCCTATTCATCACTCATTAATCAATTTAGTCCATAATTACACTATTCATTGATGGTCTAAAGTTAGTCACATTTTTTAGTTCCTGGGCATGTCTCAGGGTACCAGATTCTAGGTCGCCTCCCGAAAAAAGAGCTGGAGAGGCGACAATAAGGGAGGGAAGTCGTGCAGACTGCATGGCTCCCGGCAAGGGAAAGCTGGTGACCATCCGATGCACAACTTCCTTCTGGCACATTGTCGGAAACGGAGCAGGGTCGGCTTTCGCTTGCAACCATTCACACGGCGCATTCGCCTGACTTCCTGATCTCGATTTCTGCTTTCGGTTCCTGACAGTGTCCTGAATTCAACCAAAGTCGGGAGTAGCCGCATATGACTAATGAAGAAGACATCTTTGACTTGTATTCGACGCACTATGAAAAACACATGGAAGCGGAACTGTCGCTGCGCGAATACCTTCACGGCTGCAAAGATGATCCCATGATGTATGCCAGTGCCGCCGAGCGCATGATCCACGCCATCGGCGAACCTGAGCTGATTGACACGTCCAAGGATGAACGCCTGGGGCGGATCTTCATGAACCGCACCATCAAACGCTACAAAAGTTTCGAGAATTTTTTCGGCATGGAAGAAACCATCGAACGCCTGGTGGGCTTCTTCAAACACGCCTCCCAGGGCTTGGAGGAGCGCAAACAGGTGCTTTACCTGCTGGGACCTGTGGGCGGGGGGAAATCTTCTCTCGCCGAACAGCTCAAGACCCTCATGGAAAAATGTCCCATTTATGTACTCAAAGCCGGCGACGAAATCAGCCCGATTTTTGAATCCCCGCTGGGACTGTTTGACCCCGAACGTATGGGAGATGTGTTTGAAGACAAATACAACATTCCCCGCTATCGGCTGACCGGCCTGATTTCTCCCTGGGCACTAAAACGGCTCGACCAGTTTGAAGGCGATCTGACCAAGTTTTCCGTGGCCAAAATCTATCCCTCCAAGCTGCGCCAGATTGCCATTGCCAAAACCGAACCGGGTGATGAAAACAATCAGGATATTTCCACACTCGTGGGCAAGGTGGATATCCGGAAACTAGAATATTTCAGCCAGAATGACAGCGACGCCTATTCCTATAGCGGCGGCCTGAACCGCACCACCCAGGGTATTCTGGAATTCGTGGAAATGTTCAAGGCGCCGATCAAGATGCTGCACCCGCTGCTGACCGCAACCCAGGAAGGCAACTATATCGGTACCGAGAATCTGGGTGCCATTCCCTATCAAGGCATCATCATGGCCCATTCCAACGAGGCGGAATGGCAGAGCTTCAAAAACAACAAAAACAACGAGGCTTTCATCGACCGGGTTTATGTGATCAAGGTGCCCTATTGCCTGCGAGTGGATGAAGAGGTCAAGATCTATGAAAAACTGCTGGCCAATTCCGACCTGAATACCAGCCATTGCGCCCCCGGCACATTGGAAATGCTGGCCCGTTTCAGTGTCATGACCCGTCTGCGGGAACACGAAAATTCCAACATCTATTCCAAGATGCGGGTCTATAACGGGGAAAACCTGAAAGATGTGGACCCCAAGGCCAAACCCATGCAGGAATATAAAGATATGGCCGGCGTGGACGAGGGCATGGACGGCATTTCCACCCGCTTTGCCTTCAAGACGCTTGCCGAAACCTTCAACTATGACACTCACGAGGTGGGCGCGGATCCGGTGCATCTGATGTATGTTCTGGAAAAGGCGCTGCTGCGCGAACAGCTGCCCGACGATCTGGAGAAAAAATATATCGGCTTTATCAAAAGCGAACTGGCCCCCCGATATGCGGAATTCATCGGCAACGAGATTCAGAAAGCCTATCTGGAATCCTATTCCGATTACGGCCAGAACCTGTTTGACCGCTATATCGCCTATGCCGATGCCTGGATCGAAGGACATGACTTCAAGGATCCGGACACCGGGCAGCTGCTGGACAGCAAGGTGCTGGACCAGGAGTTGAGCAAAATTGAAAAACCGGCAGGCATTTCCAACCCGAAAGACTTCCGCAATGAAGTGGTGAAATTTGCGCTTCGGGCCCGGGCCAACAATGCCGGACAGAATCCGAGGTGGACCTCTTATGAAAAACTGCGTTCCGTCATCGAAAAACGCATGTTCAGCAAGGTTGAGGATCTGCTGCCGGTGATCAGCTTCGGCAGCAAAAAGGATAAGGACACCGAACACAAACACCATGAATTTGTCCAGCGCATGAAGGAACGGGGCTACAGTGAACGCCAGGTCCATCGGCTGGTGGAATGGTATATGCGGGTCAACAAGGCCGGTTAAGGCCGGCCGGTCTGCAGGGCGTTGCCCGGTTCTGACAGGAGACTGCCGATTGTCACAAGGAGAGTAATGGCGTCATGATGCATATCATCGACAGAAGGCTGAACCCCAAGGGAAAAAGCCTGACCAACCGGCAAAGATTCATCCATCGGGCCCGGAAACAGATTAAAAAAGCCGTGGATGAAGCTGTCAAAAACCGGAAAATCGCCGACATTGACTCTTCTGAAAAAATCCGCATTCCCTCAGAGGGTCTGGATGAACCCCGTCTGGTGGGCGACAAAAACAAGGGGGTGCGCAACCGGGTCCTGCCGGGGAACAAGGAGTTCATGCCCGGCGACCGCATCAAACGTCCCGAACAGGGAGAAGGACAGGGACAGGGCGGCCGCGAGGCCAGCGCCGAAGGTGATGGCGAAGACGCCTTTTCTTTCACCCTCAGCCGGGATGAGTTTCTGGACATCCTGTTTGAGGATATGGCCTTGCCGGATTTTGTCAAAAAATCCATCAAGGAAGAAGTGGTGCATGAATATCGGCGCGCCGGTTATAAAAAGGATGGCCCGCCCGCCAATCTCAACCTGAAGCTTACCATGCGCAATTCGCTGGCGCGGCGGCTGACCCTAAGGCGGCCGACGGAACAGGAAATCGAGGAACTGGAAGAACGCATCACCGCGCTGAGAGCCAAGGAACACCGAACTGAAAAAGAGAACAAGGAACTGGAATATCTTCTGGGCCAGTTGGAGACGAAGCAGCGCCGCAGACGACTGGTCCCCTATATCGACCCGATTGATGTGCGTTACAGCAATTTCACCCAAATAGAAAAACCCAACACCCATGCCGTGATGTTCTGCTTGATGGACGTCTCCGGTTCCATGAGCGAAATGCACAAGGAACTGGCCAAGCGGTTTTTTATGCTGCTGCATCTGTTTCTGAAAAAACAGTATTCCAAGGTAGAGCTGGTCTTTATCCGTCACACCCATCATGCCAGCGAGGTGGACGAGGAAACCTTCTTTTATTCCCGGGAGACCGGCGGCACGATTGTGTCCACCGCGCTGGAAGTGATGGAACAGGTGATCCGGGAACGGTATCCGCCTGAAGACTGGAACATCTACGCTGCCCAGGCCTCGGACGGCGACAACCTCAACAGCGACAATGCCCATTGCCAACATATGCTCAATGATGTGCTGCTGCCGCTGTGCCAGTATTTCGCCTATGTGGAAATCTGGGACAGCGAGGAATCGGAAATGTTCATGGGCGGGAACGGCAGCACGCGGCTGTGGGAAGCTTATGACCAGGTACGCAAAACCAACCGCAATTTCGCCATCCGGCGGGTTACCAAAGCCGCGGATATTTATCCGGTCCTGCATGACCTGTTTGCCAAAAACCGGGATCTGAGCGGCAGTTCCGAAAAAGCCGACGCCGCAACGCGGGCTGGAGAGGGGAACAGTTCATGACAAAAACGCATAAGAAACGCCCACAGGCCGCTCAACCTCTTTATGAGGGAGCAGAATGGGATTTCCAGACCATTGACAAGACCTTCCGGGCGCTGGAGGATATTGCGCTCAATGAATTGAAACTGGATGTTTATCCCATCCAGATCGAAGTCATCACTTCCGAACAAATGCTGGACGCCTACAGCTCCATCGGCATGCCGCTGATGTACAATCACTGGTCCTTCGGCAAAAGCTTCATTCGCGACGAAATCATGTATCGCAAGGGGTTTTCCGGACTGGCCTATGAAATTGTCATCAATTCGGACCCGTGCATCTGTTATATCATGGAAGAAAACTCCATGACCATGCAGACCCTGGTCATGGCGCACGCGGCTTTTGGCCATAATCATTTTTTCAAAAACAACCACCTATTCAAACAATGGACCGACGCCAGCGCCATTCTCGACTATCTGCAATTTGCCAAAAACTATATCGCCAAATGCGAAGAACGTTATGGCTTCAAGGAAGTAGAAAAAATTCTCGATTCCGCACATGCGCTCAGGGATCAGGGCGTGGACCGATATACCCGGCCGACCAAACTGGATGACGCCAAGATCTGGAAACGGCAGATGGAGCGCCTGGAATATGAGGAAAAACAGTATAATGAACTGTGGCGCACCCTGCCGCCGGCCAAAAAAAGCAAAAACGGCGAAAATAATGTCATGGACAGCCAGCTGGCGCAGAAGCTGGGCATCCCGGAATCCAATCTGTTGTATTTTCTGGAAAAGAACAGCCCGGTTCTGGAACGCTGGCAATGTGAAATCCTGCGCATTGTGCGATCTGTAGCGCAGTATTTCTATCCCCAGCGCCAGACCAAGATGATGAATGAAGGCTGTGCCTGTTACGTGCATTATACGCTGATGAACCAGCTGTATGACAAGGGCCTGATCACCGAAGGCGCAATGCTGGAATTTCTGGATTTTCACACCCGCGTCGTGGCCCAGCCTGACTTTGACAGTAAATATTTTTCCGGCATCAACCCCTATGCGCTGGGGTTTAACATGATGATGGACATCCAACGGATCTGTGAAAACCCCACGGATGAGGACCGCGCCTGGTTTCCCGACATCGCCGGCAACAACAACGCCATAGAAACGCTGAAAGACGCTTGGGCCAATTACCGGGATGAAAGTTTCATCCTGCAGTTTCTCAGCCCTCATCTGATGCGGGAAATGCGTCTGTTCAATATTCACGACGATATGGGCAGCCCTTATATCGAAGTCAGCCACATCCATAACCAGAGCGGGTACCGGGCCCTGCGCGAGGCGCTTTCGGCACAATATTCCGTGGCCAATCAGGATCTGGACATTCAGGTCAGTCATGTGGATATGGCCGGGGACCGGACGCTCACCCTCACCCACAGCATGAACAACCACATCCCGTTGGACAAGAGCAGCGCCGAAAAGGTGCTGGCGCATATGCGGCGGCTATGGGGCTACAATGTGGTGCTGAAAAGCATTAATCCACTCACCAATGAAGTGGTACAGGAAGTGCGCGGCTAGAGTGAATTGTACATCGGTTGACTCAATTCACTCTAGGCCCGGGCCGGCGCGCCCGGCCTTGGCCTTCCGGCTCACTTATCTGTTATTCTGTCATGAATTATTGTTTGTCGGGCAAAAGGAATCCGTCATTTTGTCCGCGGCTTCGTCCGGACGGTTTTCCTGCCCTCTGGTCCCGATTGCCTCAAAGGAGAGCGTATAGCGTTGTTTCAAACGCAGATAACATAGCGCCAACAGGATAAAGCCCAAAATCAAGGCCCGCAGCACCAGGGACGGCTCATCATGGGCAAAATGCAGGGCACCGCTCACCAGAAGATCCAAACACAACAACCCGGCACTGAGGAACGCCCAGCGGGGCACCAGCAGGAAAATACCGCCCACAATCTCCACCCCGCCCAAGGCCAACAAGCCCCATTGCGGGAAGTTCCAGGCGGAATAGTTGACGAGATGGGCTTCGATTCCGGCCAGTTTACCAATGCCGGTGGCAATGAACACCAGCGCCATAATCAGGCTGAACACCCAGATTGCGGCCTTCACCAATAGATCTCCATTCATGACATCCCTTTCCACTCCCGCCTGCCAATCCTCTGATATTCAGACTGTTATTTTGTTATAAAAGAGTAAGTATAGAACGAAAATGCCGAAACACAAAATCCGCGTGTCCTAGAGTGAGTTGTGGATAGCTTGACTCAATCCTGTTGACGGATTGCGGCCCGCCTCCCGCAGAAGACGTGCCGGGCGATGCGGGACATCGGGCCAGGCGTCTGACCCAGGCGTCTGACAAGGTGAGCAGCCCCAAAATTGATGCATACCGTCTATGGCAATATTTCCAGTGGCCCCGCTGAATGGAACAGGATACACTCGGCACACGTCAGGAATAAATCTGTTGCCTCCAGAGTGGGACTCTCATCCCCCACCGACATCCTTGGGGAGTATCGTCATGCCTGAAACCAACCAGGTCAAACAGAGCGACCACGCCCGGGTCGTTACCCGCCCGCCGGTGATTTATGCCCTTGGCATCGGCATTGCCGTGGGGCTTCAATATGTGCTGCCATTATCCCTTGGGCTGGAACTGGCCGGCGACATTACGGGGGGCCTGCTGCTGGGTTCAGGACTGCTGTTACTGCTGCTCAGCGTCTTGCCTTTTTTGCGGGGGCAACAGAATCCCGATCCGCTGGAGCCCACCCCGGACATTTATGAGACCGGCCTTTACGCCTTTAGCCGCAATCCCATGTATGTGGGATTTACCCTGATCATGGCCGCCTTTGGGTTTCTGTTTGACAACGTGTGGATTTTTCTGCTTCTGCTGCCGGTCCTAGTGGTGATGCATTACGGCGTCATTCTGCGCGAAGAAGCTTATCTGGAAGAAAAATTCGGCGAGCGATACCGCACCTATAAATCCCGGGTCCGCCGCTGGCTGTAGCGACCCATGATATCCGCCTGGTATCGCCACGCCCTATCGGGTTTGCGGTGACGTTCTGTTCCGTGTTGCATCGTAAGCGCCAGCAATACGATCCCTAGAGTAAATCGTGCATAGATTGACCCATTCTGCTGGTCAGGGCGTAATTGAGGATCTTGTAGGCCAGCTTGGCGGCCAGAAAATCGCAGCCATGCAACCCCTCCCGCGGGGCCAGCTCATTGATATCGGCACCAATAATGGTGCCCACCTCGCTGGCGGCTTTGATGATTTCCATAGCGTCCTGCCAGAACAGCCCGCCCGGTTCCGGCGTGCCGGTGGCGGGCATAAGGCTTGCGTCAAACCCGTCCACGTCAAAAGTAAGGTAAATCGGCCGACCCTTAAGCGGCGCCACAATCTCCTCCACATTCCAGCGAGCACGATCCTTGCCCCAATGAATATGGATACGGTGGCGGTTTTGGTCCAGAAACGGGATTTCCTCCGCGGAAATATTGCGAATGCCCACGGACACGATTTCAATATGTTCAAAATCAAGGCAGCGACGAATGGCGGCAGCATGGGAATAATGCTCCCCTTCATACCCGTCGCGCAGGTCCGCATGGGCATCGAAATGCAGCATTGCCAGATCATCATAGCGTCGGGCAAAGGGACGGATCGTGCCGGCAGTGATGGAATGTTCCCCGCCAAAGGTCATGGGGAAACGGCCTTCGGCAAGCACCTGCTCGACAATGGCCTCCAGCCGGTCCAGTTCTTCGGCGATCGTCTCCCCAATGGTAGGCTCCTTCAGCGTTGCCACCCCATATTGGGAAAACGGTTCACACCACAGTTCTTCATCAAACAGCTCCACCTGATGGCTCGCCGCGATCATGGCCTGCGGCCCCCGGCGGGTCCCGCCTTCATAGGAGACGGACCCCTCAAGCCCGAACGGAATGATCACCGCCCGGGCCTCTTCCGGGGCCGCGGCCTGTTCCGCTTGAAGCCCGAGAAACCCGTCCTCGGGGGAAAGATAGTCAAAATTCATGGCACCAACCTACTTGTCAAACAGTTTGGCGAAACGGCGCGGCTCACGATCTTTCCACAGGCCGCGATGATAGGCGTCACTGGCCAGCAGCGGTAGCACGGACCCGGCTTCGGCATAGACCATCTGTTCCTTGACAATATCCACCTTGCCCCAGCTACAGGCTTCTTTCAACGTCGAAGAGGAACAGGCCCCATCCCGCACATCGGCCACGGTAATCTGGATGGCGTATTTGTGCATATCCACTTCCTTGCCCAGAATTTCGGCACAGACCACCGTGTCCTGGGTGAAGTTTTTCGGCACCCCGCCGCCGATCATCAACAGCCCGGTCTGGCCCGCCGCAATCTTGATTTCGGTCAGCTCCCGAAAATCGGCAATACTGTCAAGCGTCATATGATTTCCTGGATTTTCCACCTGATGCAGAACCAGACCGAACCCGGCGCTGGAATCGGTAAAGGCCGGGCAGAAAATCGGCACATCATTCTCGTAAGCGGTCTGAATCAAGCTGCCCTGTTTTTTGGCGTTTGTGGTCAGCCAGCGCCCCATTTCCCGGATAAATTCGCGGGACGAATAAGGCCGCTTTTCCAGCCCGTCGGCAATTTCCTTAATGGTGTGATCGCAATGCTGTAACTCTTCCTCGTCGATATAGGTGTCATAGATGCGGTCGATATACAGGTCCCGCAGCTTCCGATCATCAACCTCGCCCTCGGCCTGGTAATGCCTGAAGCCCAGCGCCTCAAAAAAATCCATGTCCACAATGCTGGCCCCGGTGGCGACAACCGCATCCACCATGTTGTATTTCACCAGATCCGCATAAAGCTGCATGCACCCCCCGGCGGATGTGGACCCTGCAATGGTCAGGATCACGGAACAGTCCTTATCCGCCAGCATCTCGTTAAAAATGCCAGTGGCCCGGGCCAGATCCCGCGACGTAAAGGACATTTTCCCCATGCTGTCGATAATGGGGCGGGCGTCAAACGAGGTAATGTCAATATGTTCGACCACCTTGTTAAGCAGGGCGGCTTTTTCGTTGCTTCTTTCAGTCATGGCTCAATCCTGTTGGTTTAGAGTAAATTCTGACGAGATCGACACAATTCACTCTGGGTTACATATCCAGGGCGATGATGTTTTCCGGTCTCTGCCCGCTTTCGCCCGACGCGGCAGCAGGTCGCGGCATTTCGGGCAAACAGACCGCCGCAGGCCGATACATGCTTTGTAAAGGTTCATCGCCGACAATCACATCTTCCCCGTCATGAAATCCGTTAAAGGCAGTACGCAGATTCTTGCCATATGCGCCCAGCATGCCAATTTCAATATAATCTCCTTCGCCGATATCTTCGGGCAAAAGGAAGGGACCTGAAATGGTATCAATGCTGTCACAGGTCGGCCCGTAAAACATGAAGGCCGTCATGCGCCGGGACGCTTCGCCAGTCGGGCGGATCATCCGCACCGGAAACGGAAAACGCAGATGCGCCGCATCAAACAGCGCCCCATACGCCCCTTCGGTAATATACAACCGGTTGTCTTTGCGCAGCGTGACGCTCACCAGCAGCGACGCCGCTTCCGCACACAGCGCCCGACCCGGCTCACACAGCAGCCGGGCATTTTCCGAGGTCATGGACTCTTCAAACGCGTGGTGGATGGTCGCCATATACTGTTCAAGCGGGGGGGCCTCCATACCCGGATAGGCAGACGGGAAACCACCCCCCACATCCAGATAATCGACCACCACCCCGGCCTGAATAATCGCCTGATTGGCCTGATGAATGGCAGCCCGATAGGCTTCCGGATCCATGGTCTGCGATCCCACATGGAAACACACGCCAAGCTTGGCTGATGCCAACCGTGCCGCCACCAGAAGTTCCGCCGCCTGGTCCATCGGCACCCCAAATTTATGCTCCAGCGGCAGCATGCTGCTGTGATTGGCAAGGGCCAGACGCACATAGATGTTCAGGTCCCGGGCATTCCCAGTCATGCGCTTGATTTTTTCCAGTTCGTCGAGACAATCCACGGCAAAATCCCGCACACCATACTCAAAATAACTTTCCGCAATATGGCGGGGGTGTTTGACCGGATTCATGTTGTAGAACCGCGCATCCCTGAACCGGGCCACCAAGGCCAGTTCCTTGGGTGAAGCCACGTCAAAATGACGAATGCCGGCCGCATAAAGCGCCTCCAGGACCACCGGTTCCGGATTGGCCTTGACCGCATAGAGCACATCCCCCTGGAAATGGTTGAGGAACCATTCAGCGGCACGCCGGGCAGCATGGGGGCGAAAGCAGAAAACGGGATCGGTCGGCAGACGCTCTGCCAGCAGTCCATCTACGCTAGTAAAGTAGTCCATTCATGGGACCTCCACAACAAAACCAAAACCAGTCAATTAAGATCAGTCGGAGCGTCTGTCACTCCCGGTTGCCGACGTTGCGAAGGCCCGATTCGGCAAGAGGCGCATTGTGTAAGGTCAACAGATCCCTTTTGTCAAATATATTTGCACCACAAGAAACGGCTTCACCAAAAAACGGCCAAAAACAAGCCCTTAGGCGTTCCCGTTCTCCGGCCGATCAGGAGTTAATTATGTCATTGATATTGCAAAACAATTCAGAACTTTCTTGAGTCGTTTCGTGATCACAAAATCTGGCCCCCGCAACACGGGGTGCACTTGACCTGGTTACGGGCCCTTTTTTGCAACAACTTCCTCATAGGCCGCTTGCAGGCGGTCGGATACGGTCGGGCCCGCCTTCGTCACCGGGGCGCCAAGATGGATATGCCTCAACTCCTCCATAAACTCTTCCCACATCTGCGGCCCCCCCTCCTCCAAGAGTTGGGCACGGATGGTAAGTTCTTCCGAGACCGGCAGGAACCGCCGGCCCCAGGCGCCGAGCTGTACCATGACCGGCACAAGGGCAATGGATTTTTCGGTCAAACTGTAAATTGATTTCTGTTTGTGGTGCGGGTCGCCGGCCTTCGTAACCAGGCCTTCCCTGAGCAACATCTTCAAGCGACTGGCAAGGATATTGCTGGCAATCCCTTCACGCGAATGGGTCAGAATTTCACGAAAGCTGCGATAGCCCCCAAACATCATGTCGCGCAGGATGACAAGGCTCCAACGATCCCCCAGAATTTCCACTGATAAATTAATCGGACAGCCCGAACGTTGACCCAATTTTCTTACTCCTCTCAAACCAGTTGCAATTTACAATCAGATAAGCTATAAATCAACTGGTTTCAATATGCAATCAGATTGGGAGACAGAACATGCAATATATTGAAGGTTTCGTCGCGGCGGTACCAACGGCCAACCGCGAAGCATTTCGCAAACATGCGACGGAAGCGGCTGCCGTCTTTAAGGAACACGGCGCCCTGAAGGTTGTTGAATGTTGGGGCACCAACATTCCTGACGGTGAGGTAACGTCATTTCCGAAGGCGGTTCACTGCAGAGAGGAGGAGACAGTTACTTTTTCCTGGGTCATCTGGCCCTCGCGCGCGGTGCGGGATGCAGGCATGGAAAAAATTATGAATGACCCTCGTGTCGACCCTGCCGTCAACCCGATGCCCTTTGACGGCAAACGTCTGATCTGGGGAGGATTCGAGGTGCTTGTCGATGAGTGATCCTGTGGACACGGCCCAAAGGGTTTTTCTCGCCTATGTCAATTCGGACCGTGCAGAAATTGAAGCATTGCTTGCAGATGAATTTCATTTCACCAGTCCCTACGACAACCGGATTGACCGGCAAACTTATCTGGAACGCTGCTGGCCCTCCCACAACGACGTTGCGGGATATAATTTTATCCGGTTTCTCCATCAAGACGATGTGGTGATCGTGACCTATGAAATGCGCTGGAAAAACGGCTCAAGACTTCGAAATACCGAAGTCTTGACCATTCAGCGGGGACAGGTCCTTGATGTCGAGGTGTATTTCGGGTGGTCCTTGCCCCATGCGGCGGCAAGTGGCCGTTTTGTGACCCCGTAAGCGATCACCTCGAAAAATCACGGCGGATGTCTCAGACAGCAGGTGTCAGAGCGCTCAATCTTCGAACGGGTCATGCACCAGGATGGTGTCTTCGCGTTCGGGACTGGTGGACAGCATCGCCACCGGGGTTTCGATCAGTTCCTCGATCCGGCGGATATATTTGATGGCCGTGGCCGGCAGGTCCTTCCAGCTTCTGGCGCCGAAGGTGCTCTCGGACCAGCCTTCCAGCGTCTCGTAAACCGGTTTGACGCGAGCCTGGGCCTCAGTCGAGGCGGGGAAATAGTCGATCCGCTCGCCATCCAGTTCATAGGCGATACAGACTTTCAGTTCCTCCATGCCATCCAGCACATCCAGTTTGGTCAGCGCAATGCCGTCAATGCCGCCAATCTTGGTTGCCTGGCGCACCATCACCGCATCAAACCAGCCGCAGCGACGGCTGCGTCCGGTGACGGTCCCGAACTCATGGCCGCGCTCCCCGAGTCCCCGGCCCACCTCGTCATTCAGTTCCGTGGGAAACGGCCCCTCGCCCACCCGGGTGGTATAGGCCTTGGTGATGCCCAGAACATAGTCCAGATTGCCAGGACCCGTACCGCTGCCGCCGGCGGCCTGGGAAGAGATGGTGTTGGAGGAAGTAACAAAGGGATAGGTGCCATGGTCCACGTCCAGCATGGTGCCCTGCGCCCCTTCAAACAGAATGCGGCGACGATCATGTTTGGCCGCATCCAATACCCGCCAGCTGGCCTTGACGTAAGGCGTGATGCGGGGAGCAATTTCCTTGATCCGTGCAATCAGGTCGTCCCGGTTAATTTCCGCCACCCCAAGCCCCCGACGCAGAGGATTGTGATGGCTGAGCAGCACATCCACACGATTTTCAATAGCCGTATCGGAAAACAGGTCACAGGCCCTGAGCGCCCGGCGCGCCACCTTGTCTTCATAGGCCGGCCCGATGCCGCGACGGGTGGTGCCGATTTTTGGCCCGCCCTTGGTGCTGACATTAGCGGCATCCTCCCGCACCCCGTCCAGTTCACCATGCAGCGGCAGAATAAGCGCACAGTTTTCGGCAATAATCAGATTGTCGGGGCTCACGTTGACCCCCTGTTCCTTCAAGCGGTCAATTTCGCTGATCAGTGCCCAAGGGTCCACCACCACCCCATTGCCGATGATGGACAGCTTACCGCCACGCACAATGCCGGACGGCAACAGGCTGAGTTTGTAGACCGTGCCATCAATCACCAGCGTATGACCCGCGTTATGACCGCCCTGAAAACGCACCACCACATCGGCCCGTTCGGACAGCCAGTCCACAATCTTGCCTTTGCCCTCATCGCCCCATTGGGAGCCAATCACAACAACATTCGCCACGTTTCAGACCTTTCACTTCACCACTTCGAATTCACTTAAATTTCCCCCGGCCAGTCCGCCGCCCGCCCGGTGGTCAGAGCGTTAGCACAGTGCCTTCTTTCAGCACATGACTACATCCCAGCCGGCGAGCCTCCTTGACGGGGTCCGCACACGGCTCCAGCCCCTGCACGGTTCTGTAATTTTGATCCCGGAGCGGGGGGAGTTCCGCCGGATCGGTGCCAAAGGGAACATACAACCGATTTACCGGTACAGGCGCCGGCAATGCACGCATCAGGCTGTCCAGATACAGGGAAAAACCAGTGGCCGGTTCGCGTTTGCTTTTCAGTTCGGCATTGGCCTCATACCGACCGCCCCGGCCCAGTTCCCCGCGCACACCCGGTGCAAACAAGGTAAAGCCGAGGCCGGTATGGTATTCAAAGCCCTGATATTCCCCGGGATCAATGGTAATTTGCAAGCCGGGAGCAATCTCGCGCAGACGGGAGACCACCTGCCCCAGTTCATCTATCATAGCCTCTGCTGGGGCCGGCAAGGTCAGCTGGCCCAGAATATCAAGCGCCGTCTCTGCGCCGCCAGCGGCCTTGAGGAGTTGACGGGAAATCTCCCCGATATCCCCCTCAATCGCTTCCAGCTCCCCGATATCCTTGGCATCCAGCGCATGCCGGACCGCCCGGGCGTGGTCTTCGGTGATGTCCATGCCGCGGCAAATGGCCGGCACAAGACTGGGCAATGTGAGATCCAGACTCAATTCCTTTATCCCCACCGAAGTCAGCGCCTCATGAGCCAGCAGAATAATTTCCACATAGGCCTGAGGTGAATCCGAGCCCAATAGTTCCACCCCGCACTGAATAAACTGCCGTTCCGGGCGCAACTGGGTCCCCTTGACCCGCAATACGTCCCCGGCATAGGCCAGCCGCAGCGGCCGCGGCGCATTGCCTAGACGGGTCCGGGCAATCCGGGCCACCTGCCCGGTGAGGTCGGTCCGCACCCCCATCATGCGTTGTGAAGCCGGATCCATTACCCGGAACATGTGGCGGGACTGGGCCTTCCCGGGACCAGCCAACAGGCTTTCCTCAAATTCCACCAGTGGCGGTAAAACCAGATCATATCCCTGACGGGCAAAACAGGTCAAAAGCCGGCCAATGACCTCGGCCTCATATTCCGCATCACGGGCCAGTGTATCATGCAGTCCTTCCGGCAGGAGGGCTTTTTCATCGGGTTCGAGCATAGGTGATCCATATTTTCCATGACCCCATCAGCATGGGTCATTATCTTTATGATGCTACCTCACGAAACAAGTCATCGGGCGCCGCCGTGCTTATATCACCAGAGCCGGAAGAATCCAAAGGGAAATCAGAAAAGTTGGGAAACACAGCCACCTGGCTTCCGGAATACCCTATTTTACTTCCGGCTGATCCATCACCCGCTTTTCCGGTATTTCGATATATACCGTCGTGCCTTTTTTCTCCCGGCTTTCAATCCAGATTTTACCGCCATGCAACTTCACCAGCGAGCTGGACAGGGACAGGCCAAGCCCAGCTCCCTGATAAACCTTATTATAATTGACATCCGCCTGCACAAAAGGTTCCAGAACATGTTCAAGTTTGTCCTGGGGAATGCCAACCCCTTCATCGGCAACAGAGATCAGAAACGACCTGTCTTCTTGATAATGTGCTGACACCGTAATTTTGCCGCCTTCCGGCGAGAATTTGACAGCATTGGAAAGAATATTCGCCAAAACCTGACGCAGGCGCAGACGGTCCCCCTGGATTTGCCCCAGATTCTCATCCAGATTCTTGACCAGAATCAGACGTTTTTCATCCAGAAATGTCTGATAGGACAACAGGCAGTTCTCGATGAGATCGGACACGGAAAACGTGGTTTCCTGCAATTCAAAGCCTCCGGATTCAATACGCGCCAGGTCCAGTATCTGTCCCAAGAGATTCGTCAGATTGCGGCCCGCCAGCTCAATTTCACGTAAATATTCCTTATAGGTCTCATGACCAACCGGGCCCAGGGTTTCCCCTGAAATCAAAGACGCAAAACCGATAATGGCATTCAGTGGGGTGCGAAGCTCATGGCTCATATTGGCCAGAAAATAGGACTTGGCCTGATTGGCCTTGTCTGCCTTGAGTTTCATCTCCACCAGATGTGCGCCGGTCTCCTTATGCGCTTGCAGTTCCTGGATCAGTTCGTCACGGGCAAAAGCCAATTCCTGCTGGGTGTGTTTCAATTTGTCATATTGCCGGTTGATGGCCGCCGCAAAATCATTGAAGGAGCGGGCCAGAAGACCAAATTCGTCCTCCTCATGTCCGGCAGGAACCTCCACTGGCCGGCGGTCAGGGGCAGCCGGGTCCACGGCGCTAATTTTACGGGACAGACCTTTGAGAGGGCGAGCAACAATATAATAAAAAGCCAGATACAGCAGCAGTACCAGCAGCATATTGCGCACAACCCCGGTAAAAAAAACCGTCACCGCCCGGTCATAAAATCCAGCGAGGGCCGCATCCCGGTTTATCCGGATGTCAAGCCGTCCCGTTACGCCCATCGCTTCCCCCGGAAGCGGTAAGGGTATGGAGAATTCCGTTTCCCCTGCCAAAAGCCTGTCACTTAACCAGTGCGTTACGCTTTCCGTCGGGGCACGGGAAACAGAAGCCAGCTTTTGCCCCATATCATCTGTCAGCGCGGCGTAATCCACGAAGTCATAAACCATAAGCCCTTCCAGCACATGCTGGGCCAATTGTTCATCAAGAATATAGACCGCGCGCGCCGCAGGCTTTTCCACCACATAGAGGATCTCCTGAATTTTTGCCTCAAGGGACCTTTCCTCTTCCACAAAATCCAGATAGACCTGCACTAAAGACAATGTTACCCCGATGGCCAACGCCAAAAGCACCGCTGTTTTGGCAAGTTTAAAAGACAGGCTGTCCGTGACTTGAGTGTCAAAGCGCCGCGCGGTCATTCTTGGGCCTCCCCGGAACATGTGACAGGTAAATCCGATCCGTAACGGCGAAACGTTTCCTGAATGGCGCCTCTTTCATGAAGACGTCTCACACTTTCTGTTAGGCGGGGGACAAGATGGGCATAAGCGGATTTTTGTGAAACCACAAGCCCTAGCTGATACCCGGTCACACGGACCGGGTCCCCAACATAAGACAGAAAATCTTCCGGAAAATCCGATGCCTGCGTCAGGTGCTGCAAATAGGCGTAATACATGACCTCGTTCATGACAAAAGCATCCAGCCGTCCCGTGACCATCATGGAAAAATACAGCCGCGGCTGGGACAGGCGAACCGGTATGATATCCTGCTTTGTATAACCGCTTTTTTCAAAAACACTGCGCCCGGTAAAAGCAATTCTTTTGCCCTTGATATCTTTGAGGGTCCGAATACCGGACCCTTTGCGTGGTATCAGAATCATCGAGGAGCAAACCAGCGGCGCCACAACATTGACCCCGCGTCCTTTATTATCAATCAGGGCAATCATGGAAAAATCGGTATTTCCCGTTTTCAGTGAATACAACACCCGGGCGAAAGGATGGGTTCTGAGTGTAAAGTCCTGCCCTGCTTCATGCGCGATCAGATTGACAAGTTCTGTATATAACCCTTTGCGCCTAGGGTTTTCCGGATCGCCCTCAAGCCAGTAATAAGGGAAGGTATCGAAAATACTGAAAACCGGGTTCGGTTGCTCTTCCCCGCCATAACAGGCCGTCGAGACAGACATCATGATCCAGAATATGATAAGCTTTCGCATCTATCCCCGGCCTTCTAGAGATTCACTTCCGGCTTTCCCGGTGCAATACTTCCAATCATAATAAGATCTTATGAATTAATAAAGAATAAGTATAATTAGAGTGAATTGTGATGAGATTGGCTCTACCCTGGAACGGATCCGTTCCCCAGCCCCCATAAAAAAGGGAGGCAAAATGCCTCCCAGTTGATGGATACAGGTATATTACCCGCTAAAAATTCCTATTCTCAGAAATTCAGGGCCTTAACCTGACGCACATGCGGCAGGTTCTGCACCTTGGCCAGCACCTCCTCCGACGCCGGTTGGTCAATAGCTACAAGAGCAATTGCTTCCCCTCCGGCATCCTTGCGCCCCAGGCTGAACGTGGCAATGTTCAAACCGGCATCGCCCAGGGTCGTGCCCAGCGCCCCGATGAAGCCTGGCAGGTCTTCATTGGTAACATACAGCATATGTTTGGTCAGTTCGGCCTCAAGACGAATGCCTTTGACTTCCACAATCCGCGGGCGCCGGTCGGCGAACAACGTGCCAGCGACGGTTCGGGTTTGTTTGTCGGTGGTAACGGTGACCCGGATCAGGGTGTGATAATCGCCCTCGCCCTCATTTTTACTTTCAATAATGTCAATATCGCGCTCCTTGGCAATGGCCATGGCGTTAACCATATTCACACTATCCATTAGCGGCTGAAGCACCCCTTCCACAACAATGGCTGTCAGCGGACGGATATTAAGTTCCGTCACATCCCCCTGATATTCAATATGGATGCTTTGCAGGGCATTTTCCGTCAACTGTCCGGCAAAACTGCCCAATTCTCCAGCAAGTTTCATATAGGGGTTGAGGCGCGTGGCTTCCTCTGCCGTCACAGACGGCATGTTGAGTGCATTGGTTACGGCCCCATCCAACAGGTAGTCGGCCATCTGCTCAGCCACCTGCACCGCCACATTGACCTGGGCTTCCGTTGTGGACGCGCCAAGATGGGGAGTAGCCACCACTTTTTCATGACCAAACAGCGGGTTTTCACGGGCTGGTTCTTCCGAAAACACATCCAGCGCCGCCCCGGCGACCTTCCCACTGTTAAGGGCATCCAGCAGGGCCAGCTCATCCACCAGCCCCCCACGGGCGCAGTTGATGATGCGAACCCCATCCTTCATCTTGGCAAAGGCATCACGGCCGATGATGCCGCGGGTGCTGTCGGTCAGCGGGGTATGCAGGGTGATAAAATCAGCCCGGGCAAACAGTTCATCCAGTTCCACCTTTTCCACGCCCAGTTCCTCGGCCCGCTCGGCCGACAGGAACGGATCATAGGCCACCACCTTCATTTTCAGACCCAACGCCCGTTCGGCGGCTATGGAGCCAATATTGCCGCAGCCGATGACGCCCAGGGTTTTGGAGGTCAGTTCAACCCCCATGAATTTGGATTTTTCCCATTTTCCGGCATGGGTGGAGGCGTTGGCCTGGGGAATCTGCCGGGCCAGGGCAAACATCATAGCAATGGCGTGTTCCGCTGTTGTAATGCTGTTGCCGAACGGCGTATTCATCACCACCACACCCCGGGCTGTGGCCGCCTTGATATCCACATTGTCCACACCGATGCCGGCGCGGCCCACCACTTTCAGGTTTTCGGCGGCATCCAGCACCTCGGCCGTAACCTTGGTGGCGGAGCGGATCGCCAACCCGTCATATTCGGGAATTTTCGCAATCAATTCTTCCGGCGTCATGCCAACAATCTGATCGGCAATGATGCCGCGTCTTTCAAAAATTTCCTTGGCCAGGGGGCTCAGTTTGTCCGAAATCAGGACCTTAACCATCACTTTTACCTTTCGCTCTTTTGTCTTGATTTTCACCCGAAAGATTGTTTCGGGGAAGTCCACCACGGACCGGCCGCAGAATGCGACCGGCTTTTATCGCTCAGGCGTAAGAGGTTTTTACCTCGTCAAGCGCCCATTCAATCCACGGAATTAGCTTTTCAAGATCCGCGGTTTCGACCGTAGAGCCGGCCCAGATGCGCAATCCCGCCGGCGCATCCCGATAGGCGCCGATGTCATAGGCAGCCCCTTCTTCTTCCAACAGGGCCACCACCTTTTTGGCGGCAGCGGCCTGGTCCTCTTGTCCAAGGGCCGTAAACCACGGGGCCGTGATATTCAGACAGACGGAGGTATTAGATACTGTGGCCGGGTCCTTGGCCAAGAAAGCCACATTGGGAGATTTTTCCACCCAGGCCCTCAATACGGCCAGATTGGCTTCGGAGCGTTTGATCAGACCTTCCAGGCCCCCGACGATTTCCGCCCAGCTGAGCGCATCCAGATAATCCTCCACACACAGCATGGACGGGGTATTGATGGTAGCACCGCTGAAAATACCGTCAATCAGCTTGCCGCCCTTGGTCAGGCGGAAAATCTTTGGCAGCGGCCATTTCGGTGTATAGCTTTCCAAACGCTCCACGGCCCGGGGCGAAAGGATGATCACCCCGTGCGCAGCTTCCCCGCCCAGCACCTTCTGCCAGCTGAAGGTTACCACATCCAGCTTGTCAAACGGCAGGTCCATGGCGAAAGCCGCAGACGTCGCGTCACAGATGGTCAGGCCCGCCCGGTCGCTGGCAATCCAGTCTCCGTTTGGCACCTTGACCCCTGAAGTTGTTCCATTCCAGGTGAAAACCACGTCACGGGCCGGGTCAACCTTGGAAAGATCCGGCAATTCGCCATAATCGGCTTCCATGACCCGCACATCGTCCAATTTGAGCTGCTTGACCACATCGGTCACCCAGCCCTTGCCAAAACTTTCCCAGGCCAGCACGTCCACACCGCGCGCGCCCAGGAGCGACCACAGGGCCATTTCCACAGCTCCCGTATCCGAGCCCGGCACAATGCCCACCCGATACCCTTCCGGCACCCCAAGAAGGGCGGCGGTCCGGTCAATAGCTTCTTTAAGTCTGGATTTCCCCACTTTGGCGCGATGGGACCGGCCGAGAGGGGCATTTTTGAGAACTTCGAGCGTCCAACCCGGGCGTTTGGCGCACGGGCCTGACGAAAACAGCGGATTCGCTGGCTTCACTTCTGGTTTCATATCTGTATCTCCTATTCCTTCCAGAATAGGCGTCCCTCGTTGGGGAGGGATAGCCCACAGCGGACTATAAAGATCCGGCGCCATCCGTCAAGTGAAGATTATGCGACAAATAAAAATAGGGATCGAAGAATATTCAGCACTCCACCCAGAACTGCGCAGTTTTAAAAGGTTTTCCATTGATCAGCACCGCCAGGTGATGTTCTCCGGCATAATGTTTCCGGGTTGTGAAATCTTCAAATTCCTGACTTTTTTCAGATGCCCCGATTCTCCGGGTCAAAAGACTGGCGGATGTCAGATATTGTCCTACGTAAAATTCTGATTCCTATGAGATTTTACGCCATTGTGCTATATTTCCCATTCCAAAAAGGGAGAGGAGACAACAATGGAACAAATCAATCTTCTGGCCGTTCTGATTGCCACCATCATTTCCTATGCGCTCGGCGCCGTGTGGTATTCACCCAAGGTGTTTGGGACCGCCTGGATGGAAGACAACAATTATGACCCGAACGCCCAGCACGGACATCCAGCCAAGGTTTATGGCCTGAGTTTTATATTTTCGCTGATCGCCGCAGCAGGCTTTGCCTATTATATCATGGGCGACCTTGCCAACCCAACATGGCTTGAAGGACTGCGCCGGGGTCTGGTTGTCGGCATTGCTTTTGCCGCCACCAGTTTCGGCATCAATTACCAGTTTGCCGACAAATCCACCCGGCTGCTGATGATTGACGGCGGTTATCACACGGTCCAGTTTGCCGTTTATGGGATTGTCCTGGCCCTGTGGCCGTAACCGGTTATTCCGCCGGCTGCAGGATGGCGGACCAAAAATGGGTGCTGAGGTCGCTGATCACATTGGATTCCGCATTCAAGAGGATGACAAGGCCAATATTATGGCGACGGGAATAGGCCACATCAGCACGAAACCCCGACACCCAGCCACTGTGATAAACCAGTTCCTCGGTACCAAAATGATAGATCCGCCAGCCCAGACCATAATAGGCGTCTTCAATATAATTACGCCAGCCCCGCCGGCGCAATTCCCTTTGGGTTCGCACCCGCGGTTCGGTCAGGGTCGCCAGCATTTCGGGCGTTAACACTTCCGGTTCATATCCCAATTGCGCCGACAGCCATTTGGCCAGATCCACAACACTGGCATTCACGCCCGCCGCTGGCAAGACGGAATAATAACTGGGATCAACCCGCCCGACTTTCCAGCCGGAACGGGTTTTGATATGCGGTGTAGCGCGGTTGGGGCTGGACAGAAACCCTTCCAGCCCCACCGATGCATCCTCCATGCCCAGCGGGGCAAAGATTTCCTCCTGCATCAGCTGCTCATAACTGGATGCCGTGGCCTGTTCCATCACAGGCTGAATGAGGCTATAGAGCACATTCTGATACCCATAACATTCTCCCGGCGCACAATAAGGGTCCAGGTCTGAAAATTTGGAAATAATTTTCGGCAGCGGCACATTGGCTTCCAGCAGATTGTCATAGGCATTGGGGATCAGACCGGAACTTTGCGAGAGAATGTGCTGCACCTGAAGGTCGCGGGAATATTCCGGTGTTCTGAACCGAAAATCCGGAACATACTGGTTGATGCGATCTTCCCAGGAAAATTTCCGTTCTTCCACCAGCCGGGCGCTGAGTCCCGCGGCAAAGGTCTTGGAGACGGAAGCCAGGCGAAACACTGTGTGTTCGTCCACAGGGGCCGTCCCGCCCAACCGGCGCACGCCATAACTGCCCATTTTCACCACCCGCCCCCCTTCGACAATGGCATAGGCACCGCCCGGCACACCGGCCCGGGTAAGCTGTTCGCGAAAATAGGCATCAAAGGATAACGCAAACTCTGATAAGGAAAAACCATCCGGCAACGGCAACCAGGGCCGGAATACCAGTGGCTTCAACGCCGACTGTTGTTCTCCTGCGGCGGGACTGGCCGCCGCCAGCGCGGCATTTGTCTCTGCTGCAACATGGTCTAGGGCGTCCTGCTCAAGGGCCTGATCCTCGGGAGATGGCACATCATGGCCCTTGGACGGCCGCCAATACCCGCTGACCGCAACCCCCAGCAAAAAAAGACAGAGCCCGATTCCCGCTCTGTGCATGAGCCTGTATTTCAAACCCTCGCCCCTTGCTTTTTCAGTTCTTTCCGACCGTCTATTCCGTTTCTTTCGACATCAGTCTTGTTCAACATCAGTCTTGCGGGAACGCCACAAACTGCACGCCGTCACCCTTGCGGAATATTCGGGTCTGCACTTCGCCAGCCCGTTCTATATTAACGGTATTTTTTTGATCGGCAAAGACATCCATAAACAGTTTGTGGATGACACCCAGCCGTGACAGCCCATCCGGCAAAGGGGCTTCCTGATAGACATAGATATCATCAATGTTGAATTCATGTCCGACCCAGGTAAGCGGGACCGCCACACCCGTCTCGTCATAAAGCGCAAAACTGCCGCCGATATATTGGCGCAGGAAATCATCAATATCCTGATCAAGAAGTTCCGCCCCCGGCCCCTTTTCCCGGTCGAGACGCTGGCGGATCAGATCCTCCACATCATGGGTAAACAACCGGTGCGTAATCTGTATAACCCCTCGCTCCGGATGCAGATCAATCTGGGTAAAGGCCGCATAGAAACGGTGAGCGCCGCTGATTTCAGCGACGCCTACCATCATGACAAGACTACAGAAAGCTGCAAAGACACGCCTCATCGGAACCGTCTTTAATCCTTTTTCTTGGCCTTATTGTTTTTCTTTTCCATCATCTCACGCATCATGTCCCGTTTCTTTTTGGTTTTATAAAGCTCAAAGCGGGTTTTTTCTTCGATCCGGCGCGGATAATGGTTGTTAGACAGATCCGTATCCGCCGTTTCCAGATGCGGATCCAGCGTGACGGAACGAATTTTCTTGTCGCTTAACAGCATCTTGCGGATATGTTTCGTGTTCTGTTTCCAGACCTCGGCCGCCCAGCGGATTTCCTCGGTGGAACCATCCTCATAGGTCACTTCAAGGTAAATCGGCATCACCAAACCGCCCTTGTTGCTGAAATCCAGCATGTAGATATGGGCGTCTTCCTGCAACAACTGCCGTTCCTCTTCCTTCAGGCTCTCAAGAAACGCCTTGTAATCCTCGCGCTGTTTGTCGGTAACGGTATATTCGTCATATTTGTTGTAAAAATCCTTGAGTTCAGGATAGGCGTCAAGCCGTTTCGGCAGGGCCTTGTTGCGTTGCTCCGACAGGGTTTCCGGGCGCGCCTCGTCCTGTTGCTTGCGCCAGGGTTCCTCCTTGTCCGGATCCTTGCTGTCCAGATGCACCAGTTCCACCTTGTCGAGGGAAATATCCACATGGTCGGTGGTATAGAACCAGCCCCGCCAGAACCAGTCCAGATCCACGCCCGAGGCATCTTCCATGGTGCGGAAGAAATCTGCCGGGGTCGGCCGTTTGAACTGCCAGCGCCGGGCATACTCCCGGAAGGCAAAATCAAACAGTTCCCGCCCCATGATGGATTCCCGCAAAATGTTCAGCGCCGTGGCCGGCTTGGCATAGGCATTGTTGCCGAATTGCAGCAGGGATTCCGAGTTGGTCATGATCGGCACCTGGGATTTGCTTTTCATATAATCCACAATTTTATAGGGTTCGCCCCGGCGGGAGGGGTAATCGTCTTCCCATTCCTGTTCGGCCAGATACTGTAAAAAGGTGTTCAGCCCTTCATCCATCCAAGTCCATTGCCGTTCATCGGAATTGACGATCATCGGGAAATAATTGTGCCCCACCTCGTGAATGACCACGCTGATCAGGCCATATTTGGTGCGCCGTTCATACGTGCGGGTACCGTCCTTATGTTGGGTGGGCCGGTAGCCGTTGAAGCTGATCATAGGATATTCCATGCCGCCGGTGACCGGCCCGTGCACGGAAATCGCCACCGGATAAGGATAGGTCAGGGCATATTTGTTATACACTTCAAGAGTGTGTATCACCGCATGGGTGGAATACTGCCCCCACAAGGGGTTGGCCTCTTCCGGATAGAATGACATGGCCATGACGGTCTGGCCGTTTTCCTTTTGTTTATAGCCCATTGCGTCCCAGATAAACCGGCGCGAAGAAGCAAAGGCGAAATCCCGCACATTCTGCGCCCTGAAACGCCAGGTTTTTGTTGTGGTGGCCTTGGTTTTCTGATTTTCCAGAGCTTCTTCCTGGGTTACGATTTCCACCACCTTGTCCGAAGTACGCGCTTTTTTCAGACGTTTAAGCTGTTCCCGGCTCAAGACTTCATCGGCGTTCTGCAACACCCCGGTGGCCGCCACGATATGATCGGCCGGTACCGTAATGGCCACCTCGTAATCGCCAAATTCCAGGGTAAATTCACCACGGCCGATAAATTGTTTATTGTGCCAGCCTTCATAATCGGAATAGGCAGCCAGGCGCGGGAACCAGCGGGAAATCTCGTAAATATAGTTGCCGTCTTCCTTGAAATATTCATACCCCCCGCGGGAACGGATTTTAGTGCCGTCCACGATCTGATAGGCCCATTCCACGGAAAATTCCATGCTCTGGCCCGGACGCAACGGCGCCGGCAGGTCCACCCGCATCATGGTTTGGACAATGGTATAGGGCAGATCCGCCCCGCCGCTATCCTTGACCGAAAGAATCTGGTGCCCGCCGGAAAATTCCGTTTCATGGACTGCCTGTCCAAAAGCATCAAAACTCATTTTGTTAGGCCGGCTCATGGTCCGGGTCTGACGGTCCAGGGAATCCCTGGAAAACCGGTTCTGGTCCAGCTGCAGCCAGAGGTAACGTAACGGATCGGGGGAATTATTGTGATATTTGATGACTTCACGCCCTCTGAGGCGTTGTTTTTCATCATCAAGAGTGACGTCGATCTTGTAATCTACCTGTTGTTGCCAATAAGCATGCCCCGGTGCGCCGGAGGCCGTGCGATAATTGTTCGGCGTCGGCAGAACCTCATCCAACTGACGGAATTTGTCGTTGAGCTGCTCCATGGTCTGAGCTTGGGAAAAATTCGCCTGAGACAGGCTGAACAATGAAAAAACTAAAGCGGCAACAATCCCACAGATACCGTTTTTAAACATTCATCACTCCAAATCATATGGTGCGGACACGCTGAACCTCCCCGCGTCTCCGGCTTCATTTTTACACTCAGGACTCTGTTATAAAGAGATCAGTCAGCAGATACAAGGTGATTGAGCGGGCCATGGCCGCCACCGAACCCCGGGGCCGTGGCAATGGCCCGGGCCACATAAAGATGGCCCCGCCCGACAGCCTTGGGCAGGGACAGGCCCTGCGCCAGCCCCGTGGCAATGGCCGAGGCCAGGGTGCACCCCGTGCCATGGGTATGACGGGTTTCCAGTCGCGCGCTCTCATAGAGATGTTCTTCCCCCCTCGTCAGCAACAGATCCACAAGCCGCTCCCCCGGCATATGCCCGCCTTTGATTAGCACCGCCCCTGCCCCTAGAGAGAGGATTTTTTGACCCGCCCGGCGCATGTCGTCCAGGGTTTCGATCCGCTCCAGGCCGCTTAAGGCAACGGCTTCGGGACGGTTCGGGGTGACCAGGGTTGCCAGCGGCAACAAATCACGCACCAGGCAATCCCGGGCTTCGGGGTCGAGAAGCTGATGGCCGCTGGTGGACACCATAACCGGGTCCAGCACATAGGGCGTCTGCCCCCGCTTTTGCGTCAGCACTTCGGCCACGCGTCGGATAATGCCGGCATGATGCAGCATGCCGCTCTTGAAGCAGTCAACGCCGATATCCTCGATACAGGCCAGCATCTGATCCCGCACAAGATCAGGCGCGGCCGCCTCGGCCGCGGTGACCCCACGGGTGTTCTGCACCGTCAGCGAGGTAATGGCGGTCATGGCATATCCGCCAAGCGCCGTGATGGTTTTAATATCGGCCTGAATGCCGGCCCCACCGCTGGGGTCAGACCCGGCGATGCTCAGAACCTTTCCATGAAGCTTTGTATCGTCAGGCACGGGTTGTCTTAGGCTGCTGTTGTCTGTTCTACAACAGAAACAATATCATTCACCACCGAAGAGACAAGTTTTTCGTCTTCCCCTTCCGCCATGACCCGGATCACGGGTTCGGTGCCGGACTTGCGGATCACGATCCGGCCCACCCCGTTGAGCCGTTCTTCGCCTTCGCGAATGGCCTCTTTCACAATATCGCTTTCAAGAGGCTCCGCCCCGGGGCTATAGCGGGCGTTTTTCAGAAGCTGCGGATAAGGGTCAAACAGATGGCAGATCTCGCTCACCGGCCGGCCGTTTTTCACCAGAACCGCCAAAATTTGCAACGCGGCAATCAGCCCATCACCGGTGGTGCAGAAATCCCCAAGCACAATATGACCGGACTGTTCCCCGCCAAGGTTCAGGTTTTTCTCGCGCATTACCTCAACCACATACCGGTCCCCCACCTGAGTGCGGATCAGATCCAGCCCGATCCGTTCCAGATATTTCTCAAGCCCCAGATTAGACATCACCGTGGCCGCGATCGCGCCACCGCGCAATTTGTCCGCCACCTGCCAGTACTGGGCGATGGTCGCCATCAACTGGTCCCCGTCGATAATCCGGCCATTCTCATCACAAATAATCAGCCGGTCGGCATCCCCATCAAGGGCGATACCAATATCGGCGCCGTGGGTCACCACCTGTTCGCACATCAGCTGCGGCGCGGTCGAGCCGCAATCCTTGTTGATATTGGTGCCGTTAGGGGATACGCCTACGGCCACCACCTCGGCCCCCAGTTCCCACAGTACACTGGGGGCGGATTTGTAGGCCGCACCATTGGCGCAGTCCACCACGATTTTCATGCCATCCAGGCGCAGATTTTTGGGAAAAGTATTCTTGGCAAACTCAATATACCGGCCCACGGCGTTTTCCAACCGCTGTGCCCGGCCCAGTTTTTCGGACGGCGCCAGATGGTCGGCATATCCGTTGTCCATCCGATCCTCAATAACCTTTTCAATCTCGTCCGAAAGTTTATAACCGTCCGGCCCGAACAGCTTGATACCGTTATCCTGAAACGGGTTGTGAGAGGCGGAAATCATCACCCCGAGATCGGCTCTGAGCGAACGAGTCATCATCGCCACCGCCGGGGTTGGCATCGGTCCCACCATGATCACATCCATACCCATGGACAAAAATCCCGACGCTAGCGCCGGTTCCAGCATATAGCCCGAAAGCCGTGTATCCTTACCGATCACCACCCGGTGTTTGTGATCCCCGCGCGTGAAATGTTTACCCGCCGCCATGCCCACACGCATGGCGACTTCCGCTGTCATATGCCCCTCATTCGCTCTGCCGCGAATACCGTCCGTACCGAAATATTTCCGTGACATTTTTCTTATACCTTGTGATTCACTCCGCGCCAGATTTCTGCGCACGCCTCCTTTACGATACCTTATCATAAGGTCATAACATAAAGTTCTTAATACATGTTCAACGGTTCCTTATGAACCATAAAACGCAACTTGCAAATACGACAAAAAGATTAAGACAATATTATTGGACAAACCATTGGACAACAGTCTCCGCTCAGCAGCGTTCGCCTCCTCAGACTCTCATCTTTTCCTACAATCTTTTTACAGAAAGTCATGTTGTACCCAGTCTAAATAATATGGATATGTGACCAAATTGTGAGCGCCTGGCGCGTCTGGGCCACATCATGAACGCGGACGATCTGCCCCCCCTGATCCCAGAAAGCCTGTGCTGCGGCAAGTGAACCGGGCAACCGGTCCGTTGCCGTCTGCGCCCCGCTCAATGCGCCGATGAAACTCTTGCGCGACGCCCCCAAAAGAAGCGGTACGCCAAGGCCGTGGAACAGGGAAATATGCCGCAGCAGAGCCAGATTGTGTTCCACCGTCTTGCCAAAGCCGATGCCTGGATCCGCGATAAGGCGATCCCGGGAAATACCGGCTTCGAGGCAGCAGCCTATGCGTTCCTCTAAATAGTCAAACACGTCCAGCACCACATCATCATAGCGCGGATCCTGCTGCATGGTTTGCGGGGAGCCCTGCGCATGCATCAGGATCACAGGCGCCGTCGAAGCGGCAACCACGGACAGGCTATCCCGATCATGGGTTAACGCACTTACATCATTGATGATATGCGCCCCTTTTTCCAGCGCCTGCGCCATGACGGGCGCATTCCGGGTGTCCACAGACAGCGGGATGCCTTCCCCCGCCAGTTCTTCAACCAGGGGAATGACCCGACCCAGCTCCTCTTCAAGGGAGACCGGCTCCGCACCAGGACGGGTGGATTCTCCACCGATGTCAATAAAATCGGCCCCGGCCTGATGCATGAAGCGGGCATGCCGGAGGGCAGCAGCAGCCTTATCAAAACGCCCGCCGTCGGAAAAACTGTCCGGCGTGACATTCAGGATGCCCTGGATCCGGGGAGTTTGCAGATCAAGCCGCGTTCCGTCCGGCAGACACAAAGGGGGACGCGGACGGATAAGATGCGCAAAAAGATCCTTTATTTGGGTTTTCTGTTCGACAGGATACGCGGCCATATGATCTGCAAAGGCGCCAACGGGAACTATTTGTTCCGTCACCTCCCGGGGGCCTGCCCGCCGTATAAGACGCAACTGGGTAAAAGACAGATCCAGTCCAGCCAGCCGCCGGGCCTGTCCGGCAGCTTCGGCAGAACGCGCGAGCGCACCTCTGAGAAACCCCAGAGGTTGCAGATAAAGTTTTGCCGTCATCTCGGCTCCCCGCTCAGCGCCGCTTCATGCATAGTCTTCAGGACAGGCCGACAGCCTTCCCCTATCACACGCCCTCAACTTTCCGGAACGGGATCGGATCCCACGCCTTTGGGACCATCATCTCCTTTAGGAGGTGTTTCCGTGGAAGGAACGGATCCCGGGCGTGGACGGTTCTGATCGGAATCTTTATAGGATTCTCCCCGCTGAATCGTTTTCCCGGCCAGCAGTTCCTTGATTTCACTTCCGGTAAGGGTTTCATATTCCAGCAGCGCCTTGGCCAGCTTATGCAGATCGTCAATATTTTCCGTCAGGATTTTGCGGGCCCTCTCATAGGCTTCCTCTACGATCCGCTTGATTTCCTCATCAATCAGTTTGGCCGTTTCATCGGAAATATTCTGATTGCGGGTTACGGAATGCCCAAGGAAGACCTCTTCCTGATTTTCCCCATATTCCAAGGGCCCGAGCTTGTCGCTCATCCCCCATTTGGTCACCATGGCACGCGCAATTTTCGTAGCATGGGAAATATCCGATGCCGCGCCGGAGGTGACCTTGTCATAACCGAAAATGATTTCCTCAGCCACGCGTCCCCCCATGGCCACCGCAAGATCCGCATGCATTTTTTCCCGACTCATGGACAACTGATCCCGTTCCGGCAGACGCATGACCATGCCGAGCGCCCGACCGCGCGGAATAATGGTTGCCTTATGCACGGGGTCTGATGCCGGACAATGCAACGCCACCAGCGCATGACCGGCTTCATGATAGGCGGTGAGTTTCTTTTCCTCTTCGCTCATGACCATGGAGCGGCGTTCCGCCCCCATCATCACCTTGTCCTTGGCGGATTCAAAATCCTCCATGGAGACGACCCGTTTGCCTTTACGCGCCGCCAGCAAAGCCGCCTCGTTAACCAGATTCGCAAGATCCGCTCCGGAAAAGCCCGGCGTGCCCCGGGCAATCACCCGAGTGTCCACATCAGCCGCCAGCGGCACCTTTTTCATATGCACTTTAAGGATTTTCTCCCGGCCCAGAACGTCGGGACGCGGCACAACCACCTGGCGGTCAAACCGGCCCGGCCGCAACAACGCCGGGTCCAGAACATCGGGGCGGTTGGTCGCGGCCACCAGAATAATGCCTTCATTGGCCTCGAACCCGTCCATTTCCACCAAAAGCTGGTTGAGGGTCTGTTCCCGCTCGTCATTACCGCCGCCCAGGCCCGCGCCACGATGCCGGCCCACCGCGTCAATCTCGTCGATGAAGATGATACAGGGGGCATTTTTCTTGGCCTGATCGAACATGTCGCGCACCCGGCTCGCGCCGACGCCCACAAACATTTCCACAAAATCAGACCCCGAAATGGTAAAGAAGGGCACATTGGCTTCGCCGGCGATGGCCCGCGCCAGCAGGGTTTTCCCAGTACCCGGCGGTCCCACCAACAGCGCGCCTTTGGGGATAGTACCGCCCAGGCGTTGAAACTTCTGGGGATCTTTCAGGAACTCGACAATTTCTTCAAGTTCTTCCTTGGCTTCGTCAATGCCGGCCACATCGTCAAAGGTGACACGACCCTGCCGCTCTGTCAGCAACTTGGCTTTCGATTTGCCAAAACCCATGGCCTTGCCGCTGCTGCCCTGCATCTGGCGCATGAAGAAAATCCACACGCCAATCAGGATGATCATCGGCAACCAGCTCAGGAAAATATTCAGCAGCGAACCGTCCTCAACCGGCTCTGCCATGATGCGCACCCCTTTTTCCCGAAGCCGCTTGACCAGTTCCGGATCGTCCGGAGCATATGTGCGGAACATCATGCTGCCGCTGCCGTCATTCATCCGCCCCCTGATTCTGTGCCCCTGAATGGTGACCTCCTGAACCTGGCCAGTTTCCACCCTGTCCAGGAAATCAGAAAACGCCAGCTCACTGCGCGGTCCCTGGGTCGCAGACCCCTGAAAGACATTATACAACAGCAAAAGCAGAATTAAGATTATCGCCCAAAAAGCAAGATTGCGTCCCATATTTATCCACGTGTCACTAAGTTAAAAGGGGCGGGGCATTGATAAATGACCCGGATTACTTCATCTATTAAAATAGGGGCTTGGCCGCGACAAACAAGCCACTCGGCACAGTTTTTTCCAGAATAAGCCCTCTTGGCAACCATTTTATCATGTTTTGTTCCAAAACCGCACAAATTCCATCTGCACATCCTGCCCTGTGGCCTGTGTCGCCAAGTGTGGCACCCGCTCCACGCCATCACGATCAATCAGGCAGGGCAGGCTCACTACGGCTTCGGGCGGGGCCATCCAGCGCGTCTTCAGATCTGGCGTTTTATGGCACAATTCATGCCAGCGCGCCACACCCATAACGACCACCTGCCCCCCAATCCGGGGGGAATAGATCCTGAACCGCCCATCCCAGAGAAGCGCTTGCCCCGGCTGCAGTTCCGCGACGTCATTGACGGCTGCCACTTCCCGGCACACCACCACAGGCTTGTGTTTTCGCGCGCTGCCCTGGCCAGGACGGACCACACATCCTCCGATGGTCTGCCCCTTGAAATCCGGATCGTGCAGCGCCTCATACAGTTTTTCGATTTTTTCGAAACGCGGTCCATAATCCTTGCCACCGACTTCACGAACCAGAACGGCCAGAAGCCGCACCACAATTTCCCGATGCGCCGCCCGTATCGCTTCCCGATCCACCGTTACATACCCCAGCGGGTCAATGCGCACAGCCGTTGTCATGACCTCATGCATCAACTCATTCAGAAGTTTCTGAACCTGCCCCATGCGTCGGGCGGTATCTGCCAGGCGGCGGGGTGTCAGGCCATCAATTTCCGGGTGTTGCAGAAACTGTCGGACCCGAACCCGGGCATGGCGGCGGTCCTCATTGCTGGGATCCTCAATCCAGTCCTGATGCTGAACCCGAAGGGTGGCCCGGAGCCGCTCCCGGGGAATATCCAGCAGGGGCCGGCACAGTCTGGGCAAACGGTGCGGATCCGGATAGGCCCCGATCAGCGGATATTCCATGAGCGGTTTCATGGCCGACAGACCGTCCACCCCGCTGCCCCGGGCCAGACGCAGCAGAAAGGTTTCCGCCTGGTCTTCCTGATGATGCGCCAGACACAGCAGGGAAACGCCTTGCCCCGCCGCCCACTCTCCCATCAGCTGATAGCGGGCACGACGAGCGTTTTCCTGGAGTGAAGCTGATGGTTTTCGGCCCTGCCAGGACAGGATTTTATGACGGATCTTCCGACCACCAAGCCAGGAAGAAACCTGCCTCGTTTCCTGAGAAGAAGCCGCTCGCAAGCCATGATCCACGGTCAGCGCCACCAGGTTATATCCCTTCGCGCGGCACCACCTGTCCAACAATAACGTCAGCGCCATGCTGTCGGCTCCACCAGACACGCCAGCCGCCACCAATGCCCCCTCTGGCAGCCTCACCCCCTCCAGCGCCTCCGCCATCAGGGCTGAGAATTCGTCATGGGAAAGTGGTGTAGTGCTGGACTTGTCATGATCCATGTTATGGACCTCTCAGAAATCTGTCGGCTAGTCTTCTGACTCTGAAGTTCGTATCATATTTGTAGCAGGCTATTCGAATTTCAGAGTCAACAAGAAGACTAGTTAATTATTTGACTCTAGTGTGGTTTCTGAATTTGAAGTTCCTAAGTCGTATGACATAATCAATAACAGGAACTTCAAATTCACCACACTAGAATGAACTGTGATAAGATTGACACCATGCACACAGGACCCTGTCACTTCATTCTGGCCCTTGTCACTGGCACCCGGCTTTCCGGGCCTCGGCCGGGCGGCGGTTTTTGTTTTCCACGCTGTCCGGGAACCGCATTTCCAGCTCCCGATACGCCTCACAAGCGTCTTTCTTTTCTCCCAAGGCATAAAGCGACATACCGATTTTCAAGAGAAAAGCCGGGGCTTTCTGGCTTTTGGGATACTGGTCATAACCTTCCAGAAAGGTCCGGGTGGCTTCCGTAAACATGCCGCGGGCATAATAGGTCTGTCCCAGCCAGTATTTGGCATTGCCAGCCAGTTCGTCCTGGGGATATAACCGCAAAAACTCCTGAAGTGCCGCTTCGGCGCGGATATAATCCCCCCTAGTGACCAGCCCGTAGGCATAGTCATATTGTTCCCGCACCGTGCCCCCGGGCAAAAGGGGCTGTGTTCCCCCAGACGGCACTGCCGCCAAATTTGGAGAAGAGGCAGCCCCCCCAGTTCCGGCAGCAGATCCGGACGCAGCGCCCTGTCCCTTACCTTTTTCCAGTTCGGAAAGGCGGAACTCGTAATCATCAGACAACAGGTCCAGCCTCTGGATCAGCTTGTTCAGCCGGTGGTTGGTTTCCTCAACCTGCCCTGTAAGCTGACGGAGCTGGGTTTCCATCTGCGCCACCCGCGCCTCCAGGTTCGCCACAACCGCCCGCCCCTGAGAAGCAACCGGCGCCGCGGCGGGGCTTTGGGGAGCCCCCTGTTGATCCTCAAACATGCTGCCGGGCGTAAAAACCTTGCGCTGAACCGCCCTGAGCTGCTTTTCAAGAATATCAATCCGCTTTTCCAGAGATGGCGCCGCCATCGTCCCGCCGGTCGAAACCAGCACCATCAGCCCGGCAAGACCGCCGATTGTGAGAGCGGCCCCGAGACGGAGACTGATACTGGGTTTGACAGAGGATTTGACAGGGGGTCTGACATTAGCCCGAACGAGTTTAATCAGGCGTTCACCGATAGACATGACATCACTTCTCCCGGAACATCTTTTAGAGTGAATAGTAGAGCGAAGCTTCATGAAACAAAATGGCGCTCCTCTCATCACCGATCACTCTAGAGTGAATTGTGCATAGGTTGACTCAATTCTGTTGACGGATTGCGGCCCGCCTCACGCGAAAGACGGCGCCGGGCGATGCGGGGCATCGGGCCAGGCGTCTGACCCAGGCGTCTGATAAAGTGAGCGGCCTCAAGCCGCCAACCCAAAGGGCCGGGCCGGTCTGGCCCAGCAGAATGGTTCAACCTATACACAATTCACTCCAGGCAGCGCTTTTCAGAAACGGCACGCGGGGTTTCCCCCATAAATACACAAATACCCGCGCAGTCACCCTGGCCGCGCGGGTAAATGACCAAATGGCAGATCTCTCGACTAGGTGATCAATCTACCCGGGTAAAGGCGCGACGGTTCTGGGCCCAGACGCTTTCCCCGGAGCCAAGAACAGCCGGACGTTCCTTGCCGTAGCTGACAGTACGGATCCGGGACGGGCTGACGCCGAGAGCCACCAGATAGTTTTTCACGGCATTGGCGCGACGATCACCAAGCGCCAGGTTGTATTCACGGGTCCCCCGCTCGTCTGCATGTCCTTCGATGGTCACCGTGACAGAAGGGTTGTCCATCAGCCATTTTGCCTGAGCCTGCAGCGTATCACGGGCTTCGGGTGTCAGATCATACCGGTCAAAGCCGAAATAAACCCGTGACCCGGCCGTCACATCAAGATCTTCCTGAGAACCCGCCGGCGGGCCCACATCCTCGGGCTCAACAATCACTTCTTCACGCGGGGCGGTTTCAATTTCCTCTTCCGGCGTGGTCGTTTCCTGCGGCGCCCTGTCAAGAGCCGACTTGTCGGTATTTGCACATGCACTCACAAAAAGCACAGCCCCAGCCAATACCAAATATTTTGCGCCAAATATTTTTTCCAGCATCTAGTGGTCCTTCCACATATTATTAGAATTTTTCACCAACCAAATATTTCGACCCCCGTTATATGAACTGGCGATCTACATTTCTTGACAATCTTTAACCATTCGACAGGCTAAAGCAACTATAGCAGACAAGATTATCTAATCAAGGGGGACCATGCAGGGTCCGACGCCTCCAAAGGTGTTATGATCTGCCTTTCATTGTACCCGGTCAGGTCGATTGACCATATCTGAGTCTCCCCCCCTTTTCCATTACTATTATAGGGTTGCTGGCGGAAAAACATCAGCACCCGGCCGTTGGGCGACCAGGTCGGTCCCTCGTCCAGATAACTCTCGGTCAATAGCCGTTCCCCTGATCCGTCGGGGCGCATCACCCCGATATAAAACCGCCCCTGATAGATTTTCGTAAACGCAATCAAATCACCCCGAGGAGACCAAACCGGGGTCGCGTAGCGCCCCTTACCAAAACTGATCCGCCGCACATTCTTGCCATCGGCATCCATGACATAAATCTGCTGGCTGCCGCCCCGGTCGGAGTTAAAGGTGATATACCGGCCATCCGGCGAATAGCTGGGCGACGTGTCAATGGCGGAATGGGTCGTCAAACGCGTTACCTTGCGGGTTCTCAGCTCCATGACATAAATGTCCGAATTACCATCTTGGGCCTGAGACATGATCACCTTATTGCCGTCCGGGGAGAAGCGCGGCGCAAAGGTCATGCCCGGAAAATCGCCCAGAAGCTCCTGCTTTCCAGTGTCAATGTTATAAAGATAAACCCGCGGGTTATCGTTGATATAGGAAAGATAGGTAATTTCCTGGGCTGTCGGAGAAAACCGCGGCGTGAGCACCAGGTGACGGCCATCCGTCAGGAATTTATGATTGTGGCCGTCCTGATCCATAATGGCCAGACGTTTGATACGGTTAGTCGCCGGACCGCTTTCGGAAATATACACGATCCGTGTATCAAAATACCCTTTTTCACCAGTCAGCCGTTCATAAATCGCATCGGCAATCATATGGGCAATGCGCCGCCAGTTCTGCGGCGTGGTATAATAGCGCAGGCCGATCATCTGGCTTTTGGCCAGAACATCCCATAGACGGAATTCCACCCGGATACGCCCGTCTTCCTGAAGGGTGAGCGTGCCAGTGACCAGCGCCTGCGCGCCCACAGCCCGCCAGTTGGCAAATTTGGGGCTGCTGCCGGCAGAATCCCGGAAAAAGGCCCGAGGGTCAATCAAACGAAACAGGCCCGAACGATCGAGATCGGCACTGACCACCTGGGAAATCCGCTTGCCAATATCGTTGATGGTTCCGCCAGAGATGGTCTGACGCTCATCCCCTTTCAGGTCCGTTACGGCGATAGGCAGCGGATCCACCTGCCCCTTGGTGATGTCCACCCGAATAACCGCATGGGCGGCTGAAAGGGACAACACCCCGGCGACAAACGTCATTACAAAAAGTTGTACAAGCCTCACTCTGTCTTCTCCATTTTATTCTCAGTTATCCGGCTCAGTTATCTGCCTTATTTCCCCAACCCGGATGATCAGCCTGAATTATCCTGTCAATACTTCCTTGGGATCGAAAATCAATTCGATTTCACGCCAAAGTTCGTATTTGTCCCGGGGCAGTTCATAAGGTTCGCATTTGCGTACCGCCCGAAGGGCACTTTCTGCGGCGGTCCGGAAAAATTCCTGCCCCGGTTGATGCATACGGTCCTGGTCCTTCACCTTTGGCGGACGGGCAAGTTTACCGTCCGGCGTCAGATTGATACGGATCACCACCTGAAGATCCTCCGCATTTTTGGCCCCCGCCGGAATGCTCCAACAGTTATGAACCTGCCGACGGATCGCATCGGCCAGACTGAGCGTCTGCTGCTGAAGGTCCAGATCACTGATCTGTTGCGGCTGATCATAATACCCCTTTTCCTTCAGCATTTCGCCCAGGGTTTTCTGTTCTTCCCGCCGTTTATCCAGCAGGGCGGCAATCCGGCTGCTGGAAAACCGGCTGGGCGGACGGGGTTTGGCCCGCGGCGTCACATTGGGGGTGCTGGCCCGGGCAATCTGCGGTTTTGGCTCGGGTTTCTTCTTTTCAGGCTTGGGTTTGGGTTTCATGTCCGGAAGCGGCATGCTGGAAGCCAGTTTTGGCGGTTCGGGCGGTGGCGGCGCTGTTTTACGCTCCGGTTTTTTCGCGTCTTCTTTGGGTTTGTCTTTAGCTTCATCCACTTTGACAGGCTTGGGTTTCAGGCGGGTTTTGTCCGCTACGCGCACCACTTCCACCGGAATAACCGTCATTTCCGTTTCCGCCCGATCATCGCGCAATGACGGCAGTCCCACCACTGCCACAGCAATGACGGAAATATGCAGAACCAGGGAAATGATAAGGGCGTTACGCACGTTACTCCTGCCTTAATGTTCCGTATCCGTTACCAGGGCTACCCTTGAAAAGCCGGCGGCATTCATAACCCCCATGACCTTGATGACGGTGCCATAATCCACCGCCTTGTCGCCATGTACATAGATGCGGTCATCTTGACGGTTTTCAAAAATAACCTTGAGCCGCGGCACCAGGCTGTCCAGGGCGATCTCTTCATCCTGCAGATAGATCCTGCCGTTTTTGTCAATGGTGATATTCAGCGGTTTGGTGTTTTCCGGCAGCGGTCTTGCGTCCGAGCGCGGCAGGTCAATGGGCACCCCTACGGTCAGCAGCGGCGCCGCGACCATAAACACCACCAGCAGCACCAGCATCACATCCACAAAGGGAGTAACGTTAATCTCGCTCATGGCCCGGTGACGGCGGGAAAACCCGCTACGATGATAATGTGGCCGCGGATCGAAGGAGGCCCCCATCAGTGCTGCTCCTCATCTAACTGACGGGACAGGATGGTGCCAAACTCATCGGCAAAACTGTCCAGCCGATTGGCGTAACGCGCCAGGTCGTTGGAAATCTTGTTATAGGCCATCACCGCCGGTATCGCCGCCACCAGCCCCATTGCCGTGGCAAACAACGCCTCGGCAATGCCCGGGGCCACCACCGCAAGGGAAGAATTATGGGTGATGGCGATCGACTGGAAACTGTTCATAATGCCCCAGACGGTGCCAAACAGGCCGATAAACGGCGCTGTTGACCCCACCGTGGCCAGGAAACTCAGATAATTTTCCAGATTTTCCATTTCCCGGCTGACAGTGACCCGCATCACCCGGAACAGGCGGTCCTGAACCCCCATCGCAATACGTCCCGTGCTGGACACCGAACGCTGCCACTCCTTCATCGCCGCCACAAACAGCATGGCCATGGGATGATCCGGATTGCGGCGGACCCGTTCATACAGGTCTTCCAGCGAATTGCCGGACCAGAATTCCGCATCAAACTGGTCAGCCTGGGCCGAAATCCGCCGGATACGCCGAATTTTATCGAAAATGATGGCCCAGCACCATACAGAGGCCAACAATAATAACACCATCACCAGCTGGACCACGATATCGGCCTGGGCAAACATGCCCCACAAGGAAAAATCGGGAACTTCGCCGCCCAGATTGACGGCCTCAACTGTATTTTCTGCCATGCTCTACCTTACATCCCCATTGTTAAATGCCTGTCGTTCTTCCAGAATCCTGCTCTGTCCCTAGCCGGTCTGCCATTTCCAGCATCGTCCTGATCCGTCCGGAAAGCCGTTTCGGCTTCCCATCCTGACCCAGGATCCCCGCCTTGATCACGGCCCTGACCAGGGGTTCTTCCTGTCCTTCCGTCTGGCGGCGGATTTCCTGCGTCATGGTCAGGCTCACCGCCCCCAGTTTCGCAAGCTTCGTATGCACCGTCAGCGCATCATCCAGCCGCGCCGGCCGCAGATAATCCACTTCTGCCCGACGAACCACAAACATGATATCGTCCGGCTCCCGGAAATCCAGCATCCTTACCTGGTCCACCCCCAGAAGCCGCAACATATCTGACCGTCCCCGCTCCAGAAACCGTAAGTAATTGGCGTAATAGACGATTCCACCTGCATCCGTATCCTCATAATAAACCCTTACCGGCAGAATATGTTCACCATCCTTAATCTGCCCAGCATTAGGCATAGTTCCTGAATGTGGCAAAATTTCAGTCATTTCCGTTTCCCGGCCCGTTTTCCAGAAAATTCATCTGTTCCGGCGTCGGCACCTGGGGCGCCTCAAGACCGATATGACGGAAACCGGCGGCGGAAAGCATGCGCCCGCGCGGCGTGCGCTGGACAAAACCGATCTGGATGAGATACGGTTCGATGATCTCTTCAATTGCATCCCGTGGTTCCGACAAGGCCGCCGCCAGGGTCTCCACCCCCACTGGCCCGCCACCGTAATTGACCCCAATACAATTCAGATAGCGGTGATCCATGGCATCCAGTCCCACGGCATCCACCTCCATCCGGTTCAGGGCCTGATCGGCGATTTTCTCGTCCACCACGCCATCCCCGGCCACCAGGGCAAAATCCCGTACCCGTCGTAACAGCCGCCCGGCAATACGCGGCGTGCCGCGCGCCCGTCGGGCAATCTCGTACGCTCCTTCCCGGGTGATCTCCACCCCCAGCACCCGCGCCCCCCGACTGACAATTTTTTCCAGATCCTCAGGACCGTAAAATTCCAGCCGGGTGGGAATACCGAAACGATCCCTAAGTGGCGTGGTCAACAATCCCGACCGGGTTGTGGCCCCCACCAGAGTAAAGGGCGGCAGATCAATGCGCACGGAACGCGCCGCCGGTCCCTCGCCAATGATCAGGTCCAGATGGTAATCCTCCATGGCAGGATAAAGAATTTCCTCCACCGCCGCATTGAGCCGGTGGATCTCATCAATAAACAGAATATCGTTTTCCTCAAGATTGGTCAGCAGCGCCGCCAGGTCCCCGGCCTTGGAGATCACCGGTCCTGAAGTGGCGCGGAAATTCACGCCCAGTTCGCGGGCCATGATCTGGGCCAGCGTGGTTTTGCCCAACCCCGGCGGCCCGTAAAACAGCACATGATCCAGCGCATCCCCGCGCGCCCGTGCCGCCTTGATGAACACACTCAGATTCTCCCGGGCCTTGTTCTGGCCAATAAACTCGCTGAGGCGCGTGGGGCGGATGCTGGCCTCAAACTCGTCCTCGGTTCTTGGTTGCGCACTCATCAGCCGGCCGCCGTCTTCCTCCATACCACTCATTTATTCAGCTCCTTAAGACCCAGACGGATCAGGGTCTGCACGGTCACCTCGCCGTCCAGACTGCGGGCCGCAGCATTGACCGCCATATAAGCTTCCGCCTGCCGATAGCCCAGATTTACCAATGCCGACACCGCATCCTGAACGATTTCGCCATTGTCGCCAACCGGGACCGCCCCGGTACCGGTCGGGGCGGCTTTCCCGCCGCCCGCCTGGGTTGGCAGAAACGCAAACTTGGCTACCTTATCCTTAAGTTCCGTGACAATACGGGTCGCCAGTTTGGGACCGATACCGCTGGCGCGCCCTACGGTGGTTTTGTCTCCTGCGGCAATGGAACTGCTGAGCTCGTCGGGCCCTGCCACCGACAGAATACCCAGCGCCACTTTTGCCCCCACCCCCTGTACCGTCTGCAGCAAACGGAACCAGTCCCGTTCCAGTTCGCTGGCGAAACCATACAGGTGAATATGATCTTCGCGCACATGGGTTTCAATCATCAGGGTCACCGTCTCCCCCACGCCGCCCATCCGGCTCAGCGTACGGGCAGAACAGAACACCTGGTAGCCGACCCCGTTGACATCCACGATACACCAGTCTTCGCCGCTGCTGTCCAGAAGGCCCCGTAATTTGGCAATCATTTGTTTCCTTCCCCCCCTTCGGCCCCGTTCCGGGGTTTGGGCATAATAATCTGCGCTCCCGGCCCCTGTTTCAAGGCCAGCTCCGCAGGGCTGAATTTGGAAACAGTCGCCGTCTTTGGAGTGGCGCCGCCATGATGAGCATGGCATATGGCCACGGACAACGCATCCCCGGCATCCTCCCCGTGAATTTCCACCCCAGGCAGCAAAACCGACAGCATGGCGCGGATCTGCCGCTTGGCCGCATGGCCGGACCCCACCACCGATTTTTTGATGTGGTTGGGGGTATATTCCGCCACCGGAATGCCTGCCAGGGCCGGCACCAGCAAAACCACACCCCGCGCCTGCCCCAGTTTCAGGGTTGTGGTGGGGTTTTTGTTAACAAAGGTTTCCTCGACAGCGGCCGAATGCGGCTCCCAGGTAGCGATGACTTCTGTCAGGCCGTCATAAAGCTGCACCAGCCGCTCGCCAAGCGGGCAACGATCATCGGAATGGACAACGCCGTTGGCGACATGACGAAGCCGGGTGCCTTCCACATCAATAATGCCCCAGCCTGTCTTGCGTAATCCGGGGTCCAGCCCGATCAGACGTTGCCGTGTGTTCACGCGCCCAGCTTCTCCAAGATCTCGTCAGGAATTTCATAATTGCCATAGACGTTCTGAACATCGTCAAGATCATCCATGACATCCAGCATTTTCAGCAACTTGCGGGCGTCCTCTTCATTGACCTGGACCAGAGTCTGGGGTTTCCAGATCAGACGGGAGCTTTTCGGCTCCTGACCTACCGCCTCGGTCAATGCCGTAGTCACAGCATGCAGATCTTCCATCGCACAATAGATTTCGTGGGTTTCGTCGTCAGAAATGACGTCTTCCGCCCCCGCCTCCAAGGCCGCTTCAAACATGCTGTCGGCATCCATGACGCTGGCTTCATAGATGATTTCGCCCTTCTTATCGAACTGATAGGACACGCTGCCGGTCTCGCCCATATTGCCGCCGTTCTTGGCGAAAGCGGTACGGATTTCTGTGGCCGCCCGATTGCGATTGTCGGTCAGACTTTCCACGATCAGCGCCACGCCGCCCGGCCCGAATCCCTCATAGCGGATTTCCTCGTAATTCTCGCTGTCGCCCCCCTGGGACTTGTTGATGGCCCGCTGAATATTCTCCTTGGGCATGCTGTTGGCACGGGCGTTATTGACCGCCAGACGCAGGCGTGGATTGGCGTCAATATCCGGCCCGCCCAGTTTCGCCGCAACGGTAATCTCCTTGCTGAGCTTGCTGAACAGGGATGACCTTTTCTTGTCCTGCGCACCCTTGCGGTGCATGATGTTTTTGAACTTGGAATGTCCTGCCATGTCTCCATATCCTGCCGGGTCCCGTTGCATAAGGGCGAACGGACCCGTTTTCTATAGCTAATTAATAATACCAGATGTCCTAGAGATAATGCACTCCGCCGCATTTGTGAACAGGGAATTCCGTTCTTTCCAGGAGGGCGCGGAAAAAATCTACCCTGTCGGCAGGTGTTCGTGCAACCGGGCGCCGAGCCGCAACGGCTCGATGCGTCTGGCGAGGCCCGTTTTGTCGTCGGTTTCCACAAAAACCCCGCACAGCGTGGCCGGCCCCAGAGCCGGCGTGAACCGGGCGGTGGCAATCTTGCGGGTAAATCGTTGTAAAGGTTCCGCCTTATCCATACCGATCACCGAATTATAGTCGCCGCACATGCCAGCATCGGTCTGATAGGCCGTGCCACCATCCAGGATCTGGGCATCTGCCGTCGGCACATGACTGTGCGATCCCACCACCAGCGACACCCGGCCATCACAGAAATGTCCCATCGCCATTTTTTCCGATGTGGCCTCGCCGTGGATATCCACCAGGATGAATTGCACCGTCACCCCCAGCCGGTGTTTGCTGAGTTCCGCCTCGACACAAGCAAAGGGATCGTCCAGCGGATCCATGAAAATGCGTCCCATGGCATTGATGATGAGCGCCTTTCTGCCGCGGCTGAGCTCAAACACCCCCGCGCCCATGCCGGGCGTTCCTTTGGGAAAGTTGATCGGCCGGATCAGACGTTTTTCAGAATTTATATATCCCAGGGTTTCCTTCTGGTCCCAGACATGATTGCCGGTGGTAATCACATCCACCCCCGCGGCGAAAAGCTCCTGCGCGATTTTTTCCGTAATCCCAAAGCCGGCCGCGGCATTTTCCCCGTTGGCTACCACAAAATCCAGCCTGAGCTGGTCCCGCAACAGCGGAACCTGTTCGAGGGCCAGTTTCCGACCGGACCGGCCCACGATATCACCTAAATAAAGAAATCTCACTGAGTAAACCTGTATACATTTTTTTCGGTAATCACCATATCCAGGGGCTCGTCATGGGCATCCCGGAACAGTTCGTCATGGCGTTGCCCCTCAAAAGCCAACCCCACAGCCAGAAACGCCGGCCGCTGGGCCCGATAGGCCGCCAGCGTGCGGTCATAATATCCGCCACCATAGCCCAACCGATGCCCCACCTTGTCAAACGCCAGCAACGGCACCAGCATCATATCGGGGATGACTTCATGGTAGTTTTCGTCGGGGTGGCGGGTCTGATAAGGGCCGTTGATGAGTGGCCGCTCAAAGTCCCATTCCCGGAACATGAGTGGGCTGTCCTTTCGCACCACAACCGGCAAAGCCACCCGATAATAGGCCGCATGCAACACTTTGAGCGCTACCAGACAATCCAGTTCGCTGTTCAGCGGGGCGTATCCGGCCACAAACTCGACATTTTTCATTTCCGGCAGCAACAGCAGCCGTGCCGCCACATCCCGTGCCGCCGCAACGCCCTGGGTCTGTGACAAATACCGCCGCTCCTCAAGCAGTTTTTTGCGTAGCTCGCTCTTGCTGTTCATGAATCTCTGATCATACGTTTTCCGCCCTTGCAGATTAACCGGTATAATCAACGGGCGGATTAAACAATGGCGGGACCACCTTGCCGTGATTTCTGTTTAATCCTCCGGTGCCTGCAGAAACAGGTGGGCGCCGTTATATGAAGACCACGATCTTCACAGGGACAGCTCCCTCAGAGAATTTTATAGCCCCAGGGAATAAAAAAAACCTCGCACAAGGCAGTACCCGCTCATCCTATATGTAAGATGTATTTTCAATCAGTGCAATGGGGAATAAAACAAAGCTGCCCGGCGCAGAAAAGATCCCAGGCTGGTGCCCATTTACCCAGGGGCACAAACACAGCGGGAAATATCGTCCCGCTGACAGTTTCTGTAGGTCGTAAGCAGTCCCTGCAGATAACGCTGATAGCGGGCCATTTTTTTATACATCAATATTTCCAATGCCTGCTCGGAATGGGCAATCGCCGTCTCAAGATAAGACGGATCCCCACGCAGCACCGCCAGATTACAGTGCAATTCGCCCAGATTGATTTCCACTTCCGCCCAGTTGGACGGAAATGCATCCCGGGTGTAAACACGCTGCGCCTTGCGAAACTCGTCGATAGCCTGGGCCAGACGATCCGGGTCCTGTTCCAGTTGCGCAAGAATAGCCTGACTGACCGCAAGATTGTTTTGCACCATGGCCCAGGTAAGCGCCGTGTTTTCCGGATCAAGCCAGCGTAGGGCCTCTCGGCAATGTTCTTCCGCCAACACGACCAGAGGCACCCCTCCAGCCCCCTGGTTATAGCCTTTGCGATAGAGGGAGGCACACATGTTCTGCTGGGTCATGGCCCAGTCCACCGGCTGAAACTCGGGATCCAACACCGTTAAGGAAGCCTCCATCAGTTCCAGGCCGCGCTCAAAGTAACTTTCTGCCTGCGCCCCGGTGGAAAGTTCTCCCAACCGCATGAAAACCACCCCCATATTGCGTCTTTGCAGAGCCCAGAGTTGCGGCATGGCCGCTCTGTCCAGAACTTGACCGGCTTCGGCCATAAGAGCCTCGGCCTGGCGCAGGGCTTCAAGGCTTTTGGCCGGGCTGTCCGCATATAGATGCAACCGGATCAGCACACTGGCCAGATTGATTTTGAGCGTTGCCCAGTCCCGGGGATATTGCGCGCGGTCACGCACCGCCAGAGCATTGCGGCAGCTTTCCTGCGCTTCCAGATATTGCGTGATGTCCGCGTCATAATCTCCCAGAAGGCGCTGTTTATAACACAGCTGACCATTGATCAGCGCCCAGAGTTGTGGGTCCTTCTTCGCATCTATCTGGCGCCGGACATTACGGTCTCCCAGAATGGATGCCCGAAGCCAGTCCATGGAGGTTCGGTAGGACCGTACGGCTTCCTGCCGGCGGTGCCGCAGTTCCGGGGTTTCAAGCTTCATCAAATCAAGGGTCAGTTTTTTGATATCCGCAAAAGCGGCTCCCGGATCGCTGAAGGAAACCGGGACTTCCAGCCGGGTTTCCGAAAGCTGGGCAGGCCTCCCCCCCACATCCAGCGACACCGGACTGAGATCTGTCGTCCCAGAAATGAAACGAACCCGTATTCTTTCCCCGTCAAAATGCCCCCATAACAGGATATGAGCGCCAGCGCGATGTAACCTTTCGCGCCCCTCTTTCCTAATCATTTCCAGCCGCGAGCTAATGTCGCCGGGACCGGCCAGAGAGGGCCTGTCACAGGACCTGAGCACACTGACATAGGGGCCAAGTTTCGGGTCATTCAAAAACCCAGACACCAGACTGGCCTGCGCCACATTTCCGGGATCCCCCGCAAACCGGGCAATAATAATCCCCAATCGCCCGTCCGGCGTCTTCAGAGGATGAAAAAATTCGTTGATCCGGCACGCCACGTCCCGGTTGCCTGAGAGACCCCAGACAACAGCCGTTCCCAACAGCAGCGCCACAGCGACAAAGATGAAGGGCCACCCTGTTCTCTGACGTCGTGCAGCAGGCTGTTTCGGGGCGGGGTGCTCTCTTCTTTCTGCGGGCCTGAAAGCGGGTGAGAATACCGGAACGTCTTTTTCAAGATAAAGATCGCGGGCCTCCACACCCAAAGCGCGTGCTATGCGCTCCAGGGTCTGGGGGTCCACGGGACGCTCGCGAAAAACCTTGTTCACCAAATCCTTGGGGGCGGCCTCAAGCCCCTCCAGGTCGGCGATGCGGTTGGCCAGTGCGATCTGGGTTTTCTTTTCAAGGTCGCTTTGGGAAAGGGCTTTTTCCAGAAGCACACGTGAGGCCCGTATACCCCTGTTTCTTACGCGGCTGTTTTGACGCTCCCTTTCACCCTCTTCCATATCATCACCCCTCTCCCAGCCTGCACAACAGTTTTTGTATAATAATTTTGTACAGAGATTCTGCGCAACAATCCCCCTTTTGGAAGCTTACCGATTGTGGCGTTCCAGTGCAAGCCGGTCAAAAAAAACATGTTAAGTGGCGATAACGGCGGATAACGACGGTTTCCGTTAGATGTGCCAAAGCCCCGAATCCCTTACCCTTTTCTTCAGTCCGCAACCGGTCGCCATATTGCATCCAGGCGGCGCCGGATCAGGTACCAACAGACTGGATTAAAGTGAATTACTCTAAAGGAGAATAACATGAAACGGTCTCTTATTATTTACGGCATGATCCTGCCTGGGCTTTGCCTGCCCATGGCCTCCTCATCGGCGGCGCAGAGTTTTTTTGACAAACTGAAGAAAAAGGCCGATGAGATCGAAAAGACGGCCAGCGAACAATTCACCAAAACCAAGGAAAAACCTCAGGGAATCCCTTCCGGTGCCTCTTCCCCTTCCTCTCCGGCCTCCCCCGCCAAGCCGGATAAAACCGCTGTCCCGGACACCCTGCCCACCTCGGGCCGCAAAGTCGCCCGAGCAATTCTCAACTTGGCGCCGGAAATATGGGAAAGCCGGCCCGACCATCAACTGAAAGAACTGGTGCGCGTGTTCTATCCCGATGAAAACAAAACCCTGGCCAACGAATTTACATGGCGCAAACACAAGAGCGATTTCAAGAACAGGATTCTTGCCGAGAGCGCAAACGCCCCGGCCTCCTTCGAGGTGGCGCCGTGGCTGGACAACCGCTCGTCCCTGTCGGCGGTAGACAAGAATATTGATAATAATCTTTCGGTCAAAGTGGGGCGGTATGATTTCGACCGCGCGGCCTGGCCCATTTATCTTCCCGCAGGAGACAAAATCCGCCTACCCTGGATATACGCCTATGGCCGGGGCCCCGTGAGCCACAAGATCAGCAATATGGGCCCTGCCAAAACCCACTGGATTTCCATGCCGGCTGAGCAGGCGGAAAAGCTCGATCAGCAGTTTAACGGGATGTATTACCTTTATGGGCATTATCGCTTTACCATCACCGATGTCATCGGCCTGCAACCAGAAAACCACCCGGATTATGAGAAATACAAGAAATATATGAAGGGGCAGTATAAAAAACAGATCCTGGACAACCTTAAACCCGTGGCCCGGGTGCGGATCGACCAGGACAAGATCGACCTTTATATAAAAACCGTTACTGGCAAGGCCTCGTCGCGGGACGATTTTAAATATGTGGCCACCATCAGGCTGCACGCTCAGCCTTAACCCCCGGGTTACGGGTTCCCCATCTATATCTGCGTAAGTGTCCAGTGGATAATGTCTAGAGCGAATTGTAAATAGGTTGACCCATCATCCGACAAGATGCGCCCCTAAATTCTATCAGATCTAAATTCCGGCGCCGTAATGCTGCGGCGCCTCCAGTTCCTGTTCCAGCCGGCTCATGGCTTCATGGGCGCTCAAGAAAACGCGCCCGGGCGCCAGCGCCGACAGGAAACTCGTTCGCTCAAGTCGGTCCATGACCGGCCCCTTGACTTCTGCCAGATGAAGATGAACCCCGCTGTCGTGCAGACTTTCCACACAACGCTCCAGTGTTTCGAGCGCACTGGCGTCAATCACATTCACGGCCCCGCAAAGCAGGACAATATGTTTCAGGCGCGGCTGTTCGGCCACCGCGTTCAGCAGGGTATCCTCCAGAAAGGCAGCATTGGCAAAATACAGGCTTTCATCAATCCGGATCATTAGGATCTGCGGGTTGGTGCGCACCTTGTGCCGCAACACATTGCGGAAATGTTCGGTACCGGGAATGCGGCCGACCACCGCCAGATGAGGGCGGCCTGTGCGCCAAATATGCAGCGCCAGTGACAGGACGACCCCCGCAAGAATGCCGGGCTCCACTCCCGCCAGCAGGGTCACAAGAATCGTGGCCAGCATGGCGGAAAAATCAATTTTGGAATAAATCCAGGTCCGCCTGATGGTCTTCAGGTCCACCAGCGCCAAAACGGCAACAATGATGGTGGCCGCCAGCACCGCCTTGGGCAAATAATAAAAGAAAGATGTCAAAAACAACGCCGTCAGGGCAATACCTGCTGCTGTAAAAACTCCCGCCATGGGGGTCACCGCCCCGGCATCGAAATTGATTACCGAACGGGCAAAACCGCCGGTGACCGGATATCCCCCGCTGACCCCGGCGGCCAGATTGGCGGCGCCAAGCCCGATCAGCTCCTGATTGGGGTCAATCCGTTGACGGCGTTTGGCCGCCAGGGTATGGGCGACGGAAACAGATTCCACAAAACCGATAATACTGATCAGAACCGCCGCCGGCAGCAATTCCTGCCACAGGGCCATTTCGAAAGGGGGCAATGTCAAGGACGGCAATCCCCCGGGGATGGCGCCGACAATGCTTACTCCTCTGTCCGCAAGCCCCAGGGCCGGCACTAGAAGGATCGAAGCGAGGACCGCTGCCACCGGGCCGGCCCGGGCAATCATGGCGGCGGCATAGTCGCTTATTCCCATGCGCAGGAGGAAGGGTTTCAGGTTATTGCGGACCCAAAACAAAAACAGAATAGCGCTCCCCCCAATCGCCGCTGTCGGCATATTGATCTGGCCGAAGCGGGTCATCAGGGAAAGGGCAATCTCCCCCAGCGTCGCACCACCTGCATCCACACCCAACACATGTTTGATCTGGCTGGCGGCAATCAAAATGCCCGAGGCGGTAATGAATCCGGAAATGACAGGATGACTGAGCAGATTAGCAAGGAACCCCAATCGCAGGATTCCCATCAGCACCAGAAACAGACCAGAGAGAAAAGCCAGAACCAGCGCCGCCCCGACATATTCGGTGGTGCCGGGGACCGCCACATTCCCCACGGCGGACGCCGTCATGAGGGAGACTACCGCCACAGGCCCCACCGCCAGAGTGCGGCTTGACCCGAACAAGGCATAAAGCAACAGCGGACTCATACTGGCATAAAGGCCGACTTCCGGCGGTAATCCCGCCAGCAGGGCATAGGCCAGGCTCTGGGGGATTAGCATAATAGTGACAATCACAGCCGCCAGCAGATCAGCCGCCACGTCCTTGCGCCCATATCCCTTCAGCCACTGGCTGGCCGGGATAAGTTTTTCCCACACAGGGCGGGGACGAGCCTGTTTCACGTCCGGATTGTTGTCGGTTATGGAATCTGGCACGGGATCAGACACAGGATCTGGCACGAAATTAGACACGGGATCAAGCAGCCGGACCCCGACGCCAACCACCGGTCGCCGGATCAAAGCTGATGGTCGGCAGGTTCGCCTTTTTCCAGGCCATGATACCGCCCGCCAGATGTGTTGTCCGCCCAACGCCACTGTCCAGAACCCTGCAGGCCGCCGTCGCTGAACGTTTCCCTGACCCGCACATCAACACCACCGAAGGAAAGACTTCGGCCGGCAGGCAGCGCGGGTCAAATTCGGACAGGGGGTATAACACGGCACCGGGAATACGCTCGGCCTCAAATTCTCCAGGTTCGCGCACATCAATCAGCAGCACGTCCCGCGCCTCCATCCGCCGTTTCAGTTCGTCGGGCTGAATCTCCTGCAATCCTGCGGCGGTTTCGTTCCTGATGTCGTTATTCATCATCTTCTCCTGTACCTGCTGTCTGTTTTTCAGGTGACACCGGTTCACAGTAAAGTTCATACAGAACTTCGATCACCCGCCGGGCCTCATGGCCGGCCAGGGAATAATAGATGGTCTGCCCCTCGCGCCGGGTCTGCACCAGACCATCCTTGCGCAACAGCGCCAGCTGCTGCGAGGCATTGGCCTGGGTAATGCCCAGAGCCGTCGCAAGGGCACCGACGCTCTTTTCCCCCTCCACCAGCTGACACAGAAGCATCAGGCGTTTCTCATGGGAGAGGGAACGCATCAGATCGGCGGCTTTTTCTGCCGAGTTCTGAATCTTTTCAATCTTCATACTTGCATATATTCATAACTATGCATATATTGTCAAGTAAATTGTGAAGCAGATCCTTTCTGCACAGGACAAACCCAACACATCCGAGGTGCAACCGATGAGCCCGACTGTAAACTCATTTTTTGACGAAACCACCAACACGGTTTCCTATGTGGTCACAGACCCCAACAGCCGCAAATGCGCCATCATCGACTCCGTTCTCGATTATGACCCTAAATCGGGGCGCACCGATACCCATTCCGCCGATGCCATCATTGCCCATATTTCGGAATACGGCCTGGAAGTGGAATGGATTCTGGAAACCCATGCCCATGCCGACCATCTGAGCGCCGCCCCTTATCTGAAAGAAAAACTTGGTGGGCGCATTGCCATTGGCGAACATATTCGTGAGGTTCAAAAGATTTTCAAGGGTGTCTTTAATCTGGAGGCCGGCTTTGCCATAGACGGTTCCCAGTTCGATCACCTGTTCCGGGATGGCGAAACCTTCCGGATCGGCACGCTCGAAGGGCGGGTGATGCATACGCCAGGCCATACGCCGGCCTGCCTCACTTATGTGATTGGGGATGCCGCCTTTGTCGGGGATACGCTGTTCATGCCGGATTACGGCACGGCACGGGCCGATTTCCCGGGCGGCAATGCCCGGACCCTGTACCATTCCATCCAGAAAATATTTTCTTTGCCGCCTGAAACGCGGCTGTTCATGTGCCATGATTACAAGGCTCCGGGGCGGGACGAGTATGTCTGGGAAAGCACGGTCGAAGCGGAGCGCCGCCACAATGTCCATGTCCATGACGGCATTACGGAAGAGGACTTTGTCGCCATGCGCACGGCGCGGGACGCCACCCTTGACATGCCAACCTTGATCCTGCCTTCCGTGCAGGTCAATATCCGGGCCGGTGAATTTCCGCCGCAAGAGGACAACGGCATCTCCTACCTGAAAATCCCCTTAAATGCCCTGTAGGCGTGCGGGCCGTCCACATGTCCCTCAGGGATGAGACCACCGTCTGACAGAGCAACGTCCACGGGCAGCAGACCGCTGTCCTATCTGTTCGGCGGGATCTCCCCTCGGGCAACAAGCGAGACAGCCCCTCTTTCATAACATTTTACGACAAACTGCCTGAACAGGAGAGATGAAATGACATTACCCCTATGGATGCTGCTGGGTTTTGCGGTCTGGACCGTTCTCGTGCTGTTTCTCAGTGTCGGGATTTACCGCTGGAGCCGGATTCTGACGGGACGGGTAGAAATCAAGGAGTTCCGGGCCGACCAGGTTGAAGGCCAGGACTTCTATCTGCGGTCCATGCGGGCTCATGCCAATTGTGTGGAAAATCTGCCGGTCTTTGCCGTGATCGTTTTTGCCCTCTATGTCAGCGGCATCTCCACCCCACTTGCAGACATCCTGTCCGTCATTGTTCTTGTAGCCCGTGTTGCCCAATCCGTCACCCATATCTGTTTTACGCAAACAAACCGCGTGGCGCTTGTACGTTTTATTTTCTTTTTGACCCAGATTGTCTGCTTTATGGCCCTGGCCGTCCTCATCGTTCAGCACGGTCTGAGGCTCGCCTGATCCAAACTTCTGCCCCCGCCCTGATCGTCATAGGACGGGGGCGTCGGTTTTATTTTGTCACGGTGAAAGTGGTGCGGTCCAGGCCGGTATTGCCATTCGCCGGATCATAAGCATAAACAACAACATCATACGTGCCTGGCGCCTCAATGGGCAGGCTGCCGGCAAACTGGCTGGTCTCGCCCGCATAAGAGAGATCAAGACGGCGGACCAGTTCGCCATTGCGGCGCACGATCGCCTTCACTTCATACCCGTTGGCATCCCACAGCCCTTCCGGTTTTATGGGGCAGCCACACATCATGATCACATTGGCCCGCAGTTCAAGCTGGCGGGTGGCGGCAGAAAGCTTGATCGCGGCCGGCGGGGTCAGCACATCAACCACAAAACCAGGCAGTTCCAGCACCCAGCCATCCCCAGCAGAAAGATGCCGGCCCGGCACCACCCATTGGCTGGAACTGACCCGATGCGCCGCCTGCGGCTGGGCCAGTGGGCCGTAGGCTTCGACCTCAATCAGTCGCGGTTCTTCAAGATCAAGAACCGTCTTAAAACCTGCGGCGGTCTCATCGGCCAGCCGCGCTCGACGCCCGCCCTCCTTGTGCATGACAAGCCCGGTATTGCCGGTCCCGCCGCTGGTGATTCCGGTAGCGAGAACCTCCCCGGTGTGCCCATCACGAAGTGTCACCCGCATGCCGCCCATACTGCTGCCGATAAACTTGGCGTCCTTGCTGATCACTCTTACGGTGATCTCGGTCGGCTCGGCCTGACCGGCCATCGGGGCCAAAAGGCACGAAAAGGCGGCGATCACAAAACCAAAAGCAGCGCGTCGCATGACAATCTCCTATGGACTCATATTCAAATTGGGAAACAGCGCCAGCATGACATGACGGCGCCTTCAGCCGAACTTACCCCGCAGGAGCCGGTTCCGCATTGATGCGCGTCAATGCCCGCGCCTAGACCTTATCCGGGGAATGATACGCAACAGGAGGGAACTCTTCTGCTGGCGCAGGGGCCATGTCTGCCGGCAGGATAATTTGATTTTCATTTAATAAAGAAAACTATCGCGCAAAAGAACTATCGCGTGGGAACGGGTTTTTCCCCACGATAGTCATAAAAGCCGCGCCCAACTTTCTGGCCGACCCAACCGGCCTCCACATATTTCACCAACAACGGACAGGGCCGGTATTTGCTATCGGCAAGCCCTTCATACAGCACCTGCATAATGGACAGGCAGGTATCCAACCCGATAAAGTCCGCCAGTTGCAGCGGCCCCATGGGATGATTGGCGCCAAGCCGCATGGCCTTGTCAATGGCTTCCACTGATCCCACCCCTTCATACAGCGTATAAATCGCCTCGTTAATCATGGGCAGCAGAATGCGGTTAACGATAAAGGCCGGGAAGTCCTCAGAACTGGCCGTGGTTTTGCCCAGGCTCTTGACCACTTCCTTGGCGGTTTTATAGGTTTCATCACTGGTGGCGATGCCCCGGATCAGCTCCACCAGCTTCATCACCGGCACCGGATTCATAAAATGCAGGCCAATGAATTTTTCCGGCCGATCCGTAGTTGACGCCAGCCGGGTAATGGAGATGGAGGAGGTATTGGTGGCAAGAAGCGCTTCGGGTTTCAGCTTGGGGCACAGGTCCTGAAAAATCTTTTTCTTGATTTCCTCATTTTCCGTCGCCGCCTCAATAGCCAGATCCACTTCCGAAAATCCGTCAAGTCCGATCACCGGCTTGATCCGGGCAAGCGCCGCCGCGGCGTCTTCTTCTGAGACGCGCCCCTTGGCGGTCTGACGGGCGATATTGGTCCGGATCGTTTCCATTGCCTGGTCCAGATTTTCCTGACTGATGTCGCTCATCACCACATCATATCCGGCCAGCGCAAAAACATGCGCGATGCCATTCCCCATCTGTCCTGCGCCGATGATACCTACTTTTTGAACCATTTCCGGTTTCTCACTTATTTTGTGGCGGTTAGTTACTGTTACTGGCTATCCCTTATTTTAAGAAGGCAATAGCTATAGCTAATATTTTATGTTTAAGACTCCCCTCCCCCCCTGTAAAGAGGGGAGCCTTAAAAAAAGCTCTAAGAAAGGGCTTTTTCCAGTTCCGGCAGAGCCTGGAACAGATCTGCGACCAAGCCATAATCAGCTACCTGGAAAATCGGCGCTTCCTCATCCTTGTTGATGGCCACAATCACTTTCGAGTCTTTCATGCCAGCCAAATGCTGAATGGCCCCGGAAATTCCCACGGCGATATACAGTTCCGGCGCCACAATCTTGCCGGTCTGGCCCACCTGGTAATCATTGGGTACAAACCCCGCATCCACAGCCGCACGTGACGCGCCAATGGCCGCACCCAACTTGTCTGCCACGGCTTCAATCAGGGCGAAGTTCTCCCCGCTGCCCATGCCGCGCCCACCGGAAATAATGATTTTGGCGCTGGTCAGTTCGGGCCGCTCGGATTTGCTCAGTTCCTGCCCGACAAAGCTGGACAGTCCCGGATTCTCAGCCGGTTCCACATTTTCAATGGAGGCGGAACCGCCTTCGGCGGGAGCTGCCGGAAAGGCGGTGGTCCGAACGGTGATCACCTTCTTGGCGTCCTTGCTCTGCACCGTGGCAATGGCGTTACCGGCATAGATGGGCCGCTGGAACGTGTCCGGGCTTTCCACCGCGATAATGTCAGAAATCTGAGCCACATCCAGCAGCGCAGCCACCCGCGGCATGAAGTTCTTGCCGGTGGTGGTGGCCGCCGCCAGAATGGCGTCATAACCGTCCGCCAACCTGACCACCAGCGGCGCCAAAACCTCGGCCAGCGGATGTTCATAATCGGGAGCATCCGCCACCAGCACCTTGGTCACGCCCTCAACCTTGGCAGCAGCCTCGGCCACGGCAGCACAGTTGGATCCGGCGACAAGGACATGAACATCACCGCCCAGTTTGGCAGCGGCGGTGATTGTATTCAGCGTGCTGTCCTTAAGTACGGTGTTATCGTGATCGGCTATTACTAAGGCTGTCATGTTCAGAGTACTCCCGCTTCATTACGCAGTTTGTCGACCAGTTCCTCGACGCTTTCCACCTTGATTCCGGCCTGACGCTTGGGCGGCTCCGCAACCTTCAGCGTGACCAGACGCGGGGCGGTCTCCACCCCGTAATCCGCGGGGCTTTTTTCATCAAGAGGTTTGCGTTTCGCCTTCATGATATTGGGCAGGGAGGCATAACGGGGTTCATTGAGGCGCAGATCGGTGGTAATCACGGCCGGCATGTTGAGTTTGACGGTTTCAAGACCGCCGTCAATTTCCCGGGTCACGTCTACGGTGCCTTCGCCCAGATCCACCTTGGAGGCGAAGGTGCCCTGCGGCCAGCCCAGCAGCGCCGCCAGCATCTGGCCGGTCTGGTTACAGTCATCGTCAATGGCCTGTTTGCCCATAATGACCAGATCCGGGTTTTCTTCGGCCACAACGCCTTTAAGGATTTTTGCCACGGCCAGCGGCTCCACCACCTCATCGGTTTTAACCAGAATAGCTCGATCCGCCCCCATGGCAAGCGCTGTGCGCAGCGTTTCCTGGGCCTGAGCGGGGCCGATGGATACGGCCACAATCTCTTCCGCTTTGCCCGCTTCTTTCAGACGAATGGCTTCTTCCACCGCGATCTCGTCAAACGGGTTCATGGACATTTTCACATTCGCCAGTTCGACGCCGCTTTCGTCCGCCTTTACGCGAACCTTCACATTGTAATCAATTACCCTTTTTACGGGGACAAGGATCTTCATCGAATTTGCTCTCCCTCAATCATTCCAAAAATGAAACTACTATGATCTTCTGATCTGCGCAATGTGTGATCCGAAAAATCTTTTGCAATGCAAAAACAGGCAAAAGTTACTGGAAGGTAACCTGCGATCATCAGAGCTGTCAATCGAAACTGAGCCTTTATATATGATCCCTACGCCAAATTCAAACGACTGTTTGAATGGAAATTATTTAATATATAAAATTATTTGCCTGCTTATAGCCCTAACGCCGTATCAGGTAAAGAAAAAAAACGACAATGCCTTTCTCGGCGCAAAACCGTCCCGACATAAGCCATTCTCGGCTATTCAGAGGTCTGCCGGCATATCCCGGCAGGGTGATTCTTTTTATTTATTTTACGCTACCGGCTGGATCATGCATATAATGCAAAGCCATATATAGCCGGGAACGCGGGCCAGACTGCTTCGCCTCCCTCTCATAACACTTCATCCTTAAAGAAAACATCAGACCGAAATACGGTAAAAACAGGGAAAAAGGGAACGGCATGTCGGAAGATCAGTTTTATTTGCTCAAACGCCGCCGTTTTCTTCCCCTGTTTCTGACCCAGTTCATGGGGGCGTTTAACGATAATGTCTTCAAGAACGCCCTTGTCATTCTGCTCACCTATGATTTGGCGGACAAGGTGGGCAGTGATGTGCGCCTGGTGGTCACAGCGGCGGCGGGCGTGTTCATCCTGCCATTTTTCCTGTTTTCCGCCTTTGCTGGGCAACTGGCCGACAAATATGAAAAAACCGGACTGATCCGGCGTATCAAGTTTGTGGAAATCCTGCTGATGATCCTGGCGGGGCTGGGCTTCTGGCTGGAAAGTTTTTATCTGCTGATGGCCACTCTTTTTCTGATGGGCAGCCAGTCCGCCTTTTTCGGTCCCTTGAAATACGGCATCCTGCCCGATCATCTGGCAGAGGATGAACTGATTGCCGGGAACGGCCTGGTGGAAGGCAGTACTTTTCTGGCCATTCTTCTGGGAACCATCGCCGGGGGGCTTTTAATTCTTGGGGAAAGCGGCCGACCCCTTGTCTCCGTAATGAGTATTGCGGTGGCCGCCGGCGGCTTCCTTAGCAGCCTGGCCATGCCCCGGGCCCGGGCAGCAGCACCGCACTTGCGGATCAATCCGAATATCTTTTCAGAAAGTTATGCGATTGTCCGCAGCGCCAGCTATAATCGACCGGTTTTTCTGTCAATTCTGGGCATTTCCTGGTTCTGGTTTCTGGGCGCGACATTCCTGTCCCAGTTTCCGGCCTATACCAAAAACATCTTGAATGGTGACGAACAGGCGGTCACCCTGCTGCTGTGCGCCTTTTCCATCGGCATTGCGCTGGGATCGCTGTTATGCAACAAGCTGCTGAAAGGGAATATTTCCCCCCGTTATGTGGCCGCCGCCGCTATGGGCATGGCGGTCTTCTGCGCCGATTTGTATCTGGCCAGCCCCCCAGGCCCCGCCGCCGCAGGCGCCATTCCCCAATCACTTGAAACATTTGTGCGGGAAGGCCGGAACTGGCGCATCTTGCTGGATTGCAGCCTGATCGCCATTTTCGGCGGCCTTTATATCGTGCCGCTTTATGCCTTATTGCAGGAAAGAAGCGATCCGGCCCGGCGCGCCCGCATGGTGGCTGCAAACAACATTATGAATGCATTTCTGATGGTGCTGTCCGCCCTGTTGGTCATGACCCTGCTGCATTGGGGCCTTTCCATCCCCGAAATTTTCCTGGTCCTGGGCGGCGGCACTTTTCTGGTGGCGCTGGGGCTTCACCACAGCTTCCGGGCCATCAGCCTATAACCGCACGGGCAATGCTGTTGACGGCCCAGGCGGCAAGGTAAGCCAGAGCAAACAGATAAGCGACCATAAAACCAGTCCAGCGCCAGCTGTTGGTTTCCCGACGCACCACAGCGATGGTAGACAAGCATTGCGGCGCAAAAACATACCAGGCCAGAAACGCCAGCGCCGTAGGCAACGGCCAGCTACCCTGCAACACATTCACCAAACTATCGGCCACCTTGTCTTCATCCCCGCTGAGGGAATAAACGGTGCCCAGCGCCGCCACCGCCACTTCCCGCGCGGCCATGCCCGGGATCAGCGCAACGGTGATTTCCCAGTTAAATCCCAACGGGGCAAAAATATGCTGCAATATTTTGCCCAGCATGCCGGCAAAACTGTAATAGATTTCCGGATCAGTAGCGTCTTTGGGAGCTTTGGGATAGCTTGCCAGACCCCAGAGAATAATGGTGGTGCTCAAAATAATAGTGCCGGCCCGGCGCAGAAAAATCCGGGCCCGTTCCATCAGGTCGATCAACAAATTTTTCAGCCTGGGCAACTGATATTTCGGCAATTCCATCAGAAATGGCTGAGCCACGCCTTTGGTGAGAGTCATTTTCATAACGGCGGCAACAATTAGCGCGCTCACCACCCCGGAAAGATAAAGCCCGAACATTACAAGCCCTTGCAAGCCCATACCCCCCCAGACCGTTTTATTGGGAATGAAAGCGGCAATGATCAGGGTATAGACCGGCAACCGGGCGGAACAGGTCATCAACGGGGCAATCATGATGGTGGTCATCCGGTCCCGGGCGTTTTCAATGGTGCGGGTCGCCATGACCCCCGGGATGGCGCAGGCAAAACTGCTGATCAGCGGGATGAAAGCGCGCCCGTTAAGGCCGACCTTGGCCATTAGGCGGTCCATGAGAAAAGCGGCCCGGGCCATATACCCCGTTGCCTCCATAATCAAAATGAAGGTAAACAGAATCAGAATCTGCGGCAGAAACACAATGACGCTGCCCACTCCGGCGAGAATACCGTCATTAAGCAGGCTGAGAAACCAGCTTTCCGGGAGGAATGCCACCAGGCGGTCCTGCAACCAGACGATGGAACCGTCAATCCACGCCATCGGCGCCTCGGCCCAACTGAAAACAGCCTGGAACATGACAAACAACAAACCAAACAGTACAAACGGGCCGACCACGGGATGCAGAATAACCTGGTCAAGCTGCCGGGTGATTCGGTGCTGATGCCCTTCGGCGATCAGAATCCTGTTGGCCAGTTTGCGGGCCATTTTTTGAAGGTCGCGGGTGGATAGATGCTGTTCCTTGCGGATACCTTCTCCCGCAGGTGCCTGCTTTCGTGTCAGGTCGTGAAGATCCCGATCCAGCAATTTCTTCAGACCGGTCATACCGGATTGGCGAACGGCTACGGTGGAAATGACCGGCACGCCCAGCTCCCGGGAAAGCCTGTCCAGGTCGATACGAATCCCGTCCCGTTCCGCAAGATCCGCCATATTAAGCGCCAGAATAAGCGGCAGCCCCAGCGCCCTGAGTTCCAGGACAAGCCTGAGATGAACCCGCAGATTGGTTGAATCCGCCACACACAACAGAATGTCCGGGCGTGGTTCATGGGGATGTGCCCCAGTGACGACCTGACGGGTGATCCGTTCATCAAGGGTGCGATCCTTGAGGCTGTATATCCCTGGCAAATCGACCAGATGCACCTGCCGACCGGTGCTGGTCTGATAGTGTCCGCTGCGGCGTTCCACCGTCACACCAGGGTAATTGGCCACTTTCTGGCGACTGCCAGTCAGCATGTTGAACAGCGAACTTTTCCCACAATTGGGGGTCCCCACCAACGCGATATGCAGATCACTCATCAAAAACTCTCATTCCGCCGCGGCGGCTTCATTCCCGTGACTTTCCTGCTGGTCCTCTTCGTGAATACACACGGCATCGGCTTCGATACGCCTAAGACCCACAGTCATGTTCCCAACCCGCACGGCCATGGGATCCCGGCCGACAGGACCCTCATGCAACACTTCCACCTTCAGACCTTCCTCAAAACCGATTTCCAGAAGACGGTCTTCCAGGTCACGGGCAAAATCCCGGTCGCTGCAACGATCGGCATCAAAGCCGCTGATTTTTGCCATATCCCCTATGGAAAGTTCGCTCAGGTATTTTTTCATAACGGCTTACAAATAGTTTTCATAATCATTCTTAACAGGAGCTATACGCTAAAATGACCTGTTTGAAAATAATGAAGTGCAATTTTTCACGATTTTTTCCCTGCCGGCATGAAGTTCTCCCGAAATCAGGACACTTCACGCCGCAAGGAAGCCAAGAAAAGCCGGGAAGAAGCAATCGGACTCACACAAGATCAGAAATCCGGAAAAACGTTACTCCTCCACAATCAGTTTGACCTTCTGACCCGCCCTGAGTTTCGTAGTCCTGTCCAACCCGTTGAGCACCAGGAATCGTTCCAGCCGATAGTCCTCAAACGCCATGCGCCGGGACAGGCTGTGCGCCGTGTCGCCTTGCTGTACGGTGACGATCTTGATGCGCCGGGGTTTGTATTTTCCGGCCTCCGTAGCACTGAGTTTGCGGAAACTGTAGGTCATGCGCCGTAGTCCCTGTTCCTGCGCCTCATACAGGTTTTCCGGAATGATCATCAGGAAATGATAGGCCTGTTCGGTGGAATAGCGAATGGCCATCAGGCGCACAATGACCGGCGTATTTTGCATGCTGCCCCGGGCCCAGCCGGTAAGCGCCGGCATCCCGCCCACTCGGGTTTCCTGCAATCCCTGCAGTGGCTGATCAGCACCCAGATCCTTCCACAGCGCGGCCAGATAGCTGCTGAGAGAGCGGTTTTTCAGCGGCCCGCCGGCAAACAGGGCCACACTGCCCTGGGCCGGACCGGTGCCCTGAATCAGCACTGCTTCGGAGCTGTTGATCAGACGGTAATGTTCCGGCGCCTCGAACGTGAACCGCAGTTCCCCATGCCAGAAGGTCCGACCCCGGATCAGTCCCTGTTTGGGGTCATCACCATAGATCATGCCGTCAATAGCCGCCAAATACCGGTCCCGATGGCGAGGCCGGGATTGCGGAGCCAGGCCCGTCGCCCGGGCGGCGGCCCGCGCCCGCTGGGCCCGCTCCTGGGTATTAGGGTGGGTGGAGAAAAATTCCGGCGGCCGGCTTTCTCCCGTGCGGTTGGAAATCAGATCCTGCAATTCGGTTTCCGCCTGTAACGCCCGCAGCATATCCGGCGCGCCATACGGGTTCATGCCGGCCCGGCTGGTATAACGCACGCCCAATTCGTCGGACTGATATTCCTGGTCCCGGGAATAACTCAGCAAATAGAGCTGCGAGCCATAATTGAACAATTGCCCCACCTGCTCATTTTTGGCAAAAATGCCGATGCCGGCGCCGAGCAGGCCGGCAAACATCTGCTGATTGTAGCGTTTGGCGGTGTGGCGGGCAGTAACATGGCCGATTTCATGGCCCAGCACTGACGCCATTTCCGCTTCGTCATTAAACAGCGCCAAAATGCCGCGGGTCACATAGATATAGCCGCCCGGCAAGGCAAAGGCGTTCACCAGCGGCGAGTTCAGCACGGTAAAGGTAAACGGTTCGTCCGGCATTTCCGATGCCGCCACTAACCGTCCGCCCACACTCGCCACATAACCGCCAAGCTCAGGATCATCATATACGCCGCCATGTTCCGCCAGCACCGCCGGATGGTTTTCCGCACCGATCTTTTTTTCCTGGGCCGGGCTCATAAAGGGCGTGAATTCGGACTTGCCCGTAGCCGGATTAAGGGTGGTACAGGCCGGCAGGGCCAGCGCCAGCACCCCGGCAAACAGAAGCCTTTTCCCCGATCTGAGAGGTTGTGCCAGGAAAGAAAAGGATACGTGTGACATGACATTCCCCTGTGTCTGTAGTTTCCGCCCCCTCACCGGGACAGAATTTCGATCTGTTCCGGGTGGGTCGCCTCGATCATCGGGCCATTATAATATTTTAACCAGCCGCGAATACGGATTTTTTTATTTTTCAGATTGTCCAGGTCAAGGCCCGTCTTTTCAAAAAGCCGTCGGGCCCGGCCGCGGATCACCACCGTGAAATCTTGCCGCCAGTCCGCGCCAAAATTCAGATAAGTGATGCTGCGCCGACGAGCGACCTCGCGCACCCGGCCTTCAACAATCTGAAAACTGTTGAGAAACCGTCCCGCTTCCAGATGGTCCTTGACGGCATAATAGGTCAGCCGCCAGATCCCCCGGCGCGCCGCCCGCGCGGCACGTTCGCGGGTCAGCATCTCCGCTACCAGAGCACGATTATCCGGGAAGCTGTAGACCCGGGCCATGCCGCGACTGAGCATGTCCCCCTGCACCCACAGACCGTCATCCCGCACAAGGTGCGCCAAGATCCGACCGTAACGGTCCACCTTTCGCCCGCCGTAATACAGCGTGACAAACGCTCCGCGGGTCAACATCTCCAGGGTTTCCCTGGCTTCCCGAGCGAAGGGCCATTCCCGGAACCCCTTGCGTCCCAACGGCAGTTTCGGGGCCTGAAGCCCCACCAGACGCACTTCCCGTCCGTCTTGCAAAACCAGTGTGTCACCGTCAATGACATGGCTCACCCGCCGACGCTCCGCCTTTTCCAGCGCCTCCAGAAAATCAGGGGGCGCCGGCCAAGCTGGAGCGGCCCATAGCAGCAGCACCCCCAACACCCCCGCCCACAGACCGGAGCGGCGACAGTTCAACACCACCGGAAAACGCCATCTTGTCTTGTTCATCGCATCCGCCGGTATTCCCCGGTCACCTTGGTCATTTTCAGTGCCAGGGCCGCGGAGAACAGAATGGGCGCCAGCATAATCAGGATTTTCTGCAAGGTGCCCCGCCGGCTGGCCTCGACCAGTTCCAGATACCGCTGTCGATGGGCCTGATAGGTGGCAAGACGGTCAGTGATGATGGCCACATTCTCCGGACTGAGCAACGGGGTCAGCCGATCGGCCCCCGCCAGCAGGGTCGGACGCAGATCCGGCGCGATACGGTTTTCCATCTGCAACAGGGTGAGGTCCTTCTGGCGATCGGTGAACCAGCCGCAGGCCGCCTCAAGCACTTCCCGGTCCAGATCCCCGCCCGCCTCTTCACAGGCATAGATCTGGTAACTGTCAAACCAGTCAGTGACGTCACGACGGCTGGTCTCCAGTTGCCCGCGCACCTCATTCAGATGCAGTTCCGCCCGATATCGCCGGGCCTCGTCCACAAAACCCAACGAGGAAATGAAGGCCAGCGACACCCAGACATATTCCACCAGTTTCCACTGGCGTGTATTAAGCGGCAACAGCCCCACCAGAATCACATGGAAAATCACCAAAAACCCGATAAAGATGGCCACCACCCAATGCAGGCTGGACGCGGTTTCCAATACTTTGTCCCAGAACGACATATTGTCCCAGAAGGCAGCGGTGGCGGCGGTCTGCTCGAAACGGTCCATACGCTCTCCCCGTTTTGGGCCTGATCCGGGCGGGACCCTTCCCTGCCCATGACCCTTCATGCGGGATTATAGGGGATTTGGCGGCCCGGGATCAAAAACATCCTGATCAAAAAAACATGAACAGCGGGCGGGGCGCGTTATATCGCGCCCTGGGGCAGATCATCAGGCTTGACTTGCCGGTCAAGCTCGGGCATCTCTAGGGAGCCGTTGGCGGGACACGGTTCCCCGGCGGCCCACAGAGACCATCAGACCATCGGGCGCCCGTAGCTCAGCAGGATAGAGCACCAGATTCCTAATCTGGGGGCCGTGGGTTCGAATCCCGCCGGGCGCACCAATCTTTTCAGGAGCTTAGAATTTCTTTCTGCCAAGAGAATTGGCATTTTGGGGCACAGCGGGTCCTAATCTTTTCCCTCACCGCCTCTCGACATTGACAGGGGGAGCCGCTAGCATGTTAAATAAATATGACAACTTTTAAACCGACATATCATCGGCATCGGAACGGGGATCATGGTTAAAGCACGGCTGCTCGCCCTCAGACAAGTTTTGCGGGAACAGGGACTCGCGGGGTTTGTGATCCCGCACACCGACGAACATCAAAGCGAATATACCCCGGCCTATGCGGAGCGGCTGGCCTGGCTGACCGGCTTTACCGGATCGGCGGGCGAAGCGGCTATCACACTTAGCGAAGGCGCAATTTTTGTGGATGGACGATACACCCTGCAGGTGCGCCAGCAGGTGGACAGCCATTTTTTCACGCCGCTGAAACTGCATGAAGACCCGATGGAAGACTGGTTCGCGGCCCGTGTCAAGACGGGGGAGCGGATCGGCTATGATCCCTGGCTGCATACCCGGGACTGGCGGGCCAGAATGTCCCGGGCGCTGGCGGAAAAAGGCGCAGAGCTGGTGCCCGTGGCGGGAAACCCCATTGATGCGCTGTGGCAGGACCGCCCGGCCCCGTCCGCCGCCCCGGCCGTACCGCATCCCCTCGCCTATGCCGGCGAAGACAGCGCCAACAAACGCCAGAGACTCGGCGCCGACCTGCGGGCCAAGGGAGCCGAGGTCGCGGTGCTGACCCTGCTGGACAGCATCGCCTGGCTGTTCAACATCCGGGGCCAGGACGTAGCACACACGCCAGTGGTGCTCAGCTTTGCCCTATTGTATCAGGACGGCCGTGCCAAGCTGTTTCTGGATCCGGCCAAGGTAACGCCGGAATTGCAGACGCATCTGGGGGACGGGGTGGAACTTCTGTCCCGGGACAGCTTTGTCTCTGAACTGGTCCGGCTCTCGGGCAAAAAGGTTCTTGTGGACCCCCGAAAAACCCATGCGGCGGTGTTTGACCGGCTGGACGATGCCGGCGCCGAGATTATCACCGGGGATGATCCCTGCATTCTGCCCAAGGCGCGCAAAAACAGCGTGGAACTCAAAGGCGCGCGCAGCGCCCATCTGCGCGACGCCATTGCCATGTGCAAGTTTCTCTACTGGCTGGACAGGGAAGGCCCCAAGGGCACCGTCGATGAACTCACAGCGGCGAACAAGCTGCTGCGCCTGCGCCAGGAACAGCCCCTGTTCCAGGACACCAGTTTCGATACCATTTCCGGGGCCGGGCCCAACGGCGCCATTGTACACTATCGGGCCACGCCGGAAAGTAACCGCCCCTTGCAGCCAGATATGCTGTATCTGGTGGATAGCGGCGGTCAATATCTGGATGGCACCACGGATATTACCCGCACCATCGTAATCGGCAGCCCGACGGAAGAACAGAAAGACCGCTTTACCCGGGTGCTCAAAGGCCATATCGCGCTGGCCCAGGCCCGCTTTCCCAAAGGCCGCAGCGGCGCCCATCTGGACAGTCTGGCGCGCAAACCGTTATGGGATGCGGGACTGGATTATGATCACGGCACCGGTCACGGGGTCGGCAGCTATCTCGGTGTGCATGAAGGACCTCAGGGAATCTCCCGACTGAGTTTTTCCACCCCTCTCGAAGAAGGCATGATCCTGTCCAATGAACCGGGATATTACAAGCCCGGGGAATATGGCATCCGCATCGAAAACCTGGTGGTCGTGACAGAAAGCCGCATCGACGAAGAAGAACGACCGATGCTGACCTTCGAAACCCTCACCTATGTGCCCATCGACACGCGCCTGATCAATGAATATATGATGAGTGGGGCGGAGATCACCTGGCTCAACATTTATCATGCCAAGGTGCGCGAATTGATCGCCCCGCATCTGGACGGCGAAGAAAAAGCTTGGTTGTTGAAGGCTACAGAATCCCTGATGGCGCTGTGAATGACGGATCGTTCCGCCCTTCCAGAGGGAGCACAATGACATTTTTTCCTTTCACGTCCTTTCACCGTGAGTGCGTGGCGCACCAGCATCGAAGCCATCCAGGGCAAAGACGGGAGGGGAAATTCAGCCCAGCCCCATCATCAGGGAGCGCTGATTACGGAACAGGGTGGTAAGAAACCGGCACACCGCGTCAATGCGGGCAACCTTCCTCAGGTCCTCATGCACCACCAGCCAATATTGGCGATCAATGTAAATTTCATCCGGCAGTACCGGCACCAGTTGCCGTTCCGCGCTGGCCATAAAACAATGCACCATCGCCAGCCCTACCCCATCGAGAACTGCGTTATACTGGGCCATGACATTGGTGCTGCGAAACACCAAGTGGGGATCGCGGATTACATCGTCAATAAAACGCAGTTCTGGCATCTGGATCAGATCATCAATATAGCCGATAAAATCATGGCCGGTGAGGTCCTCGCGACGGCGGATCGGCGGGTGCGTATCCAGATAGGCCCGGGTGCCATAAAGCCGCAGCCGGTAATCACTGAGCTTCCAGGCCACCAACCGCCCGGAATCCGGCCGGGCCAGGGAAATGGCGATATCCGCTTCGCGTTTTGACAGGCTCATGCGCCGGGTTTCCGCGATCAGTTCCAGTTCAATATGGGGATATTGGGCCCGGAATTCCCGCAGATGCCGGGCCACAATCTGGGTGCCGACCGCTTCCGGCGCGGCGAGGCGCACCGTGCCCGAGGTGCTGGCGTCCTTGCCGGAAATTTCCTGATACAACGTGTTGGACTGCGCCTCCATCTGCTCGGCCAATGGCAACAGCCGTAGCCCGGCATCGGTCAGTTGATACCCCCGCGGGGATTTGTCAAACAAACGGGCATCAAGCGCCTTTTCCAGCGCCGCAATGCGCCGGCTTACCGTGGTATGATCCACATGCAGCCGCTGCGCCGCTGTCACCAGTTTGCCGCGGCGTGACAATTCCAGAAAATATTTCAGATCATTCCAGTCATACATTTTTCAAAAACTGTCCTGTCTTCAAGGCTCCCGATCCTGAGAAGAACATTTTGGCCCGGCTCATTTCAGCCCGGTTCATATTGTGCATTTTTGCAGATTAAGTGTGAGTATTTTGTCATAGCCTTGCATTTTTGTCTCTATTAAACTGCAATAAAAATACACCTGTTGGGTCAAAACAGGGGCGAGGCACAAAATTTCGACGATTGGCTTGATCGGGCAATGGCCCGTCAACCACGGCCAGTCGGCCCAAAATGTCAGCTTGAGACGGGGCCCATGCGGCCCTGATGATCCGGAGAAGGAACCATGACCAAAACCTATACCCATTTTATCAATGGTGAGCATTTCACCGGCAGCAGCAACCGGTTTGGTGACGTGTACAACCCGACCCTGGGCAAAGTGAGTGCTCAGGTCCCCTTTGCCAACCAGGACGATGTGGACAAGGCGCTGGCAGCTGCCGAAGCGGCATTCCCGGCCTGGGCCGCTACCTCCGTGTTACAACGCTCCCGCATTATGGCCCGCTACACCCAGTTGCTGTATGAACATCAGCCGGAGCTGGCCGAACTGGTCTCTTCCGAACATGGCAAGGTGTTTGAAGACGCCATGGGCTCCGTGCTACGCGGTATCGAGGTTGCGGAATTTGCCAGCGGCATTCCGCAATTGCAGAAAGGAGAATTTTCCGACGGCGTGTCCGGGGGAATTGATCTTTATTCCATGCGTAAACCTCTGGGCGTCTGCGTGGGCATCACCCCGTTCAACTTCCCGGCCATGATCCCGCTGTGGATGGCATGCATGGCCATCGCCTGCGGCAACACCGTGGTCATTAAACCCTCCGAAAAGGATCCGGGTTGTCCGCTGCGGCTGGCAGAATTGTTTGTGGAAGCCGGCGGTCCCAAAGGCGTATTTAACGTTATCAATGGCGACAAGGAAGCTGTGGATGTGCTGCTCACGGATGAACGGGTCAAGGCCGTAAGTTTCGTGGGCTCCACCCCCATTGCCAAAGAGGTCTATAAAACTGCCACCGCCCACGGCAAACGCTGTCAGGCCATGGGCGGGGCCAAGAACCACATGCTGATCCTGCCGGATGCGGATCTGGAGGATGTAGCCAATGCCCTGATGGGGGCGGCCTATGGATCCGCCGGCGAACGTTGCATGGCGATTTCCGTTGGGGTCTGTGTGGGCGACGAAGTGGCCGACAAGCTGGTGGAACTCCTGAAACCCCGCGTCAAGGCGCTCAAAATCGGCCCCAGCCATGAAAGAGGGCTGGAGATGGGCCCGCTGGTGACCCGGGAACATCGGGAAAAGGTCATGAATTATATCCAGATGGGCGTGGAGGAAGGCGCCGACCTGGTTGTGGATGGCCGCAACTTTACCCTGCCCGGTTATGAAAACGGCTTTTTCCTAGGCGGCAGCCTGTTTGACAATGTCAAACCGCATATGCGCTCCTATCAGGAAGAAATCTTCGGGCCGGTGTTGCAACTGGTGCGGGTCAAGACCTTTGAAGAAGGTCTGGCACTGGCCACCGAACACCCATATGGAAACGGCACCTCCATCTTCACCCGCAACGGCGCAGCAGCCCGCACCTATGCGGACAAGGTGGAAGTGGGCATGGTCGGCATCAATGTGCCGATCCCCGTCCCGCTGGCCTTCTACAGCTTTGGCGGATGGAAACAGTCCGCCTTTGGGGATCACAACCAGTATGGCCAGGAAGCCGTGCGGTTTTATACTAAGGTAAAAACCGTTACCGCGCGCTGGTCCGAAAAAACACTGGCCACCGATTTCTCCATTCCGACCCTGAAGTAACGGGCGGAACCAGGGCCCGGCTTCTGCCGGGCCTTGGTGATTTCAGGACCAGAGACCGTTTGCCAATCAAAGGATACGCATATGGACTTCAGTCTTACAGAAGAACAGCGGGCCATCCAGGATATGGCCCGGGATTTCGCGGAGCGGGAATTTGCCCCCCATGCCGCAAAATGGGATGAAACCCATCATTTTCCCGAGGACAAGCTGAAACAGGCCGCAGAGCTGGGCCTAGCGGCCATTTACGTCCGCGAAGACGTCGGCGGGTCCGGCCTGGACCGTCTGGATGCGGCCATCATCTTTGAGGAGCTGTCCAAAGGTTGCACCTCCACAGCGGCGTTTCTGAGCATCCATAACATGGTCACCTGGATGATCGACCGGTACGGTTCGGATGAATTACGCCGGAAATACTGCCCAGGACTGGCAAAATTTGACTTGGTTGGCAGTTATTGCCTGACGGAACCCGGCTCCGGCTCCGACGCGGCAGCGCTTAAGACCCGGGCGGTGCGGGACGGCGATCATTATGTGCTGAACGGCAGCAAGGCGTTTATTTCCGGCGGCGGGCGTTCGGACGTGTATGTGGTCATGGTGCGCACCGGCGAAGACGGCCCGAAAGGCATCAGCGCCCTGGTGGTGGAAAAGGAGACGCCAGGGCTCAGTTTTGGCGCACAAGAGAAAAAATTGGGCTGGCACAGCCAACCCACCAGCATGGTGATCTTTGAGGACTGCCGGGTGCCGGCAAGCAACCGGCTGGGCGCAGAAGGCGAAGGGTTCAAAATCGCCATGAAAGGCCTGGACGGCGGCCGACTCAATATCGGCGCCTGTTCCCTGGGCGCGGCGCAGGCCTGCCTTGACCTGACCATCACCTATATGAAGGACCGCAAACAGTTCGGCAAGCCTCTCGCCGATTTCCAGGCCCTGCAATTCAGACTGGCGGACATGGCGACGGAACTGGAAGCCGCGCGGCTTCTGCTCCACAAGGCCGCCGCCATGGTCAGCGCCGGCGCACCGGAAGCTACCCGATATGCGGCCATGGCCAAACGCCTGGCCACGGATACAGGGTTCAAAGTGGTCAATGAGGCGTTGCAGCTGCACGGCGGTTATGGTTATCTCAGGGATTATCCGGTAGAACGGTTCCTCCGGGACGTGCGGGTGCACCAAATCCTGGAAGGCACCAACGAGATCATGCGGTTGATCGTTTCCCGCCAGCTTCTGGCCTGACCGGTCCATGGAAAAATACTGGCCCATAGAAAAATACCGCCCCATAGAAAAATAAGGAGAGCCTATGACCAGCGAAGCCGAAATACTGTTTGAAGAAAAGGGCGGCCTGGGGATTGTCATCTTGAATCGCCCCCGGACGCTCAATGCGCTGAGCACCGCCATGTGCCGGGCGCTGGATGAAAAACTGATCTACTGGGCCGGGCGCGAGGACATTCAGGCAGTTATTATTGAAGGCAGCGGTGAAAAAGCGTTCTGCGCCGGCGGAGACGTGCGGGCGCTGGCGGAAAACGGGCCGAAGGACCCTCGGGCCGCCGAAGAATTCTTTGCCACCGAATACCGCATGAATGCCCGGATTTTTCATTTTCCCAAACCCTATATCGCGCTGATTGATGGCATTGCCATGGGCGGCGGTGTGGGCGTCTCGGTGCATGGCTCACACCGGATCGTGACGGAACGCACCCTGTTTGCCATGCCGGAAACCGGCATTGGGTTGATCCCCGATGTGGGCGGCAGTTACTTTCTACCGCGCCTGCCCGGACGGCTGGGGCTTTATCTGGGCCTTACCGGCGCACGGCTCAAGGCGGCGGATACGTTATATGCCGGTATCGGCACCGCTTATGTGCCTTCCGACCGGCTTGCGGCACTGAAAGCGGCACTGGTGGAACGCCCCCTCAACGGTCCCCAGGATGTGGATGAGGTCATTGCCGGGTTCGCTGAGGATCCGGGCGCGGCACCGCTGGATGAATTCCGGGACCTGATCGACGCGGCATTTGATGAAGACAGCGTGGAAGACATTTATGATCATCTGGATGCTCTGGATCATGACTGGGCCCGCCAGACACTCACCGGCTTGCGCCGTCTGTCCCCCACCAGCCAGAAACTGGTTATGGAACAGCTGAAACGCGGAGCAACACTGGATTTTGATGACTGTATGATCATGGAATACCGGCTGGTCAATCACTTGGTCTCCTATCAGAGCGACTTTTTCGAGGGCGTGCGGGCGGTGCTGATTGACAAGGACAATAGCCCGCGCTGGTCGCCGGCGTCACTGGAAGAGGTGAGCCGGGATCATGTGCTGAAACATTTTGAGAGCCTTGGGGACAGGGATTTGAAACTCTGAGGTTGGGGTTTCGGGCAGGACACTATCGAACACAATGACGGGAGCTGCATTATGGCGACAATAGCATTTATCGGACTGGGCAATATGGGCAGCGGCATGGCCCGCAATCTTTTAAAGGCCGGACACCAGGTCAACGCGTTTGACCTGAATGCGCAAGCGGTGGCGGCCCTTGAGGTCGATGGTGTCGTGGCGGCGGAAAGCGCGGCCCACGCCGTTAAAGGCGCCGATGCCGTGGTCACCATGCTACCGGCCGGGCAACATGTCAAAACGGTGTATCTGGAACCAGACGGGGTTCTGGCCCATTGCCGCCCCGAGGCCATCCTGATGGATTGTTCCACTATTGATGTGGACAGCGCCCGGGAAGTCATCGCCGCAGCGGCCCAAAAAAATATTCTTATGGTGGACGCCCCGGTCTCCGGCGGTGTCGCGGCGGCGGCGGCCGGCTCACTCACTTTCATGGTCGGCGGCACGGCAGAAGCCTTTGACGCGGCCCGTCCTTATCTGGACGTCATGGGTGCCAACATTATCCATGCTGGTGATGCCGGGGCCGGCCAGGCCGCAAAAATCTGCAACAATATGATGTTGGCAATCCAGATGATTTCCGTGGCGGAAGGGTTTGTTCTGGCGGAAAAACTGGGGCTTGATGCGCAAAAACTGTTCGATATTTCCTCTAAGGCATCCGGACAGTGCTGGTCGCTGACCTCCTATTGCCCGGTACCGGGGCCCGTCCCCACCTCGCCGGCCAATAACGACTATAAACCCGGCTTCGCCGCCGCCATGATGCTCAAAGACCTGAGACTGTCCCAGTCTGCAGCAAAAAACAGCGGGGCCCAGACCCCTCTGGGAGCATTGGCGGAACAGCTATACAGCCAGTATACGGAAGCCGGAAATGCCAACACGGACTTTTCCGGCATCATCAACATGTTGAGAAAGGGCTGAGAATCAGGCCGCCGGAACGCGAACTTCCATTCCGTCAAGCGCTCCGGACACTTCGATCTGACAGCTCAGGCGGCTGTTTTCTTCACGATTGTCGAGAAAATCAAGCAGCGAGTTTTCATCTTCCCCCGGCGTACCGGTAAGGGCCTTGAAGGTGTCGGGCACAATAATATGACAGGTGGCACAGGCGCAGGCGCCACCACAATCGGCATCAATGCCGGGGACGCCGTTATTCACGGCCGCTTCCATGACGGACGCCCCATCTTCCGCGTCCACCTCATAGCGGGTTTCATCTTCCGTGATGAAGGTAATCTTCGTCATAAACCGATACTCCAGTCTGTTTTTTTGGGAGCTTTTCATATAGAGAAAATATCAGACGCGATCAAGTATCGGGGATGGTAATTGCACTGGTGGCCTTGACTTCTTCCATGGCCACATAGGTGTGCGTGCTGCTAACGTCTTTGATGGTCGACAGTTTTTCGCCCAGAAAACGGCGATAATGTTCCATATCCCGGGTTCTGACCTTGATCAGGTAATCGAACCCGCCGGCCACCATGTGACACTCCTGAACCTCTTCCATGCGCAAAACCTCTTCCCGGAAATTATCCAGCGCCCGGGTAGTGGTCCGGTCAAGCGACACCTCCACGAACGACACCAGCCCGGCATCAAGAAGTCGGGGTTCCAGAAGCGCCACATACCCCCGGATATACCCTTCCCGTTCCAGGCGCTTGACCCGTTCAAGACAGGGGGTGGGACTGAGATTGATCATCTGGGCCAGCTTGACATTGGGAATCCGTCCGTCCTCTTGCAGGATGCGAAGGATTTTACGGTCAATCCGGTCCAGTCGGCGCTGAGTGTCTGGAGGCATAGTTCTTTATACTGTTTTTGTGATCTGAAAATAGATATTATTCCAAATTTAATTCTAATATAGCAACATATTCTGCTTTTTTGAAGATAGTCTGTAGACGAATCAAGGCTTTCGAGCTTTTGGTGATTTTAAAGTCATTCTCCGGACTGTTCAAGCCTTTCCGGCGAATGATGTGAATGCAGGGGCCAGACCGCATGGCGCGGCCCCAACCCAGGGACCACGCATGCTTGCAGTCGGGATATGATGGGGGTGGCTTTGCCATCATGTCCTTATCATGAAGGTTCGGGGGACAGATTATATATTGTCCCCAACAGGTGGCACTCTTACCTTTATGCAGGTCAATATATGACCGGGATGATCTGAAAGCATGCGGGTTCTCTTGTTTCTCCTAAATGCCGATACTCAGGGGCTCTTCCAAAACGAAGAGCCCCTTTTTTCCATCCCCCTTTTTTGGCTGAAGCCATGGCGCAGAAAAGGTCGTGGTCAAGGCCCTCCCATGGCCCGAATCTCTGACTAAAAAAGGCGGTTCTGGAAAAATTTTCATCGAAAACCGGGCAAGGTATTGCAATAAATTGTTTTTTTGTGACTGCGCGATGAATTTGTGTTGCATAAAAAATAGGCTGGTGTAGTCTGAAATTTATCGGGGTTGCGGCCCCGAAATACAGTGCGGCATAATAAAGCAGCTAAAAAAATGAGTAAGACTATGGGTGAGGAAACCATTGAAACCCTGGCGCGCCAGCTGGTTCGTCGCATGGGACGGTCTCAAGCGATTCAGATTTGCCAGGCGAATAAATGGTTTCGTGTTCTGGACCATATCAGGGCGATTGAAAAAAGTCTGAACGGCAAGGCCAGCCACGTTTAAGACGCCGCGTTTATAAACGTCACGTTTCAAACCGGCCGGCGCAGTACAGACTGCACAGTCCTCCTGAAGGTCATATGACATCCCGCATTTTTTCATGCGGAGTGAACAATGTATCTTAGTGCCTTTGAGCTTTTCAAAATCGGCATCGGTCCGTCCAGCTCCCACACCGTGGGGCCGATGGTTGCGGCCCGCCGTTTCCTCAAGGCGCTCGACGCTGCAGATCGCCTGTCAACAACCTCTTCGATTGGCGTCACTATTTACGGCTCTCTGGCCCTGACCGGCATCGGCCACGGCACCGACAAGGCCCTGATCCTGGGGCTGGAAGGGCATAACCCTGCCACCATCGACCCGGACATCATAGAAGAACGGCTGAATGCGGTCCGGCAAACGGGAAAAATTGCACTTCTGGGGCGCCACCCCATCCAGTTCGACGAAAAGACAACCTTCCAGTACCGCATGGAAGAACAGCTTCCCTATCACAGCAACGGTCTGGAATTTTTTGCCTATGACCAGGACGGCGAACTTCTGGCCCGGGAAGTGTATTATTCCGTAGGCGGCGGTTTTGTTCAGTCGGAACAGGATATCGGCAGCAACCAGCCCGCCGAGCCGGAGGTAAAAGTGCCCTATCCGTTTGACAATGCGGCGGAGTTACTGGACCTTTGCCGGCAGCACAATTTGACCATTGCAGAGCTGATGTTCGCCAATGAAAAGATTCTGGCACCTGAAAGGATGGTGCGGGACCAGCTGAATGACATCCATCAGGCCATGGAAAACTGTATCGACCGCGGGTGCAGCCAGACCGGTACCCTGCCCGGTGGCCTGAACGTCACCCGCCGGGCCCATGCCTTGTGCAAGAGCCTTCGGGAGAGTCAGGAAAAACAGCTTGCCGATCCCACCATTATACTGGACTGGATCAACCTGTGGGCGCTGGCGGTGAATGAGGAAAACGCCGCCGGCGGCCGGGTGGTTACCGCCCCCACCAATGGCGCGGCCGGAATCATTCCCGCGGTACTGAGATATTATGACCGGTTTTACAATCGGCACGGCGAAGACGGCATTCACACCTTCCTCCTGACTGCGGCGGCCATCGGGTCACTGTATAAGAAAAACGCCTCCATCTCCGGGGCGGAAGTGGGCTGCCAAGGGGAAGTAGGCGTGGCCTGTTCCATGGCGGCAGGGGGGCTGGCGGCGGCCATGGGCGGCAGCAACGAACAGGTGGAAAATGCCGCTGAGATCGGCATGGAACATAATCTGGGCCTGACCTGCGATCCCATCGGCGGACTGGTGCAGGTCCCGTGTATCGAACGCAATGCCATGGGCGCGGTTAAGGCCATTGATGCCGCCCGCCTTGCCCTGCGCGGCGACGGCAAACATATGGTCTCGCTGGACAAAGTGATTGAAACCATGAATCAGACCGGCCGGGATATGCAGGATAAATACAAGGAAACCTCTAAAGGCGGTCTGGCCGTCAGCGTGCCACTGTGCTGACACCTCTTCATTTAGTTTTTTATTCTGATTTTTCTGTGAAATATTAGTCAGAATATCGTTTATTTCGCGAATATAGCAACATAATCTGCTTACGCCTTGATATATTTCAGACGAAACTTAGTCTGAACAAGCGAAGAGATCGAACATGTATGACCTGTCCCTGATTTCCATGGTGCATTCACAGAGCCTCGCGGATCTCCGCCGCGCCATACGCCAGGCCACCCATGCGGATGAGGAAAGCTGTATCCGCAATCTGATCCGGGCTTCGGGCCTGACCCATGCCGCGCGCGAACGCATTGTCGAGCGCGCCCGTAATCTGGTGACCCTGTCTCGGTCCAAAAGCGACAAACAGGGCACCATGGATTATTTTCTTCAGGAGTTCGGCCTGTCCAACAAGGAAGGCGTGGCCCTGATGTGTCTGGCTGAAGCCCTGCTTAGGGTGCCGGACGGGGAAACGGCCGATGACCTGATAGCAGAAAAGGTGCGTTCCGGCAAATGGGACGAACACCTGGGGCATTCGGAATCACCACTGGTCAATGCCTCGACCTGGGGCTTGATGCTGACCGGGCGGGTTGTGGAACTGGGCGAAGATGCCGAAAAGAATCCGCGCAGCTGGATCAAGAAAATCGTCTCCGGCGCCAGTGAACCGGTGATCCGCTCCGCGGTAATGCAGGCCATGAAAATCATGGGCAGCCAGTATGTTCTGGGCCGCACCATTGAAGAAGCGACCCAGCGCGGTCTGAAGCTGAACCATCCGGGGACGCGGTTTTCCTTTGACATGCTGGGGGAAGGGGCCCGTACCATGGCCGATGCCGACCGGTATTTCCAGGCGTATATGTCGGCAATCAATAAAATCTCCACCGCCAATAAAAAGAACAATGTGCGCGAGGCGGACGGCATTTCCGTCAAGTTTTCCGCCCTGCATCCACGTTATGAATATGCCCAGCGTGACCTGGTGATGCGTGAAATGCTGCCGCGCATCAAGGAACTGGCAGCAGCAGCCAAGGCCGGCGGGCTCGGTTTTACCATTGATGCGGAAGAAGCCGACCGGCTGGACATTTCCCTCGATATTTTTGAAGCGTTGGCTCGGGATGAAACACTCGCCGACTGGGACGGGCTGGGCCTGGTGGTTCAGGCCTATCAGAAACGTGCGCCTTATGTTTTGGACTGGCTGGTGCGACTGGCCCGGGAAACGGATCGCAAATTCATGGTGCGGCTGGTCAAGGGCGCTTATTGGGACAGCGAAATCAAACATGCACAGCAGATGGGGCTGCCGGATTATCCGGTCTATACCCGCAAGCCGACAACGGACCTGTCCTATCAGGTATGCGCCGAACGGCTGATGGCCGCACGCGACGTGATCTATCCGCAGTTTGCGACCCATAACGCCTATACCATCGCCATGGTTTTGGAACTGGCGGGCGAAGACCGGGATTTTGAATTCCAGCGCCTGCACGGTATGGGACATCTGATGTATGAACAGTTGTTCAGCACCTTGGACAATCCCGTTTCCCTGAGGGTTTATGCGCCGGTGGGGGCGCACCGGGACCTGCTGCCTTATCTGGTGCGGCGGCTTTTGGAAAACGGCGCCAACAGTTCCTTTGTCAATCGCTTTATGAACAAGACTGTGCCGGTGGAGGAACTGATGCAGGATGTCATTTCCCAGGTGGAACAGGCCACTCCCCGGCGCCATCCCAATATTCCGCTACCACGGGATATCCTCAGCCATTCCGGACGGGAGCCGCTTAAACGGGTATTCTCGCCGGGGCTTGATCTCGCTGATCCGTTGACGGTGGACACCCTGGAGCAAGAGATGCAGGAGGCGGCCCGGGAAGACTGGCGCAGCGGCCCTATCGTGTGTGGTCAACTGGTCGAACGACCGACAGAAAATGTGTGCAACCCGGCCAATCGTGACGAAGTGGTGGGTACCGTCGGCATTCCGGAACAGGAAGACATGGACCGGGCGCTGGGCGCGGCGGTACGGGCCCAGAAAGACTGGAACCGCTTGGGCGGCGATGCCCGCGCGGAAATTCTTGAGAAAGCCGCCGATTTGTTACAGGAGAATACGGCCCGGCTGATGAGTCTGATTTCCCGTGAGGCGGGACGGACACTGGTTGACGGATTGTCCGAGGTGCGTGAGGCGGCGGACTTCTGTCGCTATTACGCCCAGCAGGCTCGTCTTCATTTTGCCACTGAAAAACCGCTGCCGGGCCCGACCGGCGAGGACAACGACCTTAAGCTGCAGGGCCGGGGGGTTTTTGTCTGTATCAGCCCGTGGAACTTCCCGCTGGCCATTTTCACCGGTCAGGTTGCGGCGGCGCTGGCGGCGGGCAATGCGGTCATCGCCAAACCGGCAGAACAGACGCCGCTAATCGCGGCCGAAGCCGTAAAATTGCTGCATAAAGCAGGGGTGCCGGCGGAGGTTCTGCATTTGATGCCGGGCGACGGGGCCCGGGTGGGCGCACCGCTGGTCGCGGACCGGCGCATCGCCGGGGTGGCGTTCACCGGCTCCACGGAAACAGCGCGGGCCATCAATCTGTCGCTGGCGCAACGGGAAGGTCCGATCGTTCCGCTGATTGCGGAAACCGGCGGGCAGAATGTGATGATCGTGGATTCCACGGCCCTGCCGGAACAGGTGGTGGATGATGTGCTGGCGTCGGCGTTTCAGTCCGCCGGGCAACGCTGTTCCGCGCTCCGGGTGCTGTATCTTCAGGAAGATGTGGCCGAGCCCATTCTGGAAATGCTGAAGGGGGCGACACAATGTCTGCGGCTTGGTGACCCGCTCAGGCTCAGCACCGATGTGGGGCCGGTCATTGATGAGGACGCCCGCGCCATGCTGGAAAGCCATGCGGCCCGTATGGACCAAGACGCCCGGCTGGTCACGGCGCTGGAGGTTCCTCAGGCCTGCGCCAAAGGCACTTTCTTCGCCCCGAGGATTTATGAGATTGACAGCATCACCCGGCTTGAGCGGGAAGTGTTCGGGCCCATCCTGCATGTGATCCGGTACCGGGCCGGTGATCTGGACCGCATTCTGGAGGAGGTGCGCGGAACCGGCTACGGCCTCACCTTTGGCATTCACAGCCGGATCGAACGCCGCGCACGGGAACTGGCCGAACGGCTGGATGTGGGCAATGTCTATGTGAACCGCAACATCGTTGGCGCTGTGGTCGGCGTGCAGCCGTTCGGCGGCCAGGGGCTGTCCGGGACCGGGCCCAAGGCCGGCGGCCCGCATTATCTGTTCCGCTTTGCCACCGAAAAAACCGTAACCATCAACACGGTCGCCACCGGCGGCAATACGGAACTGTTCAGCCTGGAGGAAAAGCCGGACGCACAGGAGGAATAGATTTTCTGGACCCGCAATGCAAAAGCCCGGCCCAGGCCCCGCCCGGCCGGGCTTTTTCGTTTTCGGGGCAAGGCATAAAAAAAAGCGGCGGGGAGATCCCGCCGCTTCGTATTTGGATCTTTCTTCTAAACGCGTCGGTTTAGAATTTAGCCGTTACCGTGGCGTGGAAATAACGTCCCAACGTATCATAGAAACCAGCAATAGTGTTGGCATTTGTAGAAAGACTACCGCCAACCATCGGAGGTTCTTTGTCAAAGACGTTATTCACCCCTACTGTTAGACCCAGAGTTTCATTGATGTCAAAGTTACCGGTCAGATCAAAATAGCTCTGAGACCCGATTCCAGCATTCAGACCTTCATCTACATCCGGGTTATTCACACTACCGAAGAAACGCCATTTGACAGAAGCCGTCCAGAAGCTGTCAGACGCATAAGTCAGACGCAGAGTGTGACGCCATTTCGGAGACGCGAAACAGTCCGTTGAGATGACCCCCTTACAGTCATACTGAGAGGATTCGAGACCAGGAATCTCTTCTGTGAATTTCTTCAGCAATAAAGACCCGGTAAAATCTGCACGGAAAGTTCCACCGTCCCAAGCATCCATAACATAGTCGGCTGTGAAGTCGATTCCCTGCCAGTGACGGCTACCAAGGTTGATGTTGGTTGCGGTAACAAAGCCCTCCTGACCCAGCCACAGGCTGCCGTTAGGCGCACGGTTGATCAGGTCACAGAAAACTGCCTCACCTGTCAGGCCACACTGGGTAATGGCCAATTCTTCGGAGATGGTGTCAATGATGTCTTCCACCTTAATATCCCAGTAATCAACGCTCAGGCGCAAACCTTCAACCGGGTTAGCTACCAAGCCCAGCGTCCAGGTATCGGCCGTTTCCGGATCCAGATCCGGGTTACCGCCAAAGAGGCCATTATACTGGCTGGCGGGGCTGGCTGAAATATTGCCATATTGTGCCGCCGTCAAACCCGTATTGGCACATTGAGCCTGAGTAAGTTCCGGCGTCGAACCGGCGCAAGGATCTTCACCCTGCCACAGACCAATGCTTTGCGGAATAAACAGTTCCGTAACGTTCGGTGCACGCACCGCACGGTTATAGCTGGCACGGAACTTCACCATATCTACTGGCTGCCAGTTCAACCCAACTTTATAAGTTTCGGTACTCCCTACAGAACTATAGTCAGAAAACCGCAACCCAAGCTCCAAAGAAAGGTCCTGAGCAAAATCCGTATCCTGGACAAGCGGAACTATGGCCTCACCAAAGATTTCCTTGACGTCATAGGAACCCGCCACGGACACGGTCGGACCGCCCTGCCCCAACAGCAGGCCTTCCTCCATGACTTGGTCGCTCAGACGCTCAAAGACTTCCTTACGGTACTCAGCCCCAAATACAACCTGGATCGGATTGCTCGCGCTCGGAATGGTCAGTGGAAGATCGCCGGTAACATAACCATTGACGATATATTCCTTGGTAATCCCTTGAAGAATACCAACACCTGTCAAACCGGCGGCCTGCTCAGGAGTTACGCCCTGATAGGTAAAGACCTCATAGGGAACACAATCCCCACCGGAAACACACACAAGGTTACCTTCACCATCAACGGTGACATCAATGGCATTCCTGATGTTGTCGGCGAAGAAGTCATTCACGTAGCCCTGTGAACTGCTGGTTGAGCCATACTGGAAGGAAACATCGTAGCTCCAGGTTTCGGAAATATCCCCTTCACTCCCGGTTACAATACGGAAAGCATTATGCTCCAGAAGGGACTGACGAGGACCACCTTCAACGTTACGTTTACCGATATAGACGGCAAATTCATCATCCGGCCCCAGCCCGTAATCACCGCAAATTGCGGCTTGTTGTTCAGCACTGAGCAACGGTGTTGAGCAACTCAGATGATACTCTTCAGCAAAGAAAGTACCACTTTCTGCAATCTGCGCCACGGTTCTGTCACGCGTGAAGCTGATTTCCATATAAGGTTTGAAGTACTCATTCACTTCATAATTCAGGAAGGCGCCGCCAGACCAACGCTCATCCGGGCGCTGGAAATGGTTGATGGGGGCGTAGTTGTAAAGATTACCCAGAGCACTGGTAAAACCTCCATCAGGCGTTAGAGTGACAAATTTGTTCGCATCAACACCATTAAAGGTCCCTGTATAGATAGTCTCTCCAGTGTCCGGATCAATAGGATAAATATCGAAGTTCGGCACAATAGCGTTAAATGATCCACCACAGGAGGTACCAGCACTATTCAGGGCGCAGGAGGAATAATCCCTTTCTCCCTGACGCAGTTCTTCGACTTTGCGCCAGTTAGCATACACAGTAACATGACCACGATCATCAGCGAAGGAGCCACCAGCAATCATGTCGATGTTATACTGTTCACCACCCCAGGTGCTGCCGCTGGGATACTCAAAACCACGCTCATCCATCAGTGGCGGCAAGTAATCATTGTCGTTATTGTGTTGATATGCTGCAATACCGGCAGAAATTTCAACACCTTCAAAGTTTTTATCCATCACGAAGTTAACAACACCAGCAACAGCATCTGCCCCGTAGGCAGATGAGGCCCCACCAGTGACCACTTCGACACGCTCAACAAGGCCAGCCGGAATCTGGTTAATGTCAGGAGCGTTAGTGAATACACCGCCAGGTTGCAGGCGACGACCGTTAACCAGAACCAGGGTACGGATAGGGCTCAAACCACGAAGGTCCAGCTGCGCCGTCCCCGTAGCACCATTGGCAATGAATGCAGTTTGCGCAGTTTCCAGCTGGGGGAGGGTATTCAGCATGTCTTCCATACGGGTATAACCGCTGAATTTAATCTCCTCAGAACCGGTGATAGTTAACGGACTAACACTTTCCACATCCTTACGCTTAATACGGGAACCGGTGACGACCACCTCTTCCAGCATCATTTCTTCTTCGGCCATGGCCGTTTCTTGGGCTTGGGCTGCCTGAGCGGCAAGGGTAAAAGTAGCTGCGACTGCAACAGCAGACACGCCATACTTCAGACGCGATGTAAGATCGCTCTTCATGTTCATTCCTCCGTAGAAGTTGATAACAACTGGTGGCTATTTTCCTGAACATCCTTATGCACACCACAAGACGGCCTTCCACACAAAGACCCTCTTCCAAGACATCAGAAAAATAGTGATTTCAGAAAAATAGTGACTTTCCTCCTCTTTCGTTTTGGATCATCGTTCCACCATTCGTTATTAATTTTATGGTGTGCGTTGCCTTTAATGCCTCTCCTGCCATTCCCCAAAATATGATGACAGGCCACACAGTGAAACATTAAGGTAACGCCGAGACGCTATCATTAGTCTGAATCACCGTCAATTTTTTTAACCTGCGCCACGATCCCCCACCCCGCCAGAAAGAAACCGTTTTTCGAATACAGCATAAGAAAAAATGACATTTTCTGAACATAAAAAATCAACAAACAGAACAAAATTCTGATTGATATTATTTTTTTGTAAAAAAATTCGATAATCCAGAAAAGTGTGCTTTTTTAGCAACAGTGATGCTTTTTTGTCTCTGTTTTCGCGGCCAGATTGCTAAACGCAATAAAATTTCTTTCTACAGAGAAGAATTGATATTTTTATAAAACCCTTGCGAATCAAATAGCTAATCCAGTATCTACAGCTCAGTCGCCGCCCCAAAAACGCCGAATAAAACCGAAAACCAGCCAGCGTCCTTCTGGAGCGCGGGCAAACCCCATGTCTTTTTTGCCATATTTATTCAGATAAATATATCATCGCTGCGGGCCTCTAGCCTCCGTAGAATTTTAAAAGTAGAATTTTAAAAATTTTTCCACAGCGCAAAGGATTCTTCGGCAAATAGCGTATCAAACACAAGATGCGGGAACGGGAAACCGCTGCTTTGGCACGGGGACAGCCATGCATCCCCCCTAAAAGCAGCAAGGAAAGAGCCCTCATGATCACGAAACGTCCCCTACAAAATATACCGTTTTCCCCTGCCTGCCAGGGCATAATTTTAGTGCTGTTGACACTCTCCGCCTGCGCATCGCCCAAACATCACGCCGATACCTCATCAGCACAGCTTGACCTGATGCGCCACCGGCTGAAAGAAAAACTGGATACTGATCAGGATGGCCTGATCACTTGCGCGGACGCCCGCCTGCAGCAACGCCAAAGATTTCAGGCCGCCGACAAAGATCAAAACGGTCAACTAAACCTGGAAGAGTTTCAGGAAACCCCTTGGAGCCACCCCGCCTATGCTCGGGACCACATGACCCTTTACGATACAAACCATGACGCCTTGGTGTCTTATGAGGAATTTATTAAGCACGGGTCTGCTGGCTACGGGCTTGCTGGGCACGAATTTACAGGGCACGGCAGTCCAAACTTCGCAAAACTTGACCTGAATGGCGACTGTCGAGTCACGGAGGACGAATTGACCAAAGCCGTCAAAAACATCTCATCCGACGGAAAAGCACGACGCAGAACAAACGGCGGACGCCCCCGGGGACGAGGAAAACCGTAACCCCTCCCTCAGCTCTGCTTCGCAATCCACACGGCAGAGAGAAGTCATCGCGAACCCGTAACACAGGTGTGGCGATCCAGAGGATTCATAGGCTCATCACAACAAGGATGGCTGCGCTTTCCAGAGCCAGTTGTGATGAGATTAACTCTTCCCATCATATTGGCCCATCATATTGGCCCATAATAGAATAGTTGGAGTTGTTTTTTTGAAACCCTTGTAGCGCCGATCATGATATTATGATCTCCCACACGGCATAGAGTTATCATCAGCCAACCACCAATATGAGGCCTACATGATCATCCTGGACCATATTGTCTTAAACGCCACCAATGTAGAAAAAACCTTGCGCTTTTATTGCGACCTGCTGGAAGCGGAACCGGAACGCTGGGCCGCCTTTCAGGCCGGAGAGGTTCCCTTTCCCAGCGTCCGACTCTCCGAAACGCTGATTATTGACATTTTCCCACCAGAAATGTGGCGCCCCAAAGCCCCGCCATCTTCTTCCGCCGCCCCTTCTGCATCGCATCCTAATCTTAACCATTTTTGCCTGGCGCTCCCGGCGAAAAAGTGGCGCGCCATTTTGGATCGTCTCCAACAGGCCCAAACCGTCTCCCTAAGCAAGCCGGAAAGCGTCTGGGGCGCCCGGGGTTATGGGCAGTCCTTTTATCTTAAAGACCCGGACGGAACGATCGTGGAACTCAAAACATATGAGAAGGTTCTTATCGATTGACCTAGAGTGGATTGCGAATAGGTTGGCTCAATTCACTCTAAGCCCCCTACGCCACGACTCAACAAGCATCCTCGAAAGCCCAAAAAGAAAAGCTGACCAGACGCCAGAACAGAGGGGTGCGCTGGACGGCAAATATCGTTTTACTCATAAAGAAGAAACAAGGACATTCTAGAGTGAATTGCGAATAAGTTGACTCAATTCACTCTAGACATCTTCAGGGGAATGCGATGGCCACAGAGGTTGTAATCAAACGGGTCTATGACCAGCTGAAACAACAGGTCATGACCTATCATATCAAACCCGGAACCCGGCTTAATATTGGCCATCTGGCCGATGATCTGGGGGTCAGCACCACACCTGTGCGGGAAGTTCTCAACCGGCTGGTTTCCGAAGGGCTGATTGACGATGTGCCACAAATCGGTTTTTTTGTCCATCACCCCACGGAGCATGAAATCCGCAATCTGTATGACCTGAACCGGCTGCTGCTGGACTGGTCGCTAGGGGCCTTGCGTAAAGGCCATCTGGTGACCGGCCTGGTCCGCCCCCCGCGACTATTTCCCGAGCCGTCACCAACAGAGGCTGAGGCCCAGATCCAGGCCGAGGCCCTGGTCCAGATTACGGAACAATTATTCAATCACGTGGCAAGCCAGTCTCACAACCGCGAAATTGTCCGGAAAATTCGGAACATCAATGACCGTCTCCATTACATTCGCCTGCATGAACCCGATTTCCTGCCAAACGCCCAAACCGAACTTCTGGATCTGTGCCGCCTGTATTATCAGAAAAACTATCGCGGCCTGCGCGATGCCCTGAAAACCTATCACGATGCCCGCACGGCGCTGGTGGAAAATCTGCTGACCCTGATCCTGTCCTGCGAGTGCACCGGAAAGGCATCGTAATCCCCCACTCCTGTTCTTAGAATGAATTGTGCATAGGTTGGCTCAATTCACGCTAGAGTGAATTGTGAATAGGTTGGCTCAATTCTGTTGGCGGATTGTGGCCCGCCTCACGCGGAAGACGGCGCCGGGCGATGCGGGGTATCGGGCCAGGCGTCTGACAAAGTGAGCGGCCCCAAGCCGCCAACCCGAAGGGCCGGGCCGATCTGGTCCAGTTCCGGCGGGGTTTGGCTTGGCCGTACCGCCAGTATGGCCTGCGCCAAACCCCTGGCTCCTGAACCAGACCTGACCGGCAGAATGGGTCAACCTATTCACAATTCACGCTAGGATCAAGACCTGCGTCTTAAGCCTTATCAGGATTAAATCCCTCTCGCCCGATCTGCCGCGCCTCGCGCGGCTTTTTTATTACAGCCAGAACAAGGACTTGAAAAAAGAAAATGATTGACAATTCATAAAATTATTTTAGGTTTAAAATTAATAATAAAAACACCTATAAAAATCTAATCTTTTCTACAAATAAAATTATCAAACTTCTGAGTCCATTAAACAGGGAAGGAATACCAGAATGGAAAATATCAAGGGAAGGCGGACGATGAATAAATACGTCCGGTTCATGTACTATGGGGTAGCATACAGCGCATTGGCTCTCACGGCCCTGCCCGCCGCGGGAATGGCGGAAAATCTGGCGGAAGAAAGCCAGGATGATGGCGGCAGTCTGATGCTGGAAGAAATTACGGTGACGGCCCGTAAACGGGAGGAAAACCTTCAGGAGACGCCGATTTCCATTACCGCATTTTCTTCGGGCGGGTTGGAGGCCCGCGGAATTTCCGACATTTCCGAAATTGGAGAATTCACCCCCAACCTGGTGTTTGACAACACGGCCGCCATTGCCGCAACCAGCTCAGCCGCCGCCATTTACATTCGTGGCGTGGGCCAGATCGACTGGGCCCTGCCGACCGATCCGGGTGTGGGGCTTTATGTGGACGGGGTGTATATTGCGCGCTCCGTCGGTGGCGTCATGGACCTTCTGGATGTGGAACGGGTCGAGGTACTGAAAGGGCCGCAAGGGACCCTGTTCGGGCGCAACACCATTGGCGGCGCCATCAGCATCACGACCAAAAAACCCCATGAGGAGCTGGAAGGGTATGGCGAAGTCACCATCGGCAGCGAGGATCGCACCGATGTGCGTTTCGGCATTAATGTGCCAGTCTCAGATACGTTTTTTGCCAATTTCGCCGGTTCGCGCAAGAAACGCAACGGGTATGTCAAAAATCTGATTCCGGGCGGCCCTGAGCTGGGTGATGAAGATGCCTGGGCAGGCCGCGCCGCATTCCGCTGGCTGGCGTCCGACACTGTTGAGGTTAACCTGGCCATCGACGGCACCCGCGAGCGCGAGGCCCCGGCGGCCAACGTCCTGATCGGGGTGGATGAAAGCCAGTTTTTCCCGCTGATCACCAACGGGGCTCTGCCCTTGTTCACCAACCGTCATGGCCTGCCGACCCCCAGCGCCGTCTGTGCCGATGCAAACAATCCGGCCCGGCTGAACGATCCCACCTGCTGGAATGCGCAGTGGATTGCAGGGCCCTTCCGTACCTACAGCACCCACACCACCCCCAACGATTTTGTGAACACTTTCCTGGGCCGGCCGATGGAGCCCAAATCAGAACTGGACCTGTGGGGCATTTCCCTCGGGGTGGACTGGGACATTAATGAAAGCCTGACCTTTAAATCCATCACCGCCTATCGGGAGCTGAGCGGTTACTGGGCCCGGGATGTGGATCATTCCCCGTTGTTGATCCTGCAAACCGTAAATGATTTCACCCAGGAGCAGTTCACCCAGGAATTCCAGTTGCTGGGCAATAATCTGGACGGACGCCTCAACTGGATTTTGGGCGTGTATTATTTCAAGGAAGAAGGCGAACATATTGATGTGGTAGAAATTCCCGGCGCTGTGTTTGACAGCGGCGGCAGCATCAATAACGAATCCAAGGCCGTCTTTGGCCAGGCCACCTATGATGTGACTGATCAGTTCAGCGCCACGGTCGGGTTCCGCTGGACCGACGAAGACAAACGGTTTACGCCGGACTCCGTCGTCGCCCAGGATAATGGCCTGGGGATTCCGGTCGGGGTGCTGGTGTTGCCGACCTTCGAAGGGGTACAGGCCGACAAGGTGTTCGACATCCATGTCAACCTGGCCTATCGCTGGACCGAGGATTTCATGACCTATGCCTCCTTCTCCGAAGGCTTCAAGGGCGGCACCTTCACCCAGCGGGTGTTCCCGCCGCGCCCTGACATACCGAGCGCAAATCCGGAAAAGGTCAAAGCCTATGAACTGGGCTTCAAATCCACCTGGGCTGACAACCAAGTCCGGTTAAATGGCGCGTTTTTCTACAGCGATTACACCGATATGCAGGTGAACGTGACGGAAAAAACGCCGGGTGGCACCGATCAGGATATCGGCATCATCACCCGCAATGCAGCCGCCGCCGAAATCAAGGGCGCGGAACTGGAACTGATCGCTGTGCCGGATGAACGTTGGGTGGTCGAGGCCGGTCTTGGTTATCTGGACGCTAACTATAACGAACTGACCGGGCCGGCTATTGCCGCTGGGCTGACGCTGAACCATCAATTGGTCAACACCCCCGAATGGTCCGTCAATGTGGGCGTTGGTTACACCCTGGATCTGGGCGAGGAGTGGACGGTGACACCGCGAGTGGATTACGCCTATACCTCAAAAATCGCCAATGATGCCAAAAACACGCCGGAACTGATCCAGGACGGATTGCATCTGGTGAATGCGGCGCTGATGTTTGCCGATCAGGCGGATCTGTGGAACGTTAATCTGGGGGTCCGGAACCTGACCGATGAGACCTATCTGGTGGCAGGCGACAATTCCACCGACGGGGTGATCGAAGGGGTCTATGCCCGGCCCCGCGAATGGTATCTTTCCGTGAAACGGAAATTTTAAGCTCCCAAGTGTAGAGACCTCACCTTATACTGTAATGGATGGCCCGGGCCGAACGCCCGGGTCTTTTTTGTGGGGGCGGTCCCGACATCCGCAGTATGGCGGATCCCATGCATATCACAAAATTTAAACAGACAATCGTGAGCCAGAGTGAATTGTGCATAGAGAGTGAATGGTGCATAGGTTGGCTCAATTCACTCTAGAAAGGACCTACACCAACCCGCCCCAGTTGTTCACAATATAGTCTGCAGCCCGCAGGGTCAGCGCATGAATGGTAAAAGTGGGATTGACCCCGCCGCTGGTGGGGAACAGGCCCGGTCCGGCAATGAACAAATTGGCCACTTCATGGGTCTGGCCGTAGCTGTTGGTGACCGAGGTGGCGCTGTCCTGACCCATAATGGTTCCGCCCATGATATGCATGGCCCCGGGCGGGCCCGTCCAGATCTCCCTTGCCCCCGCCGCCTCAAAAACCCGACGCCCGTCTTCAAGGCTGTCTTCCCAAAGAGCCAGGGACTGGACATGAGAATTATGCACCACATGCGCCAGCGGCAGGCCGTGCTGATCCCTCGTCTCGGACAGGGTCACCCGATTTTCCACCACCGGCAAATCCTCGACACAGGCCGTCATGGTCGCAAAACCACGGGTGGCCTGTTGCATAAATTTGGTGAGTTTCGCCCCGAACAGAGCCGGGTCGCTACCGCCAAAGCCCAGAAGGTCATTGGGTTTGGTGGCTTGGGCGATCATCCACTGGTAACTTCCGAAGCCTTTGGCGCGGCGGTCTTTATGATCATAATTATCCTGATTCAGCAATTGCCCACCTGTCGCCCCCAGATAACACTGAGTATCCTCGTCAAACAGGCCATAGATCAAACCGGCGGCATGACTCATCACATATTTGCCCACCAGACCGTTGCGGTTGGCGAGCCCCTCGGGATGTTTGTCCGAACGGGACAGCAGCATTAGGCGCGGGGTCTGCACGGCAAAAGCCGCCAGCACGACCAGTTCCGCCGGCTGAAAAACACGCGCTCCCCCGGCCGTAAGATAGACCACGCCTGCGGCCTTTTCGCCCGTCTCATCGGTCAGGATTTCAACCGCCGTCGCTCGATGGCGCAATTCGGCCCCCTGCTTGAGGGCACGGGGCAGATAGATGGTCTGCGGATTGGCCAGCGCCCCGATCGGACACCCCGCATCACACCAACCATCCCACAGGCAGGCGCTGCGGCCCTGATACTCTTCGGTGGTAATGGCCAGCGGCAGCGGGGCCGTAACCCGGTCCAGCTTTTCAAACCCCCGGGCGATGACCTCGCCCTGACCGAACACCGGCACTGGCCCCATCGGATAGGCCGCTCCCGCCGGTCGCCAGATTTCCGCCGCCGCATCGCCGGACAAACCAACTTCTTTCTGTACCCGGTCATACCAGGGCCGCAGGTCGCCATAACTTATGGGCCAGTCCAGTCCCCGACCATACAGGCTGCGCATTTTGAAATCTTCTTCATGCAGACGCGGCCAGACCGCATAATGATGGAGCGCGCTGCCACCGGTACCATAACCGCTGTTGAAACCATTGCCCACAGGTCGGTTGCCGGCCTCCTCAACCGGGGAGCCCGCCCATTTCAGACGACGGGCATTAAGCCCGGAACTGACCAGGTCCTTCATTTCCCGTTTCGGTCCGGCCTCCAGAATGACAACCGTCTTGCCGGCCGCCGAAAGTTTGGCCGCCATCAGGCTGCCAGCGGCGCCGGAGCCCACAATCACCACGTCAACTTTTTCTTTCTGAGGCAGCTTTGTCATGACCAGCTCCTCCGCTGCGGCTCGATATGGGCCAGATAAGGAATGTCGAGACGCTCAAACCCCTCCCGGGTGCCATAGGTCACGTCCAGAGCATCGGCCCGCAGAACAAAATAGAAAAACGGCGCTGGCGGCGCATTTTCCATTTTGTCCCAGCCCGGCGGGTTTTCCCGGGAGAGGCGGGCGATATAGTCTTCCAGCTCTTTTTCAGCCGGCGGGTTTTCAAAAACCGCGTCCATAGGCCGCCCGGCCGCCTGCTCAAGACTTTGCGCCACTGCCCCAAGAGCAGAACGATAAAAATCGGTAAAAGGGGGCCTTACCCCCAGATAACGCAGCATCAGCATGTTGCGTTCTGTGGTATCGGACAGCTGATGATCCACATAATGAGCCAGGCCGGCCTCACGGGCCCCGGGCACAAGGGCATCTCCCAGCAGAGACAGCAGCCGCCCCTCCCCCGGGGTCAGGATGCGGAAAGGGATTTTTTTCTGGGTTGCCTCTGCGGGCGTGAGTAAAACCGTTTTCCCGCCAATAAAACAACTCAAGAGCCCCCCTGCCACCCGTTTATGGAAACTTCTTCTGTTCAGCGACATGTCATGACCTCGATAGTCTCTTTATATGTTTCCTATGCTGCCGGATCATTAACCGGCATTCCGCGCGCCTTGCGCCATGGTCCACGGCCCTCGGCCAGGATGCATTGGCGCGGCTGTCTATTATGAGTTGAATCTATTGATCATCATCCACTGGATTACGATGAGCGGCCGCAACCCGGGCCGCCTGCTCATAAATACCGGTCATCAGGTCCAGAATGTGACTGCCGTTTTCCAGGAGCTCATTCATACCGCGGATGGTTTCGGTAAGTTTGATCAGCAGGCGTTTGCGCAACGACACATAACGCTGGATAACCTGAAGGCCCTTTTCCGTGGCCCGATAACTCACGCCCTTGCGGCGTTTATCCTTGGTGGTTTTCTCAATCAACCCTTCCTGGGTGAGCTTGCGGATGGTGTATTGAATATTGGTCATGTCATCCCGATTCAACAGGCGACCGATTTCCGTGATTCCCTTGGGCCGGTCCCGCATGGCAATCACATTCAGAATGGCCCCGTCACTGGCGCTGAGATTTTTGCCGGACGCCACCGCCATTCCTTCGACCTGCCATTTACAAAAGGCCTCAAAAGACCGGAACAGGGAATATTCCAGCTCGGTCACCGCCACCTCACGCGGCGTGGTGGCCAGATGCCACCGCCGGTCCAGTCCCTCATCTTCAAAATTGGGGCTGGCGGTTTTATTCTTGGTTTTTCTGTTTGCATCGTCTGACATGGCAGCCTCTTTATTTTCTTATTTGCGCCGGATTTCCTTGTTTGCGCTGGCTGCCCTTTTTGCAGGGCAGGCCACGGCCTTCAGTGTAGGCGTTCACGCCGCTTTTGAAAACTTTAAAATCAGGCATCTCCCTTCTTTTTATCAATAAATTAGCCGAATTTTGTTAAAAGCGTTTTAAATAATTTTTTTATTTGTATTTTAATGATAAATTTTATATGTAAAATACATTATAATAATATAAATTCAAACCATGTCTTTAACCAAAAATGACGAGGCTTTAACGATGTCAGGACAAAATTCACTTTTCACCCGGAACAAATTCCGCCTTGGACTGTTCTCTGCCAACTGCTCCAGCGGCATGGCCGTCACCAAAATTCCCGAACGTTGGGTTAATAGCTGGGAAAATAATCTGAAAATGGCCCAGATCGCCGACAAGGTGGGGCTTGATTTTCTGTTACCGATTGCCCGTTGGGTCGGATATGGCGGTGAAACCAATTTTCACGGCAGTGTTCTGGAAACCATGACATGGGCCGCGGGGCTTTTGGCCAAGACAGAACATATCAATGTTTTCGCCACCATTCACACCGCCTTCAACCATCCGGGTGTTGTCGCCAAACAAATTGCCACCATCGACCAGCTGTCCAAGGGGCGCGCCGGCCTGAATGTGGTATGCGGCTGGAACAAACCGGAATATGACGCCTTTGGCCTGGATCTGCCGCAGGATCATGAAACCCGCTACCGGTATGGTCAGGAATGGTTTGATATTGTCTCCAAGCTGTGGACACACCCTGAACCCTTTGACTGGGACGGTGAATTTTTCAAACTGAAAAACACTTATGGCGACCCGCAACCGGTTCGCGGCACCGTGCCGATTTTTAATGCCGCAGGCTCGAAAGAAGGCCGTGAATTTGCCACCAACAATGCCGACTTCCTGTTCACTTCCATGATTGAACTGGAAAAATCCAAAGCGGAGATTGCCGAGCTCAAGGGACAGGCCGCAGCAAAAGGCCGCGACGTGGGGGTTCTGACCTTCTCCTATGTGGTCTGCCGTCCGACCCAGAAGGAAGCCGAGGAATTTCATCAATATTATGCCCGGGACAATGCCGACTGGCAGGCCGTGGACAACATCATCAATCTGATGTTCCAGCATGCCCAGTCCTTCCCGCCGGAAATGCTGCAAGCGTTGAGAAACCGTTTTGCCGGCGGGCATGGAGGCGTGCCGCTGGTGGGCACGCCGGAAGTGGTGGCCCAGGGGCTTATCGACCTTTATGAGGCCGGTTTTGGCGGCACCACACTGGCCTTTGTCAACTATGCCGAGGAACTGCCCTATTTTGCCGAAACGGTACTGCCGATTTTGGAAGAAAGGGGTATTCGGGTGCCGGCGCAAGGTTAAGGACCCGCACACGCACAAGGACATCAGGCCGGGCTCAGCCAGAGTCCGGCCTTTTTGTTGTTTAGAGTGAATTGTGAATAGGTTGGCTCAATTCACTCTAGACTTTATCCGCCTTAACCTAATCTTAAACAAGATAGGATGAGATGCCCATACAGGGCTTAAAATATATAAGACGCCGATATGGAAACCGAAACCGAAATTCAATCATTCAACCCTTCATAAGGTCTCCGATATCGAGTGTCACGAGTGTAAAAAGAGTGTTACGGCAGAAATATGAGGGTGAGCGTCAGTGAGTTTCCGGTCAGAGACCATCAACGAATGTTCCGAAACCCCCCTGTCCTTCAACCGTCTATTTCAGAGAGTAACCTTCAGGGTATATGGAATTCTGATTAACTGGTCGGGCCGCAGCGGGGCGTCACCAACGATGCTCCCTGTTCCCTACGGGGCAATGCGGTCCGAAACCATAGAGTGAATTGTGATGAGATTGACTCTAGTCCTGAGGTTAAAGGGGCAATAGGTATGACGCAAGACTGGAACAAGCTGGGCAGTTATCCTGAGGCACTTCAGGAGATCATCCAGTTTGCCGAAGATGGCATTATATCCCTGGATCAGAATCAGAATATTGTCCTGTTCAACAACGGGGCTGAAAAAATTTTCGGTTATGCGTCGAAAGAAGTTCTGGGCCAGCCGCTGACCATTTTGCTTCCCGCCAGTTCTCGCAAAGCCCACAAGAGATATATCGAAACCTTCAGCCGGACGGCCCAAACGTCCCGTATAATGAGCAAGACAATCCCCCTTTACGGCAAAGCCAGGGATGGTCGGGAAGTCCCCCTTGAAATTACGATCCAGAAACATCGCGGGGCCAGCCCGATCCGCTTTACGGCCATATGCCGGGACATTTCCCACAGGCTATGCCGCGAACAGCGCCTTGCGGAAAACCACGCCAAATTCAAGGCGATTTTCAACAGCTCCAATCGCCTGATCATTTTAATGGATGATCAGGGACGGATTCTTGAAATAAACAGAACCGCACGAACTTTTCTGGGACAGGATCAAGCCAATTACGTGGGACAGGAAATCTGGAGATGTGATTTCTGGAACGGCGAGATCTACCCCGCGATGGTAAGATATGAAATTAAACATCTGAAAGATGACGGGTTCAGCCGCCTGACGGCACAGATCACCTCCTGTGAGGGGCGCTCCATGTCGTTGGACATGAGCCTCAAGAAATTTGCCACGGGCCCCGAGGGCGAAATGCTGATTGTTCTGGAAGCCGTGGACGTGACCCGTCTTGTCAAAACCAATGAAGCCCTGAAAGAGAGTGAGAATCGGCTGGCCCGGGCACAACAAATCGCCCACCTAGGCAACTGGGAGTGGAATATTTCCACAAACGAAATTTACTGGTCGGATGAGGTCTATCGGATTTTCGGCCTGACGCCCGACATTTTTGAGGCATCCTATGCGGCCTTTCTGGCCACGATCCATGAAAAGGATCGTCCAAAAGTGGAGAAGGCCGTGGAACACGCCCTGAAATCGGGTAAACCCTATTCCATCATTCATCGGATTATTTGTCCCGACGGCAAGGAAAAAATCGTTCATGAACTGGGGGAGGTGCTGCGCAATGAACGAGGCGAGCCACTCAGCATGACAGGAACGGTTCAGGATATTACGGAAAGCTGGCATCGCGAAAAAGCCCTGGCCGAAGCCCGCAATCAGGCGGAAGCCGCCAACCGGGCCAAATCCCAGTTTCTGGCTACGATGAGCCACGAGTTACGTACACCGCTGAATGCCATTATCGGCTTCAGCAGCGGTATGCAAAAGGGGCTGTTCGGGAACAGCCCGGCCCAATACCGTGAATATGCCGGTTATATTCTGGAAAGCGGGCAGCATTTATTATCAATCATCAATGACATTCTGGATTTGTCGCGGATTGAGGTCGGCGCGGTTCAGGTCAAACCGGACTGGATCCGGGCGGAGGAACTGATTACCGGCACGCTGCGTTATATTACGGAAAAAGCATTGGCCAAGAACATCGCTATTCAGACAGATATTGATGCGGACATTCCTGATCTGTATCTGGATAAAAGGCTGTGCCGGCAAATCATGAGCAATCTGTTAACCAATGCCGTCAAGTTCACCGATTCCGGTGGAAAAATCATTATGGGTGCCCGGCTGCATGCCTCCCCCGAAAACATCCCTGAAGGCGATGTGGAGATTTATGTTCAGGATACGGGCATCGGCATGAAAGCGGAAGATATTGACAAGGTCTTCCGCCCCTTTGCCCAGGCGGATATGAGTTTCACCCGCAATCACGAAGGCGTGGGTCTGGGACTGGCCATTGTCAAGAATTTGACCGAATTGCAAGGAGGGCGGGTGACCATTAACAGCACCCCTGACGTTGGGACTTGTGTATCCGTCTTTTTCCCGGTCAAAGCCAAAATCTTTTCCGAATAGATCCCGTTGTGCTTTCTCATCAAGCCTGTCTCAGTACGCGGAAAATGACTTTTTTTGTGTTCTGCGGTAAAATACCCCCTTGAGAAGCAGGGGGGCATCCATCAAGGGTTTGGTGTTTCCCCTGCTTTTTAATTTGGGAACATCTTAAAAAAATTCCCAAATCATGCGGATTTTTTGTCTTAAGAGATAACAGGACCGGTCTGCGACGGCCGTCGTATGAAAAGGAAAGTCCGTTGAAGGGAGAACACAAGCGAGCATCCGTCAGGATGAAAGAGGTTTCCGATACCGGCATTGGGAACCCGGGAAATGAAAGAAGCAAAATAAGCGCCGGCCATAAAAAAGAGATACAGAAACTGTATGAGGAGCATAACGATTCCCTGGTTCGGTTTCTGTGTGTCAAGCTGGGATCGCGTCAGGAAGCGATGGATATTGCTCAGGAAGCCTATGTCAAGGTGCTGGGACTGGACAATCCTGATGTGATAAATCATCTGAGGGCCTATTTGTTCCGCACCGCTCGGAATCTGGCGATAAACCGGATTCAGGAGCGCAACAGAAAGGGAGAGGATCAGACCCAGGACGTCACCAGACTCCCTCTGGAGGCCCCGGGCAGTGATGTGGCAAAAACCGTGGAAGCTCGTCAGAAGATCGACTTTCTGGAACGGGTCATCCAGGAATTGCCGCCCAAATGCCGGCTGGCGTTTGTGTTGTACAAGTTTGATGCGCTCGAATATCGCGAGATTGCCCGACGCATGGGACTGAGCGAAAGCATGATCAGAAAATATGTTTTACAGGCCGTAAGGTATTGTGCGGAAAGATTAAAAGAATACTGAAACTGAGTGGGATAAATGACGACTGAAAAAACGATAAACCCGGCTGGGGATACGGGTGGAGCCTCCACAGAAAAAACGGTTGGGACTCATATGACACAAGAGGACCGGATCTGGAACAACTGTGTGGAAAGGTTTTTATCCTTGCACTCTCACGAGGCCAACCTGGAGGCCAGCCTGGAGGAATGGGATCATTACCGTAATACGGCCGCCAAATCAGAACAGCACGCCGCCACGCTGGCCCGGCTCGAAGCTCTCTGGGACCTTCTGGACCATGTGCCGCGCCCCGGCGATCCCACGAAAAAAGAGCTGCAAACAGACACCTATGACGGCACCGTCCCGGTGACGACTTATCAGGCGCGCCAGGGGACGGTAACGGCCTGTACCGGAACCGTCACGGACCGCCCCGCAGCACAGCGCAGAACGCTTGCCCAAAAACTTTCCTGGGCTTTCCCTTTACGGCGGCAATTTGCGTTCGCTGCGGGCCTGGCCGCTGTTTTCGTCCTGGTTGTTGTGGCTCTGACTCTGAATATGACCGGGATGCAGACCATCGAAACGGATATTGCTGAACACCGGCGCATTTTTCTTGAAGACGGTTCCAGTGTCCTGCTCGGGGCACGTACCGTTCTGCAGCAAAAATATTCAGATGATCAGCGCCTGATTCTGCTCAGTCAGGGAGAGGCCTACTTTACCGTGGCAAAAGATCCGATGCGCCCCTTTGTGGTCAGAACCGCAGAAGCCCTTGATGTCCGGGCGGTGGGAACAGCGTTTAACGTCCGCCGCGCTGCCGACAGCGTAATTGTTTCCGTTGTGGAAGGCGTTGTCGAGGTCCAGCCCCTGGCCCCCCCAGCCATAGCCCCCGGACGCCAAACGGATACAAACCAAACAGGCCAACCCGCGCCGACAGCTCTGCTAGAGATGGGACAGCAGGTGACCTATTCCCGCACCAGACCGGTTCTCACCCCGGCATCCATTGACCCCGACCAGGCCATTTCCTGGACCAGAGACATCTTTAGCTTTTCCGGGGAGAGCCTGGAGAATGTCATTTCCAGCATTAACCGCTATACGGAACGGGAAGTGGTAATCCAGGACGAGATGGCCAAACAGTTTCTGTTTACTGGCACTGTGCAACTGGAAAATATTGATCACTGGTTTGAGGCGCTCACGAGTGTTTTTCCCGTCACTGTGAAAAATCAGGGGAATCAGGTCATCATTCGTTCCCACCAGCAAAAGACCTCCTGAGCCGACCTGCCCCCCCGGTTTGCCGAACCGTTTTTCTTGACTTGCCTGATAAATCTGTAAGGATTATTCATCAGAATATAGGGAGAAAACGATAAATCGGGAGAATGGGGTGCGGTTGATTAGTGCCGTGGGAGACGTCTATTCCTTTGTCCGATGCAGAACATACCAAAAAAGTCACCCTGACGGAAAAATCGGAAAAAGGCTCCCGATTCTGGGGTGCAGCTTTTTTCTGATGGCCGTTTTCGCCGCTTCGCCTGGCGCAGCCCAACCACCTCAACATATCCCCCCCGCTTCCCCTCCGGCCTCAAAAAACGCAACACGCTATGTGGAAATAAATATCCCGGCACAGGCCATTGCCGACGCCCTTCTGGCTTTTTCCGAACAGACCAAAATTCAACTTCTGACCTCGCCCCAAACTTTGGGACAAGGCCAAACGGCACGTGTGGAGGGAAGATATACGCCTCGTCAGGCGCTTGAGCTTTTGCTTAAGGACACGGCGCTGGCCTTTGAATTTATTTCCCCTGAAACGGTGGTCATCCGCCCCCGACCCCTATCTGGCGACAAGGAAGACACTCCAACTTCGGTCGCGCAGCCCTCCTCCTCTCCCGATACTGCCCACGCGGCTGATGCCCGTGAACAGCCCCCGCAAAACCCGTCGTCCCACCGCACGCCGTTTCTGGATGAAATTGTTGTGACGGCCACCAAACGGGAAACCAGCCTCCAGAAAGTTCCCTTTTCAGTGGCGGTTCTCGGGGAACATCGGTTGCGCATGTCCGGAGCAGACAGTCTGGTCGAAGCAGGGCGAAATGTCGCGGGACTGACCATTGTGGATCTAGGGCCAGGGCAAAATCAGGTAACCATCCGCGGGGTGAGTTCGGGGCAGGTGGTGCGTGACGAAGCCAGCCGCAAGGAAACCGTGGGCGTATATCTGGATGAGTCCCTGATTTCCGTGGCCCTGTTCACCCCGGATCTGGATCTGTTCGATTTGCAGAGGCTGGAGGTGCTGCGCGGGCCGCAAGGAACCCTGTTTGGGGCCGGGTCTTTGGGCGGCACCTTGCGGTATATTTCCCGTCAACCCGACTTGTCGAGGCGGGAACACATCCTTGAGACCGGTTACGGCGGAATCGAGGACGGAACGGCTGAATATGCCCTGCGGGCCATGATGAATCTGCCCTTTCTAGAAGAAAAGGCGGCGTTCCGCGCCGTTGGCTACTATAACAGGATCGGTGGGTTTATTGATGCCCATACGCCCACGGGCACTGTCTGGAAAGACGTGAATGACGGAGAAAAATATGGCGGGCGTTTTGCCGTCACCCTGGCGCCTGATGAAGATTTCAGCTTTACCCCGCGGATCGTTTATCAGCGCCTTGAAACCAACGGTTTCCCCCGTGGCGATATCTTTAACCTGTTTCGCAATACGTATACGACAACACGCCCGGCCGCGGGTTTCGGTCCTCTGGAGCAATTCATTCAGCTCAGGGAAGGGCTGAACGACGACTTTTTATTGGTGGATGGGAAACTGACTTATGACTTTGAGCGGTTCTCCCTGACATCGGTAACCTCCTTTCTGGATCGAAAACTCCGGGTATTGCGCGACGCTAGCCAGTTGACCGGTTTTATCAACGCCTTTATTTTCGGCGCTCCTTCGCTGGCCACCCGGGACGCCCCGCTGCTGGATCGGACCGACCTTCAGACATTTTCCCAGGAAATTCGCCTCACCTCTGCCGAAGATCGGCCGTTTCAATGGCTGGTGGGCAGTTATTTTATGGTTCAGAACAAGGCGTACGGTCAAACACTGGATGTGGCGGGGTTTGAAGACGCCTTTAATGCCCTTCAGAACACCCCGGCGAATTTTATCGACACCGCCGCCTTTTCCCGGCCGCTCACGACCCGGCCCGATATCCTGTTTATCTCCGATTTCGACATTCATTTCCGGCAATATGCTCTTTTTGGCGAAGCCGGATATGATTTGACGGAGCGGCTGACGGCGACGGTGGGTCTGCGCTGGTATAATTTCGATGAGGACCGGGAAGGCATCATTGCTGGCTTGTTCAATAACGGTCCGACAGCCCCGAAGCTGCGCCGACGCACCACCGCAGAAAGCAGTTTCAACCCTCGTTTTATCCTGTCTTATCGGCTCAGGAATGACATAAGCGTTAATTTTCAGGCCGCACGGGGATTCCGGCTGGGCGGCATCAATGATCCACTGATCACGGATATCTGCCGGGAAGATCTGGATGCGCTGGGCGGCCCGGGATTGGAACGGATTGGCGGGGAATCCGTCTGGAATTATGAAGTCGGGGTGAAGGCGGCCCTGGCTGGCGGACGGATCGGGATTAATGCGGCCTCTTATTATATTGATATTTCAGATCTACAGGTGGCGGTGCGCCTGCCCTGCTCGTCCACCATTATCCTCAATGTGCCAAAGGCGCGGTCCGTCGGTGCGGAGCTGGAGTTTTTCGCCCGCCCCAGCGACCGCTTGGACTTCAGCCTGGTGATGAATTACAACAACACCAAAGTGACCCGGGGCATTGATCTGGTGGATATTCGCCCGGACGATCGCCTGCCCACCTCGCCTGATTTCCAGTTCAGCGCAAACCTGTCCTATGCCCAGCCGGTCTCAGACGCATGGGAAGTCTACGGCAGTTTTACGGTTCAGCATGTAGGCGGGTCCATCAGTTTTCTTCTGGACCAGAGAAACGAGGCCACCCTACCGGTGGACGTGCTGCTCGGTCGGGCGGCGGATGATCCGCTCAGAATTCGGATTCCAGCCGAATTATCCGCCTATAATCTGGGGCATCTGCGCGTGGGGATAAGGTCCCACAAGGGCTGGGATCTGGCCCTTTATATCCGCAATCTCTGGAACGAACATGCCGAACTGGCGCTGGACCGGGAACGCGGCGGCGCAGGACGGGCGGCCTATTTGCGTAATCAGCCGCGCACGATCGGGGTCATCAGCCGCATCAATTTCTGAGGGGGAAGCGATGACATTCCCTCTATAAGCCCTCTATAAGATATCCCCGCGGAGCCGTCCTGACCGGTGCACAAGAAAGACGATTCTGGTTTTCCCCCACAAAACAGGGTATAGTGGCTGCCGGATTGAACATCAGGGGAAGCCGCGTGGGGGTTAAAAAGAAACTTCTCAAGAGGCTGAAACTAGTCCGGCATCTTTTGGAAGACAGCAGATATTACGGCATTTCCCCCGCAGCGACCTTGCGGCGATTCTGGCGCCTTTATCATCAGCTGAAACTTTCCCCCGAAGAAATCTTTCTCAATGGTCTGCTGTCACCGGACATTCCGGAGGACAGGCTGGCGTATTATCTGAGCCGCGAATATCAGGTCGCGCTGGAAAGCCGGCTTGTCCCACGCAGCTATCACTGCCTCACCTCTGACAAGGCGGTCTTTTACGCCTATTGCAAGGCTGCGGGCCTCCCGATTCCAGCTCTTTATGCTGTGTTCGATCAGCCCGCAGGCTGGACAGCTGACGGCCGGCCGTTAGGCCGTGAAGAAGAGTGGATCGGATTCTTACACGACCTGCCGGAACAGTTCATTGTCAAACCGGCCCTGGGCCTGATCGGCCAAGGGGTTCAGGCCTTTTCCAGACAGGACGGCCATTTTCTGGATCATCGGGGCACCGCCTATCAGGCAGAGGATGTATATGGTGTGCTTCAGTCACTGGGCGGAAAGAATTATTTCGCCACCGGGCTGTGGAGCCACGGCCTTGGCCTCGCTCACAGATCCCATAAAGGGATTATCCAGGAACGGCTTTTTGCCCATCCGGATATTGTGAAGATCACCGGCAACCGGTCCATTTCCACCTATCGACTGACGACCCTGATTCTGGATAATGAACTGCTGCTGCTATACGGCCTGTTCCGCATCGCGCGCAAGGGAAATATCAGCGATAATTTTTCCAAAGGCCAGAGCGGCAATCTGTGGATCAGCGTCGATTGCGCCACCGGAAAAATTCAATCGGCTCATATGCTGGCTCCTGGCGACAAACGTTTCATCACCACGGATTATTATGAAGAGACCGCAATGACCTTGCCGGGAACGGCATTGCCCCATTGGGACGAGGCCGTGGCGTTGGCCCGGGAAGCAGCCTGGAAATTTTATCCCCAGCCCATGATCGCCTGGGACATCGGCATCACCGAACAAGGCGCCCGGCTGATTGAAGGCAATCTGGGATGGGCGATATTACCCTCGCCGCTGGAACACCGGGTCAGGGACCTTTTACAGCGGGCCCGAATTCTCTAGAGTCAACCTATTCACGATTCACTTTAGGGCCAGGGGGAAGCTTCTGGGCTGCGACCTTCATATTGACCAGAATAATACCCCCAAACACCAGCACGGCGCCGGCCATAAATTCTTTTTCCAGCGTTTCGCCCAAAAGCACGACCCCGAAGGCCACCCCGAACAGCGGACTCAGGAAAGTGAGCACCGCGAGGCGTCCGGCCAGATATCTTCTCAACAGCCAGAACCAGGTGAGGAATGCCCCAAAACTTACAACCACCCCCTGATACAACAGGCTGGCCCAAGCCAGCCCCGTCATGCGCAGGGTCAGAAAATCCCCCTGGACCAGCCCCACAAAACATAACACAACGGCCGCCACCAGCAACTGATACAGCAGGGTCATGGTCGGGCGCGCCTCGGACAAGGACGTGGCCCGGATCAGCACCGTGGTCGCGCCCCAGCACAGCCCCGCCAGCACCCCCAGCGCATCGCCCAGCAGGATATTTTTCTCAATCCCGCTCCCCTTCGCAAAACCGCCGGAAAAGGTGACCGCCAGTCCCAGAAAAGCCAGCAGCACGCCCCCCGCCTGCATCAGGCCAAGGCGCTCTCCCGGCACAAAGACATGCAGGCCCAGTGCCGTAAAGACCGGCGCGGTATAGAGGAAAACCACCATGTGTGATGCCGTGGTGTGATCCAGTCCCCAGGCCACAAAAAGAAATTCCGCCGCAAATAAAAGCCCCGCCAACAGTCCGGGGATCAGCGTGCCGTCGGAAAAAGTGACTTTCTGTCGCCGCCAGACCATCACCCCCGCTACCAGACCGGCCGCCATGAGGGAACGCAGGCCAATCTGCAATACCGGGCTGAGATCCGGGGCGGCCGCCTTGATGGCCACCTGCTGCAGCCCCCAGATCATGCACAACCCCAGCATAACGCCGACAGCAAACCCGTCTAGCGGCTGACGTATCGCGGGTGGCATTAGTCTTTGTAAATCCCGACGACCGGCGCGCCATCTCCGCTGACATACCCCCGATACATGCCGGAGGTGTTGAAGGTCATGGAGATATTACCGGCCCGGTCCACGGCGATAATGCCCCCGTCGCCGCCCATCTTCACCAGCTTGTTGTGGATAATCTCCTCGGCGGCCTGTTCAAGGGAAAGTCCCTTATATTCCATCAGCGCACAAATGCTGCGCGCGACGGTGGCGCGAATAAAAAATTCCCCGTGGCCCGTGGCCGAAACCGCACAGCTCATATTATCTGCATAAGTCCCCGCACCAATCACCGGGCTGTCCCCGATCCGGTTCCAGCGTTTATTGGTCATACCCCCGGTGCTGGTGCCCGCAGCAAGATTGCCATGCCGGTCCAAAGCCACAGCTCCAACGGTGCCGAACTTGTAGTCCGGGTCCCCCGGCTCAACTCCTTCAAGAGGCGCCACCCCGTTCTGGTTCCGGCTTTGGTCCCCCGTCTCCTCGTCTGAATGGTCCAGCTCGATACGGTCTTTTTGCAATGCTTTTTGCAACTGACGCCAGCGATGTTCTGTTCTGAAATAGCCCGGATCCACCAGCTCCATTCCGTGCAATTCGGCAAATTCTTCGGCGCCCTCTCCCGCCAGCATCACATGCGGCGAGTGCTCCATGACTTTGCGGGCCAGAAGAATCGGATTCTTGACCCGTCTGACGCCGGCCACCGCTCCGGCATTAAGATCCCGCCCCTCCATCAGACTGGCATCCATCTCATTTCGCCCCTCATGGGTGAACACCGCCCCTTTGCCGGCGTTGAACAGAGGCGAATCCTCCATCACGGTAATGGCCGCCGTCACCGCATCCAGCGCCGCCCCTCCCCGGGCCAGCACCGCCTGCCCGGCCCTGAGGGCCTGTTTCAGCTTGGCCCGATACGCCGCTTCCAGTTCCGGGGTCATGTTTTCTTTCATAATCGTGCCGGCCCCGCCGTGAATCACCAGTCGGTATTCTCCTGTTGTCCGTGTATCGTCCGCTTGGGCCGCGACCTGGGCAAGACCTGTCATCATGGCTCCCCACAAAATGAGTTTCACGGATATCCGGGCAATCCTGGAAAAGTTCATGGTTTTCCCCTGCTTTCTGACACTTTTTCGATTTTTTTTCGGATGTTCCGCCACAGGATATCTTGTCCATCTTACCGGATAAAGGCAAAAACGCCAAAATACCACGACACTGCGCGGGCCCTTATAAAATCGACAAAACAGGCACAAAAAAACCGGCCAGAAACCGGCCGGTTTTTTCTCACCCAGAAAAAGGGATCAATATTTGTCGGAAGGTTCCAGGATCTGACGTCCCCGATATTTCCCCGTGCTCAGGTCAATATGGTGTCGGCGACGCAGTTCGCCGCTTTCCTGATCTTCCACATATTTATCAACACTCAACGCGTCATGGGCGCGGCGCATTCCGCGGCGGGACGGTGAGACTTTCCTTTTTGGAACTGCCATCGTTTTATCCTAACTTTACTCATCCCGTTGCCGGGGGTTAACCGGACCCTGCCTCTGATTACCAGGACAAGGCAGGTTCCTGAAAAAATGTCTCAATCATGAAAGTGGTCTTATCGTTAAACTCACCGGACTTGTCAAGCTTTTCTTGCAGGCCGAACTGTCCCTGGGTCGCCTCTTTCTCCCATATTTTGATGTACTGGTTTTGATGTACTGGCGAACACTCCCCCGCCCAGGAGTGCTCTTCTGTTATTTCAGCTCAGATGACGTTTCCGGTTCAGATAAAGCAGGAGGCCACCCAGGGCAAACAACAGAATCGCCCCAGGCAGGGCCAGAACCGGCCGGATCACATCATCCCACAGACCGGGAAAGCGGCCGGCAATGACTGCTTCCCTAAGAGCCGCAGGCCCCGTGGGGCTGATCGCTCCCCATATCTCCTCCAGCGACAGCGGGGAAAAGTTCCGTGCTTCAAAAAGGCGTAACAGATCCGCGCCGGCCACCAGAAGCGCACAAGCGATCATGACAAATCCGATAATCCTGCCGAGCAGCATTTTCCCCTCCTTCCGGGGTGACACTTTTCCAAGTATCCCGGCATTTATGTCCATTATAGGGCATTGAGAGGGCATCACGGCGGAAAAAAATGACGATTTTTTGCAGGTTGCCCCTTGCGATCCAAAGCAAGATTTTATATATCCCCTATACAGTTCGTGCAGAGAGGTGGCCGAGTGGTTTAAGGCGCACGCCTGGAACGCGTGTTGGGCGCAAGCCCTCGAGGGTTCGAATCCCTTCCTCTCTGCCATTTTTCTTTCCCCCTACTCCAATCTTCTGTAAAATTGTTGGGGCGTTTTGCGCCAGACGCTAGAGTGCATTGTGCATAGGTTGACCCATGATCCCTGATGAGGAACGGCACAAGATGATGAAAGCCTCCTCCATTGGACCAACAATGGTGAGGTATCTGGACATGATCGGCATCGAAAGGCTTGCCGATCTCAAAGACTTAAGCGCAGAAGAACTGCAAATGCGGATCAACGACATGCTGGGACGCCGTCACATCAACGAAACCGGCCGGCGGGCACTGGAAAACCTGATTGAACTGGCCCTGTCAGAGGATTAGGACGCTCACCCCCATTGTGTACCAGTTTTGTGTACCAATCACAAGGGAAAGCCGTGAAAACCCAATGATTTGAGGGGGATAGATGGTGCCGCTGGAGAGAATTGAACTCTCGGCCTCACCCTTACCAAGGGTGCGCTCTACCACTGAGCTACAGCGGCCCGAAAGATGGATCCGGCAAAAACATTACCACGACTCTTGCGGGCCACGACTCTTGCCGGAATGGCGCGGAACATGCCATAGCTTGCCCCGCCGCGCAAGACCTAATTATGGAAATATTTGCGAAAATTTTGCCCGGCCGTTAATAAGGGAATGGTGCCGGGCTTTTGGCCCTGCTCCTGCCGCAATTGAACGGCAATAACAATAAAAAGAATAAAGGAAACGAACCAGAATAGAAACAAAAACCGAAAACCGTCCCCATGAGCAACAACAAGAAAAGCACCCGTCAGGAAAAACAGGACCGGCTCGCCGAGGCGCTCAGGGCCAATCTGAAACGCCGCAAGGCCCAAAGTCGCAAAGCCCAAGATCACAAGACAACGCCCCCCGGCAAAAAATCCGGCCCCACCGACACACAAAGCTGACTTGTCCTGGGGGACAAACTGGGATAAGAAAAAAGACCTTTTTGCACAATTTTCTTAAACAATTGAAGGAATACGCCCCTATGGCCATCATGTCCGATAAATGGATCCGGGAAAAAGCACTGAATGACGGCATGATCGACCCGTTTGTGGACCGGCAGAACCGCGAAGGCGTCATTTCCTACGGTCTGTCCTCCTACGGCTATGACGCCCGGGTCTCCAATGAATTCAAAATCTTCACCAATGTGGATTCCGCCATCGTCGACCCCAAGGACTTCTCACAAAAAAGTTTCGTCGACCGGCCGGGCGATGTTTGCATCATTCCACCCAACAGTTTTGCGCTGGCCCGCACCGTGGAGTATTTCCGGATTCCCGAAGACGTGCTGGTCATTTGTCTGGGTAAATCCACCTATGCGCGCTGCGGCATTATCGTCAATGTCACACCACTGGAGCCGGGCTGGGAAGGCCATGTGACGCTGGAGTTTTCCAACACCACCCCCCTGCCCGCCAAGGTCTACGCCAATGAAGGTGCGTGCCAGTTCCTGTTCCTGCAAGGCAACGAGCCCTGCGAGGTTTCCTACAGGATGCGGGATGGCAAATATATGGGACAGACCGGCGTCACGCTGCCCAAACTCTAGACCCCGAACTGTTAAAGTCAGGAAAATCATATGGATCGACTGGTACTGCAAGGCGGCCACCGTCTCGAAGGACAAATCCCGATCAGCGGCGCGAAAAACGCCGCTTTGCCGCTGATGTGCGCCGCCCTGTTGACCCGGGAGACCCTGACGCTGAGCCGTCTGCCACATCTTGCCGACATCCGTACCCTGTCCGAACTTTTACAACAGCATGGCACAAGGCTAACCTGTGAAAAGGCCGGCACGCCGCTGAATGGCGGTGAGACCTTAAGCCTTACTGCCCAGGATATCACCAGCACCACCGCCCCCTATGACATTGTGCGCAGAATGCGCGCCAGCATCCTGGTCCTCGGCCCCCTGCTCGCCCGAGAGGGAGAAGCCACCGTTTCCCTGCCCGGCGGGTGCGCCATCGGCAACCGTCCGATCGACCTGCATCTGAAAGGGTTTCAAGAACTGGGCGCGGAAATCGACCTTCAGGAAGGGTATGTTCGGGCCCGCGCGCCGGGGGGACGCCTCAAAGGCGGAACCGTGCATTTCCCGATGGTCTCGGTGGGGGCCACCGAAAATATTCTGATGGCCGCAACCCTGGCCGAAGGGACAACCATCATTGAAAACGCCGCACGCGAGCCGGAAATCGCCGATCTTGCCCATTGTCTCAATAAAATGGGGGCGCGGATTTCCGGCATTGGCACAGAAATGATCATTGTCGAAGGCGTGGAGCGCCTGCATGGGGCAGAACATGCGGTAATGCCTGACCGGATCGAAGCCGCCAGCTATGCCGTGGCCGCCGCCATGACCCGAGGAGAAATCGAACTTGTGGGCCACAATCTCCGGATCGTAATGACCGGCAGCCTGGATGTGCTGAAAGATGCCGGGATCGGCTTTCGGGAAACCGGCAATGGCGTGGTTTGCCGCCTGGCCCACGGCCGCATTCACGGCATCAATGTGGTGACCCAGCCCTATCCCGGTTTTCCCACCGACATGCAGGCCCAGATCATGGCGATGATGACGCTGTGCGAAGGAGCCTCGGTCATCACCGAAACCATTTTTGAAAACCGTTTCATGCACGTGCCGGAACTCAGTCGGATGGGCGCCGACATCACCATTCACGGCAGCACCGCCACAGTACGCGGCGTGAAAAAGCTGTTGGGCGCACCGGTGATGGCCACCGACCTTAGGGCCTCCATGTCGCTGGTGTTGGCGGGCCTTGCCGCTGAGGGGGAAACGACCATTAACCGTATCTATCATCTTGACCGGGGGTATGAGGGACTGGAACTCAAGCTTGGCGCCTGCGGGGCACAGATCCGCCGGGAAACGGAACCGGCCTGAACGCACCGACACAGATCGTAAAACCACCGCACCCGCAGCGGAAAAATTGTGGCAAAAGGCTGACGCAACGACGCAGGTCAGCTATACTTAGAGTGAATTGAGCCAACCTATTCACAATTCACTCTAGAACAAACAAAATGGATGGTACAGGGGATCGCCATGTTCAAACCGCTCAAACTCAAAGCCGAAGACAAAGAAGACCTGTTGATCCTTTCTGCCTATCTGCAGGATGCTGTCACGGTCATTGAGGATATCGCCTATCAGCCCCAGGCGCGGCGTTTTGTTATCATGCTGAATCGCTATATCTGGGAAAATACCTGCGAGAAAACCGGCCAGCCGATCCGCAAGGATGATGAGGCCTGCGCCCGCATCCGCACGGCGTTGCATTTTGAGGATGTGCTGAGAGTTTCGACCCAGAACATGCCGCAAAAACTGAAATCCCATGTCCTGGAGCTTTTGGCTATCGAGGCTACAGCAGGCGATCAGGGTAACTGTTTTATCGACCTGATTTTTGCCGGCGATGAAGTGATCCGTCTTGAAGCGGAACTGATCAATGCTCGGATGCAGGACATTGGCGACCCTTGGCCGGCCAAATGTCACCCCAAACACAAAATTCTCGAAGAGCTCAGGGACTGAGCCGGCCTACCGGACCGCCCTGTATGCCTGTAAGAGCAGAAAAGAGCTCCTTCGGGGTAAGGTGGAATCTTTTCTGGCAAATTGTCCCGCAATTGCGTAATAGTGGGCAGACTCTGAACACAATACAAAAAAAAGCGTTTTTTCAGGAGAAACACCGGTGTCCAGTCCGGAACAGATGATCCTCGCCCTGCCCAAGGGCCGTATTCTCAAAGAGGTAATGCCCATTATCCATGGAGCGGGCATTATCCCCGAACCCGATTTCGACGACCCCAAGTCCAGAAAGCTGACTTTTGCGACCAATCATCCGCATCTGAAAATTATCCGGGTTCGCAGTTTTGATGTGGCCACCTTTGTGGCCTTCGGCGCCGCCCAGATCGGGGTGGCCGGCAATGACGTGCTGCTGGAATTTGACTATCCGGAAATCTACGCCCCTCTGGACCTGAACATCGGCCATTGCCGCTTGTCGGTGGCGGAATTGAGCGCACTCAGCAAAACCGACGATCCCAGCCGCTGGAGCCATATTCGCGTCGCCACCAAATATCCCAACCTGACCCGCAAACATTTTGCCCGCCGCGGGGTGCAGGCGGAATGCATTAAACTTAACGGCGCCATGGAACTGGCCCCGAGTCTCGGCCTGTGCCGGCGTATTGTGGACCTGGTCAGCACCGGCGCCACTCTCAAGGCCAACGGGCTGGTGGAAGTGGAAAAAATCATGGACATTACCAGCCGATTTATCGTCAACCGCACGGCCTTCAAAACCCGCAATGACGAGATCAGCGAAATCCTGAAAAAAGTCAGCGAGAGCCTCAATGGTCAAAAAGCTTAAAACATACCGCGTCGGTTTCGAACAGGACTTCGCCGCGCTGCTCAGCGCCCGGCGGTCTGTGGAAGAAGATGTTGCCGATACCGTACGAACTATTCTGAAGGACGTCCGCAGCCGCGGTGATGCCGCCGTGATCGACTATACAGCGCGCTTTGACCGGCTCCGCCTGACGCCGGAGAGCATGCGGATCAGCGCGGCGGAAATCAAGGTCGCCCGGAAGGGGGTAACTGCGGAAACCTATGAGGCTCTGAAACTGGCCGCCCAACGTATCGAAACCTTTCATAAACGTCACTTGCCAAAGAATGACAGCTACACGGACGAGGCGGGAGTCACATTGGGCACCCGCTGGCGGCCCGTTCAAGCCGCCGGAATCTATGTTCCGGGCGGGAAAGCGGTCTACCCTTCTTCCGTGTTGATGAACGCCATCCCTGCCAGAGCCGCGGGAGTTGAAAGGCTCGTCATGGCGGTGCCGGCCCCTGACGGTTATCTCAACCCGCTGGTTCTGGTGGCGGCGGAACTGGCCGGGATTACTGAAATCTACCGGATCGGCGGCGCCCAGGCCATCGGGGCGCTGGCTTTTGGCACCGAAACCATTCCGCCAGTGGACGTGATCACCGGACCCGGCAATGCCTATGTGGCAGCCGCCAAACGGGAAGTGTTCGGTCAGGTGGGCATCGACATGATTGCCGGCCCGTCCGAAATCCTTGTGGTTGCCGACAACCGCAACGATCCCCGCTGGATTGCCATGGACCTGCTCAGTCAGGCCGAACATGATGAAGTGGCCCAGAGCATTCTCATCACCGACGACGAAGCCTTTGCAGAAGCCACCTGTATGGCGGTGGAAGACCATCTGGCCACCCTGCCCCGCGCCAATATTGCCCGCAAAAGTTGGGACAATCACGGGGTTGTCCTGCTGGTCCGGGATCTGATGAAAGAGGCGCCGACGCTTGTTGACCGTCTGGCCCCGGAACATCTTGAACTGGCGGTGGACAGCGCACGGGATATGGCAGAGAAGATCTCTCATGCAGGCTCTATTTTCCTGGGCCGGTACACACCGGAAGCCATTGGTGATTATGTGGCAGGCCCCAACCATGTACTGCCCACCGACCGGACGGCGCGTTTTGCGTCCGGTCTGAGCGCCCTTAACTTCATGAAAAGAAATACCATGATAGAATGCAGTGCCGGGAGCTTGGCCCGGATCGGTCCGGCCGCCATGACCCTGGCGCGGGAAGAAGGCCTTGAGGCTCACGAAAGATCCATCGGCATCCGGCTGAAGGGTACGCAAGAGGAATGAATGACGCACCGCCCCGAACGCGTTCAGGGCCATCGATAAATCCACACAATTAATTCAGAGGTGAGTGACTTTCAGGATAAAAAATGAGCGAACAAAATCGTGAACAGGCCGTAGACACTCACAGAATCGCCCATATTACGCTGGACGAAAAATCCATCATCCGGCGTAATGCGGATGTTGAACATGAACGGCGTGTGGCCATTTTTGATCTGCTGGAAGACAATCTTTTCATTCCCCGTTCCGACCTGGTGGGCGGCTATGAAGGCCCATATCATGTGGTGCTGCGCATGGAAGACAACCGTCTGGCGCTGGACATTAACGATACCGAGGACAAACCGCTGCACAGTTTCACTGTACCGCTGACCGCCTTTAAACGTATTATCAAGGAATATTTTCTGATCTGCGACAGCTACTACAACGCCATCAAAAGCGCCAGCCCCCGCCAAATTGAAGCCATCGACATGGGCCGGCGGGGCATCCATAATCAGGGGTCCGAACTGTTGATGGAACGCCTGGCGGACAAGGTCGAAGTGGATTTTGATACCGCGCGACGCCTGTTTACCCTGATCTGCGTGTTGCAAATCCGGTAACGCAAAAATGGTCACGCCGCCCAAACAGGTTCCGCCGGACATGCCCTTTCTGCAGGACAACCCCGCCCTCACCCCCGCCCTCAGGCCGGACGAAATCGGCAGCATCCTGTTTATGTGTAATTTTAACGCCATCCGCTCGCCCATGGCTGCGGCGCTGACCCGGCATTATTTCGGCCATCGGTATTTCGTGGAAAGTGCCGGCATCCGGCCGGAAAGCGAAACCGCAAATCCCTTTGCGGCGGCGGTGATGGAGGAAATCGGCCTCAGCATCGAGGAGCATACGCCCAAAACCCTTGAGGATCTGGAAGACAGCAGTTTCGATCTGATTGTCACCCTAAGCCCCGAGTCTCACCACAAAGCCCTGGACTGGACCCGGACCATGGCCTGTGAGGTGGAATACTGGCCGACATTGGACCCTTCTCTTGTAAGTGGCAGCCGGGAGACCATTCTGACCGCCTATCGTGACTTGCGGGATCGGTTGAAAGACAAAATTCTGACCCGTTTCGAAGCCGCCCCTTCACCCGGATTATAAGCGCCTTTGCGGTCTTTATCCGCCGCCATTCCTTACCAGCCCTGACCGACAGAATGGGGCAACCTCATCACAATTCACTCTAGCGAACACCAAACCGTCTTTTTTGAGGGGTTTTGTCCCCAAATCTCAATAAAACAGTTGCTTTTTTCCACATGATGAATATTTTTTGCACTGTGTACGATGTAATCGGACATGAACAGGACTGCATGTCTGACTCATTGTAAAATCTAACGTTAGGAGCCCTGATGGCGAAAGAAGACCTGCTCGAGTTAAGAGGAACCGTCACGGAACTGCTGCCCAATGCCATGTTCCGGGTAAAACTCGAAAACGATCATGAAGTTCTGGCGCACACCGCCGGGAAAATGCGCAAGAACCGGATTCGCGTTCTGGCTGGTGATGAGGTCCTGGTCGAAATGACCCCCTATGACCTGACCAAAGGCCGCATCACGTATCGTTTTAAATAACGCCACGGTCCCGATCCCGGCATGACGTACTTTTTGGGTTCGAGATGACCGGCGACCATTCTTTCATGACCTGCACACAACAGCATACGGTGCCTTTTATCTTGGCTTCGGCATCACCGCGTCGTCGGGATCTTCTGCAACAGGTCGCTCTGACACCGGACCGCATCATTCCTACTGATATTGATGAAAGCCCTGAACCAGGCGAATCGCCCCGACATATGGCCGAACGCCTTGCCCAGGCCAAAGCCCGCGCGGCCGCTGGTCTCCTGAATGGGGAAAAAGCGTTTATCCTGGCCTCTGATACAGTGGTCGCCTGCGGCCGAAGGATTCTGGGCAAAGCCTCCACAGAAGACGAAGCCCGCCGTTTCCTGTCTCTCCTGTCCGGCAGACGCCACAGAGTGTATACCGGCCTGTGCCTGATCACACCGGAAGGGCGCGAACGCTGCCGGATCGTCGAAACTGCGGTGATCTTCAAACGCCTCAGCGAGCAGGAGCTGGAATTGTATCTGAAGTCAGGGGAATGGCATGATAAGGCCGGAGCCTATGCCATTCAGGGCCTGGCCGCACGGTTTGTCAAATCCTTAAACGGATCGTACAGCAACGTGGTGGGGCTGCCCCTGTTTGAAACCGTTAACCTTCTGGAAGGCAACGGTTATCCGGTTTTTGACGAACAAAAGGCAAATTTGACACAATCCCGCAAGGAGGGAGCCGCATGAACCGTCGAATTCTGGTCAATAGCGCCATCGGCGAAACCCGTTTTGCGCTTCTGGAACAGGATCAGCCTGTGGAGATCCGACTGTTCCGCGACAGCGCGCCGTCTTATGTGGGCGGCATTTATCTGGGCCGAGTCCGCCGCCTGAACCGGGAAATGCAGGCGGCCTTTGTGGAACTCGATTCCCGTGTTGGGGGCGGTCTTATGGGATTTTTGCCCCTGGACCTGCTGCCCAAGATCCCAGGCAAGAAACCGAAGGACCTGACGACCCTGCTTCAGGAAGGGCAGGAAATCATGGTCCAGGTCACCCAGGATGCGCGCGAGGACAAACTGCTTAAACTCACCGGCCGGCTCGAAGTTCGTGCCTCAAGTGTGGTGCTGCACCCCCTAAGGGCCGGCGCCTTTGTGTCCAGCCGCATCAAGGATCCGGAACGACGAACCGCTCTGAAGGCGTTCGGCAACAGTCTCGACCTGGGCGGCATGGGCATCACCTTTCGCACCGAGGCGGAAAACATACCCGAAAAACAGCTCGCCCGGACGGTACAGAATCTGCTTGACCACTGGCGTCGTGTCACAGCAGAAAAACATCATGCCCCCTGTCTGCTCAGTCAAGGGCCCGACCCGGTATTACAAATCCTCCGCGATTATGGCTCGCCCACATTGGAGGAAGTGGTCTTTGACCATCCCGCAGCACTGAAAAAGGCCCAGGCCTGGACAGCGGAATTTGCCCCGGACCTGACCGGGCGCCTGCGGTTGCACCAGGGCGACGAAGCGCTGTTTAGCCAATATGGCGTGGAAGAGGAGCTGGAACAGCTTTTTGACAAAAAAATACCGCTGCCGGGCGGAGCCTGGATCACGATCGAGGAAACGGAAGCCCTGACCGTTATTGATGTGAATATGGGCGAAGCGGCCTTCAGCACGGACAAGGACCGCCAGATCCTTGAGGTCAACAAACAGGCCGCGCGGGAAATTTTCCGCCAGTTGCGGCTGCGCGGCATTGGCGGGCTTGTGGTGGTGGATTTCATCAACATGTCCGGCAAGGGAGATGTAACCACGCTTCTGAAGATTGTGGACAGCCTGATTCTCAAGGATCCGCAACAGGTCCAGCGCAGCAACATTTCCGCCTTCGGGCTCATGGAGCTCACCCGCAAGGCCACCTATCGGCCGCTGACGGCGCAAATGGCGGCTCCCCGTCAGGTGTTGCCCTCGCCGGAAACGGAGGCCCTCACCCTGCTGAGGCGAGCGGAGCAGGACGCCCGCCACCGGCCTGGCCTCGAACTCCACCTCAAAGGCTCCGCCGCCGCCTTGGACTGGCTCGGTCGCCACCAACATCTCCTCCAGGAGTTCACCCGACGAAGCGGCAGCCCGCTTACGCTGGAGAAGGAATGATCATGTCTGCTCAAGTCCCCCAACATGGCCCAAAAAGCAAGGCCCGCTGTCCCGTCTGTGACAATCCGGTGGTGGAAAAATATCGCCCGTTCTGTTCGGCGCGCTGCGCCGATGTGGATCTGGGCCGATGGCTCAAGGGGGCATATGCCATCCCCACCGAAGAAGCACCGGACAACCCGTCACCCGCTGATGAAGAAACCTGACAGAGCCTAACGGCCGGCCCCATAGAGTGAATTGTGAATAGGTTGACTCAATTGCAGGCATGAGGAAGAACAGGGGGAAGAATCAGGCCCGTTTGCCACTGCGAAGAACGCTGTTGCGGGGACACTCCTGAAAGCTCCGAAAAAATGATTTTTTTTTATTTTCGGGACTGGACAGGCTCCTGCTTTTTTCCTATAACGCAGCGGCCTACCTTGAAGAATACAGATGTGACCCGTGCCCGGGTAGCTCAGGGGTAGAGCAGCGGACTGAAAATCCGCGTGTCGGTGGTTCAAATCCGCCCCCGGGCACCATTTTCCCCATTTTCCAGCCCGCCACAACATCCGGCACCCTGGCGCACCATCCGGGACATTTTTCAGAACATATGGGACAGTTTCGGAACGGGATTATGGGGAATAAGGCGGAATATACTCCCCCGGATAAGGCCTAGAGTGAATTGTGAAGAGGTTGACCCATTCTGCCGGTCAGGTCTGGTTCAGGAGCCAGGGGTTTGGCGCAGGCCATACTGACGGTACGGCCAAGCCAAACCCCGCCGGAACTGGACCAGATCGGCCCGGCCCTTCGGGGTGGCGGCTTGGGGCCGCTCACTTTGTCAGACTCCTGGGTCAGACGCCTGGCCCGATGCCCCGCATCGCCCGGCGCCGTCTTCCGCGTGAGGCGGGCCACAATCCGCCAACAGAATTGAGCCAACCTCTTCACCATTCACTCTAGCCTGCAAAAGGTCTCACCTCAATATCCTCGGCCGCCACCACGATAAACAATTGCCCCACCTGGCCATCCTCCACCAGAAACGGGAAAACACCACGATATCCCGCTAACCGGTCTTCAAATTCGTTATGAAAGGAAACTTTCTGAATGATGGGGGACGGCCTATTTTTCAAACGCAAAAACTCGGCGCAACGCTGATCAAACTGTGCCGGACTCATAAAATCGCTCAGATAACGCCCCATAGAGTTCATTCGGGAGATACTGACAACATACTCCCCTTCCAGCCGGGCCAAAAAATCAGGGCCCTGTCCCCGTTCCACATATTCAAGTACCACCAGAAAAGGCAGAAGTTGAGGCATATGAGCCGGGGAAAAAAGTGCGCGTCTGGGAGCTTTTTCAGTCCCCCGCCGCTCCTGCCAGTATTCGGCAAAATACCGGACGGGGTGATCCTCCCGTAGCCGTTCAAGCGGAACGTCCTCGACCATCGCATATTTCAGTTCTGTCAGCCGCGTCATTCTACCCCATCGGATATTTTTCAAAAGATAGATTATGTATATTTTATTCTTCTAATATCATTATGCCCAGGAAATACTAAAAAAACTATATTTAGAGTGAAATATCCACAAGCACCGGTGCATGATCGGAAGGTTTTTCCCAGCCGCGTGCCTCTTCCACTACTTGCATGGCCGCCAGACCTTCTCTGAGCACCGGGCTGACCCAGACATGGTCCAGCCGTCGGCCCCGGTTTGAGACTTTCCAATCCCGGGCGCGATAGGACCACCACGTATACAGCCTTTGCTCTTCCGGCACAAAATGCCGCATGGCATCAACCCAGCCGTGGCTGTCCTGAAGCCGTTTTATCTTTTCCACCTCCACCGGCGTATGACTAACCACTTTCAGAAGCTGCTTGTGAGACCAGACATCTGTCTCCAAGGGGGCAACGTTCAGATCGCCCACCAGAATGTGCCGCCCCTTGCGCGGCAGCTCCTTTGACCAGCTCGTCATTTCATCCAGGAAGTCGAGCTTGTGGGCGAATTTGTCATTCACAGCCGGGTCCGGTTCATCGCCGCCAGCCGGCACATAAAAATTATGCAGCATCACACCATCAAGCAGCCGGACTTCCACATGTCGGGCGTCCCCCCTGCCGCACCAATCAATTCGGGTCTGGTTGTCAAGAGGCAGGCGCGAAAATGTCGCCACCCCGTGATATCCTTTCTGCCCCGCCAGGGCATAATGATGATATCCCCGTTCGGTAAAGAAGCTGACCGGGAACTGTTCATCGCGCACCTTGGTTTCCTGAAGACACAGGATGTCCGGTTGGGCATGAGCGATAAATTGATCCACAAGCGGCAATCTGATACGAATGGAATTAATGTTCCAGGTCGCAAGTCTGAGAGCAGGCATAAAATTTCCTTCCCAAGGCTTAACTGAGCAATCTCAGAAAATATTCTCAGAAAATGTTCAACGTATTCCCAACAATGCCAAGCGGCCACCAACCCTTTTCAAAAAGCCGGAATTTCAAGGCAAAGGGATGATCCTCGCTTTCTCCGGCCGCGACCACCAGCGCTGCCTGATAACAGGCGTGAATAGCGGTGCCGATACTGGCGCGCAGTAATTCTTCGTCTTCGATTCCCCAAAGATCCGCCGCGCTCATCACCCGTTCAGTAATGGCGTCGGACGCCTGGCTGTTCACATGAGTGAGCGCCACCTCCAGCATCTGCGGATCCAGAATATCAAGCGCCTGGTGATGCAGAGCGCTGAGCAGTTGTTCCTCCGCCTCCCAAGCGGGACTGTTCAGGTCATGAGTCTCCAGCGTGGCGGCGGCTTCATCCCAATCGTAAATCTGGGCCACATCCGCCCCCGGAAATCCCAACGCATCCCCATAGGCCCGGGCCAGCTCCCGAACGTCATTGCTGAGCGGCTCACCAATATTGCGAAACCAGCTTATGCCGGCAATCAGCCGGGCAAAACGGCCCACCTGAACCAGGGTTGGATAATCTTCCGGATTGATATCATCCATGAATGCTGTCCTTGTCATACTCTCTTAACCCGGATTAGGTCTAACGCCCCTGACGGTTTTATACAAGTGTGGGAAATAAAAATCCCGGCCAGGAGGTCTGGCCGGGCAGTTTTACGCTATGCGTTGCAAGAGGGAGGGGGAGGGGAAACCTCTTGCAGGTAAACCGCGGACAAAATGACCTGAGGAAGGGTAGATCATAGTGTCCACGCGGCTTACATATTAGAGATAATTAATAATTCCTGTTTTTCAATAGGCGGCATGTACAATTTATTGTTTGCTGAACTCACAATGACATGCCGATGCACGAAATAGCGGTTTATAATAAGTTCCATAGACCGGATAAGTTCTATTAACGAGTGGCGGTCCGCCCGCCGTGACATTCCCGCTAACGGCCCACTACCGGCGGGGGCCCTGCAACGGTCGCTTGCGCAGCGGACGAGGATCACGATAGGTGAAACGGTCATCATCAATGGCCACATTATATTCGGGATTGACCAGGGAGACGCGGGTCAGATACCCCTGCGCATCGGTCACTTCCCAGGCCCTGAGCTCCAAAGTGCTTTCTTCAAAAATCAGCGTGATAAACCCCTGATCCTCCCGCGCCGGGTCAATCACCGGCACCTTGAGCAAGCCGGCAAAGCGCATAATTTCCGGAATTTCCACCCGCTCCGTCAGGCTGATCTCCTTTTCCACCAGAAGGCCCAGCGGAGTCTTGCCAATAGGCCAACGGGTCACCTGATCCACTTCATAATCAACAAAACTCAGCATATCGCCATTGCTAACGATCAGAAACGGCTGGCTGTCCCCGTAATCAAACCGAAGTTTCCCCGGCCGTTCCAGATAAATATCGCCCTCAACCACCTTACCATCCGGCCCCCGCTGCAAGAATCGGGCTTTCAGGCTCTGAATGTCATTTAGTCGCTCTTCAAGACGGGCGATGATCTTTTGCCGTTCTTGCCCACTGACCAAACGCGGCGCTGGCATCACTACGGCCTGGGGCGTTTTCGTTTGGGCGGCGCGCTCGACAGCCTGCACTGGGGCGGCCAGAACAAGAACCCCCAGCAGCACAAAACATCTCACCGCCAGACCTGAGCGGAGAATATTGCGCCCTGAAACAGTAATTCCAGGGTGCCTGCTGCGTCCTGACCGGTCTGTTGTTCTGTTCATTACGTTTTCATCCTGTCTCTTGTTTCGCCTTCCCAGCCTGGCATGACGACACTGAACCTGTCATGAACATCCATCGGGAACGAGGTTGGCAACAAGCTATCTGCCCCATCCGTCAGAACGGCGCCTCATCCCGGCCGCTGTGATCCTGGATCAGCACCTCGCGTTTGCCCACATGGTTGGCGGGGGAAACCACGCCTTCGCGCTCCATCCGGTCGATCAGATTGGCCGCGCGATTATAGCCGATCTGTAACTGGCGCTGGATATAGCTGGTGGACGCCTTGCGGTCCCGGGCCACAATGGCCACCGCCTGGTCATACAGGTCATCACCGCTGCCCCCGGCCTTGCCGCCATTACCATCACCCAGGGCATGCTGCAGGAAGGTGTTGTCATACCCGTCATCCGGTTCTTCGGTAATATCTTCCAGATAATCGGGCCACCCCTGTTTTTTCAGCTCTTCACAGACCTGCTCCACTTCCTCGTCACTGACAAAGGGACCGTGCACGCGGGTAATACGCCCGCCCCCGGCCATATACAGCATATCCCCCATCCCCAACAGCTGTTCGGCCCCCTGTTCACCAAGAATGGTGCGGCTGTCGATCTTGGAGGTCACCTGAAAGCTGATGCGGGTCGGAAAATTGGCCTTGATGGTGCCGGTAATCACATCCACTGACGGGCGCTGGGTCGCCATGATCAGATGAATGCCCGACGCCCGGGCCTTCTGGGCCAGGCGCTGGATCAGCACTTCGATATCCTTGCCCGCCACCAGCATCAGATCCGCCATTTCATCCACAATCACCACAATCATGGGCAACGGCGTAAGATCCAATTCCTCTTCCTCGTAAACCGGTTGCCCGGTTTCCGGGTCAAAACCGGTCTGCACCTTGCGGACAATTTTTTCCCCTTTCTTGCGGGCCTGTTCCAGGCGCTGATTATAGGCGCCGATATTGCGCACCTGCAGTTTCGCCATATTCTGGTAACGCTTGTCCATTTCCTGGACCGCCCATTTAAGCGCCACGACCGCCTTTTTCGGATCCGTCACCACCGGCGTGAGCAGATGCGGGATATTGTCATAAACCGACAATTCCAGCATTTTCGGATCCACCATGATCAGGCGGCACTGCTCTGGCGTCAGTTTGTACAGCAGCGACAAAATCATCACATTGATGGCCACAGATTTGCCCGACCCCGTGGTACCGGCCACCAGAAGATGCGGCATGCTTGCAAGATCCGCTATCACCGGTGCCCCGCCGATATCCTTACCCAAGGTCAGCGGCAGTTTGGCCCGGCTGTCCTCATAGGCGGGGCTGGATAACAATTCCCGAAGGGCCACGATTTCCCGTTTGCTGTTGGGCAGCTCGATGCCGATGGCATTTTTGCCCGGAATCACCGCCACCCGGGCGGAAACGGCGCTCATGCTGCGGGCAATGTCATCCGCCAGATTAATCACCCGCGACGATTTGGTGCCCGGCGCCGGCTCCAGTTCATAAAGCGTCACCACTGGGCCGGGGCGCACTTTAGTAATCTCGCCCTGAATACCGAAGTCATCCAGCACGGATTCCAGCATCCGGGCATTCTGTTCCAGGGCCTCTTTGGTCAGCCGGTCCTGTTTGTCCAGCGGTTTGGGTTTGTTCAAAAGGCTGAGTGCCGGCAGAACAAATTCACCGGACTGCAGAATATCCAGCATGGGTTGCCGTTCCGCCTGCTCACGCTTGCTGGGGGCGGGGGTAGCACTGGGCACATCCACCACCGGAATGGATTTCTGGGGGGTGGGCTCTTCCCCCTTGTTCAAAGCCGGTTCCTTACGGGTTTTGGCCTTTCTACCGCCACTTTCCGCCGGGGCAGACGAGGCGACTGACGGCCGGCGGATCAGCGCGATCAGACCGCGTATTCCCCGCCCCATATAACGCAGCAACCACAACACGGACCGGACCAGAAAACGTCCCATCTCCTGCCATTCTTCCCTGTCGAGCCCCAACACAAAAAGCAGGCTGAACCCCATGAAAAACAGGACGACCAGGGCATAGATGACGGGATAAACATCAAAACCGCTCAACGCCACCAGCGACATGAGATAATCCCGCAGAATGTCGCCCAATATGCCCCCCAGTCCCGTCTTCAGCGGCCAGCTGCTGAAGGTAGGCAGCAGCGCAAGGGCCAGGGAAGCCAGAAGCACCGCCACCGGCAGCACCAGAAGGTGACGGAAGATATACGGCAATCCCTTGAGGCTGATCACCCGCCATCCCCAGGTCAGAACCGGCAAAATCAGAATTACCGCTCCAAGGCCCAGCGTCTGGATCAACAGGTCGGCAGCATGAGATCCCGGCCGTCCCAGCCAGTTGCCTGCCGGTCCGCTTACTTCGTTATTCCAGCTCGGATCATGAATATCATAACTGATAAATGCCGCGTAAGCCGCCAGACCAAACAACACCAGCAGACTGCCCCACAGGCGGATCAGGCTTTTTTTCAGGAATTCGCTCACCGCTTCCGGCAACAGGGACTTTCGTGCCGATTTTTTGATGTTTTTCCTTCTGCTTGCCAAATCTTCGTCCTATTTCGTCCGTTTTTCCGGGCCTATCCGCAACACATATCCCCGGAGCATACTTCAAAAGAGTAAATTCTTTCTCTGCAATCCTTAAAAATTCCCGTATCTCTTGCAAAACTATTTATTATAGAATTGCGGCAATCTTCTCAAGCGCCGCTTCCAGGCGATCGTTATCATGCACAAGAACGAGGCGAATATAAGACAGGGCCGGATTTGTCCCGTCTTCTCCCTCCCGCGCCAGATACGCACCGGGCAACACCTTGATCCCCGCCTCGCTCCATAACCGCCGGGTGGCGGCCTCACCATCCCCCACATTCAGCCACAGGCAGAACCCGCCTTGCGGCCGGGCAAAATCAAATCGCCCGGCCAGGTATTTTTCCGCCAGGTCAAATTTCTGCCGGTACAGGTCACGGTTTTTTTGCACATGCCCCTCATCGGCCCAGGCGGCAGCAGACGCCGCCAACACCGGCAACGGCAACGGCGTGCCGCCATAACTGCGCAGCCGCGCAAAAGCCCGGATGATTTGCGGATCCCCCGCCACAACGGCAGAACGCAGCCCGGCCAGATTAGACCGTTTGGACAGGGAATTGAAACAAAGTACGTTCCGGAAAGGATCCGCCGCCTCCGCCTTCCCATCCTTCACAAGCGCCAGACAGGCTTCCAGAATGCCCGGCGGCGGCACCTGATCGTAAATTTCCGAATAACATTCATCCCCTACCAGCACATAATCATATCGGCGAGCCAGCAAAATCTGGCGTTTCAGATAAGCCAGGTCCGCCACACTGCCTTGCGGATTGGCAGGACTGCACAAAAACGCCAGCCCCACCCGCCGGAGCAGGGCCTTCGGCAGTTTCTCATATTCCGGCAGAAAATTTTGCGCCCGAGTGCCGGTGACATAAACCGGTTCGGCCCCGGCGCTGAGCGCGGCAGCGGCATAAGGCTGGTAAAACGGGTTTGGCATGAGGACCGCCGGGCGGTGGCCGTGCTTCTGACGCGGTAGCACCACCTGACCAATAGAAAACAGTCCTTCACGGCTGCCCGGCAATGGCAGCACATGATCCGGGCCAAGAATATCGTCCGCCATGTTATACCGCCGGCAAAACCAGCCACACATGGCGGCCTGCCACTCCGGTGTCCCGGCCACCGGCGGGTAGCGGTTATATGACGCCCGCTCCCGATGCAATATTTCGGCGACAAATTCCGGCACGGCATGCTGGGGTTCGCCCACGGACATGTTCAACCCTTCCGGGTCTTTCGCTGCAAGTCCCCCGAGCAGCGCCCGCAGGCGGGGAAACGGATACTCTGGCAGATCGTCAAACCGGGTGTTCAGCACGGGCGAATCCTTGAAAAAACGCCGTAAGCGGCGCAAGGTTAACATTTGCGCCACTTTACTTTTGCCATCCCTCCGAGACAAGATCAAATTCACACCAAACCCGACGGCCTGCCCCTCGGCAAGGAAGACAGGCCGCCGTTTTTGTTAGAGTTTCTGGGATCCATGACCGAATTCAGGATAGGCTTCCATGCCCAGCTCCGCAAGGTCACCGCCCTTGTCTTCGTCTTCCTCATGCATGCGAAGGCCCACCGTGGCTTTCAGCGCCATCCAGATCACCAAACTGCACGCTGACACAAAAGCCCCGATCGCCACCACACCGATCAACTGCGGCAGGAACTTCACCTCGGCATTACTCAACGGCACCGCCAGCGTGCCCCAGATCCCGCAGATCAGATGCACCGGAATGGCTCCCACCACATCGTCAATTTTCAGCCGGTCCAGCAGGGGAACAGCCAGCACCACCAGCACACCGCCCGCGCCCCCGATCAGAATGGCAGCGCCCACACTCGGGGCAAGGGGCTCGGCCGTAATGGACACCAGACCTGCCAGCGCGCCATTAAGCGCCATCGTCAGGTCCACTTTCTTATACAATATCTTGGTCGCCGCAATGGCGGCCACCACGCCGCCGGCAGCGGCCATATTGGTATTGGCAAAGATTTGCGCGATGGCCACGGCATCCATGGCGGAGCCCAGCGCCAGTTGCGAGGCCCCGTTGAAGCCGAACCAGCCCAGCCACAGAATGAACGTGCCCAAAGTCGCCAGCGGCAGGGATGACCCCGGAATGGCATTGACCCGCCCGCCAGGACCATATTTTCCCCGGCGCGCCCCCAGCACAATCGCCCCGGTCAGCGCCGCCCAGCCCCCGGTGGAATGCACCAGCGTGGACCCGGCGAAATCGCTAAAGCCCAGACCGTCGAGCCAGCCCGCGCCCCATTCCCAGGACCCCTGGATGGGATAGATCAGCCCGGTCAGCAGCATCACAAAAACGAAAAAGGGAAACAGCTTGATGCGTTCGGCCAGAGTGCCGGAGACAATCGAGGCAGCCGTAGCCACAAACACCATCTGGAAAAACCAATCAGACGCCGATGCATACCCCGCGGCGGTGTCGATAACGTCCTGGGCCACTGTCTCCCCCGGCCCCCAGAGGGCGAAGGTGCCGATAAACCCGGTGCCCTCGGCCACACCCGCATACATCAGATTATAGCCCAGAAGGTAATACATGATGCCCGCCAGGGAAAACAGGCCGATATTCTTAATGCACATGGTGGCCACATTTTTGGAACGCACCAGACCGGCCTCCAGCATACAGAACCCGGCCGCCATCCACATCACCAGAAAACCGCCGATCAGAAACAGCAGCGTATTGAACACATAAGCCACTTCCTCGCTGACTGCGGCCTGAGCCGAAGTCCCCCCGGCCATCAATGTCATGACAAGAGCTACACCTATACTACGTTTTAACGTCTTCATTTTTCTTTCTCCTACAGAGCATCCTCGCCCATTTCACCTGTCCTGATCCGCATCGCCTGCTCCAGATCAAGCATGAAAATCTTGCCGTCGCCAATGCGTCCGCCATAGGCTGCCTGGCGGACCGTTTCCATGACCTGTTCGGCCAGGCCTTCCTTCACCGCCAGTTCAAGGCGCACCTTGGGCACAAACACCACGTCATATTCCGCCCCCCGATAGATTTCCGAATGGCCCTGCTGGCGGCCATATCCCTTGACCTCATGGGCTGTCATGCCCTCGACGCCAATGCCGGTGAGCGCCTCGCGCACATCCTCCAGCTTGAACGGCTTGATGATCGCAATAATGAATTTCATGGACTTTTCCTCCTGTCTGTCCGTCGCAGGCGAAAAACTTCAAGACTCGTGCCAAACTCGAAAAATCCATGCAATTTCTTGTTTTTATTGGATAAATTTCCTATAATGCCATTTGAACATCAGGATAGGGGGGCATCAAAATAGGCTATATTTTATGCATAATCTTAATATGACTATTTTTTAATCAAAATATGTGCTTTGCCCAACCTGCCCCTCGTCCTATAGAATAGAAACCATAAGATCCAGCCGTCAGCAGAGGGCAGAGGACAGGAAAAATGACGAAAACAGACATTCTAATTTCCGGCAGCGGCGTTGCGGGCATGACCTTGGCCCTGGGACTGGCTCAGGAAGGACTTCACGTCACCCTGCTTGACCAGATCGACCTGACCGCAACCATGAACGAAGATTTCGACGGCCGGGCCTATGCCATCGCTTACGCCCCTTATCTGATGCTGAAAACCTTAGGATTGTGGGAGCGAATCGGATTTGACGCCCAGCCAATCAATGAAATCCGGGTGACCGACGGCTATTCGCCGCTGTTTCTGCATTTTGACCATGAGGACCTTGGGGAAGATCCGCTGGGCTTCATGGTAGAGGTGCGGCACATCCGCCAGGGTCTGTTTGAAGCCGTACGCGAAAGCAAAAACATTACCCTGCACATGCCCGAAAAAATCACGGCGATGCGCACCACGCTGGGCCATGCGGAAGTGGACCTTGAAGGCGGCATAACCCTGAAAAGCCCGCTTGTCGTGGCCGCGGAAGGTCGCACTTCTCCGCTCAGGGAAATCAACAACATCCGGGTGCGCACCTGGCACTACCGGCAAAAAGGCATTGTCACCACGGTCGAACATGAAAAGGACCATCGGGGCATCGCCCATGAACGCTTTTTCCCCGGTGGGCCCTTTGCCATCCTGCCCCTGCGTCACAACCGTTCCTCCATCGTCTGGACCGAACCCGACGACCTGGCCGAAACCATTATGGGCCTGTCCCAGGCCGCCTTTGATGCGGAACTCAGGAAAAAATTCGGCACCTTCTTGGGCGAAGTTCATTCGCTTGGCAAACGCTGGTGTTATCCCTTAAGCCTGCAACTTGCCGACAAGTATACGGCGCAACGATTCTGTCTTGTCGGGGATGCGGCCCACGGCATTCACCCCATCGCCGGACAGGGGTTTAATCTGGGGCTTAGGGATATTGCCGCGCTGCTGGAGGTCATCATTGATACGGTACGCCTGGGGGGAGATGCAGGAGCCCCCCTGACTCTGGAGCGTTACGCCCGCTGGCGCCGTACTGACAATGCCGCCCTCGCCGTAATCACCGATGGGCTGACCCGCCTGTTTTCCAACGATATCGCGCCGCTGCGCCTGGCGCGGCAGGTGGGGTTGGGACTGGTCAATGAAATACCGCCGCTGAAAAAATTCTTCATGCGCCACGCCCGCGGCACGGTGGGCCACCTGCCGCGACTGCTGCGGGGGGAAAAACTGTAATTGTTATCGTCTGGACAGCGCCTTCACTTCCTCATCCGTCAGCTCGCGCGCTTCTTCCATCAACATAATGGGAATACCGTCCCGGATAGGAAAAGCCAGACGCGCCTTGCGGCTGATCAATTCCCCCTTCTCCCGGTCATATACCAGGGATTCCTTGGTCAGCGGACAGGCCAGAACCTCCAACAGCTTCGGGTCCACCTTGCCATAATCCCGTCCCTGCGTCTTGTCCTGTGAACTGTTCTGGTTTTCCGTCATGTTTTCGTCCTTCCCTACGACCGGGCTCAAGGCTTTCATCAATGCAGATACGGGTCGCCATCACCGGTCGTGCTGTTGAGATTAAATTCCATCAGGCGGATCATCAGGTCCAGCCGATCCTTAAGCGTAGGAGCCTCAAGCAGAGCCTGTTTTTCCGGAGCATCAAACGGACACACCATCGCCAGCGCGTTGATCAGTTCTTCATCCCCGACCCGCTCAAAATTTTCCCAGCGCGCGCAAATCCCCCGCAGCGACAAATATTTTTCTATGTTTTCCACCAACCGCTTGCGATCCAGGTCGCCCGAGCGGTAAGGAGCGGTGCAGTCATGGCAGAACCGCCGGTAATCCACCCGCATTTCCCGGAACATATGGCGCCGGGGCAGTTCTTCGACAATGTCATAGCGGCTCAGCCCCGTCAACATGATCAGAATCCGCCCGTCGCGGGTTTCTTCATAATCGGAAATCATACCCAGACAGCCCACCTTATACAGGGGTGGATTGTCTACCCCTGCCCCGCGCACATCAGCGGGAAGCGGTTGCCGGCGGGCATCCTGGTCAACTGAGAGCGGCTGAATCATGCCGATCACGCCCATGCCCTCGCGGGCATATCGCACCATTTCCAAATAGCGGGGTTCAAAAATATTAAGCGGCAAATGACCTTTGGGCAGTAGAAGAACTCCCGCAAGCGGAAACACCGGGATTTCCTTTGGCAATTCTTCCAGACCGAACATTCTATGATCCTTAATCTTTCGCCTGAGATCCCTGCCGGTGGCAAAGGGCGCGGGCGGTTCCTCGGGGCGCGCCCCCGACCGGCGGAAACGGCGCCAAATATCTCACCAAATATCTCACCAAATATCTCAGGCAAACAGCAGGCTTGAGAGTTTCTGGCGCATCTTGACGGTAAACGGATCCGCAGGTCCCGCAATTTCAAAAAATTTCACCAGCTGCTGACGGGCGCCATCTTCGTTCCAGCTACGGTCCCGACGGATAATTTCCAGGAGTTGCTCCCCGGCCTCTTCACGCCGCTGTTGCGCCCATAAAGCCAGCGCCAGATCAAACCGCGCCTGATGGTTTTCCGGATTTTCAAACAGTTTGGCTTCCAGTTCCGTCACATCCCCTAGCTCAGCCGCCTGTTCCGCCATTTCCAGTTCCCGGCGGGCGGACAGAATCTCCGCATTGTTTTCCTGTTCGGCCGGGGCGGAACTCAGCACATTCCGGGCATTTTCCAGATCTCCCATCTGAATCAGCACCTTGGCGAGGCCGGCAATCGCGCCGGCATGTTCGGGATCTGACTGCAGAAGCTGGGAATATAATGCGCCCGCATTTTCAAGGTCCCCTTGCTCCTTCAACATCGCGGCCTGCTCCAAAAGCTGTTCTTCGGGCGACGGCCCTACCTCGCCAACAAAACGGGCAATAAACTGGCGAATCTGATCCGCATTCAGGGCGCCGGCAAAGGCATCCACCGGCCGTCCCCCGGAAAACATCACCACCGTGGGCACCGAGCGGATCTGCATTTGTGCGGCAAGCTGCTGATTCTCATCAATATTGATCTTCACTAGCCGCACCGCTCCTTTGGCTTCTTTCACCACTTGTTCCAGCGTCGGCGTCAACGCCTTGCAGGGCTCACACCAGGGAGCCCAGAAATCCACAAGCACCGGCACCTGCTGGGAGGTTTCAATCACATCCTTCATGAAGCCGGAAATCGTCGAATCCTTGATCAGATCGCCTGTGTCTGACGGAGTGGCGCCGGCAAAATTCATATCCTGCATTGCTGTTCCTTCATGTTCATGCGCGGGTCTTTTTCCACATTGTTCTTATGTAGGCGCGTTTTACAGATTGTCAAAGTCTATGATAACCGGGCTAAGACCGAAATGGCGAATAAATTTATCCAGATCCGCCGTACGGATGGTTGTTGTGGCCTGATTATGCAGCGGATGATAGTTCAGTTTCTCATGGGCCATCATCGCCTGATCCAGCACCACCGTCAGCCGGCCCTGTTGCAGAATTTCCGACGGCACATTGATCAGGCTGAACGGGGTCACCGACCCCGGCGTGACCCCGAGAATTTCTTCCATCAGCTCCGGTGGCGCAAAACTCAGCCGCCCCGTCGGCAACAGCCCGTACGCGGTCAGCTTTTTCATATCCAGCCGCCTGTCCTCCATAAGGACCACCAACAGCAGCTGGCCCTTTTTATCCTTAAGGAACAGGCTCTTGCAGTGTCCCCCTTCAATATCACCACGCAACCTGCGGCTTTCCTCCACCGTATGAAGTGGCGGATGGCGGTGAGTGACGGTTTCGATTCCCAAACGTTCCAGTAAACCGAACAGTTTCTGTTCTCTCTGTTCCACCTCCCCAGAGGTGGTCAGCATCACCTTCGGGTCAAGAGTCGCCATGAATCATCCCTTCATTTGCCAGCAAAAAACGGCCCTTTGTATATCGTCCCGGCCATAAACCACGCAAATAAAATTAATTTTAAATTGGGGCTTGCAATTCATAAAGTTCTGCGTATTATCCGCCCACAAGCCGTTCATACGGCGGTCCCTATACGGAATGCGGGCGTAGCTCAGGGGTAGAGCACAACCTTGCCAAGGTTGGGGTCGAGGGTTCGAATCCCTTCGCCCGCTCCAGTATAAGAGTTCCGAGCTCCAGTTATTAAGAGTTACTGGCCAGTATTAAGAGTTACTGGAATGTGACACCAGAGCAATTATACGGGGACAAGACGAGTATCAGAGTTTGGAAAAGCGAAACTCCCGGCCGCCATCGAGCGGCTTTTTTGTTATCTGCACCTCTTGCGCCACTGCCATCCGCGAAGCCGGCAACCTGACGTTTGCACCGTTAGACCACAATATGCTAAAGTAGTTATTTATGGATTTTAGTTCATTGCGGCCGCATTAGAGTAAATTGCAAATGTGGAGCGGGTTTGTATTTCTTCAACCAAAATGGAGGGACAAGAATGAAACACTTATCTGTTAAATCCACATTTTCGATTGCGGCCTTTTCGATTGCGGCCTTGTCAGTATTGTTGATGTCCTGTGGAGACGGGAGTAAGGACGCTGCCGAAAGCTCCGGCAATTCAGAGAACACGTCCGTCGCATCAACAGGCGCGCCGGCCGCGCTGGAGGCTGACGTCGCCGCTGTCGAAGCCGATATTCTCGGCGTGCGCCTAGGCATGACACCGGATGAGGCCGAAGCGGCGTTGAATGAAAACAAGCCGGACAACGTTCGACTCCTACCCCGCACCTGGTCATCATTCGACCCCGACCATTCATCAGGGTGGCCACCGATCAAAGCAGATACGCCGGGCGCATTCGTTACTGGCCTGCGCGCCATTGGCCCGGGAAACACCCACGAAATTCAGATCAGTTTCGCAAAACCGCCGGCCGACAACCTGGTAGAGTCCATCTATCGTAAGGAGCATTACAGTTCCCTTAGTGATCGACAAACCTCGTTGGAAGTATACCGCCAGTTCCTGATCGACAAATACGGTCCACCTACGGAAGAAGACAAGGCCGGTGCAATTTTGCTGCTGAAATGGCTCTACCCTTCTGGTGCCGCGGACTGCGCGCCGCTGAAATCGAATTTGCCAGCGAAGAGACAAGCGAGCAGCTATCCTGACGACATGGGGCATCCGCCCGAGAAATGCGCAACCGCACTAATTTATTCGCTGACCTTCAATGGCGGGATCGTCAATAATATGGAAGCCAAGCTCGTCAATCCGGGGCAGGAATACTTCCATAGAAAAGCCGCCATGGCGTATCAGGCTGACCTTCGAAGAAAAGCCGAGGAAGCCAAACGGCAAAAGGCGACGAACGCGCCGGACCTGTAAGGCGGAGATGACGCGCCTTGATCCGCTGAACGATGTCGGGTTTCAAAATTATCTGACTCGCATGTGGCTTTTTTGTTGTCTCTTTTGCCCTGTTCCGCCAAGATATTTCCTGTACCTTGATCGGCAAAACCGTTAGCATACCCCGCGGGAGAAACAATTCATCTGTCGGGCTCATGACAAAAACCATACTTATAGCTGACGACCACCCCCTGTTCCGGATTGCATTGCGCCAGGCCATCCCCCAGGCCTTTGGCGACACCGAAATCAAAGAAGCCGGAAATTTTGAGGGCCTACAGGCCGAACTGGACCGGGGAACGGCTCTCGACCTGCTGCTTCTGGACCTGAGCATGCCGGGAACTTATGGCTATTCCGGGCTGATTTTTATGCGCGAACATCATCCGGACCTGCCCATTGTGATCGTTTCCGGCAATGAAAGCAGCAAGACCGTTCATCAGTGTATCGGCTATGGCGCGTCGGGGTTCATTCCCAAATCCTTAAGTCTGCCTGAGATGGCCGACGCCCTGAAAACGATTGACAAGGGACAGGTCTGGATCCCGCAACAGGCGCGGGAGCAGCACCATGAACCGGATCTGGATCAAAAACAACTTGCGGAAATCCTGGGCGGCCTCACCCCGCAGCAATACCGGGTCCTGTGTTATATGGCCCAAGGGCTGCTCAACAAACAGATTGCTTATGAAATGGGGCTGTCCATTTCCACTGTCAAAGCCCACATGACCGCCATTCTGAAAAAATTCGGCGTTTTCCGGCGCACCCAGATCGTGGCTGCGATGAAACGGCTGGACCTGGACGAACTCGGCTTTGACGCTGACTCGCGCTGACTCGCGCTGACTCGCGCTGACTCGCCATGACAGCAAAGCTTGCAAACCGGGTCATCAAACGAAAGCAAACCGACCGGGCCTAGAGTGAATTGAACCAACCTATTCGCAATTCACTCTAGCTCAGAAGTTTATTCAGCAACGCCCGGAGCGAGGCCGCCTTGAGCGGCTTGCTGAGATAGTAATAGCCTTGACGACGCGCTTCTTTTTTCACGTGATCCATCTGGTCCGCGGAAATCACGATACAGGGCACATCCAGACGGCCTTTCAGATCCGCCAGAATATCCAGCCCGTTGCGGGCGCCGTCCAGATGATAATCCGCAAGAATCACTCCCGGGCGATGGCCGTTAAGGCGGTCCATAAACTCCTCCTCCGTGCGGCAGCAAATCACTTTCAATCCCCACTCCTCCAGCAACGCTTCCATGCCCCTGAGAATGGCGGGATCATTGTCCAGACAGATCACTTCCGCCCCAGCAAACAACCTCGCCGGCGGCACGGCACGGTCTTCGCGACGGACAGGATCGGCGGCTTTATGGTCCAGGGGTACCGTCACGGCAAACACGCTGCCCTGACCCGGCCAGGATCTGAGCGTTACCGGATGATCAAGAATCCGGCTCATATGCCGGACAATCGCCAGGCCCAGCCCCAGCCCTTTGGCCCCCTTCGGGCCGCCATTGTCATGGAGATCAAGCCGCTGAAACTCCCCGAAAATAGCCTCTCTGTGACTTTCGGGAATACCCGGCCCCATATCCCAGACTTCAAGACGAAGATGGCCGGGGCCCGCCCGGCGACATCCCAATAGCACCTTGCCCGCCCGCGTATAATTCAGGGCGTTGGACAGGAAATTCTGCAAAATGCGGCGCAAAAACTGCCGGTCGCTGCGCACGGCAACATCGGTGCCAACGGTGCGCAGCTCAAGACCCTTTTCCCGAAACAGGGGCAGGAATTCCCGGCTCAGATTGTCAAACAGCTCACGCAGGGACACCGTCGTGACCTCTGGCCGGATGGCCCCCGATTCCAGTTTGGAAATATCCAGCACCTCGCGCAGAATATCCTCCACCGAATTCAGGGCGCTGTGAAGATGATCAATAAGATCATGGGTCTTCGCGTCATAATTCTGCTGAGCCAGGGCCGTGGCGAACAGTTTCGCAGCGTTGAGCGGCTGCAACACATCATGGCTCACCGCCGCCAGAAACCGGGTTTTGCTTTTATTGGCCCGGTCTGCCTCCTGTTTGGCAAGAATGAGATTTTTATTGGCTTCGGTTAAGGCCCGGGTGCGCTCGCGCACCCGCTGCTCGAGGGTTTCATTGGCTTCCTTGAGCGCCTGCTCCGCCTTTTTGAATTCGGTAATATCCGTATAACTGGTGACAAACCCGCCGCCCGGCATAGGTTTGCCACGCATTTCAATGACCGTGCCATCCCTGCGCCAGCGCTGATAGGTATAGGCCGACCCCTGTTCCATATAGGCAAGGCGTTTACGGATTTCTTCTTGCGGATCGCTATCACCAAACTGCCCCTGTTCGGCGTTGTAGCGCAGGAGATCGGCGACATGGCGGCCTTCATATAAAAACCCCTCCGGATAGCCGAACATGGCTTCATAACTTTTGTTCCAGGCCACCAGACGCAGATTGTGATCCACCACGCTGATGCCCGGACTGACATTATCCATGGAGGATTGCAACAGGTCGCGATTGTATTTAAACACGCTGGAGGCTTCGTCCACGATGCTGACAAAATCCTCCACACCCATGTCGCGCCCTTCCAACGCCATACGGAGCACCACCCGAGCCGACGCCGAGCCGATGGCACCGGCCAACAGCCGTTCAGTAAAATGAATGGTGGTAGAGGAGGCTTTATCGGCGGGGCCAAGCTGCACATCCTTATCCCGGGCGAATTTGCGAAACGCTTCCTGCGCCGCCTCTTCGCCAATAAAACGTTCGGCCAGGGTCTGCAAATCGGCATTGGTGGCGGCGCTGCGGAACGGGGGAAGATCATCGCGGACCGGATCCTGGTCATGATCGGTAAAGCTTGCCGCCTGAATATGCTCCACCAGATTGGGCCGTGAGCGCAGCGACACAAAAACATATCCCCCAGTATTGACCAGCAGACTCCAGAACAGGCCGTTGCCAATCCGGTCCATGGCCTCAATACCCATCAGGGCTTCGGGCCGCAACCAGCGCAGGCCAAAGGGGCCGTTCTGGAGAAATGCCGAATCAATCAGGCCCGAACGGGCCAGTTCGGGCAGCAGAAGGGTGTAAAGACAGACCCCGAATCCCATCACCAGACCCGCCATCACCCCCCGCCGATGCCCCGCCTTCCAGTAAAGACCACCAATCAGCGAGGGGGCAAACTGGCTAAGCAGCGCCATGGACAGGAGGCCAAAAGACGCCAGTTCCGTATAATCCGCCAGCAGGCGATAATAAATATAGGCCAGCGCCAGGATGCCGACAATGGCCAGCCGCCGGACCAGACGCACCAGCCCCGCAAAATCACGGGATTTGTCCCGTGTGAAATACGGCAGCCGCAACAGAAACGGCATCACCACATCATTGCAGATCATAATGCTGAGCGCCACGGAAGAGACGATCACCATGCTGGTCGCTGCGGAAAGCCCCCCGATATAAACAAACAGGGCAAGCCAGGGCTTCTCGGCCATGAGCGGCAGTTCCAGAATAAACATTTCCGGATTGGCGCCTTCCGGCAGCAGCAACAGACCGGCGCTTGCAATGGGCCAGATAAAAATCCCCATGAGCAACAGAAAAGCGGCAAAAACCCAGCGGGCCTGCTTCAGGTCTCCGGCTTCGTTATTTTCCACCACCATCACATGAAACGACCGAGGCAGACAGAAAATCGCCAATCCCCCCAGAAAAATGGAGGTGAGAAAACTGTATTGCCGGGTTTCTTCCGCCGCCAGATGTGCGTAAATCCCCTCCAGTGCGGCGGTCTCAGAAATATGGAGAAAACCGTCATACAGCCCGAAAGTGACAAAAAGGCCCACCGCCAGGAACGCCGTGAGTTTGACCAGAGTCTCAAAGGCGATGGCCAGCATCATGCCTTCATGCCGTTCGGAAGAAACGATTCGCCGGGTGCCGAACAGGATGGAAAACAGGGCCATGACCACCGCCACAAACAGGGCCGTATCCCGCCCGAAAGGCTGCGAGGTGGACGGCCAGCCCGCCCCTTCGCCAGCCCCGGCCAGAACGTTGAAACTGACCGCCAGCGCCTTAAGCTGCAAGGCAATATAGGGCGTGACCCCAATAATCGCCACCACGGTGACAAAAACCGCCAGAGATTGGGATTTTCCATATCGGGCCGAAATAAAATCGGCGATGGAGGTGATATGCTGGCGGTGCCCCACCGCTAGCATCTTGGCAAGAAAGCCGCCCATCAGCAGCATGACAATAATGCCGCCAATATAGGTGGGGCCGGTGATCCAGCCGGTCTGCACTGTCTGGCCGATCGTACCGTACATGCCCCATGTGGTGGTATGCACGGCAAATCCCAGACCGTAAATGATCGGTCGCCAGCGGGACCGGTTGAGACGTTCGGGACGGCGGTCACCAAGCCAGGCAATAAAAAACAGCAGCCCCATATACCCCAGCGAGATGAGAATGATGGACCAGTTGTTCAGCATGTTGTTCCCTCTGGAAAGTTTTTTACCAAACCTTCCGTCATGGATGGTTGTTTCTCATCCCGTCTGTTCCTCCATTACCAACCGCCGCCCAGATCCATCTGCGCAACCCCACATCAGCGGGGGCGGTGGATCCGTAAAGGGCGGAGCACGAACTTCATGCATTGTCGCGCTCGCGACCCTCGCGCGCAATGACAAAACACCTTGGGACAAAACACCTTGTGACAAAACATCTTGTCAGTTTCCGTCACCGCGAAGCCCCAAAGGAGCCATGGCGATCCACAAAGTGGGAATGGCATTGCGCACGCCCTCATGGTAAAGACCGTGCGCTGTATCAGCTTTTCTTCCCGGGCCTATTCTGGGATCATGAGGCGCCCGCCGTCAAATGTAATAGCATTTTTTCCGGGCTTTTCCAGAATGGGCGGGACATTGCGCTGGTCCAGTGGCGGGATGGTGCCCTTCTCATTGATGCCGCGTGGCACACTGGGGATGACCTGGCTGGGCGGCAGGGCGCGACCGGATTTCAGATGATCCCACATCAACTCCAGCCCCTGTTCCAAATAATAATGCAGCGGCACCAGATGCGGCGCATAGACCGGGAACATGGGCAGGCTGTCGAAATGCTGGCCGTGGCGAACCTCATAATATCTGAGAGCGGATTTTTCCCCTTCGCGCAGCTTATTGAGTGCGTAATAGGGGCGTGAGGCATGATTCACATGAATCAGGTTGTCCATGCGGCCATGAATAATGATCGCCGGCCGCCCGCCCAGATCGCCACTGTTTTTCACTTCCTGCTTGCCCCGGGCCACCGCCGGATTATCCCGGACCAGCTCGTCCAGACACAGTGCCCCCGCCCCATCCAGGTCCAGAAGGCCGTTTTCCGGGTTCGGCACATACAGGCTGCGCTTCCAGCCATCCCCGGCCTTTTTCACCCAATACAGGCCATTATTGGGAATCATGCCGGAACTTTTGGCAAAATTGGTGTGTTTCTGGATATCGGAATACGAGGTGACAACGCCTTGCTGGTCCGCCGGCGCGATGCCGATGCCACACAGATTGTCTTCCACCCCGTACCGGCCATAGGCAAGGGTGTAGTCCGTGACCACGGAAGGCCAGATTTCCGCAAACACCGAAAACCCGTCCAACAGTCGGGTCTCGTCCAGAATGCCATAGGCCCGCAACTGCTCCCGGGCATCCCGGGCCATGTCCTCAACGGTTTCACCCGTCACAATATCGTGTGCCGCCAGAGTCCGGCAGCGGTTTTCCAGCGCTTCCTGCCCGGTAGGAATCAGCGCCTTCAGCGGATTTGTCATCGGTTCCAAAACAAATGCGCAAGGTAACAGCACATTCATCCGGCTGGCATAATCCAGAAACGACTGGCCCGGCGATTCCAACACCTCTCCCGCAGACTCAATAACAACGGACGGCGCTGTGGCCATATCCGGCATCACATTGGGTTCGGAAACCACCAGTCCGTCGATCAGACCTTCCCGGTCCGCTTCAAGCGCTTTGAGGGAACTATAGCCGCCATTGGAAATGCTGGACGCAATCACCAGCACAGTATCGCGGGTATAGCGCGGCGCATCTTCCTGGGCACGATGATGTTTGTTTAGGATATAAAACGCCACGTCGATGGAGTTGAGCACGATCCGGCCCCAGTCTTTCTGGGAATTGTCCCGGGAATGGGCATGTTTCAGAGCCACGTGCTGTGGGTGGTCCTTGATGAAGGCTTTCAGACTTTCATTCATGGCCAGGCGGAAAGGCAGTTCTTTGTTCTCGTCCAAAGAGATCAGCCGTCCCCTCATGTCATGCCCTTGGTGGTCGCGCAGATACTGCACCCCAATGCCGGTGGCTTTGTCCGTATAGGCTACGGCGCATCCCTTGGGCAGGGCCCAGCTTCCCACCGTGCCCACCGCGCCATATACCGTGCGCCCGCCGGACGACGGCGCGGTGATGAGACAGGGGTCTTCGGGATCAAAATGATCCGGCACCTGAACCATGAACGTCACAGGATGGTTGAGACCGTCCACCTCTCCCATGACCAGATATTCATGGCCCGCCACTTTACCCTCTCCCTTGGGGCCATACAGCCGGCCATATCCACCGGCTTCCGTCACATCCACCAGCGCCCGGAAATTGGTATAAATGGTCAGCCGCCGCAATTCCTCGTCGGTGGGATTCAGGGGATCCTGCGGCGCCGGTTCCGGGCCGTTCAATCCCTTGGTGCCCAGTCCCGCCGTAAGCAGGTCATTGTCGGTACCGTCATAATAGGTAATGACTTCCTGCCCTAACAGATACTCGGGCCGGATTCCCTGTTCCCCCGGGAGGTTTGTGGCGAGTTTCTGTGTTCCTCCGGCAACAGCGCTACTGAACAACACGCCCGTCAGGGCCACCAAAGGCAGAATCGTTTTTTTATGAAATTGTTTCATTTTCGATCTCTTATATCACAAACAGGGCAATCGCCAGGATCAGCCCAAGGGTTGGCACGATCACCGTCAGCGCCCCGAGTGGCGCATAGGCATTTTTATGAGTTTCCTTGCAGATGGCCTGAATGGTGGTCACCACATAGCCATTATGGGGCAGGCTATCGAGCGCACCGGAGGCAATGGCCACCACCCGGTGCAAGGCATCGGGATTGACCCCGGCCTCCAGATAATGGGGGGCCAGGAGCGGCAGAGCAATGGACTGCCCGCCGGAGGCCGAACCGGTAAGCCCGGCAATCACCGTCACCGCCACGGCCGCGCCCACCAGTTCATTGCCTGGCAGGCTGGTCATGAAAGCCACCGCCTCGGCAAAAGCCGGCGTCGCCTGCGCTACGGTGCCAAACCCCACCACCGCCGCCGTGTTGGCAATGGCAATCACCGCGCCTGTCGCCCCAATAGCGCAGGTTTTCTGCAAATTCTCAAACCGTTTCAGATTCAGAAATATCCCCATCAGAACCCCGCTCAGCAGGGCAACGATCAACGCGGATTCCTTCAGGGTGTCATGAAAGAAAAATGATACCCCCAATACCGCCAGCAACGGCAATAGGCTGAGCACCGGATGCGGCAGGCTACTGGCAGAGCGTTCGAACACGTCATCCACACGGATCTCAAAGCGTTCTCCATTGGCCACGGCCCGGCGCACCATGAATTTCAGCCACATATACCCCATCACCATCATCACCAACGCTACCACCAGACTGACCTGCCAGCCGGCAAAATGGGTGGTGCCCAGAAACTTGATGGGAATCCAGTTCTGAATTTCCGGCGACCCGGCCGAGGTCATGGTAAACGTCACGGACCCAAAGGCCATGGTGGCCGGGATAAACCGGCGCGGCAGATCGGCTTCCTTAAACAGGCTGAGCGCAATTGGGTAGACGGAAAAGGCCACCACAAACACACTCACCCCGCCATAGGTCAACACGGCACAGGCGGCCACCACCGCCAGCAGGGCATTGTTGCGCCCCAGCTTGCCGATGAGCCAGTCGGAAAAGCTGTAGGCGGCGCCGCTATCCTCCATGACCTTGCCGAACAGAGCCCCCAGCAGAAACATGAAAAACCAGGAAAAAATAAACCGGGTGAACCCCGTCATGTAGCGGGTGACATAATCGACCGCCTGCGGATCCGTCGCCCGGTCCACCAGTTGCGGCATCAGCGACAGATCGCCCGTCAGCGCCACAATCAACGCGCAAAATGGCGCCGCGATCATGATGCTGACCCCGCGAATGGTCAGAATTATGAGCAGCGCCAGTCCGCCAATAAGTCCGATAAGGCTTAACATCGAATTACCATCTCCCTGATCACGCCCCCATCTATCTATCTGATTTATAGTAATTTTTTGAATTTACAGAGGTTTATCTTAGGACAAAGCAAAGCCGGGGGGGTATATGGACCTAGGTCTATAGGGTCATCAGCAGCGGCCTGTGATAGGGTGGCAGCAATATTGTTGAACCCCCTGCACTCTTGGGAAGCCGCGTGGACGCAAGATCACGTCCAGTATCGCACCCGAAATATCGTGCAGGGCAAAAAACTTTAACCATCCGGGAGGTTGATCTGATGCATAAGACACCACACAAAAACAGAATTCTTTCCACAGTTTCCTTACCCACAGTTTCCTTGCCCACAGTTTCCTTGCCCACAGTTTCCTTGCATAGCGTTTTGGGCACGGGGATTCTGGGGGGCGTCCTGGCCGGCGCGATGAGTATTGCCGCGCCGGCCTGGGCGGCAGAAGAAAATGTCGAAAGCGGTATGGCACTTGATGAAATTGTCGTCACTGCGCGGCGCCGGTCGGAATCGTTGCAGGATGTGCCGGTCGCCGTTTCCGCCTTTGGCGCCCAGATGCTGGAAAACCAGGGCGTTCAGGACATTGTCGAAGTGGCAAAATTCACCCCGAACCTGACCCTTGAAGTCTCCCGCGGCACCAACACGACGTTGACAGCGTTTATTCGCGGTATCGGTCAGCAGGACCCGGTTGCGGGGTTTGAAGCCGGGGTTGGCCTTTATATCGACGATGTCTACCTCAACCGGCCCCAGGGCGCGGTGCTGGACATTTACGATGTGGAGCGCATCGAGGTGTTGCGCGGGCCCCAGGGCACCCTGTATGGCCGCAACACCATCGGCGGCGCCGTGAAATATGTCACCAAGCGTTTGGGCGAAGAACCGGAACTCAATGTCCGGGGGTCGGTCGGGAGCTATAAACAACTTGACCTGGTTGTTTCCGGCAGCGTGCCGATTTCAGACATGGTTCGGGTTGGCGCCTCGTTTGCCACCCTCAACCGCGACGGTTTTGGGGAAAACCTGAACCTCGAAGGCATTGACAATTATCACAAACAGGTCTTGGCAGGACGTGGTTCCGTGGAACTGCTGCCTTCTGAGAATATCTTCATCCGGCTTGCCGCCGACTATGTGAAAGATGATTCTGATCCGCGGCAGGGACACCGCCTGATCCCGAGCACCTCAGGCGATCCGGTACTTGACGATGTCTTTGACACCCGCGCCGGCCTCAACAATCCGGTCCAGAGCGTCGAAGCCTATGGTTTTTCCGGCCTGTTTGAATGGCAGCTCACGGATACCCTGATGCTGAAAAACATCGTGGCCTACCGCAAGGATGAATCCTACAGCCCCATTGATTTCGACAGCCTGCCGGTTGCCGATGTCGATGTGCCGGTGGTGTACGAGAATGATCAGTTTTCGGAAGAGTTCCAGATCCTGTATGAAGGCGAGAAGCTGAGCGGCGTGGCCGGTTTTTATTATCTTGAGGCTAATGCGCTCAACGATTTTGACGTGATTCTGGGGACAACCGGCGACATTCTTGGCCTGCCGGGGCTCAACGCCAATACGTTTGGCGACGTGGACACCAAAACCTGGTCCGTCTTCGGCGACTTCACCTATGACCTCACCGAACAGGTCAGCGTCTCCGTCGGCGGACGCTATACCAGCGACAAACGCTCCTCACGCGTACTTCGGCGCACCTTTATCGGCGGCGCATCCGAACGATTCGGCGGCAACCCGATCCTGATCGCCACCACGTCTGACTTTGACGGCAGCGAAAAATTCACCAAATTCACGCCGCGCGCATCAGTGAGCTGGAAACCCAACGATGACCATAATATCTATTTCAGCTATAGCGAAGGGTTCAAAGGCGGCGGGTTCGACCCGCGCGGTCAGACAACGGCGGCTCCTGACCTGGATGGCGACGGCGACATTGATGACGCGGATATTTTCGCCTTCATGTCGTTCGAGCCCGAGACCGTGAAGACATTCGAACTGGGCTGGAAAGCCTCGCTGTTCGACAATCGCATGGACATCAGCGTTGCCGGTTTCCTGTCCAGCTATACCGACATTCAGATCCCGGGCTCCGTTGGCGCACCTGACGGCACCTTTATCGGGGTTACGTCCAATGCCGGCGACGCAGACGTTAACGGTATCGAAGTCGAAGGCCGCGCCCTTCTGGCAGCCGATATGACCGGTCAGGGCGATACGCTGAACATGACCTGGGCGGTAGGATATCTCGACGCCAAGTTTAACGAATTTATCGACGCCTTCGGGCAAGACGTGGCAGATGAGCGGGTATTCCAGAACACCCCGGAATGGACGGCCAGCGGTTCGCTGCATTATACCCGGCCGATGGCGCTGGGCTCCTATGACGGCGCGCTGTCGCTGATCACGTCCCTGGCCTATCGCAGCGACGCCAGCCAGTTTGAAACCCCCAACCCGTTCCTGGATCAGCCTGGCTTTGCGCTGTGGGACGCCAGCATCGTCTGGAATGCGGAAGATGACAAACTGTCCGTCGGGCTGCATGCCAAGAACATCACCGACAAGAAATATATCGTGGCCGGGTATAATTTCGTTGCCATCGGGGATGACGGCACCATCACCCCGACGCTGGGAACGGAAGGCACGCTAACCGCCTTTTACGGCAATCCGCGGACCTTCACCCTGACCGTGGATTACCGGTTCTGATGGTTTCATCCTGAAAAACTGCTCCCTTGGCCCGGGGTTTCACGACCCCGGGTTTTTTGTCTTGTCCGCTCAGAAAGTGCCCGGATAATCGCCGCCGTCAATCAGAATATTCTGACCAGTAATATAGGCCGCCAAGGTGCTGCAAAAGAAGGCGCACAGCGCCCCAAATTCCTCCGGCTTGCCCAGCCGCCCGGCTGGAAAGCTGTGGGTCAGACCAGCAATCACCTCGCGTTCGGAACTATTCTCCCGGGCGGAAATCGTTTCAATCAGCGTCGTCATACGATCGGTGGCAAACAGGCCGGGTAACACATTGTTCAGGGTCACATTATGGGCCACCCCGTCCCGGGCAATGCCGGCGACAAAGCCTGTGAGGCCCGCTCGCGCGCCATTGGACAGGCCCAGCGCCTTGATCGGCGATTTGACCGCCGAACTGGTGATGTTGATGATCCGGCCGAACCGGCGCTCAACCATGCCATCAAAGGTCCGGCGAATCATGTCGATGGGGGTGAGCATGTTGGCCGTGAGCGCCGCCTGCCAGTCCTTTTCCGTCCAGCCGCGGAAATCGCCCGGCGGCGGTCCGCCCGCATTATTGATCAAAATATCGGGATCAGGACAGACCGCAAACACCTTATCCCGCCCTGCCTCGGTGGTGATATCATCCGCCACAGGCGTAACCCGCACGCCATAAGCCTTGTGTAATTCCCTTGCCGTCTCTTCCAGAGGGGCCGAACGGCGCGCGTTCAGAACAAGGTCCACGCCTTCCGCCGCCAGCGCCTCGGCCACCGCCCGTCCCAATCCCTTGCTGGAAGCACAGACAATAGCCTTTTTTCCCTTCAGTCCCAGATTCATGAGTTTTCTCCCGATTGTTTCCGTTCCTGACAATTCATTCTCACAAAACGCCCCCAACAAAAATGCGGGACCCCGGAGGATCCCGCATCTGCTGTTCTTACTCGCTGTTTTTACTCTGGCAAGTTAGAGGTCAGCCCGCAACAAGGTTAGTGGCGGCCATACGACCATTACGCCCTTCTTCCAGGTCGTAATTTACTTTCTGGCCTTCATCCAGAGAGTCCATGCCTGCCTTGTGGACGGCCGTAATATGCACGAACACATCGTTGCCTCCTTCGTCGGGCTGAATAAAACCATAACCTTTGGTGGGGTTAAACCATTTGACAGTACCGTTTGCCATCAATTCGTCCTTCATGTCTTCATCTAGTAACTTCTAAAAAATTCCATGATTCCCTTTCAAGGGTCATGGAAGAACAGGAAAAATCAGGAAGTTAAGCAGACCTTCGAAACGAATGCGGCATTACCTTCACTGTATTTTCAGTCTTACTTTTTATGCTTTTTTGAAGCATTTGGCAACAAAACTTGTTATTTCCGGTGGTATTGAACCACTTTTTTCACAGGAAAGTCATAAAAACATCATCCGCTGCGGAGCTCCAGATCATTTCCGGCATCCCCTGCTGGTGCGCTGAAAAAACCTTAAAAAGGATCTGTATATTCTACCGGAATTTGTTTTAAACTTAGGCCTAAGAGTCACTCTCATCACAATTCACTCTCGCTGTAAACAGAAGGAAACTGGCGTGTCATTACTGGAAAAACTCAGCCGGATTTTTTCCGGCCAGACCACAGAACCCGTCGATCCCGAGCAGGAAAAGAAACTGGCAGCCGCCGCGCTCATGGTCGAAGTGGCGCTACAGGACGGCAATTTCTCGGACAACGAACGCCGCCGAATCCGCACCTTGTTGGTGGAACGACTTCACCTGCCGGAAGACCAGGCGGATCAACTGCTCGCCGAAGCGGAGGCTCATGTGGAGAACAGCCATCAGATTCTGTCTTTCACCCGTACCATCAAGGATCATTTTGACCAGCAGGGCCGGGAAAACATTATGGAACTGTTGTGGGAAGTGGTGTATGCGGACGGCCGGGAAGACGCCTTTGAAAGCAACCTGATGCGGCGGATTGCGGGACTGCTTTATGTCCCGGACAGAGTCAATGGCGAGCTGCGCCGCAAAGTCCTCAACCGGCGCGGCTGATCCATATGATGGTCCGTGAAATAACGCCGGGATGAGAAAAAACAGGGAAAACAAGGGGGAAGAATTTGTTTTTGCACTTGTGATGCCGCTGAAACATGGTATATGCCTGTGCAGGGTATCGTAGTGTAGTTAAGGAGCGGCAGGCTCTGAGCGGGCCAAACCGCCGGTTGGATAGGATAGGAGAGCTCTATGACCTATGTCGTCACCGAGGCATGCATCAACTGCAAATATACGGACTGCGTAGAAGTCTGTCCGGTTGATTGCTTTTATGAAGGCGAAAACATGCTTGTCATCAACCCCGATGAATGCATTGACTGCGGTGTGTGCGAACCCGAATGCCCGGCCGAGGCCATCTTGCCCGATACAGAAGACGGCCTGGAAAAATGGATCGAACTTGGCGAAAAATATTCGGCGGAATGGCCCAATATCACCGAAAAGAAAGACCCTATGGAAGGCGCCGACGAGGCCCAGAACGAAAGCAACAAATTTGAGAAATATTTCAGTGACAAACCGGGCAGCGGCTCCTGAGCCTGCCATAAGGCTCCCACGGTGACCCGGCAGGTCTGTGATCGTCACTCCATGAGCTGTTATGATGAAGCCTCGATGCCATACACTAGAGTGAATTGAGCCAACCGATGCACAATTCACTCTAAAGAGCCGCAGAGGATTCCGCATAACGACAGCATATCTGCCCCCATAGGGCGACATTTCTGGCTAAGGATTTCTGGCTAAGAATTTCCGGCTGAGGACAGAACGGAATAACACCCCCTCGAAGCGACGCGCTTCTAGGGGGTGTTTTTTTATTAAAAATATGCTATATTGTATACATTGTAAGAAAAACAGGACATGCCTGAAACTATCTGCTTGTTCTGCTTTTCTTTTTTCCTGAGAAGGGCTTTTCTCGGACCAACAGGGCATGATGGTCCGGAGGGGCTTTTTTAACGATTCTCAGTGTTTTTGAAGGATTTTTGTCACAGTCGGCCATTTTTTTGACAGTTGGATGATGGTTCTGTGACATATTTTGTACTGCCTGATAAGGCGAAAAACCGTGTCAACAGGTATAGTCGGAGATCAAGTCTCAAAATGGTAAAGTCGAACAAACTAAAATTTGCGATTAACGATCACATCGTTTATCCCAAACATGGTGTCGGCGTCATTATTGACATCGAAGAACAGGAAATTTCCGGGATCAAGCTGGAGCTTTACGTGATCCGCTTCGAAAGTGAAAAAATGACCTTGCGGGTTCCGACCAACAAAGCCGTGGCGGCCGGCATGCGGGCCCTGTCCAGCAAAGACACCATGGACCAGGCCTATGTCACCCTCAAAGGCAAAGCTCGGGTCAAACGCACCATGTGGAGCCGCCGCGCCCAGGAATATGAAGCCAAGATCAATTCAGGCAATCTGATTTCCCTCGCCGAAGTGGTGCGGGACCTGCACCGTTCAGGAGACCAGACAGAACAGTCCTACAGTGAACGGCAAATTTACGAATCCGCCATCAGCCGCCTGGCCCGGGAAGTGGCCGCTGTCGAGGAAATTGCCGAAAAAGAAGCGCTGGAAAAACTGGAAAGTTTCCTGAAAGTCGCCTGATTTTCGATAAACGCTGATCGGAATAAAGAGCCTGTCATAATTCAGGCTCTTTTTTTTGGTTGATTGGACAGCCGAAGTCAATAACGTATCGGGGGCGGGGCGGGTGGACAGGGTTCGGCCCCGAACGCAGGACAACACAAGACACTGAACAGAATATACAAAATAAAAGGGAATAAAAGGGACCACAGAACCCCATACATTATCGGGAATATCTGATCGGCAAAGGGCAATTTTTCATGACAGCAAGAGATCTGGAGACGGCAGAATCAGAGTCCAAAACGGCAGATCTGCGGCACATGGACCCGGACCGCTATGGCTGCTTGTCCCATCCCAAGCGCCTATGGGCTATTGGCGCCATTCACGGGGAAGCGCGGCGGCTGGGAGAGCTGCACAAACAGCTGATACCCCGCCTGTACCGGCGGGACAAACTGATTTATCTTGGCAATTATCTGGGCGAAGGGCCGGGCACAATCGAGACATTGGATGAAATGCTGAAAACCCGCCGGGCGATCATGTCCATGCCGTCGGTGTATATGCCGCAGGATTTTGTTTATCTGCGCGGGGCCAGGGAAGAAATGTTCAGCAAGCTTCTGCAACTGCAATTTGCGCCCAATCCGGCGGAAATCATGGACTGGCTTCTGGATCATGGCATGGGCGGCGTGATTGAGGCTTACGGCACCAAACCTCATGTTGCCCGCGCCATTTCCCGGGAAGGCACTTTGTCCATCACCCGCTGGACCAATGGCCTGCGCCGACAAATCCACACCCATCCGGGCCATGGCGATCTGCTCAAACATCTGCGCCGCGCGGCTTTTACCGAAACCGGTTCCCTGCTATTTGTGCATGCCTCGGTGGACCCCAGCCGCCCCATTGACATGCAGCGGGACCAGTTCTGGTGGGACAACGGCCGGTTCGAGGACATCACCACCCCCTATTCCGGCTTCAAAAAAGTCATTCGTGGTTATGATCATCGCAACAAGGGTCTGGTGCTCGATCACCCTTATATCGCCACCATAGACAGCGGCTGCGGCCGGGGCGGCGGTCTGACGGCCGTATGTTTTTCAGATGACGGCGAGATCCAGGACCAGATCACCGTCGACTAGAGTAATTTGAACCGGTCTTATCACAATTCACTCTAGTCACAAGTCATTCTAACCCCGCCGCCCCACAGCCGTTTTCGGGTGCATATCCGGACCGTTTGCGATAAAAGCACAAAAAAATGGGATGGACGGTGCCAGAGCCAGTCGCTTCGGGATATGTTTTCTGATAGATTGGACGTGGAAGATATCAGTTATCATTAACTGTTAATCGGGGCCCGTTCCTACGGAACTAGGATATAACAATAAAATAACGGGCTCAGGGATATATGTGAATGACCAAAATAAATATTTGGCTATTGTCTGTCTCGGCAATTGCGGTGGCAGCCTGTAGCAGCGTGCCGATAACTGATGCCGAGCTTCCAGTACCCAGCGCCACTACTGACCTTCCGGAAAAATGGGCCGCCCAGGAATCCCCCTCATCCGAATATGGCTTTGTCCAAGAGGGATGGCTGGATCGTCTGGCCATGCCCGAATTGTCCCGGTTTGTCAGCAGGGTTCTGGAAAACAACCCGGACTATCGCCGCGCCGCCCGCCAAATGGAGGCGGCAGAATTCGATCTAGGCGTGGCCCGGGCGGATCTTCTGCCGCAGCTGAGAGCCTCCTTCGCCGCCACGCGCCAGCATACGTCTTCCCCTTCCGTAACCCGGAATGCCTTGGACGTGGGCCTTGACGCCAGTTGGGAACTCGACGTCTGGGGCCGATTGACGGCCCAAAAAGCGGCCGCCGCCTCGGATTATGCCGTGGCCCGATACGATCTGGAAGGGGCGCGGCTGTCACTTGCCGCCCAAGTGGCACAAAGCTGGTTTGCGGCACTGGAAGCCGAGCAGCAATATGAACTGGCCCAGCGGACCGTTGAAAGCTTTGAAAGATCCGAACGGATTGTGCGCCATCGGTATGAACGGGGGCTGAACACCGGACTGGATCTGCGTCTGGCGTTGAGCAATCTAGAAGCGGCCCGCGCCAGCCTGAGTGAACGCCGTGATCAGCTTGCCCAGGCCCGCCGGACGCTGGAATTGCTTGCCGGGGCGTATCCCGCCGCCGCCATCCGGGCCGTCGGCCAGATTCCGGAAGACCTGCCTGAGGTGCCGGCAGGACTGCCAGCGGATCTTCTGGAGCGACGACCAGATCTGCAAGCCGCCAAGCATCGCCTGTATGCCGCGGGCTATCGAGCCCAACAGGCGAACAAGGCTTTGTTGCCCTCCTTTTCCCTCACGGCCAGCGGCAGCAACACCTCGGACAATTTCAGCGATCTGCTGAAATTTGATGATGTGTTCTGGAATCTGGTCGGTAATATTACCCAGCCCCTGTTCCAGGGCGGGCGCCTGCATTACGGTGCCAAGGCCCAAGAAGCCCGGTTCGAAGCCCAGAAGGAACAATTCGCCGCAACCCTGCTGCAGGCATTCCGGGAAGTGGAAGATGCCCTGTCTGCAGATCGGGCGCTGGCGGAACAGGTGCGCCATACGGCCCGCGCGGCCGAAAATGCTATTGCCGCTGAACAGGTGGCATTGGATCAATACAGCCGGGGACTGATCCGGATCACCACCTTGCTTGATTCACAACGCCAGAGCCTGGCCCAGCAAAGCCAGCTCCTGCTTGTCAAACGTCAAAAAATAAATAACAGAATAAGGCTCCATCTCGCCTTGGGAGGAGACTTTATTATTTCGGAAGATCATCAGGCCCAAAATGTCGCGGAGGAGGGATCCCCCCGGGAGACCGCCCTTCAGAAAACAGCGTATCAGAACAAAGAAGAGGAATAACTGATGGGGATTCTGCGTTATATCATGCCGGTGCTGGTGCTGGGGACCGGCGTTGCCATAAGTGCCGGTATTTATGCCGCCAAACCGGAGCCTGAAAAAAAAGAAGTGGTCATTGAACCGCGCAAGGTACGGGTGATTACCGCCCGGCGTGGCGCCGTGGATCTCACGGTGGACAGCCAGGGCACGGTCCAGCCCCGCCACATGATTGACCTGGTGCCGGAGGTGGCCGGGAAAATCGACTTTGTTTCCGAAAAATTTGTGGCCGGTGGACGTTTCACCAAAGGTGAAGTGATTCTGAAAATCGACCCGCGGGATTATCAGGCAGCGGTTTACGCCGCCGAAGCGCGGGTGGCCGAAGCCGAACAACACCTGATCCGTGAACAGCAGGAAGCGGAACTGGCCCGTCAGGAATGGGAAATGCTGGGCAAGGGAGAACCGACAGACCTGGTTCTGCGCAAACCTCAGTTGGCCGATGCTGAAGCCAAACTCAAGGCGGCCCGGGCCGATCTGGACAAAGCGCGTCTTGATCTGGAACGGACTGTCATCCGGGCTCCGTTCAACGGACTTCTGACACAGAAACTCGTCGATCTGGGGCAGTTCATCTCGCCCGGCAGCCGTCTCGGCGTGTATTATTCCACAGATATTCTTGAAGTGCGCCTGCCGCTGTCCAACCGGGATCTGGGCAAGCTTGATTTGTCGCGGCTGCAAGAGGGGGCACCTTTGTCGGTCACCCTGATCGGCAGCCAAGCGGACCGGGAAAGCCGCTGGAAAGGCCGGATTGTGCGCACCGAAGGGGTAATTGACACCAAAACCCGCATTCTCTATGTGGTCGCGGAACTCAGTGGCGAGGAGCTGCGCGCCGTGGACACAGGCACACCGATCACCATCGGCCAGTTCGTCGCCGCCCGGATCGAGGGCCGCTCCTATGGCAATGCCATCCGCCTGCCTCGTGAGGCCCTGCGTCAGGGCAATAGCGTGCTGGTGGTGGATCAGGAGAATAAGCTCAGAACCCGCCAGGTCAGGGTTCTGGACGCCAACCGTCAGTATGTGGTCATTGATGGCGGTCTGGATGAAGGAGAGCAGGTCTGTATCTCGCAGCTTGGCATTGCGGTAGACGGCACGCTTGTGGAAGCCGTGCCGGTTGACAAGGGAAGCACATTAAGCGCCCGGACGGACGGGGAGGACAAATCATGAGCAACATCGTCAAATGGTTTGTGAACAACCCGGTCGCCACCAATCTGATCATGCTGATTATTCTGGCCGGTGGCGTGATTGGGTATATCAATGTGGGCAAAATCGCCTTTCCCACCTTTGCCACCAACACCATCAACATTTACGTCAGCTATCTGGGGGCCGGCCCCAGGGAAGTGGAGGAACGGGTTCTGGTGCGGGTCGAGGAAGCCATTTTCGACCTGCAGGGAATCAAAAAAATCTATTCCCGCGCCACCGAAGGGCTGGGCCGGGTTTCCGTGGAAGTCCAGGATGGTTATGACCCGGACAAGTTGCTGAACGAGGTCAAGGCGCGGGTGGATGCCATCAATACCTTTCCCCGTCTCAGCGAACGGCCCATTGTGGAGCGGGTCTATGCCCAGAGCGATGTCATCGACCTGGTGGTCTACGGCAACATTCCCGAACGAGACCTGAAAGAAATCAGTCGCGACATTCGGGACAAGATCGCCCAGATTCCGGGCGCCGCCAAGACCCAACTGGAAGCTGTCCGGGATTATGAAATTTCCATCGAGGTATCGGAGTTTCAGCTTCAGAAATACGGCCTGACCTTTGATGAGGTGGCGGACGCCATTGCCCGCTCGTCGGTCAACCTGCCGGCCGGCAAAGTGGATAACGAAGCAGGCCAGATTCAGATCATGACCCGCGGTCAGGCCTATGTGAAGGAGGATTTTGAAAACATTGTCCTGATCCGTAATCCGGACGGCACCCGAATCCTGCTCAGCGACGTGGCCCACATCGTGGATGGCTTTACCGATGACCAGTTTTCCGTCAAATTCAACGGCAAACCCGGCGCCCTGATATTTGTCAAAACCGAAGGTGTGGCCGATGTGGTGGAAATCAGCCGCGCCGTCAACAAAATGATTGAGGAGGAAATCCGTCCCAACCTGCCCGAAGGTGTGGAGATTGACAACTGGTTCGATACTTCTGACCTGTTTGAAAGCCGGTTAAGCATGTTGCTGAAAAATGGCATCAGCGGTCTGGTGCTGGTCTTTGTGGGCCTGATGATTTTCCTCACACCCGCGCTGGCGTTCTGGGTTACGGTGGGGATTGCCATTTCCTTTTTCGGCTGCCTGATGATGCTGCCCTATGCGGGCGTCAGCCTCAGCATGCTGTCCTTGTTCGGTTTTCTGCTGATCCTTGGCATCGTGGTGGATGATGCCATCATCATCGGCGAAAGCGTGCACCGGGAAAATCAGCATGGCCTGATCGGTGGCCCGGGGGCAGTTCTGGGGGCCACAAAAGTGGCCAAGCCGGTTATCTTTTCAGCACTGACCACCATGATCGCCTTTGCCCCCCTGGCGTTCCTGCCGGGAGACTCCGGAAAAATCACCTATGTGATTCCGGTCGTCGTGGTTTTGTGTCTGATTTTCTCGCTGCTGGAATCCCTGTTTATCCTGCCCACCCATTTGCGTCATGGCGGCGAGCAACGGCGCGGGCTGGCAAGCCGCCTGGGCGGCCTCTTACTCCCGCCCCCGGCGCTCACGCGTCTGACAGCCATGTTTCAGGTTTGCCAAACTCTGGCCAACAGGTTCCTCAATTACCTGATTTATACCCTGTACCGGCCGTTTCTGGACAAAGTGCTCAAACATGCTGTCCTGTCCCTGTGTATCATCATTGCCGGCAGCAACGTCATTCTGTCGATCAACATGTCCGGTTGGGTAAAAAACACCTTCATGCCCGACGTGCCGGCCGATTTTATCCAGGCCAGTATCGTCTTTCCCGCCGGCTCGCCTTATCAGACCATTTCTGACGCAACCACCGTTCTGGAGCAGTCCGCAAAAGCCATGGAAAAGGAACTGAGTGAAAAATATCCGGATGAGAAAATCTTCCGGAACATCCTCAGCTGGACCAGCAGCCGCGGACAGGCCCGCGCCTTTCTGATCCTGGAACCCGCGGAGAACAGGACGGTCAATGTGAAGGAAATTGCCGATCGCTGGCGGGAGCTTACCCCGGATGTGCCTGACGCCAGAGACATCAATTTTGACTTTTCCGTGGATGGCGGCGGAGGTAAGCGCCTGGAGCTTCTTCTCAAATCCAAAAATCCGGAACAGATCGAAGCCGCCGCCGCAGAACTCAAGGAGGTTTACGCCACCTATAGCGGCCTTTACAACATCACCGATTCCGGCGACACCGCACGGATGGAGGCGGTTCTGTCCCTCAAACCCAGTGCGGAAAACCTTGGCCTGTCGCTGGTTGATCTTGCCCGCCAGGTTCGTCAGGCCTTTTACGGCGAAGAGGTCCAGCGCATTCCCCGGGGGCAGGACGATGTCAAAGTGATGGTGCGCCTGCCCGAGGAAGACCGGAAATCCTTTGACACCCTTCATGATATGCGGGTGCGCACACCAGGCGGCGATGAAGTGCCGTTCAATGCGGCTGCCGAGGTTCGCTATCAGCAGGCTTATACGGCCATTGAACGCACCGACCGCATGCGTACCCTCGAAGTGCGCGCCAATGTGGACACAGAACAGGCCAATGCCCAGGAAATCTTGCAGGACATTCAGGAAAAATATTTCCCGATGTGGAAAACCAAATATCCCGATGTGGAATTCAGCCTCGAAGGCGACCAGAAAGAACAGGCCGAATTTGTGGCCGCGCTGGCCTTTGGATTCGGTATTGCCCTGCTGGCCATTTATTTCCTAATGGCGGTCGCGTTCCGCTCTTATGTGCAACCGTTCCTGATTTTCACCGCCATTCCCTTCGGATATATGGGAGCGATTATCGGTCATCTGCTCCTGGGAATGGATCTCAGCATGTTTTCCATCATGGGCATCGTGGCCGCAGCCGGGGTGGTGGTCAATGACAACCTAGTGTTGTTGGACTATATCCATAAACTGCGGGACCAGGGATATGAGGCCCTCAAAGCCATCGAAGTGGCCGCAGAAGAACGTTTCCGGCCAATTTTCCTCACCTCATTGACCACCTTTGTGGGATTGGTGCCGATGATGATGGAAAAAAGTTTCCAGGCCCAGTTCCTGGTGCCGACGGTGGTGGCCCTGGCCTTCGGCGTGTTGATCGCCTCCATCGCCACCCTGTTCCTGGTGCCCATATTGTATCTGCTGCTCTCCCGCGCCCGGGAGAAACTGAACTTCCTGCTGGGTGAAAAAGAACCCTCTGTGATTGTGGGCGAATAACCCTTTGCCTTGGTGAACAGGCAACACGGTGGGCCAACCTACGCACAATTCACTCTGAACATATGTTCTTAAGATCACGGCCGGATCACAGGATCCGGCCGTTTCTTTTGCAGGCTGGGAAGGGCAAATGCCCGACAAAGACGCTTATACGTCCAGATTGGCCACATTCAATGCATTGTCCTGAATGAATTCGCGCCGCGGTTCCACCACATCCCCCATCAGCTTGGTGAAAATTTCATCTGCGGTGTCCGCATGATCCACTTTCACCTGCAGCAGACTGCGGGCCTCGGGATCCAGTGTGGTCTCCCAGAGCTGATCCGGATTCATTTCCCCTAGCCCCTTATAGCGCTGAATCGACAGGCCCTTGCGGCCATAGGCCAAGACCACATCCAGAAGATTGCTGGGCAGGGAAACCACATGTTTGTCTTCCTTACGCATGATGGTGGACGGTTTGAGGAATATTTCCCGGCGTTCGCGGGCCGCTTCATCCAGGCGGCGGGCTTCCACAGAATGGATAAAGGCCCGGTCGATCCGGTACACATCCTTGATGCCGCGAATTTCGTTGGTGAAAACCACACCCCCTTCTACCTCGTCCAGACGGCCCTGCCAGTTGTTTTCCCCTTCGCTGGCCTTGGCGTTCATGCGATCCACCACCATGGCGATGGCCTGGGCCGCCATTTCCCGGTCAGAAAGGGTTTCGGGATTGAGCGCCCCCACAACCGCCAGCTCCTCCACCAGTTCCCGGTTATATTTCTGGGGCACCATGGCCAGCACCCGGCAGAACCGCCGCACGGCAGACACCAGATCCGCCAGATCGCCACCGGCAATCTGCGCCCCATCCTCAAGGATCAGGGTCATGTCTTCCAGAGACTGATTGACCAGATACGTCTCCAGCGCCGCATCGTCCTTGAGATACACCTCCGACTTGCCCCGGCTGACCTTATACAACGGCGGCTGGGCGATATACAGATGACCATGTTCGATCAGTTCCGGCATCTGCCGGTAAAAGAACGTCAGCAGAAGGGTGCGGATATGCGCCCCGTCCACATCGGCGTCGGTCATGATGATAATCTTGTGATACCGCAGTTTTTCGAGATTAAAGTCGTCGCGCCCAATGCCGGTGCCCAGCGCCGTGATCAGGGTGCCGATTTCCGCCGAACTCAACATCCGGTCAAACCGGGCGCGTTCCACATTGAGGATTTTCCCCTTCAGCGGCAAAATCGCCTGATTGGCCCGGTGCCGGCCCTGTTTGGCAGATCCGCCCGCGGAATCCCCCTCCACCAGGAACAATTCAGCCTTGGCCGGATCGCGTTCCTGACAGTCGGCCAGCTTACCGGGCAGGGAGGAAATATCCAACGCCCCCTTGCGCCGGGTCAGTTCGCGCGCCTTGCGCGCCGCTTCCCGGGCGGCGGCGGCTTCCACAATCTTGCCGATGATGGTGCGGGCCTCCTGAGGGTGTTCTTCAAACCACTGGCCCAGTTTTTCATTGATCAGGCTTTCCACCACAGGACGCACTTCGGAAGAAACCAGTTTGTCCTTGGTCTGGGACGAAAATTTCGGGTCCGGCACCTTGACCGACAGCACGCAACTCAACCCCTCACGGGCATCATCGCCGGAAAGATTCACCTTTTCCTTTTTCGCGATACCCGTTTCATTGGCATAGCTGTTGATGGTTCGGGTTAACGCCCCCCGGAAACCGGCCAGATGGGTCCCCCCGTCGCGTTGGGGAATGTTGTTGGTGAAACACAGCACATTTTCATGGTAACTGTCGTTCCACTGCAAGGCGCATTCCACGGTAATGCCGTCCCGTTCGCCGGCAATGCTGATCGGCGCGTCAATCAGCGGGTTTTTGCTGCGGTCCAGATATTTGACAAATTCGTTTATGCCCCCTTCATAATAAAGATCCACCTCCACCGGGTCCGCATGACGGTGGTCACGCAATACCACCCGCACACCACTGTTCAGAAACGCCAGTTCCCGGAACCGATGTTCCAACCGATGAAAGTCAAATTCAATATTCTTGAAGGTATCCATAGACGGCAGGAAGGTGACTTCGGTGCCGGTCTGCCCCTCCTTGGCCTCTCCCACCACAACAAGATCCTCAAGCGGTTCGCCCCGTTCAAACCGCATGAAATGTTCCTTGCCGTTACGCCAGATCCTGAGTTCCAGATAGTCGGACAGGGCATTGACCACGGAAACCCCCACCCCGTGCAGCCCGCCGGAAACCTTGTAGCTGTTCTGATCGAACTTGCCGCCCGCATGCAGCTGAGTCATGATCACCTGAGCGGCGGAGACACCTTCTTCCTCGTGGATGTCCACAGGAATACCCCGGCCATTGTCCATTACGGAAACCGATCCGTTGGCATTTAGCGTGACCACCACCTTGTCACAATACCCCGCCAGCGCTTCATCAATGGCGTTGTCGGACACCTCAAAAACCATGTGATGCAGACCGGATCCGTCTTCGGTATCCCCGATATACATGCCGGGACGTTTACGCACCGCATCAAGGCCCTTAAGCACCTTGATCGAATCTGCGCCATAGTCTTCCGCCCCTTCGTTCGCATCCTTGAACTGTGTTTCTTCTGACATCCGGTTTACTTTCCTTGAATTTACTATAGTACCTAGGGTCGGGACCCTTTGTTGTTTCTGCTTTATGTTTCTTCCGTAATCACGCCATTATCGACCTGGTAATAACAGGCCCGCTCTCCCAGCGCCGCAAACAGCGCCCGGTCGGTGCCCGTCAGCCAGACCTGCGCTCCAATAGCCATCAGCTCATCAAACAGCGCCGCCCGACGCCGTTCATCCAGATGGGCTGCCACCTCATCCAGCAGCAACAACGGCGCCGCCCCGAAATGGCTGGCGGTGAGCCGCGCACTGGCCAGGGTCAGCCCCAGCAACAGCGCCTTCTGTTCGCCGGTGGAACACAATTCCGCCGGCATATCCTTCTCGGCGTGGCGCACCTTGAGATCCGTCCGGTGAGGCCCGCTCAGCGTGCGTCCGGCCCGGCTGTCTTCCGGACGCATCCGGGCCAACGTGTCACGAAACCCTTCTTCCACCTCGACGGCCGGCCGATCGCGAAGCGCGCTTTCCAGTTCTCCCTCCAGTGCCAACGCCGCCTGCGGGAAACTGGAACTTGTCGCCGCGATGGCTCCGGCCAGATGGTCCAGAGCTTCACGGCGCGCGGCGGCAATGGCAACCCCATGTTCCGCCATACGCGCTTCCAGTGCCGCCAACCATCCCGCATCGCTGGCCCCTTCGGCCAACAGGCGGTTGCGATCCCGCATCACCCGCTCGTAAGCATTCACCTCGCGACTGTGTCCAGGATGAAACCCGGCAACAATCTTGTCCAAGAAACGTCGCCGGGCCGAAGCCGCCTCGATAAACAAACCGTCCATCTGTGGTGTCAGCCAGATCACCTGGATAAAATCATCCAGGACAGCAGGGCTGGATACGGTTTCCCCGTCAATGCGGACAATGCGACGATCCTGCGGCCGCTCCGAACCATCTTCACTGCCCCCTTCTATCGGGCCTGCGAGCGAAGCACCCCCGGTACGGGAGATCAGGCCGGTGCCCACATCCATTTGCCCCTCCGGGGTTTCCAGCCGGGCCGACACCGCCCAGCCGCGCGCCGCGCCCAGCCTCGTGGCCTGCGAAAGTTTTCCCCCGCGCAGACCCCGGCCAGGGGACAGAAATGATACGGCCTCAAGCAGGTTGGTTTTACCGGCTCCATTGGGCCCGGTAAAGACCACATGACGGCTTGCAGGATAAAGCTCCGCCCGCGCATAGGAGCGAAACTCCGTCAACATCAGGCGCTCGACCGCTATTCTTGGTCTTTCCTGTGTGGCGGGCACAACGGGCATAACGGGGGGATCCATGTTCAGCATGCCCAGCCTTCCAAATTCCGCTGTCGCTCACAACATCTTGGGATCACTCTGTTTTTCAGCGCATTCAGATTCACCATATTCCTGACCACGATGCCGCAAGTCCCAAATCCCTGTCCAGCTTCAGGCCCAGAAAACGGTCCAGATTCTCCACAAGTTTCTCCCCGGACTTCGTCATCAATTTTTGTGTAGGTTTTTGGGAAGCTGACGGAGTTGATCACCATTTCACAATTCTGCATTCCTGTCTCAGAGCCGGCCGACGGTCCGGAACCAGGCCGCCCCGGACACTGGCCGATCCAACCGATCAGACCCGCATGGGCATCAACACATAGAGCGCCCCTTCGTCGCTCAGGTCCTTCAGCACAGTAGGCGCCGTTGATTCCGCCAGCAGAATCTGGGCCACATCTCCCTCGATCTGTGTCAGAATATCCAACAGATAACGGGAATTAAAACCGATTTCCATTTCTTCCGATTCATAGGTGCAGCTTAGCTCTTCGGTCGCTGTGCCATGTTCAGGGCTGTTCACGGACAGTTGCAACCGGCCCGGGCCGAGGCTCAGTTTCACGGCCCGGGTCTTATCGGTGGAAATGGTAGACACCCGGTCCACCGCTTCGGCAAACTGCTTGCCGTCAATTTCCATGACCCGGTCGTTGCCTTCGGGAATCACCCGGCTGTAATCCGGGAAGGTGCCGTCGATCAGTTTGGAGGTCAACACAATATCGGCAAAAGCAAATCGGATTTTGGTTTCCGACAAAGCCACTTCCACATCGCCTTCATATTCATCGACCAATTTGCGCAATTCGCCCACCGCCTTGCGCGGCACAATGACGCCGGGCATGCCTTCGGCCCCTTCCGGTTGCGTCACATCAAAGCGGGCCAGGCGGTGTCCGTCCGTGGCCACGCCACGCAGAACAGGCGCCCCATCGTCATCGGTAGCGACATGCATATAAATACCATTCAGGTAATACCGGGTTTCTTCGGTGGAAACGGCAAAGCGCGTTTTGTCAATCAACCGTTTCAGGTCAATGCTGGCCACCTGGAAACTGTGCGGCAGCTCACCTTCGTGCATCACCGGAAAATCTTCCCGGGGCAGGCAGGACAGGGTGAATTTCGATCGGCCGGCGCTGATACTGAGCCGCTGACTGTCGGGGCTGTAGCTGAGCTCCACCTGGCTGCCTTCGGGCAATTTACGTACAATGTCATACAAGGTGTGCGCCGGTGCGGTAATGCCGCCAGGGTCCAGGGTCTCTCCGCCCACTGTTTCCGAAATAGCGATGTCCAGATCGGTAGCCGCCAGTTTCAGATGGCCCTGCTCCCCTTCCAAAAGGACGTTGGACAGGATCGGGATGGTATTCCTGCGCTCCACAACGCTTTGAATGTGACCCAGAGACTTCAGTAATGCACCGCGTTCAATATTCAGCTTCATTTTTTTATCGCGCTTCTCTTATTATGACTAAATCTAATTGCTGTCGACTCAGTGTAGGGTGGACAACTCTCACTTTTCAGACGGACTTTCCTCCTGCCGGCCTAGGGGACATTCCCGACAGGAAAGACCTCAGCCGCCCCCTTCCGACTCAGGGAATTTCCTCAAGGAATTTCCTCTGCAAAAGCGGCCTCCCGGACCACCTGTTAATGGTCAGAGACTAGCACACAGAACTGCCCGGTCAAAGGCATTTTTACCCCGCTCAGAGGCATTTTTGCCAAGGGCCTTTGCCGAGTCGCAATCCCCCTTTGCCGCCCTTTCCTGTGTCCTTGCCGCCTCTCCTTCGTCATTGCCGCGAAGGCGGCAATCCAGCTCATCAATAAAACGTCCCGCCCGGTTTTGAGGAGAGTATTTTGGCGGACTCTGAGCTCCCGCCTACGTGGGAGCGACGGAAGGGGAAAACATGACAGATGACACGGTCATCAATTCACTTTAGAAGAAAAAGCCCCGGATAGGCCCCGGGGAAAGAAGCGTCAGGTGCTGAAAATCCGTTCCAAATGCAAAAGATCTTCTTCCAGAACGCTGTCGGTGCGGCGCAGTTCCTCGATCCGTTTGACCGCATGCATGACCGTGGTATGGTCCCGACCGCCAAACTGCCGACCGATTTCCGGCAGCGATTTGGAGGTCATCTGTTTCGACAGATACATGGCGATCTGTCGCGGCCGCGCCACCTGCCGCGCCCGACGCGAAGACAGCAGGTCGGACAGGCGGATGTTGAAATAATCCGCCACCCGGCGTTGAATTTCGTCAATGGTGACCCGTCGGTCATTGGCCCTGAGCAGATCCTGCAGCACTTCCTGGGTCATTTCCAGGGTGATCGGCCGGCCGATCAGGGTGGCATGGGCTACCATACGGTTGAGCGCCCCTTCCAGCTCCCGCACATTGGAGGTGATCCGTTTGGCGAGAAATTCCAGCACTTCCGTCTGGATTTCCACCTCCGGCACCGAATTGGCCTTTTGCTGCAAAATGCCGAGGCGCAGCTCATAATCAGTGGGATGAATATCCGCCACCAGTCCCCAGCCCAGACGGGACCGAATGCGCTCCTCGATGCCCTCCAGATCCGTGGGCGAGCGATCCGCGGAAATCACCACCTGGCGGTGATGGTCGATGAGCGCATTAAAGGTATGGAAAAATTCCTCCTGGGTGGAATCCTTGTTGGCAATAAATTGCAGATCATCAATCATCAGAAGGTCCACCGAACGGAACTTCTGTTTGAATGCCATGGTGTCCTTGAAGCGGATGGAACTGATGAACTGGTACATAAACTGTTCGGCCGACAGATACACCACCCGCCGATCCGGGAACATTTCCTTATGGGTCCAGGCGATGGCGTGCATCAGGTGGGTTTTGCCGAGCCCCACCCCACCATGCAAAAACAAGGGATTGAAATTCACCGCCGTATTTTCCGCTACCCTGCGGGCCGCAGCATAGGCCAGTTCATTGGATTTTCCGACCACAAAACTGTCAAAGGTGAACCGCCGGTCTAGCGGGGCGCCATAATCGTTGCCCGGTTCCTGCACCACAGCGGCACGGGAAGCACGCGTCGGAACACTCGGACGCGCAGCCGGTGTTGCCGGCCCGCCGGTCTCGCGCTCCTCACGTTCATCATTGTCCAGCAGGCCACTGGTATCTGTGGATGCCGCTTCCGACGCCTTAAAGGCCGACAGGACAATAATGCTGATGTCGGTAACCTCTGGGTTTTCCTGCTTCCAGGCACGCCGGATTCGGTCGGCATAGTTGGATTCCAGCCAATTGCGCATGAAATTGGTTGGAGCCGCCATGACGGCGCAGCCTTCTTCCACATTGACGAGGGCCAGCGGCTTAAACCAGCTGTTATAGACCCCCTCGTCAAATTCAGCTTTTAGTCTGTCAAGAACCCTTGACCACTGCGCTTCCATAATACTCCCCACACCCTCAAAATCTGCGCTTGCCAAAGCCCCCTCTTGCTTCATTTCTTCCTCTTATTGCTGTATCCAGGGCAACCCGGCGGCTTTCCAGCCATTCACCACACCCCTGTGATGATGATTGTCTTTCTCTCCTTCAAAACCACCGGCCACATTGTAGCAGGCTTCATAACCGGCTGCCGCCGCAGCCTGCGCCGCCGCGCGGGAGCGCGCCCCTGATCGGCAGATAAAATATACGGGGGCGGACCGGGAATTCAGTTGCGCCTCCAACATGGGGATAAAATTATTGTTCACCTGCATGTCGGGATAAACCTGCCAACTGATAAAAAGCGGTTGTTTGTTCAGCGGACGCAAATCACATATGCCCACAAAAGCCCACTCCGCTTCCGTACGCACATCCACCAGAACAGATTCCGGATTTTCCCGCAACGCCTGCCAGGCCTCTTCTACCGTCACATCCCCTGCAAAACCTGCCATTTACAAACCCTGTATCTCTGTTTCTGCCAATATCTCTGCTTATGTGTCACCGAAAGCGCTTGCCCTTAACACGCCTTGCCTGTCCCTGTCGTCCCGCGCCCTCTTTCTGCCCTGCGCTTCGAAACCGCCGCCGGTTCTGAGCAGATTTTGCCGGGCGACCTGTGCCCGAAAAATTCAACCCTCTCCCCCAAAATTCAACACGCCGCAGGCCACGATTTTCATCACGGCAAACGGTCAAGTATTGAGAAAATCCCTGATCTCAGGACAACCCTGCACAACACGGCCGGACCAGAAATTTCACCAGAAAATTTCACCAGAAATTTCCGGACGCATGAGTTCAACGGGCCTGAACATCGTGCCGTAATCTGTACAGTCTCCCCTTCATGAGGAGGCATTTAGCCTACCTTTCCGGGCCTGCTCCGGTCAACTGATTCGACAAGCCGAAGATCAAAAAAAATACATTGATATGGCTTGACAGGTGGCCGACCTACTACATGTAGTAAACGGCCTTTCGGAACGTCCCGATATGAAACAGGCGTCATGCCGTAATGCTCTCCCGAACCGGCCATTACAAAGACATGGAAAAAGCCAGCCCGGGCAGGGACTGGCTTTTCGACTCAGATCTTTCTCAAAACAAGCGTTTTCGCCTGCGACTCGGGCGACTTTATGACGCCGCCAGCGCCTTGACGCGTTTTGCCAAACGGGACACTTTGCGCGACGCCGTCTTCTTATGCAGAACGCCCTTTGTCACACCGCGCATCAGTTCCGGCTGAGCTGCACGAAGGGCATTGCGGGCCTCTTCGGCATTACCGGCTTCAATGGCCAGTTCCACCTTTTTCACAAAAGTACGGATCCGGCTGCGCCGTGCTTTGTTGATTTCCTGTCTCCGCGCATTGCGGCGGACACGTTTTTTCGCCTGTAACGTATTAGCCATCAGGGTAACCTTATCTTTAACAGGGGCTGTCTCGCTGTATTCTGTCCGGTTCTCCGACCGATCGCCGGTCCGGAACGATAAAAGAATCGCAAGACCCCAAATTCTTTTGAATTCATTTCAAGTGGTGGCTTATAACCATGCCTGCCCTATTGGTCAACAGCCTTTTCGTCTCAGTCCGGCTTTTTTAGGGCGAATTGTGAGGGAAAAACAACCGGGAAAGGCGGACAGCGGGGGTATCCCCGCTGCCGGCCAGGGGATCATGATCGGTTATTGGGACCGATGAGTTGTGTTTGCATTTATTTGTGTTTGAATTCCGGAGTGCGTTTTTCGGCAAACGCCGCCATACCTTCTTTCTGATCTTCCGTCGCAAACAGGGAATGGAAGATCCGACGCTCAAACTTTACGCCTTCAGCCAGAGTGGTCTCATACGCCCGATTCACACATTCCTTGGCAATCATCACCGCCGGCAGGGACAATTCGGCGATCTTGGTCGCCGTCTTGAGCGCCTCATCCAGCAGATCATCAGCAGGAACAACCCGGCTGACCAGACCGGCGCGTTCGGCTTCCTCCGCATCCATCATCCGCCCCGTCAGCACCATTTCCATGGCCTTGGATTTACCGACAAAGCGGGTCAGGCGTTGGGTTCCGCCGGCGCCGGGAATCACCCCGAGCTTAATTTCCGGCTGCCCGAATTTGGCATTATCCGCTGCGAGAATGAAATCACACATCATGGCCAGCTCGCAGCCGCCGCCCAATGCATAACCGGCCACCGCCGCAATGACCGGTTTACGGCACCGGGTGACTTCTTCCCAATTGGCGGTAATGAAGTCTTCGCGAAAGACGTCCATATATCCCTTGGACTGCATTTCCTTAATATCGGCGCCCGCAGCAAAGGCTTTCTGACTGCCGGTAATCACCATGGCCCGAATCTCATCATCGGCCTCGAACTTCCTGAGCGCATCGGTTAGCTCGTCCATGAGCTGGCGGTTCAAAGCATTCAGGGCATCCGGGCGGTTCAGGGTAATCAGACCGACCGGTTCCTTGCGATCTACCAGTATCATTTCATAGGACATAACTCTTTTCTCCTTAATTATGTTGTCCGGATCATATCCGGATCATATTTCAGGCCATTCCTTTGGCTCAGGTCATTCTTCAGCCTGTCACCTTTGGCCTTCCTGTCCTGATACGCCTTCCGGGGATATATCTGCTTGATATCCTGAAAGCAAGACAGGAAGATTTTCCCCACCAGGTATGTGCCGGCCCGAATCCGGTTTTTGTCTTTGCGTGATGTTATTTTGGAGTAAGCACAAAACTCACCCGGCTCACAGTCCTCCCCATTGTTTCAGACGCGGCTTCCGGCATAATCCCAATGACCAGATTTTCCCGGTCCCGCTCCGCCTTCAGACAATACCTCACCCCGGCCTCACACAGGGGATCTGCCGGCCCGCCATCTTCCCCGGAAGCGGAAATTCGCCATCCCAGAGATGGCAACACAACCTTGTAAAAATCATAAATTTTCCGGGCCGGGACTCCTCCCCGGGCCCGGGCCTGGATGATCCGGCCTTCGGCGCTGTCGAATACCACACGTTCTTCCGGTTCTTCCCGCAGCCCCTCATAAAGCGGGACGTCCAGATCAGTCAGCAGCTCTTCATTCATCGCGGGCATCTCGGGCATCGCGGGTGTTTGATCCTGCGGACCCGCCAGCGCTCTCATCCCAAACAGCGCTACAAGCAGCCCCAGAACAACAGCCATGCTCCCTTGTCGTGCCCTCTCCGGTTTTTTATGCCGCTTCATCATTACTGCCATCCTTTCCTGCTCTGGCAGGATACCTAACCCTGGCAGGCGGGACAATAGAATGTGGAGCGTCCGGCCTGCACAAAACGGCTGATTCGCCCGGAACAGGCGGTTTTGCGGCAGGGTTCGCCCGTCCGGCCATAGACCCCGAAATCATGCTGGAAATACCCAAGTTCGCCATCGACTCGCGCATAATCTTTCAGGCTGGATCCCCCCGCCGCAATAGCCCGATGAAGCACCTCGCGAATGGCCGGCACCAGTCGTTCGGCGCGCCGACCGGCCACCGACGCCGCCCGGCGCCGGGGCGAAATCCCCGCATCATACAATGCTTCACACACATAGATATTGCCCAGCCCCGCCACAATGCGCTGATCCAGAAGGGCGCTCTTGATGGATGTCTTGCGTCCCCTGAGTCGGGCACTGAGATAAGCCCCGTTGAAGTCATTGCCCAGCGGTTCCGGCCCCAAATGGCGAAACAGTCTGTGGGCCGCAAGGTCCTCTTCCCGGCATAGATCCATCAGGCCGAAACGGCGTGGGTCGGTGAAAATCACCAGATCGCCCCGGCTCGTCTCAAACAGGACATGATCATGTTTTCCCTGGCCCAGCCCTGCCGTGCGTTCCGCCGCCGCTACCAGGGTCAGCCGCCCGGACATGCCCAGATGAAGAATCAGCACCTCACTATTATCCAGACGAAACAAAAGATATTTGGCACGCCGATGGATATGGTCCACCCGGCGGCCTTCCAGACGCCCCACGAAATTTTCCGGCAAGTGACCCCGCAGATCGTCGCGCCGCTTAACGACTCTGGCGATCCGGCATCCTTCCAGAACCGGGATCAGGCCCCGGCGTACGGTCTCCACCTCTGGTAATTCAGGCATGGCTGCCCATACTCCTCACACAAAGCGGCTGACAGGGACAAATTTTTAAGCGGTAGATACATATTAGGCTGGATCAGGCCCGCCCGGTGCGTTATGTTCCGCATCATGTCGCATGAGAATACAAAAGCCGCTGAAAAAAGCCAGACGGAAACTACCCATTTTGGTTTCCGTACCGTCAACGCCGCCGCAAAACAGGGGCTGGTGCGCAATGTTTTTGACACTGTGGCCCGCAAATATGACCTGATGAATGATGTGATGAGCGGCGGTTTGCACCGGCTGTGGAAAGACGAGATGATCCGGGTATTGCGTCCGCAGCCAGGCATGAAACTTCTGGATGTGGCCGGGGGCACCGGCGACATTGCGTTCCGGTTCCTGAACGCCACCGACCGCCTCCCCGTACAGAAGAAGGTCGCGGAAGAGACAGAAGCGACGATCAGGTCGTCCTCCGTCATTGTCTGCGACATCAATGAAAACATGTTGAGCGTCGGACGCGACCGGGGCCTTGACCGGGGATTTATGGACAATATTCACTGGGTCTGTGGCGATGCCGAGGCCCTGCCGCTGCCGGACAATACCGTCGATGCCTATACCATTGCCTTTGGCATCCGTAATGTCACCCACATTGACAAGGCCCTCCGAGAGGCCCGGCGTGTATTACGGCCGGGCGGACGTTTCCTGTGCCTGGAATTCAGCCATGTGGATTTGCCACTGCTGGAAAAAATCTATGACTTTTACAGTTTTCAGATGATTCCCCGCTTTGGGCAATGGGTAGCGGGCGACCGGGATTCTTATCAGTATCTGGTGGAAAGCATCCGCCGTTTCCCTTCCCAGGAAAGGTTCCGGGACATGATCGAGGACGCCGGGTTCCACCGGGTCAGCTATCGCAACATGACCGGCGGCGTGGTGGCGCTGCATTCAGGGTGGCGATTGTAGGCATGTTCGGGGCAATCCGCCATATGGGCCGCCTGCTCAAGGTTGGTTACACCCTTTTGCAGCATGATGCCCTGACCGATCTTTTGGCCATTTTCGGCGGCCGCTCCCGGGCCCTGCAACAGCTCAAGACCATTCGCCGGGTGAAATTTCCGGGACAGCATGACACGCCGGAAACCAATCTGGGCCTTGCCCTGCAAAGCCTGGGCCCCAGTTTCATCAAATTCGGCCAGGCGCTGGCCACCCGGCCCGATCTGGTGGGCATTGAGGTGGCAACCGATCTGATGCGTCTGCAAGACCGGGTTCCTCCCTTTCCCGGGGAAGAAGCGGTCCGCATTATCGAAGAGGAACTGGGCGGGCCGTTGAGCGATTTTTACCGGGACTTCGATCTTGACGCCGTGGCCGCTGCCTCTATGGCGCAGGTCCATCGGGCGGTCACCACCGACGGCCGTCTCGTGGCGGTGAAGGTTCTCAGGCCCGATATTGAAAAAGCCTTTGCCCGGGATCTGGACAGTTTCAAGTGGCTGGCCCGCAAGATGGAATTCTTTTTCAAAAAGACCCGCCGGTTGCGACCGGCCAAGGTGATCGAAACCATTGAGGAAACCATCGCCGTGGAAATGGATTTTCGCTATGAAGCCGCGGCCGCCTCAGAACTCAAAGAAAACATGGCCCATAACCCCGCCTATCGAGTACCGGATGTGGACTGGGTCCGCACCGCCCGTCGGGTGCTGACCACCTCCTGGGTGGAAGGGGTGCCGTTTTCCGACACAAAGCGCCTGGCCGAAGGCGGGTATGACCGGCGCAAGTTGGCCGAAACCCTGGTTCAGGCGTTTCTCAGCCAGGCGCTGAACGACGGGGTGTTTCATGCCGACCTGCATCAAGGCAACCTGTTCGCCTGCGAAGGCGATGTGATTACCGCCATTGATTTCGGTATTATGGGCCGTATCGACCGCAAGACCCGCCGGGCCCTGGCCGAAATCCTGCACGGGTTTATTATCCGCGACTATGACAAGGTCGCCCGGGCACATTTCGAAATCGGTTATGTCCCGCCGGACCAGTCCCTGGTCAAGTTCAAACAGGCGCTCAGGGCCATCGGCGATCCGGTGGTGGGCAAGCCGGTGCATGAAATCTCCATCGGCCGCCTGCTGACACAACTGTTCGAGACCACCGAAACCTTCAACATGCAAACCCAGCCGCAACTGTTGCTGCTGCAAAAAACCATGGTCACCGTGGAAGGCGTGGCGCTGAACCTTTATCCCGACATCAATATGTGGAACACGTCGCGGCCCATTATCGAATCCTGGATGAAAGAAAATGTCGGCCTTAGGGCCCGGTTGATGGATTTTGCCGAAACCACCCGCGAGACGCTCCAGCATCTGCCCAAACTGATCGAAGATATCGACCGGATTGCCGAAAACACCCGCGGCCTGCGCCAATATACCCCGGAAAACAGGAAAAACGGCTGGCTACGCCTCCTGCTGCCCGGCCTGACCGGCGGGGTTTTCGGCGGCCTGCTCGCCGCCATGCTGTTTTATATGCTGTTTCTGAATTAAAGGGCAGTAAATCCATCACATCACAATTTACGCCGGGTCTTTAATATGAAACATTTAACATCCCTTTTTGGGGTAAAATGTTGATTTTCCACAAAACAAGACCTACATTACAGTCACTGTACATTATAACGCTCATATATTTTTTGTTCTCAACCGTCATCCCGGGGATTTTCCGATGGCCGATATTTCGTCCGAAACCCAGCCTGTCCCGCAACACGATATTTTGCACGGCAAGCGACTGTTGCTGATCGTAGGCGGAGGCATTGCCGCCTATAAATGTCTGGATCTTATCCGGCGGCTGAAAGAACGGCACATGCAGGTGCGTTGTATCCTCACCAAAGGCGGCCGTCAGTTTGTCACCCCGCTGTCGCTCAGCAGTCTGTCGGGAGAAAAGGTCTATGAGGACCTCTTTTCACTGACCGACGAGGCGGAAATGGGTCATATCCGCCTGTCCCGCGAGGCCGATCTGGTGCTGGTGGCGCCGGCGACTGCCGATCTGATGGCCAAGATGGCCACAGGTCAGGCCGACGATCTGGCCACCACGGCGCTTCTGGCCACAGACAAACCGGTCATGATTGCGCCCAGCATGAACACCATGATGTGGCAGCACCCGGCCACAAGACGCAATCTCGACACCCTGATTCGGGACGGTGTGCGGATCATCGACCCCGGGGCGGGAGATTTGGCCTGTGGAGAGGTGGGCGCAGGACGGCTCGCCGAAGTGCCGGACCTGATTGCCGCCATTGAGGGTTTTTTCCTTGACCGTTTTCCACACAGCGCGCTGCGCGGCAAACATGTGCTGATTACCGCCGGGCCCACCCGGGAGCCCCTTGATCCGGTACGTTATATCGCCAATCGTTCGTCCGGCAAACAGGGCTATGCCTTGGCGGCGGCGCTGGTGGAGCGGGGTGCCAAAGTCACCCTCGTCTCGGGACCCACTGACCTGCCATGTCCGGCCGGGGTGCGGCGGGTGGATGTGGAAACGGCGCGTGACATGCTGGCGGCCTGTGAAGCGGCCCTGCCGGCGGATGCGGCCATTTGTGTCGCGGCGGTGGCCGACTGGCGGCCGGAAGATTGCGCCGGCAATAAGATCAAAAAACAGGATGGCGCCGCGCCGGTACTGCGGCTGACGGAAAACCCGGATATTCTAAAAACGCTATGCGCGCGCCCCAAGGATCGCCCGGCGCTGGTGATCGGCTTTGCCGCCGAAACCGAAAAAATTGCCGAACACGCCCGCGCCAAAAGGCTTCGCAAGGGCTGTGACTGGATCGTAGCCAATGATGTCTCCTTCACCGATGGGCAAAGTGTGATGGGCGCGGACCACAACCGGGTTCTCCTGATTACGCCGGAAGAAGAATTTTCCTGGCCTGAAACCAGCAAAACCGATATCGCCCGACAGCTGGCGGAAAAAATTGATCATTATTTCATGCAAAATCAGAACAAGGACTAAAACAGCCTATGGTAACCGTAGCTTTCCAGAGACTGCCCCATGGCGAGGGCCTCAAACTTCCGGAATATGAAACATCCCACAGTGCCGGCATGGACCTGATGGCCGCCCTGCCCGAAGAAGCCCCCCTGATTCTGCGGCCCGGTGATCGGCATCTGGTCCCCACCGGCTTTGCCATGGCCCTGCCCGGTAATTTTGAGGCCCAGGTCCGGCCCAGGTCCGGTCTGGCCTGGAAACATGGAGTAACCGTGCTGAACAGCCCGGGCACCATTGACGCGGACTATCGGGGTGAAGTGAAAGTGATTCTGGTTAATCTGGGACAGGAAGACTTTGTCATTACGCGCGGCATGCGCATCGCCCAGATGGTGATTGCGCCCGTGACCCAGATTACCTGGGAACTGCGTGACAGCCTGGAGGGTACGGCCCGTGGCGCGGGTGGCTTCGGATCCACCGGGATCGCCAGCTAAGCTGACAGCAAACGGGAGGGAAAAGAGACCATGTTTCGCCTGACAAAAAAAATGATTTATGCGCTCGAAGCGGTGGTAGACATTGCGTATAATGGCCGGGTTAACCCGGTCCAAAGCCGTGACATCACCCAACGCCAGGGCATTCCCCAGCGATATCTGGAACAGGTCATGCAGCAACTGGTGCGCGCCAATATTCTCAAAGGGGTGCGCGGGCCGAAGGGCGGTTATTTCCTGGCCCGGGAACGGCGCCGCATCAGCGTGGGTGAAATCGTCCGGGTGATCAACGAACTGGATGCCAAAAGCAGCAAATCAGAATTTGTTTCCAAATCCGAAATGGGCCGGAAAGTGATCAATCCCCTGCTGGACGAACTGAATGCAGAGATCATGGGCAAACTGGACAGCATCACCCTGCAGGATCTTTGTGAACAGGCAAGCCTCGAAGGTGTTGAATCTGATGCCGACAAGGGGTTCGTGTTTACGATATAATCCATGATGGAATAGTTCATGACGGAAGCGGAATAATCTACCACACCCTCTTATAACCGATACAATTTTGTGCCAAGATAGATCTCACCCGGAGCAACATCCGGAGCAATCGCGGGAGACTAAACATGACAGTAACGGAAACAGGCACCAAAGGCCGGGGCCGGATTTATGAAAACATCCTGGAAACCATCGGGGATACACCGCTGGTGCGTATGACACGCATGAACAAAAACAGCAAGGCGGATATTCTGCTGAAACTGGAATTTTTTAATCCCATCGGCTCGGTCAAGGACCGCATCGGCGTTTCCATGATCGCCGATCTGGAAAAACAGGGCAAAATCAACGAAAACACCAAGATCATCGAACCCACATCCGGCAATACGGGCATTGCGCTGGCGTTTGTCTGCGCGGCCAAGGGTTATGACCTGACACTTGTCATGCCGGAAAGCATGTCCATTGAACGGCGCAAGATGCTGGCGCTGTTGGGCGCAAGGCTGGAATTGACTCCGGCGGAGAAAGGCATGAAAGGAGCCATTGCCCGCGCCGAGGAGCTGGTGGCCGCCGATGACAACGCCGTCATGCCGCAGCAGTTCGCCAACCCGGCCAACCCGGCCATCCATGACATCACCACCGCCGAGGAAATCTGGAATGACACCGGCGGCAAGGTCGATGTGGTGATCAGCGGCGTCGGCACCGGCGGCACGCTGACCGGCATTGCCCGCACCCTGAAACCGCGCAAGCCGGATCTGAAACTGATTGCCGTGGAACCGGAAGACAGCCCAATTCTGTCCGGGGGCCAGCCCGGACCACACAAGATTCAGGGGATCGGCGCAGGATTTGTACCGCCCATCCTGGCCACGGAATATATTGACGAGGTGCTGACCATCGGCAATGAGACGGCCTTTGAAGTGGCCCGCCAGGTGGCCCGTCTGGAAGGCATCCCGGTGGGCATTTCCTCTGGCGCCGCTGTCGCCGCCGCCCTCGAAGTGGCGGAACGGGAGGAGATGGCCGGAAAAACCATGGTGGTGATCATTCCGTCCTTTGCCGAACGGTACCTCACCACAGCGCTTTTTGATGGCCTGTAAGGGGGCAATGAATTATAAGGGCGGCCTTCGGAAAAAACCGCAGCAGAAGGAAAAATGTCATGACCTCAGCCGTTCCCACCGCCATTCTGCGTGTCAATGGCACGGAATGCACATTACCGCTCAGCGATATTACGGTGCCCCGCCTTCTCGCGGAGGCGCGGGCGGTGGGACTTGAGGAATTCGCCGTCTTCTGTAATGGTCAAGAAGTGGCATCTCCCGATGATCTGGTGCTGCGGGAGGGGGCGATTTATGTCATCACCCCCCCGGAGACAGAAATAGACACCGCCATTGAGATCATGGAAGAGGATAACCCGCCTGACCTCAATGGCGGAGACAAGGGAGAGCCTGACCCGCAATGAGTTTCACCGATGACCAGTTGGAACGTTATGCCCGGCATATCATCCTTAAGGAGGTAGGCGGCGCGGGCCAGCAGAAACTGCTTGATACAAAAGTGCTTGTAGTCGGCGCCGGCGGGCTCGGCAGTCCGCTGATCCTGTATCTGGCCGCTGCCGGGGTTGGCACCATCGGCGTGGTGGATGATGATGTGGTGAGTCTGAGCAATCTGCAACGTCAGATCCTGCACGACACCGACCGGCTGGGTACGGCCAAAACCGACAGCACCAAAGAACGGATCGGTCGGCTCAATCCCGATATCAGGGTCATTCCGCATATGGAACGGTTAACCGCGGAAAATGCCGCCGCGCTGATTGGCGGCTATGACCTGGTGGCCGATGGCTGCGACAATTTTGTCACCCGGTTCCTGGTGAACGAAACCTGTCTGAAGCTGAAAAAACCTCTGGTGTCCGCCGCCCTCAGCCAGTTCGACGGCCAGCTTGCCACCTTTCGCGGCTATGAGGCGGACCTGCCCTGCTATCGCTGTTTTGTGCCTCAGGACCCTGGAGATGTAGGCAATTGCGCCGAGGCCGGCATTCTGGGCGCCATTGCCGGAGTCATGGGCAGCCTGATGGCGGTGGAGGTCATTAAGGAAGTCCTAGGCCTGGGGCAGAGTCTGGCGGGTCGGCTGCTGATTTACGACGCACTGGACGCCCGCACCCGTACCCTGAAACTGCCCAAGGACCCGCATTGCCCCTGCTGCGGGTCCAGGTCGCAAGAACGTTGATTTTTCCCAAGCCCCTGCTATAGTTCGATTTCTGAACAGTGGAAAGAATTGGATATAGTGACATACCATTTTTGCAATACCTTTCCTTGCCCGACATGGGATCGGGTGCTTTCTGCTGCCCAATCTCATGCCCAATCTCATGCCCAATCTCAGCAATGTCTGTGATATCCCGACCTTGCTGAACCCGTACTGAATCCCTTCCGACATCAGAATTTTCGCGGAATTGAACCAGCCAGAGGTTTGGTGGGGCCGGTCTGATGTTTTCTGTGCGATAAAGGAAATATGATGACGAAAAGTGATCTCTATAAAACCCGGGAAGAAATCTATGCCCTGACCGACAGGCTCCTGGACTGCAGTCTGCCCAAAACAGATTGGACCCATGCCGCACATCTGGCGGCAACATATTGTCTTTTGCACCATCAGTCTTATGATGACCTGAAGCACTCCCTACCAGGGATCATTCGCCGCTATAATGACGTTACCGGCGTCGTTAATTCCGACAGCGAAGGGTATCATGAAACCATTACCCAGGCTTACCTGAAGGCCATCACGCATTTTATCAAACGGTTGCCTATGGACACCGGATTCGTGTCCGGATGCCATAAACTGGTCAGCGGCCCTTATGGCCAGAAGGATTTCCTGTTGCGATATTTCTCAGAACAGCGGCTTTTTTCCGTCGCTGCCCGGCGGGGTTGGGTGGAACCGAACCTTTCGCCCCTGGTCTTTCCCGAACCGGAGTGAGTTTTATCATCACAAGCCCGAACGGGCGCGGCAATCCATTATGACAATACGGGAGGCACAATGTGGGTGTCAGAGCCCCGTCATAGCACCGGCTGGTAATCTTTAAACTCAGCTCCAATCTTCCAATACCCGGTCCGGCGGATTATGCCCGTCGGCAAAGGTTTTGATATTGATCAGTACCTTTTCGCCCATGTCAATCCGGCCTTCCAGGGTAGCCGAGCCCATATGCGGCAATGCCACTACCCCCGGCAGAGACAGAAGTTTGGGGTTGACTGCCGGTTCATTTTCAAACACATCCAGCCCCGCCCCGGCAAGCTGCCCGGCTTCCAGCATGCGAATCAGGGCATTCTCGTCGATCACCTCGCCACGAGAGGTGTTGATGATAAAGGCGTGTTTCTGCATCAGTTTCAAACGCCGGGCCGACAGCAAATGATAGGTGGCCGGCGTATGCGGACAGTTCACGGAAATAATATCCATGCGCGCCAGCATCTGGTCCAGGCTTTCCCAATAGGTCGCTTCCAGTTCTTCCTCCACCTCACTGCTGACCCGGTGACGGTTATGATAGTGAATGGACAGACCGAAAGCCTTGGCCCGCCGGGCCACGGCCTGACCGATCCGGCCCATACCAATAATGCCCAGTCGCTTGCCCCAGATACGCCGCCCCAGCATGCCGGTGGGCGACCAGCCCTTCCAGTTCCCGGCCTGAAGAAGTTTTTCGCCCTCGATCAGCCGCCGCGGCACGGCCAGCATCAGCGCCATGGTCATATCCGCCGTATCCTCGGTCAGCACACCGGGGGTATTGGTGACCGTAATGCCCCGCTGACGCGCACTGGCCAAGTCGATATGGTCCACCCCGGCACCGTAATTGGCGATCAGTTTCAGTTGCGGCCCTGCCTGAGACAGAACCCGCGAATCAAGACGATCCGTCACCGTCGGCACCAGCACATCGGCCTGTTGCAGAGCTTCGATCATTTCCGCAGAGGAAAAGGCATGGTCATCCAGATTAAGCCTGACATCAAACAGTTCCATCATCCGCGTTTCAATAGGATCAGGCAGTTTACGGGTTACCACCACCAAAGGCTTTCTGGACGTCATCCGGACACTCCACGGTTAGATTTTTGCGACCTTGGAGCCAGAGAGTCACTCCAGAGAGTCATAGGCGACTCCCAAGCCCCTCACCCTAAGAGAGGGGGGTGTGAGATGGCTCCTCCTGTTATGTGTCTAGCAGAACTGAACGCGACTTTCAAATGTCTGATGCAAGGAATGCTACTGATGAGTAAACATTTTTTCGGCCTTGACCCTCAGCGGTGAACACGACATAACATCAGGCAGGAAACCGCCCAGGGTGGCAACACTAAACATAATGAATCAGAACCCGTAGATGCCCGGAAAAGTCTCCCATCTTCTGCCCCCCATGATCATGCATGCCGTCAATATCCTGAAACGGACCAGCGGCACTGTGATGTTCTGTGTGCTGATCCTGGGAAACCTGGGGGTACAGGCCACCGCCGGATCGGCGGAACATACCGTGATTGGCAAATCAGGATATCCGGTTCCAAGGTTTGTCTCCCTGGCGCGCGACAAGGTCAATGTACGCACTGGTCCCGATAAAAAATACCCCATCAAATGGGTCTTTCATAAAAAGGGCCTGCCGGTCAAAGTGGTCGCGGAATATGGCGACTGGCGCAAAATCATTGATTCGGAAGGCGCCAGCGGGTGGATCTGGGGCCCTCTGCTGTCCAGCCGGCGCATGGGGCTGGTGCTGGCCGACCGGCAGGCGTTCCATCGCAAGCCCGACCCAGACTCAGAGGTCACCGTATTGGCTGAAGCCGGAGTTTTGGGGGAAATTCTGGAATGCGAAAACGCCTGGTGCCGAATGGAACTTCAGGGATTCAAGGGCTGGGTGCCGCAGGATCACATCTGGGGCTGTCTGAAACGGGAAGAATTTGACTGAGGTCCCGCGCCGCGCACACCCGCACGGAAACATCCCCACTGCTCATGCTGAATTTTAGAGTGAATTGAGCCGACCTTTTCACAATTCACTCTAGGAAAAGACCCCTGATCCAGCTCAGGTTTCGTCCTTCACATGCAGCACCACATCTACCCGCGATATTTTTTTGCCTGCGGGCACTTCCGGCAGAGCGGTGATGGCGATCTGATCCCCCGGCACATCTTCAAGACGGCCATCGGTTTCAAAATAAAAATGATGATGATCGGTGGTGTTGGTATCAAAATAGGTGCGCCCGGAGTCCACTACGACCTCCCGCAACAGCCCCGCATCCGTAAACTGGTGAAGGGTGTTATACACCGTGGCCAGAGAAACATTGCCGCCCATAGAGACAGCTTCCTCATGCAAAATTTCGGCGGTGACATGACGATCATGCCCATCAAACAACAGCTTGGCCAGCACCAGCCGCTGCCGCGTCGGGCGTAGGCCCGCTTCTCGCAGCCTGTTCAGCGCCTGGGAATATGGCCGTTCCTTATTCATTTCTGACAACCCTGGTCTCCCGTCCCTTAACTGCTCCCTATCATCCGGACAGGGACTACGCCCTACCCCCTCATAAACTCCTCTGACAAACCTTTTCCGGCAAACTTTCCCCACAAACTTTCCCAACACTGGCCTGTTTCCGCCATGATATCATCTCGGGGATCCGTATGTTCGGCCGGACGTCTGTGTTCCGATGCTTATAATATATCTTATCTCTTAATAAATAAGAAATCAGGCTGTTTTTTCAAGAAACGTCCATCTTGAACCGTCCAGACGGGCGCCCCCTGTCCCAGATGATGATCTGCCAACAGGATGGCCTACCCGTCTCCTGTGAGGTTCGCACAGTGATGAAGGGCAGCTCAGGTCAGTCCCCGGTCAGGATCCGGTCCACAAGCTGTTTCACTGTCGGGATAAAACCGTTACTATAAAAGGGATCCGTCGCGAAATTATAGGCGGAATGACCGGCAAACATCAGATTGTGTTCCGTACTGCCACCATGGGCAATATCCATCAAGGTCTTCTGGATACAGAAGCTGCGCGGATCCGCCTTGCGCCCCGTGGAATAATTGGTTTCAGGATTATCTGACCAATTGGAAAATTTGCAGGCGCTGAGACACCCCATACATTCCCGCTGATCCCGGCGGATGGTATCGGCTTTTTCCGGCGTGACAAATACCAGCGTGTCATCCGGCGTTTTCATGGCCTCGCTATGCCCTGCCAGCATCCAGTCTTCGGCTCGCGGCTTATCTTCAGGACGCACATAATAGGTTTTGCGGCCCACCCTGAGTTCTGAAGTGTACCCCTCATCCGGGTCCGGTTTGGCGCTAAAGCGGATCTGGCGGCGTTCGCGCTCCTCCAGATCGCGCAGGAAACTGTTGCGTACGGCAGAAGAATAAAACCCGGTTGGACTGAAATGGTGCAGCAGGATGTCTCCCTTGGCCAGCTTCAGCAGGGCATCTTTCCATTTCTGCGGAATCGGGCTTTCCCGGGTCAGCAACGGCCGGGTGCCGAATTGAAAGGCAATCGGACCGATCTCCGGATTATCAATCCAGTTTTCCCAGTCCCGCAGATACCAGACTCCCCCCGCCATGATGATCGGCACTTTGTGCAAGCCGAAACTGTTCATCACCTTGCGCAGGGCCACCACCCGCGGATAGGGATCCTGGGGCTGGCGCGGGTCTTCCGCATTGCTCAGCCCGTTATGGCCACCGGCAAGCCAGGGGTCTTCATAAACCACGCTGCCCAGCCATTCAGCGTATTTTTTATAGGCCCGCTTCCAAAGAATCCCGAAAGCCCGAGCCGAAGAGATGATCGGATGGTAATACACCCCGTATTTGGCGGCAATTTCGCTAAGACGATAGGGCATGCCGGCACCACAGGTGATGCCATGCACCAGATCCTTGGTTTTTTCCAGAACCCCATGCAGCACCGCTTCCGCGCCGCCCATTTCCCACAGTACATTGATGTGCAGACGACCCTCGCCGCCGGCAACCTCATGGGCGCGCTGAATCTGGGTTACGCCGCCCTTGATTCCGTAATTAATCAATTCCTGATGGCGTTCGGCGCGAGTCTTGCCATGATAAACTTGGGAAATGACGTTGCCATCCTCATCATAGCTGTCCGCATTGACGCAGGACACGGTGCCCACGCCGCCGGCCGCCGCCCAGGCGCCAGAGCTTTCTCCATTGGTTGCAGAAATGCCCTTTCCGCCTTCAATGAGAGGAAAGACTCTTTTTCCGGAGATCATTAACGGCTCAAGTGATTTCATAACGATAGTGTCTTACCTGGTAGTTTTGGGGTGTTTTGGTTCATGTCTTAAGGGACGCCGTTCTCTATCCATAATATGGGTATATGACCCAAAGATACAAGAACAAGACGCCCCTTTTCAAAATGTTACAGTTACGGACAGAACACCGGACAAGCCTGACTTTTACGCCGACAAATCCTGTCCCGTTTCCTGGTCTACCGCCCGCATGCTGAGGCGTACCTTGCCGCGGTCGTCAATCCCCAGAACCTTGACTTTGACCACATCGCCTTCCTTGACAACGTCAGTGACCTGCTTCACGCGTTCATTGGCCATTTCGCTGATATGCACCAGACCATCACGGCTGCCGAGGAAATTCACAAAAGCGCCAAAGTCAACAGTCTTGACCACCTTGCCTTCATAAATTTTACCCACTTCCGGCTCCGCGGCAATCCCCTGAATCCACTTGATGGCGGCTTCGATGGCTTTGGCATCTGCGGACGCCACCTTGATGGTGCCGTCATCCTCAATATCCACCTTGGCGCCGGTCACCTCGCAGATTTCGCGGATCACCTTACCCCCGGTGCCGATGACTTCACGGATTTTTTCGCGGTTGATACGGATGGTTTCGATCCGCGGCGCATGCTGGCTGATTTCCGTACGGGCTCCGGAAAGAGCCTTTTTCATTTCTTCCAGGATATGAGCCCGGCCAGCCTTGGCCTGATTCAGGGCCGCTTCCATGATGTCCCGGGTGATGCCAGTAATCTTGATGTCCATCTGCAACGAGGTGATCCCTTCGGACGTCCCGGCCACCTTGAAGTCCATATCGCCCAGATGATCTTCATCCCCGAGAATATCGGACAGCACGGCAAACTCATCCCCTTCCAGGATAAGCCCCATGGCAATGCCAGACACCGGACGGCTGATCGGCACACCGGCATCCATCATCGCCAGCGAACAACCACAGACCGTCGCCATGGAAGAGGAACCGTTGGATTCGGTAATTTCGGAAACCAGGCGAATGGTATAGGGGAATTCCTCCCGGCTCGGCAGAACGGCCTTCAGCGCCCGCCAGGCCAGCTTCCCATGACCGATTTCCCGGCGACCGGCACCGCCCATGCGCCCCACTTCCCCCACGGAATAGGGCGGAAAGTTGTAATGCAGCATGAAGGATTCCTTATAAGATCCTTCCAGGGCATCAATCAACTGTTCGTCATCACCGGTGCCCAGGGTGGCGACACACAACGCCTGTGTTTCGCCGCGGGTGAACAGGGCAGACCCGTGGGTGCGGGGCAGCACATTCACTTCCGAAGCAATAGGTCGCACCGTATCCAGATCCCTGCCGTCGATGCGTTTTTTGGTTTTCAGAATGTCGCCACGCACAATGTCTTTCTCAAGATCCTTGAGAATGTCGCCGACCAGAAGAGCCTGGGCATCGTCGCCTTCCGGCACAAAGGCCTCTTTCACCCGATCCTTGATTTCGGCCACTTTGGTGGTGCGGACCTGTTTTACGGTTTCCTTGTAGGCCGCGCGCAGATCGGCTTCCGCCATGTCACGAATCTTGGCGATCAGTTCGGAATGATCTTCCGGTTCAGGCAGTTCCATGGGGTCCTTGGCGGCCACTTCCGCCATTTCGATAATGGCCTCAATCACGGGCTGCATCTGCTCATGGCCGAACATCACCGCCCCGAGCATCACTTCCTCGCTCAGTTCGCTGGCCTGGGATTCCACCATCAGAACCGCATCGCGGGTCCCGGCAACCACCAGGTCCAGAGCGGAATTTTCCATCTGCGGCACGGTCGGGTTAAGCACATATTCCCCGTCAATATACCCCACCCGGGCCGCTGCAATGGGCCCAAGGAACGGCAGCCCCGACAAAGTCAGCGCCGCGCTTGAACCAATCAGAGCCGGAATATCGCTCTGATTTTCAAGGTCATACCCCATAACCGTGGCCACAACCTGGGTCTCGTTCTTGTATCCTTTGACAAAAAGCGGCCGGATCGGGCGATCGATCAGGCGGGAAATCAGAGTTTCCGCCTCACTGGGACGGCCTTCACGTTTAAAAAATCCGCCCGGGATTTTCCCGGCGGAATAGGTTCTTTCCTGATAATTTACAGTGAGCGGAAAAAAGTCGATGGCAGGGTTGGCTTTTTTCGCTCCCACGGCCGTTGACAGTACTGTTGTTTCCCCATAAGTCACCATGACGGCCCCGTCCGCTTGACGGGCAAAATGTCCTGTTTCCAGGATCAGAGGGCGTCCGCCCCACATTATTTCTTTACGATGTATATCAAACATATTCCAGTTCTAACCTTCTTAGCGATACCCGGACGGGATCCAGCGGCCGATCCGCCAGTCCCCCCAAATATCCTGACACGGCCCCTATGGCCGTACCCTGTTCTGTATCTTCTCTATCCTGTATCGGGCCCTGACATGAATCGGACCCGGCCGGTAGGACGCCCTCCCAATGAGAACGCCCTTCCGGTTATTATTATTTACGCAGCCCCAGACGCTTGATCAGCGACTGATAACGCTCCATATCCGTTTTTTTCAGGTAATCAAGCAGACGTCGGCGTTTATTCACCAGCATCAGCAGACCACGGCGGGAATGATTGTCTTTCGCGTGAGTTTTAAAATGTTCTGTCAGATTGACAATTCTTTCAGTCAGAAGTGCAACCTGCACTTCCGGAGACCCGGTATCCCCTTCGCTTGTGGCGAATTCCTTGATCAGTTCCTGTTTTTTTTCTGCAGTAATCGACATCGTGTACTCCATTCAATCATAAATTAAACACCCGTACCGGCTTCAGAAGGCCCTGTTTCAGTTCGGCCAACGCCACGAGTTTATCCTCATGCATAATCCGAACCAGCCCCTGCCGGCGGTCAGGAACCCGGATGCTCTGCCCCTGACTGAGGCGGCGGGCATCCCCCGCTGTTACGGCCAGTGCCAAGATGTCGTCCAGCACGGTCTCCACAGCGAGACTCCAGTCCCTGTGCGGCGCACTATGAACCAATTTTTCCAGTTTATCCAGAGAAATCGACCGATCCAGTCCAAATGGCCCCACTTTGGTGCGCCTAAGATGTGAAACATACCCGCAGGTGCCCAGCGAATGTGCCAAATCCCGGGCGAGGGCGCGCACATAGGTGCCTTTACCGCATTCAACCTCGAACCGCGCCTCCTCTGTGGCGGCCTCAAGCAGGCGCAGAGCAAATATTTCCACTTCCCGGGCCGGCAAGGTGACCTCTTCCCCCCGTCGCGCCAGGTCATAGGCTCTCTGTCCCGCCACTTTGATGGCGGAAAAGGCCGGCGGGCGCTGCATGATCACACCATGAAAGGCCGGCAAGGCCGCCTCGATATCCTCAGGTGACGGCCGATGGGCGCTTGTCGCCACCACCTCGCCTTCCGCATCGTCCGTATTGCGATCCTGTCCCCAGCGCACCGTAAAATGATAGGTTTTGCGGGCTTCCATAATAAAGGGAATGGTTTTGGTCGCCTCCCCCAACGCAATGGGCAGAACGCCAGAGGCCAACGGGTCCAGCGTGCCTCCATGTCCCAGCTTGGCCGCCCCTGTCAGGCGGCGCACCCGCCCTACAACCTGGGTGGAGGTAAGCCCCAAGGGTTTGTCAATCACCACCCAACCGTCAATCTTGACGCCCTTGCGCTTTCGCTGACCACGTCCGCCCTGATCACTTCTGCCCACGCCTTATCGGTCCTCTTCGTCACGGTCATCCCGGCGTTCCAGATCCTGGGCCACTTTGGGACTGTGCAACAACCGTTCGATGTGATCGGCCTCACCAAAACTTGCGTCAACGATGAATTTCAGCCGAGGCAGATATTTCATGCGCACCTGGCGGGACAGTTGCCCCCGCAGAAACCGGCTGCACCGGTTAAGCGCATCGGCCACTTCCTGCTCGCCATTGCCCCCCAACGGCATGATATAGACCGTTGCATTGCGCAAATCAGGGCTGCACCGCACTTCAGTAACAGTAATGGAGACGCCTTCGAGATCCGGATCCTGAAGATCCTCCCGGGACAGAATACCGGCCAAGGCATGACGTATATTTTCCCCCACCCGGAGCAAGCGGTGCCCCCCGCCACGCTCATCGTCGAAATGTGATGATCTGGACATGACTTTCACCTCAAAGAACGACGGCCCCCAAGCCAGACATCCGTCTACTGCATAGACATCAGTCTACCACAAGGGGCCGAAGATCCGAAACTGTTGTTAAAGTTCGCGGTTGACTTCCTGGACCTCATAACATTCGATAATATCGCCTTTTTTGAGATCGTTGTAATTCTCAAAGTTCATGCCGCATTCGGTCCCGGCCTTGACTTCCTTGACATCGTCCTTAAACCGCCGCAGCGATCCCAGGTCACCTTCGTAAATCACCACGTCATCCCTGAGCAGCCGCGCCTTGGCGCCGCGCCGCACCACGCCGTCAGTGACCAGACAACCGGCCGCCTTGCCCGCCTTACCCGCGGAAAAGACTTCCAGGATTTCCGCCGTACCGATGATTTTTTCCTTCAGCTCAGGCGCCAACAGGCCGCTCATAACGGCTTTCATATCATCCACAAGGTCGTAAATCACTGAATAATAGCGGATTTCCACACCTTCCTGCTGAGCCAGCGCCGCCGCCTGGCGGCTTGCACGCACGTTAAAGCCCAGAATCGGCGCCGAGGACGCCGCGGCGAGCTGCACATCGGTTTCGGAAATGCCGCCCACTGCCGCATGCAGCACATGGGCCCTGACTTCATCGGTGGACAGATTCTCCAGCGCCCCGCTAATGGCTTCCACCGAGCCCTGCACATCCGCCTTGATCACCACCGGTACACTGGCCGCTTCCTTTTCGGCCAATTTGCTGAACATGGCTTCCAAGCTGGCTTTCGGAACAGCCGACTGTTTTTCCTTCTTCTGGCGGGACCGGAATTCGGAGACATCACGGGCCTTGGCTTCATTTTCCACCACAACCATTTCATCCCCGGCCTCCGGCGTACCTTGCAGCCCCAGAATTTCCACCGGCGTAGAGGGGCCCGCCTCCTTCAACTGCTGCCCTCGTTCATTGACCAAGGCTCGAACCCGCCCCCATTCACTGCCGGCAACAAACACATCCCCCACCCTCAGGGTGCCGCGTTTGACAAGTACCGTTGCTACCGGGCCGCGTCCCTTGTCCAGCTTGGCTTCGACCACAATCCCTTCCGCATCCCGGTTCGGGTTGGCCTTGAGATCCAGAATTTCGGCCTGCAACAGAATCGCTTCTTCCAGCTTGTCCAGATTAAGGCCGGTTTTCGCGGAAACCTCCACATCCAGTACCTCACCGCCCATCTTTTCCACAAACACTTCATGCTGCAAAAGATCCTGGCGCACCTTGTCCGGATTGGCTTCCGGTTTGTCGATCTTGTTGATGGCGACAATGATCGGCACGTCCGCCGCCTTGGCGTGGCTGATGGCCTCGATCGTTTGCGGCATGATGCCATCATCGGCTGCCACCACCAGGACCACAATATCCGTCACCTGTGCTCCGCGGGACCGCATGGCGGAAAAGGCCGCGTGACCGGGCGTATCCAGAAAGGTGATGCGCGCCCCGTCGGCAAGCTTGACCTGGTACGCCCCGATATGCTGGGTGATGCCCCCAGCCTCACCCGCCGCCACATCGGTTTTGCGCAAGGCATCCAGAATGGAGGTTTTCCCATGATCCACATGCCCCATCACGGTCACCACCGGTGGCCGGGGCAGCATATCTTCTTCCTTATCTTCCGGTCCCTGCAAATCCATTTCCACATCAGACTCGCTAACCCGTTTTACCGTATGCCCAAATTCTTCCACAATAAGTTCCGCCGTATCCTGATCAATGGTCTGGTTGATAGTTGCCATGACCCCCATTTTCATCAGCGCCTTAATCACATCTGACGCTTTTTCAGTCATCCGGTTCGCCAGTTCCTGAACCGTAATGAAATCCGGGACAACAACTTCGCGATAGACTTTCTGCGCCTGTTTCTGCTGCTGCCCGGCCAAACGTTTCTGTTTCGCCTGGGCCCGTTTCAGCGAAGCCAACGAGCGTTGACGGGTTTCCATATCCCCATCACCCAAGGCCTGAGTCACGGTCAACTTACCACTGCGTCGGCGCGGCTCACCACGGCTTTTAACCGGTTTATGGGGGGGTCTGCTCTTGACCTCATCCCGTTCCACAAATTCCGCCGCCTTTTTCGGCGCGGGTCGCGCCGGGCGGGCGTGATCATCATCCCCTTTGCGCGCCTCTTTAGCGGCAGGTTTTGAGGCCGCGTCCTTTTGCTTTTCCGGTCTTTCTCCGAACGGCTTTTCTTCCGTACCGGCTTTTTGGTCTTCGTCCTTGGCCGCCGTCCTGGCTGTGGCCTCTGTTTTGGTTTCAGCCTTTACGTCAGCTTGCCCTTCCTCCCGCGCCGGAGCAACCGTCTCTTCCTGGGTCTTACCCCCGCTTTCGGCAGTCACTTCAGCCGCCTGCGTTTTTTCCGCTTCGGCCTGCTCTTTCGCCTTGCGTTCCTTTTCTTCCTGGGCTTTGGCGGCTTCCAAAATCGCCCGTTTCCGCGCGGCTTCCGCTTCGCGGCGGGCCTTTTCCTCACTGGCTTTCTGGGCCAGTTCCAGCGCCCTGAGACGAGCCTCGCGTTCACTCTCCGTCAGGGCTGGATCGCGGGGTTCCTCTTTTTTCGCACTCGGCACGGCCTGTTTTTTCAAAACCTTTTTTGGGGCTGCGGGAGAAGCGGAAGAAGCTGTCTCGGCCGGGGCAGTCTCCCCCGGCTTCAAAATCAGTTTCTTTTTGCGCTTCACCACAACGCCACCGCTGCCCCGCGCCGGAGCCGCCCCGGCCGAAGGTTTCAGCTGCAACGTTTTGCGCCCTGAAACTGATAATGTTTTTTTGTTGTCCTTATCGTCGCTCATTCTTTGTTCCGCCTTACAATCACTCATCCTGCATTTTGCCCAGGAACGCCGCATACCGCGTCCATTCCCGCAAAAAACTGTTCGTCACCCCGCCCGGCAGCAATGCCACATGCACCGCATTTTCCAGCCCCAGGGCCTGGCTCAGATCCTCCCGGGAGAAAATATCAATCACCCGTAATTTTTCAATCCCCCGGTTTTCATACCCGCCGTTATGCGCCTTTTCATCTCCTTTGTCACGCCCCGGACCAGATCCGCGATCTGATCCAGATCGCTCAAGACCCTGACACAATTTTCTGCGTCCATCCGCCGCACCATCCGCCGCCGTGACCAGAATCCGGCTCTTTCCGGCTTTCAGAACACTGCGGACTTTTTCAAACCCGCTGACCAGATGCCCGGCCCGATTACACAAACCTAGATAATCCAGACATCTCTTTTTCAACAGCCGTTCCACCAAGTCCGGCAACTCTTCGGCAACCGTGACGGACACTGTCCCCGGGGCTGACTGCCGGATAAACCGCGTAAACCGCCGGCCCTCTACCGCCTCCGCCACCACTGCTTTGTCGGCAACGATCCAACATCCCCGACCTGGCAACTTGGCGGCCACATCGGGGACAATAACATTGTCAGGCCCCAGAACAAAACGGATCATTTTTTCCGAGGGAAGCCGTGCGCCTGTCACCAGACATTTTCGCTCACGTAAGGTTCCGCTCAAGGATCTGATCCACCTCTGCTTCTGTTTGCCCCGTTATTATTCGGCCTTGGATCCGTCAGTCGATGCTACGCTGTCGCTGTCGACATTGGCTCCTTCGGCATCGGCCGTCTCGTCCCGGTCTTCATTCTGGTCTTCATCTTCGAACCAGTGGGCACGGGCAGCCATGATGATTTCATTGGCGGCGTCCTCACTGAGATCATAGTCGCGCAGGATGCCGTCTTCCTTGCTGATCAGTTCATCAGCCGACAGATCGCCCAGATCATCAAGGGTCTTGATCCCGGCTTCCCCGAGAGTCACCAGCATCGGCCCATTCAACCCTTCAAGCGCCGCCAGTTCGTCCTCAACGCCAAGTTCCTTGCGGCGCACTTCCGCCTCCTGCTCACGCGCTGTCAGCGCTTCCCGGGCCCGGTTCTGCAACTCTTCCACAAGTTCTTCGTCAAACCCTTCGATACCGGCAAACTCTTCCGGTGCCACATAAGCCACTTCCTCCAGCGTGCTGAAACCTTCGGATACCAGCAGCAACGCCAGCGTGTCATCCACATCCAGGGCCTCGCGGAACAAATCGGCCCGCTGTTTATATTCCGCCTGGCGACGTTCGGATTCGTCGGCTTCGGTCAGAATATCCACCTGCCAGTCCACCAGCTGCGACGCCAGCCGCACATTCTGGCCGCGTCGCCCAATGGCGAGACTGAGCTGGTCCTCGGGGACAACAACCTCAATGCGCTGCTTATCCTCGTCCACAACCACCTTGGATACATTGGCAGGCGCCAGGGCGCTGACGATAAAGGTAGCGATATCGGGGGACCACTGGATGATATCAATCTTTTCCCCCTGCAACTCATTGACCACCGCCTGTACCCGGCTGCCCCGCATGCCGACGCAGGCCCCCACAGGGTCAATGCTGGGGTCAGTACTATAGACGGCGATCTTGGCCCGGCTTCCCGGATCACGGCTGACCGCCTTGATCTCAATCACGCCATCATAGATTTCTGGAACTTCCTGAGCAAACAGGCGGGCCATAAATTCGGGATGAGTACGGGAGAGAAAAACCTGGGGCCCGCGCGGTTCGCGGCGCACATCCATAATATAAGCCCGGACCCGCTCGCCATTCCGGATATGCTCACGCGGAATCATCTGATCCCGGCGGATAATGGCTTCGGCATGGCCAATATCCACAATGGCGTTACCGTATTCCACTCTCTTGACCACGCCGCTGATGATTTCCCCGACCCGGTCCTTGTATTCCTCATACTGACGCGCCCGCTCGGCATCCCGAACTTTCTGCACAATCACCTGTTTCGCTGTCTGGGCCGCGACCCGGCCAAAATCTATGGGCGGCAATTCATCCGCCAGCATATCGCCAATCTGGGCGTCTTCCTTATTGACTCTGGCATCTTCAAGGCTGATCTGCGTGGCGTGATTCTCCACATTTTCCACCACCTCCAGCACCCGGTAAAGTTTAATGGCGCCGGTCTTGCGATCAATATGTGCCTTGATCTCGTTCTCCGCCCCATATCGCGAGCGGGCGGCTTTCTGAATGGCTTCTTCCATTGCCTCCAGAACAATATCCCGGTCAATAGTCTTGTCCCGCGCCACTGCATCCGCGATCTGCAACAATTCAAGCCTGTTGGCACTCACTGCTGTCGTCATTCCATGAACTCCGCTTTGCCCGTCCGGCCCTCTCCGGCCCGCCGGACCTTTTCACCTTGAGTTGATATATTCTGTGTCATCTTTTGTTTCATCTTTTCTGGCTCTGCGCCTGCCTGCACCCTGTTTTGACCTTCAGTCTTTAGCCAGCGCTTGTTTCAACAATTCGTCCGTCATGACGAGCTTGGCTTTCTGAATATTATCAAAGTCAAACTCCAGCGGCTCACCATCAATGTCCACCTGGACAAGGCTTTCCGTCATCCCCCGCAACATCGCCTTGAACCGCCGGTGGCCGTCAACCGGCACGGACAACTGAAATTTAACCAGATGGCCGGCATAGGTGACAAAATCCTTCGGCCGGGTCAGCGGCCGATCAATGCCGGGGGAACTTACCTCCAGAGTATACTCTCCCGCAATCGGATCTTCCACATCCAGAAGCACGGAAATTTCCCGGCTGAGCGCTTCGCAATCCTCAACCCGCATGGTGCCATCGGGACGCTCCGCCATAATCTGCAAAACCGGCACACCCCGCGGCCCGCTTTGCATCTGGATGCGTACCAGCTCATATCCCATCGCCGTGCAAACCGGGCTGATGATTTCGGTAATTTTATCTGTCACGCCGGAGATCATCTTTGTTCCAATCCTGCTTTTTCTGCCCCAGGACCGGGACGGAACCATCAGGGCGGAGTTTTCCGCTTCGCCAATCACTCGCCTGAACACAAAACAACCGTCTTGAAAATAAAAATGCAGGCAGTGATCCACTTGCCCGCACCTCAAAAATTCAAGTGATTCGGTTGCTATATATATAGCCGAATATTCCTGAACTTCAAGTGCTTTTTCCCGCCCGACCGCAGCCATGCCGGACACGGAACGAGCCGCCTGTCACCGCCCCTTATTGCCGGTGGGGTTTGCGGATAAATCTGAGATAGGTGCTGCGTCGACCCTGCTCCAAAGCTTTTTGTTCATAACGGGTGGGTGGCCAGTCATCAGGCCGCCGGTGCCAGTCCGCCGGACCTTCGGCTAACCAGTCGAACGCCTCGCTCTGCAACATATGCGACAAAATCCAGCGGCAATAATCCCGGTGATCTGTCGCGATGCGCAACTCCGCTCCGCATTTCAGCAATCGGGCCAGTTCCCGGATGTTACCGGGGTTAATCACCCGGCGTTTGTGATGACGTTTTTTCGGCCACGGATCGGGGAACAGGATATATGCCCGGTCCAGGCACTGGTCCCTGAGGCCGCCCATCAGCAGGCGGGCATCATCCATGAAAATACGCACATTTTCGAGCCGCTCCTGCACCACCTTATCTACCAGACCCGATACACCATTCAGAAAAGGTTCGCAGCCAATATGCCCCCAGTCGGGACAATGAGTCGCCTGCCAGGCCAGATGCTCCCCCTTACCGAAACCGATTTCCAGGGTATAGCCGTCATATGGCCGGTCAAAATATTCCGCGGGGTCCAGAGAAGCCCCGCTTTCCGGTTTTGAAAGTTGCAGCCTGGGCAACCATTCTTCCAGGCGCCGCTGGCTGGAAGGTTTCAGGGGTTTGCCCTGCCTCCGCCCATAAATCCGGCTGCTTTTGATATGTTCCAGATCACGCATGGCCCCCATATAAGGACCATGCGCCTTTTTGTCCATAGCCAGAGTGAATTGAGTCACCCTCGTTACAATACCCCCTAAGCCCTTTGGGACCTAAGGCAGGGATCAGAATTGTTTTTTCAGCACCTCGACCAGGTCGGTTTTTTCCCAGGAAAAACCACCGTCGGCCTCCGGTTCGCGGCCAAAATGCCCATAGGCGGCCGTCCGGGCGTAAATCGGTCTGTTCAACCCCAGATGTTCGCGGATGCCGCTGGGCCTGAGATCCATGACCTCGCCCAGAATCTTTTCCAGGCGCTCCGGATCCACGCGACCGGTGTCATGCAGGTCCACATACAATGACAGGGGCTTGGAAATGCCGATGGCATAAGACAGCTGGATAGTGCAGCGTTCGGCCAGCCCCGCCGCCACCACATTTTTGGCCAGATAGCGCGCGGCATAGGCCGCCGAGCGGTCCACCTTGGTCGGATCCTTGCCGGAGAATGCCCCGCCCCCATGCGGCGCGGCACCCCCATAGGTATCCACGATGATTTTACGGCCGGTCAGACCCGCATCACCATCCGGACCGCCAATCACAAATTTCCCCGTGGGGTTGATATACAGCTCCTCTTCCGGGCACATCCAGCCTGCCGGCAGGGTTTTTTCGATATGCGCCCGCACAATCTCATGCACCCGTTCCTGCGACACATCCGGACGATGCTGGGTCGAGACTACAATGGATTGGGCTCCTACCGGAACACCATTTTCAAATTTCAGGGTTACCTGGCTTTTGGCGTCCGGCTGCAGTTCCGGCGCCGTGCCGTTATGCCGGGCTTCGGCCAGGGAACGCAGAATAAGGTGGGCATAATAGATCGGCGCCGGCATATAGACCGGTGTTTCATTGGTGGCATATCCGAACATGATGCCCTGATCGCCGGCCCCTTCTTCCTTATTTTCGGCTGCATCCACACCCTGGGCGATATCGGCGGACTGTTCATGAACATAACAGTCAACCTCCAGATTCTCCCAATGGAAACCGTTCTGGTCATAGCCGATTTGGCGCACCGCCTTACGGGCGACCTCCTCCAGAACTTCAGGGGTGATGGTTTCCGGTCCTCGGACTTCCCCCGCCAGCACCACCCGATTAGTGGTCACCAAAGTTTCCAGCGCCACCCGTGATTCCGGCGCTTCGGCCAGATAACGATCGAGAATGGAATCAGAAATATAGTCCGCCACCTTGTCGGGGTGCCCTTCGGAAACAGACTCACTGGTAAATAAATAGTTTTTGCGGGACAAATCTTTTCTCCTGAACTACACGAGACTCAAATTTACAAAACATATAACACATCTTTTATATAAAGAAAGCTTTATGTTTAATATCGCGGAAAAATTGTCCTGAAGACGTATCATTTACGGAACGTTAATTCCCCTCCTGTACAAATGTCCGGCTGGTTGTGTTACGGCGTGATGCCAGAACACACAGGGGACTTTCATGAGGGATCGGAAATGTTTAACTTATCATTGAAAAACAAAGAGATACCCGCGCCTGAAAAACGGGGGAAGGCGGAAGATCTGCACACTTCGGGGGGAAACAGTCATCAGGCCTGGATTGATTCCATGTTGGTCAATATGATGATCTGCGACCGCGAAAGCCTGGAAATCCTTTATTGCAACAACAAATGTTTTGAAACCTCCGGACGTCTGAAACATGTCCTTCCAGTGACCGGCAAGGGGTTGCTGGGCCAATCGCTGGATCTTCTGTTTGGCGAAGGGGGCGCCCCGCGTGAAAAACTTGCCGATGCGCGCCAGTTCCCCTTGCGCCAAACCGTAGCGCTCGGGGAGGAATTCCTGGATGTTCTCATCACCCCTGTCACGTCTGCGGGCAGAGACCTGCACCAACTCCTGATCACTTGGCATATCATTACGGAACAGAAAAAAACCGACGCCCGGGCCGCCGGCCTTCTGGCCATGATTGAAAATATGCCGGTGAATGTGCTGATCTGTGACCCCGGCACCAGCATTATCAATTATGCCAATCTGTCTTCCCAAAAAGAGATGCGCGCACTGGCCCAGTATTTGCCGTTCGGGGCCGATGCACTGGTGGGGAAGGACATCAGCCGACTCGAAACCAACCCGGAATCCTTCCGGACCCAGATGAGCGATCCGGCCCGCCTGCCGGCCATCCGGCTGATCAAGCTGGGCGAGACAACTCTCAAACTGTCCTTGTCCGCCATCAATGACACCAATGGCCGCTATATCGGCAATATGGTGATCTGGGAAGACGTATCCGAACAGATCCATCTCGCTGAAAGAGTCCGTCAAATGGCCTCCATCGTGGCCGGCGCATCATCGGAAATGGAAAATACGGCGCAACATATGTCCCAGACGGCACAAACCGCCACCAGCCAGTCTTCAGCGGCGGCAGACAGCATTCAAAACGCCACAAAGAATGTACGTATGGTAAGCCAGGCCGCAGAGGAATTATCACAATCCATTGAGGAAATCAGCCGCCAGGTCAAGGAATCCTCCCGCATTTCCAACAATGCCGTCGAAGAAGCGGAACGCACCAATTCCACCGTGCAAAGCCTGTCCCGGGCTTCTTCCCGGATCGGGGACGTGGTTAAGCTGATTCATGACATTGCCGGACAGACCAATCTGCTGGCGCTGAACGCCACCATCGAAGCCGCGCGCGCCGGAGAGGCCGGCAAAGGGTTTGCCGTCGTGGCTTCTGAAGTGAAAAACCTCGCCAATCAGACCGCCGCTGCTACCGAAGAGATCACCAGCCAGATTTCCGAAATGCAAGCTTCCACGGATCAGGCCGTTCACGCCATTGCCACAATCCGCAAAACCATTGACGGTTTGTTTGACATTGCCACCGCTATCTCCGCCTCTGTGGAGCAGCAGGGATCGGCCACCCGGGAAATCGCAGAAAATATCTCCAGCGCCGCCAGCGACACGGAGAAAGTCGCCTCCAACATCACCGGCGTGCGGGATTCGTCCAACAAAGTAGGCCAAGGGGTTTCAGACGTTCTGGATGCTGCCGCAGCGTTGGTTATGGAAAGCCGGTCCATGGAACAGGAAATTGATGAATTCATCGAAAAGGTTATTCGCACCTGATAAACCGGTCTCCGGACAAAACGATTGCACCAGGCCGTAAACTCATAAATATGATGCAATTCTCTAGGGAAATAACGTCAAACCGGCAGGGCTTCAAACCGGCAGGGCTAAGGCTCTTATTCCGACAATGCCTTTTCGGTGCTTTCGCTGTTGCCAGTCCATTTCGGCATGGTTACATGATTATCAGCAGACACGCCGGATCTTTTGATCACTACCGGAATGGTCATCAGCAAAATCTTCAGATCCAGCAGGAAAGAACAGTGATCCACATACCACACATCCAGGATAAATTTCTGATTCCAGCTGATGGCATTGCGGCCGGTGACCTGCGCCCAGCCGGTAATCCCGGGGCGAACCTCGTGGCGACGCATTTGTTCGGAGGTATAACGTGAGGCATATTCAGCAATAAACGGCCGTGGGCCAATCAGCCCCATGTCGCCTTTGAGCACATTCAGCAATTGGGGAAGTTCATCCAGACTCCAGTCGCGCAGAAGTTTCCCAAACGGGGTCAGCCGCTCCCGATCGTCCAGCAGAACACCGTTTTCATCGCGCTCATTGGTCATGCTTCTGAATTTGTAAATTTCAAAAACCTGACCATTAAGCCCGAGCCGCTCCTGCCTGAAAAAAACCGGGCTGCCCAGCTTCAAACGAACCGCCAGCGCCGTCAGCAACAATACCGGGGACAAGATAACCAGAAGAACAGATGCTCCCACAATATCAAGAATTCTTTTCCAGAACCGTTTATATGTCAAACCCAACATCGTTTCCTCTTATCCATATTGTTCAAGCAATCTACCCGGCCAAGGTTAACGTGCGCTTAACGGACGCTGTTCTGTGAAATTGACATTCCTGAGCATCGCACCATAAGAATCAAACATGACAACATTATGATGATGATGACACCATTGTGATGTTGTTATGAATGACGAGCGCCGCTCCTGTTCGCTATATAAGAGACAACACAAACCAGCTCCCGTCCCCCTCAACTCCATAACCTTTTTTTATGAGACCATAGTGTTATGAGGCAGTATCAAAGCAGTCCCCCGAAAGCAAGAAGAAAGTGCCCTCTAGTGGTTTTAGACTAATCTTTTAGAACAGACATAATTAATGGATCATGGCCCTACCCCTAGACCCTAGGATTTTCTATAGCTTTACGGATCAGATCGATGGTTTTGTCCCGGCCATACAGTGCGATAAACGATCCCATACGCGGCCCTTGCTGCTGGCCCAGAAGAATTTCATACAGGGCCCTGAACCAGTCGCGCAGATTTTCGTAGTGGTGCGCCTTGCCGACGCTAAAGACCGCCGTCTGGAATTCCCCGGCCGCCGCATCTTCCGGCAGGGCCTCCAGTTCCCGGATTAGATCTTCCAGGGCCGCGATTTCCGTGGCCGTAGGGGCACGGTATTTTTTGGTCGGTTTGACAAAGTCCTCATAATAAACGAGGGCATATTCCACCAACTTGTCCAAGAGCGGATGATCCTCCGCCCGGATGTCTGGCGCATAGGCGGAAATATACCCCCATAATGTTTCCTTGTCATGGGCGTTGCTGGCGCTGACCAGGTTGAGCAACAGGGAGAAGCTGACCGGCAGCTCTTCCCGGGGCGGAGTGCCGCTATGGATATGCCAGACCGGGTTGCCGTATTTTTCCTTGCCCTCCTGCTCCGGAAACGCCGCCAAGGACGTCAGATAATCATCCACCGCCTTGGGGATCACATCGAAATACAGCTTCTTGGCCTTGCGGGGCGACTGGAACATATAAAGCGCAAGACTTTCCGGGGTGCCGTACCGCAACCAGTCTTCCATGCTCAGGCCATTGCCCTTGGACTTGGAAATTTTCTGACCGTTTTCATCCAGAAACAATTCATAGTTGAAACCTTCGGGGGGCTGCGCCCCCAGGATGCGGGCAATGGCGCTGGACAATTTCACGCTTTCAATCAAATCCTTGCCGGCCATCTCATAATCCACCCCCAGCGCTACCCAGCGCATGGCCCAATCCGCTTTCCACTGGGCCTTGCAGTGACCACCCGTGACCGGGACCTCCACCAATTTGCCGGTTTCCTCGTCCCGGTAGGTCACGGTGCCAGCCGCCAGATCCCGCTCCAGGATCGGCACCTGCAGCACCCGGCCGGTGCGGGGACAGATGGGCAGGAAAGGGCTATAGGTTTTTTGCCGCTCCTCGCCCAGGGTCGGCAGGATCACTCTCATGATCTTGTCGTAATGTTCCAGCATGCAGAGCAGCGTTACATCCATCTCCCCGCTTTTATAGGCCTCTGTGGCGCTTTTGAATTCATAGTCAAACCCGAAACTGTCAAGAAACTTGCACAGCCGGTCATTATTATGATGGGCGAAACTCTCATGAGTCCCGAACGGATCGGGCACCTGGGTAAGCGGCAGCCCTAGATGCTGCTGCAACATGTCCTGGTTCGGCAAATTTCCGGGCACCTTGCGGAAACCATCCATATCATCGGAAAAGGCGATCAGCCGGGTCGGTACATCGGAGATAAATTCAAAGGCATGACGCACCATGGTGGTCCGCAGCACTTCGCCAAAAGTACCAATATGCGGCAGTCCGGAGGGGCCATAGCCCGTTTCAAACAGCACATACCCCTTGGGATTTCCGAATTTCTTGAGACGCTCAACAAGCTTCTGGGCTTCCTGAAAGGGCCAGGCTTTGCTCTCAAGGGCGATCTCAATCTGTTCGGGGGACGCGGTCATGATCTGTGCCTTTACTGTTAAGGAATAAAGAGGAATAATAAACCGAAGGCTTAATAAGGCCAAGCCATGCATTCGTCAACCAATGTCTTAATATTAGACGTCCACAGGACCCCGGGACCTTCCATGAATGAACTGGAAAATATCCGTACCTTTGTGACCGTTCTAGAAAGCGGCAGCGTCACCGAGGCCGCCAACCGGATCGGCATCACTAAATCCGTGGTCAGCCGCCGCCTGAAAACCCTGGAAGCGGAACTGGGCGCCCGGTTGCTGACCCGTACCCCCCACGGCATCACCCCCACCCCGGCCGGTCTTGATTATTATGAGAAGGTCAAGAATATCCTCTCCCAACTGGCCGACGCCAATTCCAGTTTGCGCGCCACAGAGCAGACCCTGACGGGAGTGATCCGTCTAGCGGCCCCCAAATCCTTTGGCCGGCTGTTTATTCACCCAGCGGTGATCGACATCATGACACAACATCCGGGCCTGATTTTGGAGGTCAGTTTTTCCGACCGTCTCGTGGATATCGCGCGGGAAGGGTTTGATCTGGGTCTGCGGATCGGCATCCTACAGGATTCTTCGCTGATTGCCCGCAAACTGGCCAGCATTCGCCATGTGATGGTGGCCAGTCCGGACTATCTCAAGGCCCACGGCGCGCCGCTGACCCCGCACGATCTCAAGGATCACGACTGTATTCTCTACAGCAATGCCCGCGACGCCCATCACTGGACCTTCCTGCGGAACGGCCAAAAAGTAACCGTTCCGGTTCGCGGGCGCCTAAAAACCAATAGCGGGGATCTCGAAGCCCAGGCCGCCGAGGCAGGACTGGGAATCCTGCGCATCCCGTATTTTTTTGTCAAACATCAGCTTGAGCAGGGCCGGCTTGTGGAAATTCTGCAGGATTGGCCGACCGAAACCATGGGGCTTTATGCCGTCTATCCTGAAACCCGACTGCTCAGCACCAGAGTGCGCCATCTGATTGATATTCTGGCCGCCTATTTCGCCCGCGAGGACATTCGGGCCAATCTTTAAACTTGTCATCGCCAATTGGTTTTCAGGAATGAAAACGTTGACCAAATCCTCCACTTCCAGATTTGCCCCGTTCCCTCACCCCTCCCCGCCGACGCGGCTAATCCCCTTGCCATCCGCCAGCCAGACATCGCAGCCGGGAGCAATGAACGTTGAATGATCAATATGGGGATACAGCCGGTCAGTGAAACGCTTAATGGCGGTGCTGTTACACACCTCCTGCAGCGCCTCGGCCGTATCGAAAACTGTAATATGGTAATGATGAAGTGGATTTTCCCGACTCTCCAGCCAGAGCGTCAGTTGAATTTCGGGAACTTTTTCATTGAAATATTCCACCAGCTCCTTTGCGGCGGCCTTCCCTTCTTCGACATTTCCCCCAGGTTTGAAAAAATAATCATTTACAACCGTAAAGCTCATGACCTCCTCCTGTATGTATTGACCCCTTCCCGGTTTAGAGTGAATTGTGAATAGGGTGTCTCAATTCACTCTAGTCGTCATAGCTGTCATGAAGACGTAGCCATTCCATTGTATAAGAAAAATGATCTTCATCCCGCCCTTTTGGCACCAGATCAAGATAATGATAGGCGGTGATCAGCATATCCAGGCCGCGCTCATAACAGGAATAGGTATGAAACACAGCGCCGTTTTTGTCCCTATAAAAAACACTGACGCCCGGCGCTTCGGAACTGGAGAAGTTTGTCATTTTGTAATTATAATAGACTTCTCCCTGCTGCATCTCGTCTGCCGAAAAGGATACATGATAATCCTGGTTGAAATCATTCTCCAAAGACGAGAGCCATCTGAACGTCCATCCCATGCGCTTTTGGAAAGACTGCAATTTCGCCAGGGGTGCCCGGGAGACGGCGACCATGCTCACATCCCGCTGGTTGAGGTGAATGATGGCCGGATTGAAATGATCCGCCAGGAAGGAACAGCTCTTGCAGCCTTCCTCCCAGCCGGGCCCATACATGAAATGATAGACGATCAACTGGCTCCGGCCCGCAAACAGGTCGGCGAGGCTTTCCCGCCCGTCCGGCCCGTCGAACAGATATGTCTTGTCCACTTTTTCCCAAGGCAACGCCCGTCGTTCCCGGCTGAGTTCGTCGCGAAGGCGCGTGAACTCTTTTTCCTTAACGAGAAAGTCCTTCCGGGCTTTCACCCACTCCTCATGCGAAACGACTTTGGGAGGGGGCATCTTCTTCTCCTTCAACGGGTTAACCAAAGGGGGGGGATATAGCTTATTCTTATAGGAAAAGCAGTATATTCCACGCCCCTTCACACAACAAGAAAGGGCTCTTCACAATTCCGTGCGCAGATTGAGAAGCCGTCTCTAATGCGTTTCATATTTTGCAACATAATATTGGCTATTATTGATCTATGTCGCCTTTAAGGAAACAGGTAGAGTCTTTTCAAAGGTTCATGAAACAGGAGAAAAGACATGACAAAGATTTTGGTGCTATATTATTCGTCTTACGGTCATATTGAAACCCTCGCCCGGGCCGCGGCCGAAGGCGCGCGAGAAGTTGAAGGTGTCCAGGTAACCCTGAAGCGGGTACCTGAACTGATGCCGGAAGAGGTCGCCCGTAATGCCGGTGTCAAGCTGGATCAGGATGCGCCGCTGGCGGAGCCTCAGGAGCTTGCGGAATATGACGGCATTATTTTCGGCACCCCTACCCGTTTTGGCAACATGGCCAGCCAGATGCGCAATTTTCTGGACCAAACCGGCGGCCTGTGGGCCAAAGGACAACTGATCGGCAAGGTGGGCAGCGTCTTTACCTCCACCGGCACCGGCGGCGGGCAGGAAACCACCATTACCTCCTTCTGGCACACCCTGGCCCATCATGGCATGGTGATTGTGGGCCTGCCCTACAGCGCCCCGGGGTTGACCGATTTGAGTGAAATGCGCGGCGGCTCTCCCTATGGGGCCTCCACCCTGGCCGGCGCCGACGGCAGCCGCGAGCCGACGGCAACGGAACTCGATCTCGTGCGTCATCAGGCCCGGCATGTAGCCGGCCTCGCTCAAAAACTTGCCGCATAGGACGGCCAAAATCCCCAAACAGGAGACAGAATATGGGACTGCTGATCAACGGAAAATGGGTCGATCAATGGTATGACACCCAAAAAACCGGCGGCCGATTCAGGCGGGAAGAGAGCCGGTTTCGCCGTCAAATTACCGCCGACGGGCCACATCCGCCGGAAAGCGGGCGGTACCATCTTTATGTCTCCCTGGCCTGCCCCTGGGCGCATCGGACACTGATTTTCCGCCGGCTCAAGGGCTTGGAGCAGCATATCAGCCTGTCTGTGGTGCATCCTCTTATGGGAGAAGAAGGCTGGTCTTTTGCGGATGGCGAGGGGGTGATCCCTGACCCGGAGCTGAACGCCCGCCACCTACATGAAATTTATACCGCCGCCATGCCCGACTATACCGGCCGGGTCACGGTGCCGGTGCTGTGGGACAAGCAGGAAAAAACCATCGTCAATAATGAATCGGCGGAGATTATCCGCCTGTTCAATTCGGCCTTTAACACCCTGGACGGCGTCAATGAGCTGGATTTTTATCCGCACCCCTTGCAGGCTGACATCGACGCCCTGAATGACATGATCTACCCCACTGTCAACAATGGCGTGTACAAGGCAGGCTTTGCCACCACCCAAGACGCCTATGAAGAAGCCGTGTTCTCGCTGTTTGACACTCTGGACCAGCTGGACCGGCGGCTCGCCGATCGCCGCTACCTTACCGGACCACGGCTTACCGAGGCGGACTGGCGGCTATTCACCACCCTGATCCGTTTTGATGCGGTCTATGTGGGGCATTTCAAATGCAATCTTAAACGGCTTGTAGACTACGTCCATCTCAGCGCTTATCTGCGAGATCTGTACCAGATGCCCGGCATTGCCAAAACCGTGAATTTCGACCATATCAAAGGCCATTATTACCAGAGTCACACCACCATCAACCCCACCGGCATCGTGCCGGCGGGCCCGAAACTGGATCTGGACCAGCCCCATGGCCGAAATCATCTTGAGCAGGAGATGTAAACATGACACATCCCGACCAGGAACGACAGGCCCGGGCCCTGCATGACAGCATCCCGGCAACAGACGGGGCCGGTGTCAGCTTGCGCCGGGTTCTGGGCACGCCAGCGCTGATGCAGATTGATCCGTTTCTGCTGCTGGACGAATTTTATTCCACCAATCCCAAAGACTATATTGCCGGTTTCCCCGCCCATCCGCATCGGGGTTTCGAAACCCTGACCTATATGATCGACGGCCGCATGCGGCATGAGGACAATAAGGGTGGAAGTGGGCTTCTGAAAGCCGGCGGCGCACAGTATATGACCGCCGGACGCGGGATTATTCATTCGGAAATGCCCGAACAGGAGGACGGCTTGCTGCGCGGTCTGCAACTCTGGATCAATCTGCCGGCAAGCCACAAGATGACCGCCCCGTCCTATCAGGACATCCCGGCCCATGCCATGAGCGTCTTTGACCAGGGACCCGCACACATCACCCTGGTCTCCGGCACGCTGTCAGGCCATACCGGCCCAGCCCGCGGCGCCGCACAGACGCCACTTTTTGCCGACCTGCTCTGGCGAGCCTCTGGCCCGGTCAGTCTGACACTGCCTGCGACCCATAACGCCTTTCTTTACGGGCTGGCAGGGCAAATCGACATTGCCGGGCAGCCCCTCACAGCCGGCAGGCTAGCGCATCTCAGCACCGGAAGGCGGCTGAACCTACGGGGCGAAAGGGGCAGCCGGGTCGTTCTGGTGGCAGGCCAACCGATTGGTGAACCCGTCGCCCGGTATGGCCCCTTTGTCATGACCACCCGTCAGGAAATCATCGACGCCAGCCGCGACTTTCAGGCGGGTCGTTTCTGACTCGTAATGTTTTATGCGCCGTCTGGCGATGGGGCCATCCTGTTCGCTGTCATTTTCAGGCCATCATTTTCAGGCCATAATTTTCAGGCGGAGCGAGCCATATTGACCAGACGGTGAACCTGATGCAGCGACGCCAGCTGCGCATACAGCGCCGGCAACAGCCCCCGTTGACGCAGGTCCTCGAATTCTTCCGCCGGCATGTTATTCAGTTTTTCTTCGTTGACCACAAAAACCCCGCCTATACGCATCGGTTCCTGCCCCTCTTCCAGAGTTACCGTCAGGGCGTTTTCCATCAGCAGATCTTTTTCGGCAAGATAGCGTGTGATTTCGTGGGAACTCTGGATATGGTTGAAATGGGTCATGAGACTCTTCCGGCAGTTTTCCAGAAATTCGGTGGCATTGCCATCCTCATCAAACAGCGGTGTGCCGTCTTCCTCGTTCACCAGCGGGCTGTTTTCATCAATGGTTATGACAAAGCGGTCTTCCTGGCCCTCTTCCCCCGCCGGCACCCGAGCCAGTCCAAACGGATAGGTGATCACACTGCCGGGAATATAGACGGCGTTCCACCCGCCCCCTTTCACCACCAGATTCTCCCCCGGGCGTAAGCCCATCATCGTCACCGCCTGAAAATTTTCATCATTGGGCGATTTGACAAAAATAATCGGCAAACTGCCTGACATTCTGACAAATTCATGAATGGCCAGCGGCGCCAGATGTTCATTTTTCACATGGGCATAGTCGGTAAAGTTGCGAATTTTCAGATGACGATGGGTCTGATTGTTCAGGGTGATAAAATTTGGTGTCATAAAGTTATCCTGTTTGTCCCGTTTAACATGATATTCCCGGCATGCAGGGAAAGACGCGTCATAATGAAAGGTTATGGCCCGCCTGTAAAGCGACACATGGCCAGATTATGGCTAGATTGAAGAAATTCTGCAAAATATCACCCCATTCGCCGAACTTATGGTGTTTTGGCCCTTTTTGATCTGGAGCCGAAAAAAAATCCCGTCTATAGTGCCTGAAACAGATAGTGAACATATAAAAGCAGACTAAAGCCTGACCCGCAAAGACCCATGAGCCAGTCCCTGATGCAGTTTCCCGACCCGTTTGAGGCCCTCTCGCGCCTGTCCGCGCTGGTGGTCGGGTCGTCTTCCGGCGTCATTGTCTCGCCTGAGGGCGAAGTGGAAGAACTGGATCATGGAACGCTGCGGCGGCGTCTGAGGAGCAGGCCATATCTCATCTGCAACCGTCCTGTCATTGCCCGCCGGCTCGGCATGGCAGGGACCCGAAGCCTGGACGTTCTGGAACTGTTCGCCTTTGTGCGGCCCGCCCGGTTCTGCCTGCCACTGCCCCGGGGCTTGGCGGAGGCGCTCGGCCTCGACATGCCCCATCACAGGCCCCATCACAGCCCCGAAGACGAGGCGCTGGCCTTGATGGCGGCGACGCAGACCCTGCTTCGGGAACTCGCCGATCCCGCCTATGCCTTCCCTGAAGGCGTGCACGCCACCGCCCATCGCATGGCCGAAGCCGGATGGAGCTGGGGCCCGCTGGTGCTCGGCGCGCTCGGCTCCGCTGACACCCCCCGTCCATGGCAGGTCTGGGACCATCTGCCGGAGTGGGAAGAAGATGCCCCCCTTCCCCCAGCCGGGAGCGAACCGGTGTCACCGGCAGAAGCGCAAGCCCGGCTGGCTGCCCTTTTGGGTCCCGATGCGGAACAGCGTACCAGCCAGCAGGATTATGCCGCCCTCGCCGCCCGGAGTTTCGCGCCCCCCCAACACGAACAGGAGCCGGTACTGGTTCTCGCAGAAGCCGGGACCGGGATCGGCAAGACCCTGGGCTATATCGCCCCGGCGAGTCTGTGGGCGGAAAAAAACGACGGCGCCGTTTGGATCGCTACCTATACCAAGAATCTGCAACGCCAGCTGGATCAGGAGCTCAGCCGCCTCTATCCTGACCCGGCACAAAAAATGCGCAAAGCCGTCATTCGCAAGGGCCGGGAAAATTATCTTTGCCTGCTCAATCTTCAGGAGCTTGCGGGTTCCGCCATCCACAATGACGGGCGGATTCTGCTGGGACTGGTGGAACGCTGGGCCCGCTATAGCCGGGATGGCGATATGATTGGCGGCGATTTTCCCAGTTGGCTGGGCGAACATTTCGGACAAAGTCGGTTAAGCCAACTTACGGACCGGCGCAGCGAGTGTATCTATTCTGCCTGTACCCATTACAAAAAATGTTATATCGAAAAATCCAAACGCCGGGCCCGTAAGGCGTCGCTGGTCATCGCCAATCACGCGCTGGTAATGATCCAGGCAGCGACCCGCAGTGAAGTTGTCCGGGACACTTCAGAACAGGACAAAACATCCCGTGACGGCCGGGACGCGGAACTGCCAACCCGTTATATTTTTGATGAGGGCCATCACCTGTTTGATGCGGCAGACAGCGCCTTTTCCGCCCATCTCACGGGACAGGAAGGCTTGGAACTACGGCGCTGGATCCGGGGAGCGGAAAAGTCCAGCCGCCGGAGTCGGGGCCTCAAGGGCCGGCTTGAAGAGCTGATTCTGGAGGACGAGGAAGCCCATGGTCTGTTGCAGGAGGTAATCCATCAGGCCCGGATCCTGCCTGCCGAGGGCTGGCACGGTCGGCTGATTGATGGCGGCCCGGTCGGTCCTGCGGAAGCCTTTCTGGCACTGGTGCGCGCTCAGGTTTACGCCCGGGCAGGGCGGGAAGAGTTTCATTCCCTGGAATGCGCCCCACACCCGACAGGGGACGGCCTGGTCGAAGCTGCTGATGCCCTGGCCCAGGCCCTTGAGAATCTGATCCGGCCCATGGCCGCTCTCAGCCGGCAGTTGCTGAAAAAGCTCGATACAGAGGCCGACAGCCTGGAAAGCGGCGCGCGCAACCGGCTGGACTCCCTAAGCCAGAGCATTGCCCGCCGCCGGGAAATGCTTGAACATGGCTGGGTTCCCATGCTGCACGACCTGATGACTCCTCCGTCGGAGGAGACGCTCCAAAATTTCGTCGACTGGTTTGAAGTGGAACGCCTGCAGGGCCGGGAAGTCAATGTGGGCATGCATCGCCACTGGATCGACCCAAGTCGGCCGTTTGCCGAAACGGTGCTGAAATCCGCGCAGGGAGTACTGATTACTTCGGCCACACTGCGCGACCGGCTGACGGAAGCCCATAATCCTGACATTGAATGGCATACGGCGGAGGTGCGCACGGGAGCGGCCCATATACTCACACCGCCGATCCGACAGAGTCTGCCCTCACCGTTTGACTATCCCGCCCAAAGTCGCATTTTTATTGTGAATGACATGAACCGCCGCAGCCTGGATCAGCTGGCGGCGGCCTATCGCGAGTTGTTTCTGGCGGCGGGCGGCGGGGCGCTGGGCCTGTTTACCGCCATCAGCCGCCTGCGCGGGGTTTATCAACGGCTCGCCGCCCCCCTGGAAGACGCCGGCCTGCCGCTGTATGCCCAACATGTGGACCCCATCAATGTGGCAACCCTAATCGATATTTTTCGCGAGGTGGAACACAGTTGCCTGTTGGGCACCGACGCGGTGCGCGATGGGGTGGACGTGCCGGGGCCGGCGCTGCGTCTATGTGTGTTTGACCGGGTCCCTTGGCCCCGCCCCACTCTCCTGCACAAGGCCCGGCGGGAAAAGTTCGGACGGCAGGCTTATGACGATCTGATCACGCGTTTACGTCTGAAACAGGCTTACGGGCGGCTGATCCGGCGCCAGACGGACAAGGGGGTGTTTGTCATGCTAGACGGAGCGACCCCCTCGCGTCTGCTCAGTGCTTTCCCCGAAGGGGTGGTGGTGGAACGGCTCGGCCTGGCCGACGCCATTCGCAAGACCCGTGAGTTCCTGGCCCCAGAATGAGGATACCCCCCGATCTACTTGTCTAAAGTGAATTGTGAACAGGTTGACCCAATTCACTTTAGAAAGCCGGTCATCGCCTGAAGCGCCCGATCCCAGTTGTCCTCGGCCGAAAGCCCCGTGACCTTGCGCGGCACCAGATCATGATTACCGTCTTTTGCCCAGTGAAACCGGATCGCCGGTGACAAGGCATACCCCGTGACCGTTTGCCGGTTGCCCATGCTGTCGCGCTCTCCCTGAACAATCAATGTCGGGGTTTTGAGGTTTTCCAGAGGGGCGGTGCGCGGCCGGTCTGCCTTGCCCGGCGCATAAAAGGGATACCCCAGACAGATCACCCCCGCAGGCGCCAGCTCATCGGCCACCAGGCTGGCCATACGCCCGCCCATGCTTTTGCCGCCGATATAAATTTTACCCTTGAAATCAACCGCCTCAAAAATCTGACGCCATGACGCCAATAGTCTTTCCGGCCGATCCGGCGGACGTTTTTTGCCCGTCCGGCGGCGCTCGGCCATATAGGGAAATTCAAACCGCAGCACATGATTTCCGGCCGCGGCCAGCCCCGTCGCGAAATACTCCATAAACGGGCTGTCCATAGGCGCGCCGGCGCCATGGGCCAGGATGACCAGGCGCTCAGCCTCCTCCGACCCGTCACAGAGCACCGGCAGACCGGCCATGTCCTGTCGCTGCGTCATGGGGTTATTTGACCAATATTTTTTTGCCCATTTCACGGCTGTCTTCGGGCTGTTCCAGTTTCGGAGGTATGGTGATGCCCTTGGCGCAGGCCGGGCGGGCGGCCATGCGGTCCATCCAGGCCCGTAAATGCGGCAAGTCGTCTACCTCGACCCCCGCCCATTCATAGGAGCGTACCCACGGCCAGGTGGCAATGTCCGCGATGCTGTAATCGCCACAAATATAGTCGCGCCCGGCCAGACGACCGTCCAGAACCGTATACAGCCTGCGGGTTTCTTTCTGATAGCGTTCAATCACAGAAGGCAGCGTTTCGGGAAAATACCGATAAAACACATGGGCCTGGCCCTGCATCGGCCCCACACCGCCCATCTGGAACATCAACCACTGAAGCACTTCATAGCGGCCTTTGTCGTCTTTGGGCAGAAGTTTGCCGGTTTTTTCCGCCAGATAGATCAGGATTGCGCCGGATTCAAAAATGGTCAGATTGTCATTGTCCCGATCAATGATCGCCGGAATCCGGCCATTGGGATTGATTTTCAGAAAGTCAGGGGTTTTCTGTTCCCCTTCAAGAAGATTGAGGGCATGCACTTCATAAGGCAGGTTCAGCTCCTCCAGGGCAATGGAAATTTTATAGCCATTGGGGGTGGCCGCGGTATACAGGTCAATCATACTGGTCGCTCCTTCATACGGTCATCATTGGCATTCGGTGCTCATGAGGTGAGGGACATATTGGCGGGATCGCATAAAAAATCAAGCCGATCACTGAAACGTGATCCAAAATGCGGGCTTCCCAAAGGGCGGGAAAACGTCTACCATGACCGGATAATTCACATATAAAATATCCTGAAAAGAATTGGGACGGCTGATTGTGGCAAATGAGACAAAACATGATGGGAGATTTTCCATATGCCAGTAAGACCGCCAGCCCCTTAAGCGGCTATCCGGTCCTGCACACCACAGATCTTGAAGAAGCCCAGACACGGGTGAGCGAGATCTTTTGCGCCCATCGTCTGGCCCCGCTGGACCCCGGGGGTAAGGTGCAGACCCTGATGAATCATGCGCCCGCGGGCGAGGTGTCCTTGAATTACCTGCACTATGGCCCCGCGGTGGAGATTGATCCCGGGAAATTGCAAAATTTTTATCTGGTGCCGGTACCGCTGCAAGGCCGGATCGAAATGCGGGCCGGCCGCCAGACCTGCCTTGTGGAACCGCAGAATGCGTTGGTGATTTCCCCCGACCAGCACGCCCGGATGAAATGGAGCGAAAACACCCGCAACCTGATCGTGAAAATTGACAGAGAGGCACTGGAACGGTGTCTGGCCCACATTCTGGGCGCACACCTGCCCCGGCCGCTGGTTTTTGAGCCGCTTCTGGATCAGCGGCGCATGTATCAGGGACGCTGGCTGCGGTCTGTCATGCATCTGCAAGCCGAACTTGAAGCCGGACCAGACAGAAAAATTCCGGTGCCATTGCTAAACCAGCTCGCCGAGTTGTGCAAGCTGGCCCTGATTTACACCCAGCCCCATAATTATTCCGACTGTCTGGAAACCGGCCTTACAAGAGTGGCCCCCCGCTACGTCAAGCGGGCGGAAGACTATATTGTCGCCAATCTGAAAAACACCATTACCATAGAGGATCTTGTTCAAGCCTCTGGCGTGAGCGCCCGGTCCCTGTTTGCGGGGTTCAGGGAATTCCGGGGCACCACCCCGATGAAATTTGTCCGGGACCAGCGTCTGCAAAAAGTGCACGAGGAATTGCACCACAACGACTCCCGGCACACCGTCACCCAGATTGCCCTGAAATGGGGATTCAGCCAGCTCGGACGATTTTCCGTCGAATACCGGAAAAAATTCGGAGAATCCCCGTCCGAGACCCTGCGCAAGGGCGGATAAGCCCTTTATTTCCGCCCTTGCTGGTTTCTTTTTCCGGATTGCCTCACTTTTTCGCACACCCTTCGCATTTTCTGCATAGTGGGACCCGGGACAGATCTGTTTTCCTTGCACGGACAGAACATGTCTGATCAGTCAAGGAGACACAGGATGAAAAAAATATCGGTAATCGGCGCAGGGCCGGCAGGGTTAATTTTCGCGTATGCGCTGCTGCGCAAGGGATATGATGTCACGGTATATTCCGACAAGACCCCCGATCAATGGCTGAACCACTGCCCGCCGACGGGCACGGCCTATCTGTATGGATCGGTGATCGACATCGAGCGGGAGCTGGGCATGGATTACTGGTCCGACACCATGTTTGATGGCGGGGGGGTGCTGCTGGATTTCAAACCCGAAATCAACGGCGAAACCCATATTGAGGTGGCCGGCAGTTTTCTGGACCGCGGCGGCGCCATTGATCAGCGCCTGCGGGTCAGCCGCTGGCTGGAGGATCTTGAAAAACGCGGCGGCACACTGGTAATTGAATCCGTGACCCCCCAACGCCTTGATGAGATTGCGCTGGCCTCGGACCTTACCGTGCTCGCCGCCGGCAAGGCAGATCTGGGGGCCGTCATCCCGCGCGATCCGGAAAGAAGCGTTTATGACAAACCCCAGCGCAATCTGTGCATGATCATCGCCGAAGGGGTTGACGGCTGGGACGACAAGGTGGATTTCCGGCCGGTCAAATTCAATTTTTATGGCGATACCGGAGAATATTTCTGGGTCCCCTATACCCACAAGACCGCCGGGGCCACCTGGTGTGTGCTGTTTGAGGCCCGGCCAGGCGGCGCAATGGATGTTTTCGGGGATGTCAGCAGCGGGGAAGAAGCCGTCGAACAAGCCAAAAGCTTCATCCGACAATATGCACCCTGGGAATGGGAACGCGTGAAAGGCATGCGGTTTGTTTCTGGTGATCCCTATGGCTGGCTGAAGGGACGGTTTCCCCCGACCGTACGCAAGGCATTCGGCCGGTTGCCGTCCGGCGGTCTGGTGATGCCCATCGGGGATACCGCCGTCACCTTTGATCCGATCGGTGGTCAGGGCGGCAATCATGCCAGCCGGAACGCCAAATATATGGCGGATCAGGTCATGGCCCGCGGCGACAACGTTTTCGACGAAAACTGGATGGACAAAGTCAACAACGACTGGTGGCATTCGGCTGGTAAATATGCCTATACCTTCAATAACATTCTGCTGGAACCGCTGACCGAAGCCGGCTCCATCATGCTGATGCAGGCCGCCCGGGACAGGGCTTTTGCGGACCGGCACTTTTTTGGCAATTTCCCCAAGACGCAGGATTTCTTCCCGGAAATCGAAGATGCCGCCAAAGCAAGGGCCCTGGTGGAAGCCTGGAACCGCCGCAAGGCCGGGTAATCCTTATCCCCTGTCCCAACAAAAGAAGGCTACGCCTTATTCCTGTCTGGCGTAGCCTTCTTTGGCCAGAGTGGCGATGTCCTCCATGGAGTCATTGGGCACCAGAATGGCCAGAGCGTAATGGGCGATTTTCCAGTCCTTTCCGTCTTTCAGCAGTACCCCTGTCCCGCGGAACCGGCCCCACTTTTCCGATACGGTGATCTCATCAAACCACGCCGTCCTGCCATCCTCGGAAAACGCCACATGGCGCTGCACCGGTTTATAGGACCAACCCTTGCCGTCTTTAAACCGCGTGTTCACATAATCGGCGAATTCCGGCAATGGCCAGCGTTCCCAGTCATCAGTACCCAGAAAGACCGCATTGTCAGCAAAATGATTCAGGTAACGGGACTTATCCCCCTTGTCTGCCGCATCATGAAAATCATCCAGTACCGCATGTATGTTTTTTTCTGCGTCCGTCATTTCGCCGGCTGCCGCAACAGGCGTGATACAAACCACCCACAGGCATAACGCAAATAATGTTCTGATCATGTTGTTTCCTTACCTTTTAACAATCTGTCTTTGGCAAACGGCCCACATGTTATCTGGATTGAACCCGGCGCACCTCAAGGATCCGGACGGGGTCTTTGAGGATCTGCCCACCGGTATAGTCCTGTTCCCCCTTTTTCGGCGGAATGGTTGGCAAGCCCTGAATATGTCGGACCACATCCATGCCGTCAATGACTTTGCCAAAGGCGGCAAAGCCCTGACCATCCGGATTACGCCGGCCACCATAATCCAGCGCCGGCTGATCGGTAACACAGATAAAAAATTCCGATGTGGCGGTGCCGGGATCCAGCCGGGCCATGGAAATCACCCCCGTTGTATGGCGTAGGCCCGTCTGTTTTGTGGTTTCATGGGCAATGGGCGCAAACGGCGCCTCTGCCGCGGCGGCAAACCCCCGCCCCCCCTGGATCACCTCGATCTTGATGGGGGTCTTGGCCTGGTTGTCCTGACGCACCACCCGGTAAAAACTCGCGCCGTCATAATACCCCCCATCCACATATTTCAGGAAGTTGGCCACGGTCACCGGGGCCCGGCCGGGATACAGTTCCAGCCGGACCTGTCCCGCCGTGGTGTTCATCTCAATCTCTACGGGCGGGTCACTCTCTGCGGGCTGGCCTTGAGCCCCGGCCACGCCACAGACTGCCAGCAGCAGCCCCACCCGGATCATATTCAGCATATGTTTCATCATCTCTCCCCTCCTCCGATGTTATGATCCCGATCCCGTTTGACATACCACACGCCCCGCCTTGACAACAGCCGAGATCTGGCTGCCGGTTTCGTCAAACAAGGACAGATCCTTGAGAGGATTGCCCCGGATCAAGATCAGGTCGGCGCAAGCGCCTTCGGCCACCACGCCCAGTTCGCCCGCCCGGCCCAGAAGTTCGGCATTGACCGACGTTGCCGATTTCAGGATGTCAAACGGACTTTGCACCTGGGCACGGATCCGGAATTCGTCACACTGGTAGCGGTGCATCTGTCCGAGAAGATCGGTACCAAAACCGATCTTGACCCCGGCCGCCATGGCATGTTCCAGGGAATACAGACCCGCCGCCCGCACCTCGTCCAGCTTGGCGAAATTATCTTCCGTAAACCCGAAAGATGCGCCATGTTCCCGCAGCGCCTGGTAGGTGACCAAGGTAGGCACCAGAAACGCGTCCTGCGCCGCCATATAACGGGCGGTATCCGGACGCAGGAAATTTCCGTGTTCCACCGAGCGAATCCCCAGCGAGACGGCTTTATGAATCTGCGCGTCCTGATACAGATGCGCCATCACATAAGACCGCCGGCGCCGGGCTTCCTCGACCGCGGCGCGGATTTCATCGTCACTGAATTGGCACAGCCAAACGGGGTCGCCGCTTGACGATACCCCGCCATTCAGCATCAGTTTCAACTGGTCCGCACCCCGTCGGAATTCTTCCCGGGCGGCCTTGCGGATATCGTCGACCCCATCCACCACCCGGATCAGGGTATGATGCGGTGTCCCACACAAACAGGGTTCCGCCAGATGACGGGCGCGGCCGTCCCCGTGACCACCGGTCTGGGTCAAGGGACGGCCAGCGATGAACAGACGCGGCCCGTTGATCAGCCCCTGGCGGACCGCTTCGGCCAGACCGAAATCGGCGCCGCCGGCATCCCGCACGGTGGTAAAGCCCCGTCTTAAGGTATTTTCCAACAACCGGCCCGCCGCCACAAACATCAGGGACGGAGGCAGGTTATCCAGGCGATACCCGTCCACCTGCACCAGGCAGGCATGGAAATGGGCATCAATCAGACCCGGCATCAGGGTCTGGCCCGCGCCGGACATCACCGTTGCACCCGGCGCGTTAATCTCGTGTCTGGAGATGGCCCGGATTTTACCGTCTTCGAGCAAAAGATGATGGTTTTTTTTCAGGTCCGGGGACAGACCGTCAAAAATATCAACATTGCGGATCTCAATCGGGGGAGTCGGCATTCATCACCTAGGGTATGCCACGAAAGGCAGAAAGATATATCTGGTCCAAAAGCTATCCCGGGAACCGATGGTCCCCGGGACATGATTGCAAGAAAGCTTAGAAATAACCGCGAACGGTAATTCCCAGTGTTCTCGGCTCAACCCGGATCGCGCCGTCCGGATCAAACGGTTTGCGCCGCAGGGCCCGCACCACACCACGGCTGTCGAACAGGTTGTTGGCGAACAGGGAAATCTCCAGATCTTCCCAGGTTACCCCGACCCGGACATTGGCCAGGTCATAGGCCTCCATGTCCCGGTAATCGGGATGTGATGAGTTAAATTCGGTCTGGCGATGGCCTACATGCTGATAATTCATCCAGATAAAACCATCCATGTCATCCGCCAGCGGATAGACATATTCCAGAGTGGCATTCATGCTGAATTCCGGTACATAAGGAGCCCGGTCGCCTTTTACCGCACTGAGATTCGGCACATCCTCGTCCAGCTCGGACCGCATGTAGGAGCCCCCCACGTTAAAGGTCAGGCCCTCGGCCAGGTTCGCCGTCAGGTCCAGTTCTACCCCTTGGCTGGTGGCTTCCCCGACATTTTCCCGGAACCCGAACCCACATTCAAAACGGCGGCTGGTCTGCATATCGTTCCATTTGACCAGGAAATAGGCTGCATTGACCATCACCTTGCCGTCAAACAGGCGCCCCTTGGTACCAAGTTCATAGTTCCAGGTTTTGTCCGGATCAAAAAATTTGGTGTCTTCGACGGAAATATCCACCTGTTCCAGGTCGGCGGCACATTCGGATTCCGGAATGGTGGCGTTCACCCCACCATAACGGAAACCACGTGCCACCTGGGCATAAACCAGCATGTCGTCGGTTACGTCATAGGACAGGTTCAGTTTGGGATTGATGCCATCGGCCGTGCCCTGGGGCGGGGTATCCAGTTCGCCACCGCCGGCCAGAATGCCGGACACATAGGTTTCGATGTCCTGTTTCCAGTTGAAATAACGCAGCCCCGCGGTCAGAGTAAAGCGGTCAAAGCTGTAATAAGCCTCGCCGAATATCGCAAAGGTCTTGACCGTCAGGTCATCGGTGCCGAAATACAGATGGTCGGCCGGCGCCCCGAAGTCACTGGCTGGCGCGGGCAGGATCTCGTCGGAGCCCGGGACCGGCCAGGTGTTGCGATAAAACACGTCTTTCTGATCGAAATAGGTGCCAACGGTCCATTGCAGCGGGCTGTCGGTGGTTGAAGAAACCCGCACTTCCTGCACAAAGGTTTCCGTTTCGGTAATGTCGATCAACTCGTGCGGCGTCAGATCGCCAAACCCGGGCACTAGCTGGAAAAACTGGTCCAGGGAACGCGGATTGACAATTTCCCGATCAAAATAAGAGGTGGAAGAGACCAGTTCCACCGTGTCCAGATCATAAGTCATGGTCATGTTATAGATCTGCATCTCGTCGTCATACCCGTCAAAGGACGGATAATTGCGGCTCAGTTCCGGGGCGGAATCCACGTCTTCGGGGCGACCATTGTCAGAATAATCGTGATGCATGAAAGACAGGTCGATGGTAAGGGCGTCACTGACCTGCAGGCGCCCGGCCACTTTCAGTCCCTTGGAAGAACCATCATTAAGGTCTTTCGCTTCGTGTCCTTCCAGAACATTGTCGATATACCCGCCTTTGCTCAGATAATACCCGCTGGTGCGCAGGGCGAATTTATCCTGGATTACCGGTATGTTGATCAGACCTTTCACGGAGTAATTTTCCGTGCCTTCACTAATGGTGGACAGGCTGACCTCTGCTTTGCCTTCAATCTCCGAAAGATTGGGCTTTTTGGACACCAGGCGAATGGTACCGGCCATGGACCCGGCGCCATAAAGCGTACCCTGGGGGCCTCGCAACACCTCGACCCGTTCCAGGTCAAACAAGTTCAGTTCCGGGTTCATGGCGCCCATGGAAATCGGGATTTCATCCAGATACACCCCGACGGTTTCCTGGTTCTGGGTATCGTTGTCATTGCCGCCGCCATTGGACACGCCGCGAATGGTGATGCGGGTACGGCCCGGACCATTCTGATAGGCAGTCAGGCTCGGCACCGTGCCCAGAATGTCGGTAAAATCATTGGCGCCGAGTTTTTCCAGAGACGCTTCGGAAACCACATTGATGCTGATCGGCACGTCCAGCATGGTTTCCGTCCTTTTGCGAGACGTCACAATGATTTCCTCAAAGGCCATGTCAGCAGCGGCCTCCTCCGCGATGGAAGATGCGGGAAGAACGGCAGCACCGCTCAGCACGCAAGTGGATAGCGCCGTAACATTCAATAACTTCCTCGTGTGGTAATATGTCATGTTTTCCTCGACCTCTCAATTTATGTTAGGAAGGCGCCAAGTACGCACCTTGACAATTGTTTATTCGTGAAGTTTTTTAATTATTGAGAGGCGACTATAATCGAAATTAAATTTTAATAATGATGCGATCCGCACAATAAATGATGCAATCATCAATTTCTGGACATACATTTTTGTGAATACAACGGGCAAAGGATCACAACAGATCGGCCCAGCCGCCTGAAGCCAGACCCGTCTGAAAAAGCCAACAATATGGGGATTTTCCGAATCGCCGACCCCTGCCCCCTCAGCGAAAGACTTGATGGTTAGAGTGAATTGAGACAACCTATTCACAATTCACGCCAAAAACACATCCCTAATCAGCCGGACGCATGGCTTTTGGCAACACCCCGTAATGTTTTTTAAAAGCTGATGTAAAATTGGTGGGATGTTCATATCCGACGCGCTCGGCCACCTGGGATATGCTCAAGCTTCTGTCCTGTAGAAATTCGCGGGCCTTATTCATGCGATAGGCCTGGCAGAATTCAAAAACAGTATGCCCGAAAAGCCGTTTGAATTCGGCACTCAGTGTATTACGGTTGAGCCCCACCTCACGGGCCAGACTGGCGAGAGTGGGCGGATTCTGATGTTTTTCGATCAGAATTTTCTGCGCTGTGAACAGCTTCTGCTTGAGTGAAATGTTCGGAGAATTTTCTGAGGCAAGCGAGCGGAAACCAGCGTTCGCGCCCTCTTCGATTTCCTGAAACAGACGACAGATCAACTCGGCGGTTTTGGCTTCGGCCACAATACGTTTTCGCATTCCCTGATATGGGGCGTTCATCATACTCAGAACAATATTCATTGTCGCCGCTGACAACGGAAGGTTATACAGGTTTTTATCCAGTTTACCGCCATAAATGACATCTTCCAGGCTTGCAGGAATCCTGCGCCGATCCAAACCAAAATGATTACGCAACATATCAGGATGCAAATGAAGGGTTACAGAGCACAAGTGACTGCCCCGATCAATGAACAGATCAAAAGGGTTATCTTCCGGTGTGTACAGGACCGACACGCTGGCTTGCGGCACATCAACCTTCCCCAGCTTGTCAAAGGTAAACGCCAGACTGCCGGACAGCAGAAAACGCAGGGAAATGATATCACGACGCGGCAGGATGGTCTGCCGGTAATCTGCATGATACATGCCGTCGGCAATACAGATTAGCAAATCCCGATGCGGACGTAGAAGTTCCCAATATCCCTTGGCCATTTCATCGTTTAAGTCAAGGCGAATTCCGTTATGCACGTCACCGGACGACTGGAAACTTAACACGGCATATCGTTCAGGTTCAGACGAATATGCTTCGTTAAACCCTTCGTAAATACGGTTTAGATCTGTGTAATTCGGGCCAGGCCTCATGAAGATGATCCGTTCTGCATATGGCTGTCTTTTCGATGAGCAGAAAATATATCGATCGAGCTCGCTCTCTTGTCTACCCAAATTTATCTCTACAAGATAGTCAAATCTATCACCCCCTGATGTTTCGGAGCGAACACCCCTATGGGCCTCCTGTGTGCTTGCCTCCTGTGTATTTAAATGTACGATTTTATTGACAATGATAACTATATAGTTTACATTGTCAACTAATGACACAGGACATCTCATATCGTCTTCATGAAAGTTACGGATACCGCCTGTCGCGGCTGTCCCGTATCAATGAAAAACATTTCGAGGAAGCCATCTCTCCCATCGGCATTTCCCGACTGACCTGGTGCGTGTTGTGCGCTGTGGGCCTGGAACAGATCGTTTTTCCTTCTGCCATCGCCGCTTATCTGGGGGTGGAGAAATCCATAATTTCCCGCCTGTTGCGGGATATGGAAAAAGATAAGCTGATCATCAAAAAACCCCATAGCGGAGACGGGCGAGCCACCTGTATTGAGCTGACCGATAAAGGCCAATCCATCCTGCAAAAGGTTAAAAGACATGCGGCCGCCACCGCACGGCATTTCGAATCCAAACTCACCAAACAGGAACTGGCCGAATTCTACCGGCTGATTGACAAACTGATGGAGGGAGAAGATACGGCGATTCCCAGAATCTGATCCCAAGAATCTGATCCCCAGAATCTAGAGTGGGCTTCTCATGACCGGAACGGGACCAAAACAGCATGACGCAGGTGATTAAAAGACGCAGGTGATTAAAAAATGGTGATCAAAAGATGACGATCAAACCGTGGACAGGCGACCCCCAAAACGGGCGCTCTTCATAGACAGGGGCCGGAAAGATGCGCTTTTTTTCCTATAAAGATCGGCCGGTTCATCTGGGCCCCTATCCGCTGGAACGCCTGAAGCGAACCTCCGGGCTCCCCGACCTGTCCGCCGTGCCGCCCATGGTGCCGGTCTCCTTTGTCCGCCAGGAAGACCCCCTGAGCCTGGTCAACGCCATGCGGGACTATCAGGCCATGATGGATGCCATTCGCGACGGCCTGGTGAAAAAAGAACGCGCCGTCATTCCAGACGACCTTGAGGAACGCGCCGCCCATCTCAAGGCTTTCGGCTATTATTGTGACGCAAGCCAGGTGGGAATCTGCCGGCTGACGCCTGACATGTTTCTGGAAGAACCTCTCGTCAATCCGGGGGTCGACAAACTTGCCGAGGACCTGAAAACAAGACAGACCGAAACCCTGGCTTCCGGCATCGACGTGGTGATGGCTGAATTGCGCGAAACGATGGAAGCCCCGCCCCGTGACATTTCCCATCATACTCATGCGCTGGTTTTTCTGTATGAATATCCCCGTGACCCGGCCCCAAATGAGCCAGGAACGGCCTGGATCCGGGAGGCTCAGCCCCAGCGGGCCGCACTCAGGGGTGCAGAAACCGCCATTGTCCTGTCCAACTATATTCGGCTGCTGGGTTGGGAAGCCCGGGGACATACCGGATCGGCTTCCGATGTGGATCTCAACAAACTGGTTATCGCCGCCGGACTTGGCGACGTGGTGCACAGTCCTGATGGTCCCTGTATCGAAAACCCCTATCTGGGCCGGCGGTTTGGCATTGCCGCCGTCACCACCACACTGGATATAAGCCCGGACCGGCCCCTGGCCCCGCGTAACATGTGGAATCGCTGGCACAGTCACGGCCCCGCCTGGTGGGTGGGCAAGGGATTTGCCAAAAATGCCTTTAATCGGGAGGCCTTTGCCCGGCGCCGCTTTGCCGACGGACAACATCCTTTTGAAAAAATTAACCGCGTCGAAACCCCCACCACCTTTATTGACGAAGCCCGCGTGCCCCGGGTACCCAAAAGAACCGACATGTTCGCCCGCGCCCTGTTTGGCGATATGGGCAAAACGCTTCAGGAAAAAGCCAAGAACGGCAATTATGTGCGCAAAAGCCCGATTTCCTTTGCTGCCCGGCGGGCGCTGGCGGCTTTTGTCCTGTTGCAGGACGGCCCCAGGGCGGAGACGATTTCTGAAACAGCCCGTTCGCCGGAACAAAACAGCCTGAACCTTAAGGCGGCCCTGTATTTCCTCGGGGCTGATGCGGTGGGTCTGTCGCGCTGTCCGGACTGGGTTTATTACAGTCACAATGCACTGGGAGAGCCCATCACGCCCTATCACCAAAACGCCATTTCCGTCATCATTGATCAGGGGCACGAAACCATGGACGGCGCATCGGGAGACGACTGGATTGCCTGTTCCCAATCCATGCGGGCCTATTTGCGGTTTTCCCTGCTGGGCGGGGTGATCGCCAACCAGATTCGCGCCCTGGGCTATTCCGCTCGGGTGCATTCGGTAATGGATGGCGAGGTATTGCAACCGCCGTTGCTGCTGTTGTCCGGCCTGGGGGAAGTCAGCCGCATTGGCGAAGTGATCCTCAATCCGTTTCTGGGCCCCCGCCTCAAATCCGGCGTGATTACCACGGATATGCCCCTCAAACATGACAAGCCGATTGACTTCGGGTTACAGAATTTCTGCAACAACTGCAACAAATGCGCCCGAGAATGCCCGTCCGGCGCCATCACGGCCGGCCCGAAAAAAATGTTCAATGGCTACGAGATCTGGAAATCCGACAGCCAGCGCTGCACCCAGTATCGCGTCGGTCAGCCGAATGGCGCCATGTGCGGGCGCTGCATGAAAACCTGTCCATGGAATCTGGAAGGTTTGTTTGCGGAAGCCCCCTTTCGCTGGCTCGCCAGCCATGTCCCGGTTCTTGCCAAGACCCTGGCCCGCCTTGATGACACATTAGGCCGCGGCCGTCTTAACCCGGTCAAAAAATGGTGGTGGGACCTGGAAATGGAAGACGAAGGTCCCTACGCCCCCAGCCGACATGAGGTGAATAAACGCGATCTGCAACCGGATCTGGACCTGAAATTCGAAGACCAGACCCTGGCCGTCTATCCGGCCAATCTGGCCCCGCCACCCTGGCCCTATACCTTTCCCATGAACAGGGAAAAAGGTATTCAGGCATATCGGGACCTGTTGTCTCCCGAAACCTACCGGGACCGGCTGCGCCACGGCAAGGTGGATGGGCTTGCCCATGAATACAAATTACCGCCAGGGCCCCCTCCCGTCTTGCGGGTCAAAGTGGCCAAGGTCAAACGAGAGACAGCAGATATCATCAGCTATGATCTCACCTCCCTGAATGGGGCATCGCTGCCGGCTTTTGAGGCGGGGGCTCATGTGGATGTGGTCGTGGCCCCCGAATTCATCCGGTCCTATTCCCTGGCGGGCGATCCGGCGGACCGCTCAAAATATCGCATCGCCGTATTGCGCGAGGAGAGCGGCACCGGCGGCTCCCAGCTGCTGCATCGCATTTTCACAGAAGGCCGCAAGGTCTTCATCACCCGGCCGGTCAATCATTTTCCGCTCCAGGAGGACGCCCAGAAAAGCCTGCTGATGGCCGGCGGAATCGGCATCACGCCGCTGATGGCCATGGCCTATCGGCTTCATGCCTTGGGCGCAGCGTTCACCCTGCATTATTCCTGCGCCTCGCGCCAGAGCGCCGCTTTTCTGTCCGATCTTGCCACGGTGCCTTGGGCGGACCGGGTACATCTGCATTTTTCGGATGAGGGCAGCCGCGCGGACCTGGACAAATTGCTTGAGGGTTATGAGGAAGGATTTCATCTTTATACCTGCGGCCCGGATCGGTATATGAACGCCGTGCTGGACACCGCCTCTGCACTGGGCTGGCCCGAAGACGCCCTTCACAAGGAATATTTTTCCGTGCCTGAAACGGGCGATTATGTCAATCACCGCTTTACGGTTCGTCTTGTCCGGTCCGGGCGCGACATCCCGGTCCCGGCGGAAAAACGCATTACAGACGTGCTGGCCGAACAGGGGATTCATGTGCCGATGAAATGTTCCGACGGTATATGCGGCGTCTGTAAATGCGGCCTGGTTTCCGGCGAGGTGGAACACCGGGATTTTGTCCTTTCCGCCAAAGAACGCGCAACCCATATCATTCTATGTTCCTCTCGGGCGAAGCAGGAAGGCGGGGTGATCGAGATTGATCTCTAGAGTGAATTGTGAATAGATTGACCCGGGCCTGTTCCCGCTTGTCTTGACAAGAACGGCCTGCTATGTCTTGCAGGATCTCCTGTTAACAACACCTCAATAATCGACAGGGATGGGGGTTTAGCAAAACAAAATACTGCCTCTGGAACACAAGCGTGTTTATTTGTATACTGTGTTCAGTTTTGAGAGTATTATTTGCACAAGAGGATCTGGATCAGGTCATACCCATCGGGCGCTTAGCTGATTTTGGTCGTCGGGACGGTAGATCCCCAGAATTTGTGTGTGGCTTCATTTCGGGTTGAAATGACTGAGAGGGAACAGTTCAATGAATTTAACCATATCGGAAACCATTTGCCAGCAGCTTGCGGAACAAATTCTTTCCGGCACGTTGGCCCCCGGCCAGAAAATCGAGGAACAAAGTCTGGCGAACCAGTTTTCTGTCTCCCGCACCCCCGTGCGGGATGCGCTACGGCAGTTGGCCTCAACCGGTCTGGTTGAAATCAAACCCCGCAAGGGGGTTACTGTCGTCGACCTGAATATTGACCAGCTTACTGATATGTTTGAGGCGTTGGTGGAGCTGGAAGCCCTTTGTGCCAAATTCTCGGCGTTGCGGATGAGCACACTTGAACGCAAAAAACTGGAAGGCTTTTTGGAGGAATTTGACAAGGCACTGAAAAGGAATGACGAAAAAACCTATTCTTCAATCAATGCGGAATTTCATGCCATGATTTATCGGGGCTGCCACAATGAAAGCCTGACGGGCATGGCCTCCAATCTCTGGCATCGCCTGGCGCCCTTCCGTCGCAGCGTGTTTTTCAAGGTGCGGGACCGGATGAAAGCCTCCTATCAGGAACACCGGGACATTGTGGACGCCATCCTAGCGGCAGATATGAACCGGGCCTTTGAAGCGATGCACAACCATGTCGCCAATTCCAGCGTGAACGCCATGGAATATCTCAACAAGTCCAAATCCGGGGCGTGATCCCGGCCCACAACCGGGACCGGGATTAAGCGGGGAGCATAAATTCTTGATAAGATGGCATCGTCATTATTGCAAGCACAAGCGAAGCAATCCCTGATTCACAGGACAATACTGCTGTCTATGGATCGCCACGCCCCTACCGGGTTTCGCGATGACGCAGGCTCTTCGGAATTGAAAACCTAACACATGGTAGATGACGCCCCTCAATGCGCAAAACACTCTAAACCTACCAAGGTTACCCCATCAGCGTGCGATAAAACATTCTTGCCGAAACGATCAGCAGGAAAAACCCGAACAGCATACTCAGATGACGCTGGCTGAGGCTGTGAGCAATCCACGCTCCCCAAGGGGCGGCCAGAATGGTGGCCGGGGAAATAATGATAAATCCCAGAAGATTGACATAGCCGATGCTGCCCAGCGGCAGCCCGGGCACGCCATATCCGCTGATCATAAAACCAACGGTGCCAGGAATGCTGATCAACAAGCCAAAAAGTGCCGCAGATCCCACCGCCCGGTGAATCGGCTGGTTCAACAGCGTGAGCACCGGCACGCTCAGGGTTCCTCCGCCAATTCCCATCATGCTTGACACAGTACCAATTCCGGTCGGCACCAGATAGGACGCACCGCCCTTGGGCACATCCCGGGCAATGGTCCAGTTCCCCAAAGGTAATAACATCTTCAACGCCACCAGCAACGCCACGGTGGCAAAAATCCCTGCCAGAACAACACTGTCCACCTGTGCCGCCAGCCAGCTTCCCAACGCCGCCCCCAGAAACACATAGCCCCCCCACTTTCTGACCAGGGCGGTATCAACCGAATTTTTCTTTTTATGGGCGCGGGAAGATGAAATAGAGGTGGGAATAATGGTAGATAAGGAGGTGGCCACGGCAATATGCATCCGGATCGAGGGGTCAACCCCCAAAATGCCCAAAGCCAATTCCAGAACCGGGACAATCACAATACCGCCCCCGACCCCCAAAAGACCGGCCAGAATTCCCCCGACAAGTCCCGTCGCCAGCATCATACCCACCAGAGGCAGCAAGTCAGACCATAGTTCCATTCTTCTTCCTAACGATCTAATAACATCATCACGTGATGTGAACTTCATATAAGTTGGCCGGCATCAGTGTTTTTCTTTCCGCATCGTTTTATTCGTATATTTTTTACGTATTTTCCGGCTTTCCCATGCATAATTTCCTGACATCTTTATCAGAGTATTTTTTCAAAGTACATTCTTTTTAATTTGTGCACAATTAAATATTTTTGTATTTATAAAAAAGAATCATACGCCGGCAAGGGTCATTCGGAACTGTTTACGGCCCCTGCCTTCATCTTGAACTTTACGAAGAGCGGACTCATGAAAGTCGGAATAGCCGGATTTGGCACCATCGGAAAGGCGGTGGGCAGGGCCCTAGACCAGGGCGTGGAACATCTCACACTTGTCGGGGTCTGCACCCGCACCCCGGGAAAGGCCCTTGCAACAATGGCAGACTTCACCACCCCGGTGCCTGTTGTTTCGGCCAAAGAAATGGCCGAAATGGCGGACATCATTGTAGAATGTGCCCCGACGGCTGTTTTTATGGACATCGCCGGCCCGGCCCTGAAAGCCGGAAAAACCCTCGTCACGGTAAGCGGGGCGGCAGTGCTGGCTCATCCCGAGGTTATCGACCTGGCCCGGGATAATGGCGGCAAAATCATTTTGGCCACCGGCGCGCTTTTGGGGCTGGACGCCGTCAGAGCGGCTGCCGAAGGCACCATTCATTCCGTCCGCATGGTTACCCGCAAACCGCCAAAGTCCCTGGCCGGCGCGGACTATATTGTCAAAAACAACATTAATATTGCCACGCTTGATGAACCGTTGCGCATTTTTTCCGGCACCGCCCGCGACGGCGCGCAAAAATTTCCCTCCAATGTGAATGTGGCCGCCGCCCTCGGGTTGGCGGGCGTGGGGCCGGACAAAACCTATCTGGAAATCTGGGCCGACCCCACAAAAGATCGCAACACCCACACTATTTTTGTGGATGCGGACAGCGCCCGGTTTGAACTGACCATCGAGAATATCCCGACCGAAGAGAATCCCGGTACCGGCAAGATCACGGCGTTAAGCGTCATCGCCGCCTTGCGGGGGCTTGTCGCGCCGCTCAGGGTCGGCACCTGAAACCCTCCTGGGCCTGCCGCCGGGCCTATGCTGCTTTCACCGAAAAGTTGACCCGGCCCATTTTTTCGGCCTCCAACCGTACCCGCACGCCGGGGGTCAACGCCTCGGCCGCGGTGGCCCCGCCAGCCATGACTACCCAACCCGCTTCCAGCCGCCCGCCGGCTTCCGCCACCAGACGCGCCGCCCCGGCCAGGGCCCGCGCCGGATGTCCCAGCACGGCGGCGCTGGATCCGATCTGAACCGGCTCACCGTCAAAGGTCATCACCATACCAAGATTGTCAATTTCCAGATCCGGACGGCACCAGGGGCCCACTACATAACTCGATGTCGAAGTATTGTCCGCTACCACATCCGGCAGATTGAACTTGAAATTTTCATACCGGCTGTCAATGATTTCCAATGCCGGCGCCACGGCTTCCACGGCCTCAAGCGCCTGCGCCGGGCTGACAATACCTTCCAGCGGCCTCTTCAGCAGAAAACAGACTTCCGGCTCAACCCGGGGATGCACATAGTCCGCAAGGTCGATCTCCCCGCCATCCTCTATGAGCATGGTATTGGTCAGACGGCCCCAGATCATCTCCTCCAGCCCCATCTGCACCATTTTGGCGCGGCTGGTAAAACCCATCTTGACCCCCACCTGATGCTCGCCGCGCTCATAACGTCGGGCAAGGGACAGGGCCTGCACCTCATAAGCCTCTTCCAGAGTAAGATCATAACCGGTCTCAGACAGTTGAGGGATCGCCGTCGCATAACGCGCGGCATCATCAACAATTTTCGCAATTTCCTCCAGATCGGCCATCAGGCACTCTCCTTTTCTTTGTCCTTGAGAATATCGAGGGCAACATCAATGATCATGTCTTCCTGACCGCCCACCATCTTGCGCCGGCCCAGTTCCACCAGGATTTCACGCACGTCCAGACCATAGGTTTCCGCCGCCGTCTCAGCATGGCGCAAGAAAGAAGAGTAAACCCCGGCATAACCGAGGCTGAGCGTTTCCCGATCGACCCGCACTGGCCGGTCTTGCAGGGGACGCACCAGATCTTCCGCCGCATCCATGAGCTTGAACAGGTCACAGCCATGATCCCAGCCCAAGCGATCGGCGGCAGCAATAAACACTTCCAGCGGCGCATTGCCGGCTCCGGCCCCCATGCCGGCCAACGACGCATCCACCCGTACCGCGCCGTTCTGGACGGCCACAATGGAATTGGCCACCCCGAGGCTGAGATTATGATGGGCATGGATGCCGCGTTGGGTTTCGGGCTTCAGCACCGCCTCAAAGGCCTGCATGCGCGCCGCCACATCATCCATGTTCTGCGCCCCGCCCGAATCCACCACATAGATGGTGGTCGCGCCGTAGCTTTCCATCAGTTGCGCCTGTTCGGCCAGCTTTGCCGGCTCGATCATATGGCTCATCATCAGAAAACCGACCGTATCCATACCCATCTCACGGGCCATTTCGATATGCTGTTTTGACACATCTGCCTCGGTGCAATGAGTGGCAATGCGCACCGAACGCACCCCCAGATCATAGGCCCGGCGCAGTTCATTGACGGTACCAATCCCCGGCAGCAACAAGGTGGTCAGGGTGGCTCGTTGCAAAACCTCGGCCACCGCCTCCAGCCACTCCCAATCGGTGTGGGCCCCGAAACCGTAATTAAAACTGGACCCGGCCAAACCGTCCCCATGCGCCACCTCAATGGCGTCTACCCCGGCCTCGTCCAGGGCTTTGGCAATCTGGCGCACATGGTCCAGACCATACATATGGCGGATGGCGTGCATGCCGTCGCGCAGGGTCACATCCTGAATATAGAGTTTGGGCGGCACCGCAGTGTTGTTTTTCGTCATGATGTTCTCCTCAGGCCGCCACGGCGAATTTACGCCGGGCGATACGCTCCCCGGTGCCCAGGGCCGCCGAGGTCATAATATCAAGATTGCCCGCATAAGCTGGCAGATAATGGGCCGCGCCCTCCACTTCCAGAAACACCGACGTCTTGAGCCCTTCAAATTCCCCATATCCCGGTATTTTCAGCGGATTGTTGGACCCGAAACGTTCAAACTGCACCTTCTGCTTCAGCCGATAACCCGGCACATAGGACTGCACCTGCCGAACCATTTTTTCAACCGCGGCTTCCACCGCCGCTTCCTCCGCCATATCGGACAGGGTAAACACCGTATCGCGCATGATCATGGGCGGTTCCGCCGGGTTGAGAATGATGATTGCCTTGCCGCGTTTCGCCCCGCCCACAACCTCGATGGCGCGGGCCGTGGTCTGGGTGAATTCGTCAATATTGGCGCGCGTGCCCGGTCCCGCCGACCGGGATGAGACCGAAGCCACAATCTCGGCATAATGCACCGGCGCCACCTGGGCCACCGCTGCCACAATGGGAATGGTCGCCTGACCACCGCAGGTCACCATATTCACATTGGGTTCGTCCAGATGCGCCTCCATATTCACCACCGGCACCGTATAAGGGCCGATCGCCGCCGGGGTCAGATCCACCAGAACCTTACCCGCCGCCCGGCAGATTTCGTCATGCTTCTGATGCGCGTAGGCCGAAGTGGCATCAAACACAATGCGGATGTCCGCCCATTCAGGCATCCGCATCAGCCCCTCGATGCCCTCAGACGTCACCGGCACCCCCAGACGCACGGCCCGGGCGAGCCCGTCCGAGGCCGGGTCCACCCCCACCATGGCCCCCATTTCCAGAACCGAACTGGTCCGTATTATCTTGATCATCAGATCGGTCCCGATATTGCCCGAACCGATAATGGCACATTTGATCTTGTTCATGACAGTCTAATCCTGTGTAAATCTTGCCTGTACCGTTCCCAGTCCCGAGATGCGCAGCTCATACACCCCCGGTCCCGATACGGTGACCATAGGACCCAGCGCCCCCGACAGCACCGTGTCCCCTTCCTGAAGCGGGCGATCCCGCCTGACCATTTCCCGGGCGAGCCACAGCGTGGCGTTGAGCGGATTGCCCAGACATGCCAGTCCCGCCCCGGTAGATAGCGGCTCCCCCTGATGTTCGATCACCATGCCACACAGGCGATGGTCAAAATCACCTAACCTCACCGGGCGGGACCCCAGTACATACAGCCCCGAAGAGGCATTATCCGCCACCGTGTCGGCAATGCTGATTTTCCAGTCCGCAATGCGGCTGTCGACAATCTCGAGCGCCGGCAGGGCGTAATCAATGGCGCCGATTACGTCCGCCAGGGTCAGTGCTTCCCCCGCAAGATCCTTGTTGAGAACAAAGGCCACCTCTCCCTCCACTTTGGGCTGCAACAGCCGGCTGAGCGGCACCTCTTCGCCGTCCGCATAAGCCATATCCTCAAACAACATGCCGAAATCCGGCTGGCTCACGCCCAGCTGTCCCTGCACCGCCCGTGACGTGAGCCCGATCTTGCGGCCCACCAGACGCCGCCCCTGCGCCAAGGCATGTTCCGTGTTGAGGTCCTGAATCGCATAGCCCGCGTCAATATCATCCGCCGCAACATAGTCCCGCAAGGGCGCACAGGGTGTGCCCGACGCCTGCGCCGAACGCAACTGCGCCGCTGCGCATTCAATCTCTTCTGTTTCCACTGTCATGTTATCCTCAAAGCTTCACACAAATGTTTCTCAGTTCGGTATAGAATTCCAGACTGTGCACCCCGCCCTCACGACCGATCCCGGATTGCTTGCTGCCGCCGAAAGCGGTCCTCAGATCCCGCAGGAACCAGCTATTGACCCAACAAATCCCACACTCGATCTGCGCCGCCACCCGATGGCCGCGGGACATATTTTCGGTCCATACCGCCGACGCCAGGCCATAAACCGTGTCATTGGCGCGTTCGATGACTTCCTCTTCACTATCGAACGGGCTGATATGGCAGCAGGGGCCGAAAATTTCTTCCTTCATGATCGGGCTGTCATCACCAAGACCGGTCCAGATGGTGGGCTCCACCCAGGCCCCGCCGCGCAGATCTTCGGGCATGTCCGGCACACCGCCGCCGGTCACCACCGTCGCCCCGAGCTCGCGGGCCAGATCGTAATATCCCAACACTTTCTTTTGATGTTCCTTACTGATCAACGGCCCCATATTCACCGTTTCATCTTCAGGACGCCCCAGTTTCAGACCTTCGGCCCCCTGCCTGAGGCGGGCCACAAATTCATCAAAAATCGGGCGTTCCACAAAAACCCGTTCGGTACCCAGACAGACTTGGCCACAATTGGCAAATACCGACCGCATGGTCCCCTCAATCGCCTTGTCCAGATCACAGTCCGCAAACACAATGGCCGGGTTCTTGCCGCCCAGTTCAAAGGACACGTCACGCACACCTACTGCCGCTGCTTTCATAATGGCCGTGCCGGTCCGGGTCTCGCCGGTAAAAGTGATGGCGTCCACACCGGGATGCTCCGTCAGATACGCGCCGGCACTGTCCGGGCCAAACCCGTGCACCACGTTATAAACCCCCTTGGGGACTCCGGCGTCATTCATCACCTCCCCAAGAAGCGCCGTGGTCAGCGGCGTTTCCTCGGAAGGTTTGACCACCACCGTATTGCCGCAGGCCAGTGCCGGCCCCACCTTCCAGGTCATCAGCAACAGCGGCAAATTCCAGGGTGAAATCACCCCGATCACGCCTTTTGGCACCCGGATGCCATAATTCTGGGCGCCGGCGCCGTCCGGGGTCGCCAGATGAAAACTTTCCTCCGGCACATTTTTCACCAGATCGGCAAAAATCTTGAAATTGGCTGCCCCGCGGGGAATGTCGATATGGCTGGCCAAGCTGCGCGGTTTGCCGGTATCCAGGCACTCGGCCTCAAGAAATTCGTCAAACCGGGCCGTGATTCCATCCGCCACCCGGTGCAGAATCTCTCCCCGCTCCGCCATGCTCATGCGTCCCCACGGCCCCTTAAGCGCCGCTCGAGCCGCCTGTACCGCCGCATCCACTTCATCCCGCTTGCCTTCATGCACCCGGCCGATCACCTGCCCGTCCACCGGGCAGATATTCTCAAATGTCAGGCCGGAGGTCCCAGGGGTATATTCGCCATTGATAAAATGCAGAACGTCCCTATGTGACATGGCTTTATAAGACATGGCTTGTTCCTGTAATATGGGGTTGTTGTTCAAAAAGTTGGCTGGTCTCCGGCCCGGCCTGGGCCTGCGGCCGGAAACCAGCCCGCTGTAGTCAGACGATTTTTAGGTAACTACTGTCATAAAGCGATCGTTCAACTGGCGTTCGTAATAGAAAATCGCCTTGCCGACTTCATCGAGTTTCCATTCCCGGAGCGGATTGTCGGGATAATAGTCATATCCGCCGGCGAACACCTCGTTACGATTGCCGCTGGGATCAAAGAAATAAATGGTCTGGCCGCGGGTGATGCCGTGACGGGTCGGACCGATATCCACGGAAATGTCATATCGGGTCATAATGTCGGCCGCATCCCTGAGGGCGGTCCAGTCTTCCACTAGGAAAGAAACATGGTGCAGTTTGCCGTCCTCCTCATGGCGCACCAGCGCCAGGTCATGGGCTTTGGTGCTACAGGTCAGAAATATGGCAATCAGCATACCATTCTCGTCCCGTACACATTCCGACATCCTGAACCCGAGGGCGTTTTCAAAGACCCGTTTGGTGCCGTCGATATCCCCGCCATACAGCAGGCAATGGTCGAAACGGATGGCCTTCATGCCCCGCAGGTCCTCCTGAACCACATCGGGGTTGCTGGTCATCGGCCCTTTATCGGACAACTCCATTTCCGCATATAAGTCAAACCGGTGCCCGGTGGGCGCCCGGAAACTGATGCGCCGGCCGACGCCGGGTTGTTCGCCGGCGGGGATATGGCTGACATCCATGCCTTCGTTGGTGAGCTTTTGCTCCAGTTCCTTCAGCGTTGCCTCGTCCACCACCTTGAACGCCATCACGTCAAGGCCCGCCGTATCCGCCTCCCGCAAAACGATACTGTGGCGGTCAAATTCATCATAGGCCTTGAGGTACACCCGGCCATCCTCGCCGGTACTGACCACATCAAGACCGATCCGGTCCCGGTAATGAACCAGCGCCTCCGCCATGTCCAGCACCCTGATCTGGGCGAACCCCGGACGTAAAACTCCCGTCATTGCCATTTCTGTTCTCCTTTAGCTAACGTTCCCTGTTCCGTGTTTCCCTAACAGCGCCGGGGTGATCACCCCCCGGTTCTTGGTTCTGAGACGAATGATCAGATCACTGTTCGGATAAAGCCGGCAGGCCAGCACATAACCCTGTCGGCGCTCTTCCTCGGTGACATGACAGGCGGCCATCCGGCCCGTCCGATAATCGCCCGAAACAACCCTGATCTTGCAGATGCCACAGCCGCCGCCCCGGCATCCCACGGGAATGCGGGCCAGCCCCCGGGCCTCCATCGCCACCAGGACCGAACGGTCCCGAGGGCACGGAATTTTTTCCCTGACCCCTTCGATAGCAATCTGAAAATCCGCATTGGACGCCATGTCAGATCCTTTTGAACAAGGGGGACTTTTTGGTTTCCTGCCCGTCTTCCCGGGTCAGAAACTTTTCCATGTAGATATCCTTCTCAAACAGGCGTCCTTTCATCAGCACACGAATGGACGCCTCGATCATCGGCGGTGGGCCGCACAGATAAGCCTGATGGCCCTTGAACTCCCCTCCGAAGAAACGCTCTGCCACCTCATGGATAAACCCCGTCTCGCCTTGCCAGTCATCATCAGGCGCCATTTCCGAAAGTGCCGGGATATAGGTGAAATTGTCATGCTGCTGGGCCAATTCCCGGAAATACGCCTCGTAATACAGATCACATCTGGCTCTGACCCCGTGAAACAGGTAGATTTTCTGATCCGTGCCTTCGGCCAGCACATCCTCGATCATTGACTTGGGACTGGACAGCCCCGACCCGCCAGCAATGAAAATCATCGGTTTTTGCTGTGACTTGCGGACAAAAAACTGCCCATAGGGCCCGGAAAAGGTCAGCCGGTCGCCGACTTTCAAACGCTCATGCAGATACGTGGTCCCCGCACCAGCAGGCACCAAACGCACATGCAGTTCGATTTCCATATTGTGCTGTGGGGGATTGGCGATCGAGAACGCCCGCGCCCCCTCAACCCCCGGAATGTCAAGCTGGATATATTGCCCGGCCTGGAACTCCAGGCCCGATCCCTCCAGGGCAATCCTGATGCCTTTAATGTCCGGCGTCAGGTCGGTAATGCTGGACACGGTACCAGTATAATCCCCAATGGGCAGGTAACGGGCGTCTTCATCCTCTTCAATATCCGCCTCAATCACCGCATCACTTTCCAGGGTACAGCAACAGGCCAGAGCCTTGCCTTCATCCCGTTCGAAGTCCATCAATGCAAAGGGCGACGCCTCCCCCAGATTCACCTCCCCTTCAAGCACATCCACCTTGCAGGTGCTGCACAGGCCGTGGCTGCACTGATAGGGAATATAAATCCCCGCCCGAAGACAGGCATCCAGAATGGTCTGGCCCTCTTCAACCTCGACCACTTCGCCAATGGGTTCTATGGTCAACTGCCAGGTCATCAGGAACCGCTCCCTTTTATACCGTCAAGGCCCGGCGTCGTGAAACGCAACACGTCCTTATGGGTAATGCCGTTTTCTGCCAGCGATTTTTGCGGATCGGGGGTAAAGGGATCATTGTTGTGCTGCCAGCTCACCGCTGCCCAGTCAATCTTTTCAAAATCCGGATGCTGGCTATATATGCCGGGCAGAACCTCATCCACCAGCGCGCCGAAGGGCAGTTCCGGCGGCAAGGGCAGACAGACGGGGGAACAAAACATCAGATGACGTTCCCAGTTGATATAAACCAGTTGATTGCCGTGGAATTTTTCCTGGCCATCCAGTGTTTCGAATTCGTATGTCCCAATGGCTTTCACAGACATCAGCCTCTCCTGTATTCCGGTTATCCGGGGGATGTTTTCCCCCGGCGTTCAAATCTCGTCCCGGGTTCCGTTCACCCGGCGGCTCTGACCCGCGCGGCCTGCCATTCTTCCCAGAGCTTCTGTTCCGGCGAGCCGTTATAATCCAGATTGTCGGCGCCCAGATTGAGGTGATACCACTTCAACACATCCTCGATATCGGCGCCGCCACAGTTGCCCTGGTAAATCTGATGCACCGGCAACCAGGCCTGCACATATTTTTCCGGCTCATGGTCGAAAATCTCCTTACAGCCATCCGAACAGCTGTGATAGGTTTCCCCCTTATAGGTGGAACTGCGGAACGAAATGGTGCCGGGGTCATCCATTTCGGTAAAGCCCATCGGAATCTGGCAGACCTGACACAACATCGGCAGGGTATTGTTGTAGAACCGCTTGCCGGCCTTTTCCTGTTCCCGCCAGTATTCAAATCGCGGCCGGTAATAGCGGTCAAAGGTGTTGGGATATTTTTCGGACAGCCAGTCGAGTTCTTCATCCGTAGGGATCCAGGTATGGAATCCGGCGGCATGGGTGTAGTTGTAAAAAATACCCCAGGCCTGATGGCTGATATGTTCCGCCTCACGGGTGGCGAGTTCGGCAAATTTGGGGGGTTTGATGCCGTACCGGGACAGATCCTCAAACAGGGCGCCGCCAGCTTCAACAAAATAAATCTCCCAGGCTTCTTTCCAGGACATGATGCGTTTGGGCAGCATATAATCCATCATCATGCCCACCAGCGCCAGCAAACGTGTGCCGCGCCAGAACCATTTGTCGATCCAGCGCTGGACAATGGGGATGTTGCGTTCATCCTGTTCCAGCATGAATTTGATGATCTCCAGCCCCAATGTCATGTGCCGCGCTTCATCGGACTGGGCCGAAAAGCCGAAGGTCACCGTGGCCATATCGCCGTTATAGGCCGCCCCGGACATGAACGGCACAAACAAAAGATTGGTCAGCACATATTCAAAACTGAAGGAAATGGCGGTCAGGAATTCGAACGGCCCTGCCGTGCGGGCATCATCAAAGAAGGATTTGGGCACAGACAGATACCACACCCGGTCATGCATATACGGCCCGCTGTGCATGCCATCAAAAAATTTATTGTAATGACTCATGGCGTGGATCTGGGTCTGCACATGGCGCAGTTCATCAATCGCCTGCATCTGGCAGGCGACCCGGGCGCCGGCACCGCGAAAATGCCGACCCACATGGGTAAAGCCCCGGGACGCTTGATATTCCAGGGGAGAGACCCCGGTCAGAAACAACTTGATGGCATTAACATACCGGGCATCGGTAATGCCCAGATGGCCGTTATTCTGGGCAAAGCTGTCAATCACCGCATAGAGTTTGCGTTCTTTTTCCGACTGAAATTTCCAGTAGGCGTCCATGGTCAGGCGGAACGGATCCTCCCAAGCGTCCCAATCATTAATGATGATGCCCTCATAGGTGTCATAGGGATAGACCTTGTCCATGGGCTGATAGGTGGTTTCCCAGTCCAGCCCGCGGGTCATCAGGGCGTAACGCTGTTTGAGACCGAGTTTTTTCGCCTTTTTCTGTGTCATATTTATCTCCGTAAATTCCCTATATCTCCGGCATGTTTCCGGTGAGGCGGCGGCTGGACGGCTTTACCCCCAGCTCAATTCCAGATATTCATCCTCTTCATCCACATTGCCCGCCAGGCTGATGACGCTGAGATGAAGTTCCTGTACATCCCAGTCCCGACCGAGTTTTTCCTCCACCGTGGACTGGCGGACGATCAGACGACCAGCACAGTCGATCTTGACCATAGCCGGGTAAACGTTGACCGTGGCGTCGGGGTTATCCTCTTCAATGGCCTCGATAATCGGGCGGGCGTCGTCGTTATTCTGCAAGGTAATGGATACAGTTCTGCTCATTGTGAATCTCCCCAAGGGGCAAGGCCGACTTTGCGCGCACGGGTGTGCAGCGCCGCTTTGATGTCTTCAAGGACAGTTTCCGCTCTGTCGCCCAGGACATGAAAGGCGAGAGGCCGCGCGGCTTCCAGCGCCCGTTCGCCCCACGTCTGAACCCAGCTTGTCAGAAGTTCGGCATTCGCCGCATTTTCCGCCGCGGTGACCTTCAAGAGCCGGTCAACCCATTTCATTTCATCGGCGTACCAGTCGATCATGAACTCATTCAGCATGGACAAGGCCGCGCCGCCGTGGCGTGCATTTTCCTGATCGAAATGATCATAGACCAGCGGGAAAACCACGCCGTCCATACAGAAAAACTGGGCCACGGCCTGCTCAAACCAGTCGTCGATCACCAGGCTGTCCTCCACCAGCCGGCGCAAAGGCTGCCAACGTTCATCCTCCATCCAGAAGGTTTTGGCGGCCGTCAGACTGTCGCCGGAATTGCCGTCCAACAGCAGCCCGATCCGGCTGATGATCTGGGCGATGCCCAGACGATCCATGCCCGCATAAAGAAGAACCTGGTTGATCGCCGTACCGTAAGATTTGTCGGAAGCATTGCAGCCATTCATGTTGCCGCCCCATTCATAATGGCGCAGCGGCAACAGGAAAAATGCGACTTTTTCCTTCCAGTTATCATCCATCTGGTCCAGAAGGCCGCGTTTTTCAACAAATTTGAAATTGGCCTCTTCGGTTTCCATCATTTTGTTCCGGGCCATAGTATAGGTGCCGTAATAAAACTGGCGCGGATCATTGAACCGATACCAGTCGTCCATCTGGATGGCGGTCAGGCGGACATCATACAGTTCCCGCTCCGGCGCCCAGGTGGGCCGGTAATGAAAATTTGCCGTCGCCTGCACATCCCAGGTAGCCTCCTGATACCGACTGGCCGGCTTGTCCGCCCCCAGCCGCTGCGCCACATGGGCATAGGTCTGCCGGCGGGGTTCAATGACATTGGTTTTAATATCTAAGCTCACATGAAGTCTCCTTATCTCGACAGGAACACATTTCCGCCGTGGCTTTCGCGCCAGATCAGTTGCTCATAGTCTTTGCGAATAGTGGCTTCCGTTGTCACCGTATGCACATGGTTCAGGTCACAAAACTCCCGGAAAGCAGAAAGAGGCATGACCAGCTCAACGGTCAGCTCAGGGGCGCCCACCGTATAATCAAATTCGATAAAGCGACCCTTACGGATGCCGGTGATCCTGGCGGTTTTCTCATAGTCAATGAGGCGGTCTCTCTCCTCAAAGGGCAAACTACCCATCATGGTCTCCCAGTTTTTTGTTTTGCTTCCCTGCTCCTTGCCTCAGCAAAGAGCGTGCCAGTCTTGAAAAATCTCTATAAACAAATCCAATTAATTGATTTTATTGATTTATTTTTTCCTACCATAGAGAAGCACCGCACCCTCGTGGCTCTGATTGATCAAATCATCAAATTTTCCCGGAAACAGGTTTTATGAAATCGTCAATCCCCGGAAAACGGGCCGGTCGCGCCGCCTGCACCGACGGACGTGAGCCGACACGCGCATACCATGTTTTGAGCTGTGGCATTTCCTTGGCAAAGGGCAATCCGTAGACTTCCGCAAGCGTCACCCGCGGGACCAAGGCACAATCGGCACACGAAAATGTCTCCCCGCCAAAAAACGGGCGATGCCGCAGCGCTTTTTCCAGAACACCCAGATTTTCATGCCAAGCCAGCCGGGCCCGTTCAAAGATGTGCGGGTCCGCCTCCCGGCCAGGATTTTCCCGTCGGTGGCGGATCAACGGAAACACCGCCTTGCCCAAGTGATTATCTGAAAAAATATGGATCTGACGAATTTCGGCTTTTTCGGCAGCACTCCCGACAAGCAGGGTCTGGGCCGCCCCGTTGTCCTGCACATGATCCACCAGATATTCCAGTATGGCGGCGGACTCCCATAACACGGTCCCGTCATCTGTGATCAATACGGGCACCGTGCCATTGGGATTAAGCGCCAGAACCTCAGGATGTTTTTCCCCCAACGTCACCAAGGTTTCCTGAAAAGGCAGGTTCAGCTCATAAAGAGCGATTCTGACTTTCCAGCAGAACGGACAATCCGGGCGGTGAAAAAGCCTGAACATTGGCGCCCCCTATATCCGCCGCAGTCTCAGCTCATGCAGATGATCGCGCAAAAAATGCACCCGGTCATTGCCCCAGAACACCTGATCCCCCACCACAAAGGACGGCACCCCCATAACGTGGTCCGCCTGCGCCTCCTGCCAGTTCCGTTCAAGGATTGCGGCATAGTCCGAATTCTGGGATGCCCGCTGGATCACGCCGCGCCCCAGACCGATTTCCTCGCCCACTTCCATCAATACCTCGATTTCGCCAATGTTACGGCCTTCGGCCCATTCCTTGCGCATCACCTCGATCACATAGGGTTTGAGCAGCCCTTCCTGCTCCGCCGCCAGCGAGACCATGGCCGCAAGCGTCGGGTCTGTTTCCAGCGGCGGTGGTGTAAAAGGAATGCCCAGCTTCCGGGTATGACGTTCCACATCCTGGCGGGTAATGGGGATCTTGACCTTGGCCCGTTCGGGGCTGGACCGTCCCGACCATCCGCCCAAGGGACGCCACACCAGTCGGGTGTGATAATCTTCAAAAACCGCAAAAAGAGACTTTGACACCAGATAACAATAGGGACTGCGGAAATTGAAATAGACTTTGACGTCGGCTGGCTCGGGCATGGCTCTTCTCCTGTTGAAAATAACGGCCGGATGAGCACCCCCATCCGGCCCAAACGGTTTATTTCCCGGTCACACGCAGATTTTGTACGGTAAACTTGCTGCGCGGATTGAGCGCCGGGTCCACCTGTCCCTTAAACTGGCCGGTGGTGCAGTGTTCGCCCTGCACGTCCAGCATCATGAAGCTGTCGTCGATGGACACGCCGCTGCCTTTGTTTTTCGGCAGGTGGTAATCCGGATGTGCCTGACCGATCACAAAGGTTTTCCACAAATCCCCCTTGCGGTCATAGATTACCGTCCTCGGCAGGGTAAAGGTTTCCGCATCCACATAATGCACCCGCTTGCTGATCGGGTGGTTGGGATCCACCGGTTGGGATTCCAGGATATACACCTTGCGCAACTGCCAGGTGATGTTGGGGAAACACCCGCCCTGACCGCCAAATTCCACAAACTGATAACCGTCGCTTTCCTTATGATCTTCGCTCAGGGTCAGCTCGTTATGTTTGTAGAACGGCAACAGGATATTTTTGGTGCCCTTATAGGTCCATTTCATGTCCGAAATCCGGCCGTTATAGCCTTCGAAATCCTCAATCATCAGGTCAGATCCCAAGAAGGAATCCGTGGTCTGGCCGCTGGACAGGCGGCGTACCCGGCGCTGGAAGCCCAGATACAGCCAGGCATCATCCCGTTTCAGATCATCTTCATAACGATGAATCAGAAGCTGGGTATTGCGCACATCGAACGGCTCCAGCGCCTGCACGTAAATGGCCCGGAACAGTTCCCCCGGATTATTCGGCAGGTCCGGTTTCGGATCATTGACAACCCGGTGCTTCAAATTAAGAAAATGGAAATTGAACTTGATGGTCCGTTCAATCTTCCCGGATTTGAGATCGCGAAATTTCCAGTAAAAGGGATAAATTGCAGCATTGTCGCCCCAGTTATAGCCATATTTATAATTCCAGGCCAGTTTCTCCCCCGCGCGCGGGTCGTTGAGCTCCGGCTCCTCGGGAAAGGGCCGGCCCGCCACATAGCCGTTGATCTGCCCGGGACTGTCGCCCAGGCTGACCTTGTTCAGACCCGCAACGGTGGCGTCAATATACCCCTGGTTCAATGTCAGGGCGAAGGTTTCCCCCACCTTCATTTCGGTCCAGCCGCGCTTGATGAATTCATACATGCCTTCATCAAGGACTTCCTTGAACTGTTCCACATTGGCCTGGGTGATGGTCATGCCGGCTTCAAGCCCCTCATAGGTGGGCACCCCGTTTTTATAGGGATAGAAACTGTTTTCCACATCCTTCATATCCGCCGCCGGAGCGTTCACGGCCCCCAGTCCGAGGCTTAATGCCGCAACGGCCGTTAGTGCTGTTCTTTTCATGACTTTTCGTTTCATGTTGTCATCCTTTCACCTAATCAATTGTCATGTCCGGGAAATGCCGGTCAGAAGCGATACCGCAACGTGATCTGAATCTCGTCCTCTGCTTCGGCCATGCCGATGGGACCGGCGCGGAACCGGCCCAGAGGTTCGAACCCGGAAAGCCCCACAGATCCCGGTTGGGTCGGGTCCGCATGAAGCGGGCTTGCCGTAAAAGGCGGCCAGGGGTTACAGCTACGGCAATCATCAAAGGACTTGGCACCGGCCCCGAATTTGAAATTTGCCCCGACAATCAGACGCCAGTTGTCGTCGATCAGCCAGTCCACAGAGGGCGCCAGCACGGCGGTCTGAGCCCGGAAGTCATACGCGGCGATGATCTGTGGGCTGAGCCGGTTCTGGTTCCACCAGCCCTTGATCAGGAAGGTGGCAATCCAGTTGTCTTTCCAGTCCGGAATCCCTGCCTTGCCAAATCCCGGCACACCGGCCAGAGACCCCGCCGTCTCTTCCAGTTCATGATCCAGAATATGCTGACCGAAAATCTGCGCTGACAGCAGGAAGGCCTTGTCCTCGTTCAGGAATGGGATGAAGGTGTCCCGGTCCCAGCCGATGACGTACCGCAGCACATCGGATTCGGAAAACAGCTCGGGCCGCAGGGTGTTGGCAAATTCTTCACCGGTGGTATAGGCTGCTTCAATCCGGAAGACCGATTTGATGCTGTCCATATACAGATCCAGCGATCCGCCAAACAGGTGAATGCGTGGAAATTCAATATCGAACGCGATCAGATAGGGCCATTGCCGGACTTCCCCGGTAAAGGCATTGAACGCTTCGGGGCCCACCGCCCCCCCATGCAGGGACGGCAGCTGGCTCAGATAAGTCAGATAATTCAGCGAGAAACCGACCCCGCTCAGTACCCCTTCCACCTTGACGCCGAGCTGGGTGTTATCCAGTTCCCATTCCGGCAGATTGACCTGACGGATGCCGATGGAACCGGCCGGAAAGTCGGTGGCCGCAAGCCCCGTGGTATCCGGCACAGGCAGGCCAGCGAAATTGGCCACGGTACAGCCGTTGTCCCAGCAGTTTTTCATGCCGCGGAAGAAACTTCCCGCACCCAGGATCTGATACGGCGTGCCGGCCTGTCCCAGATTACTGGGCCGGAATTTATCAAAATTCCAGACCAGGCTCAGATTCAGGTCTTCAAACCCACCTGTGGCTCCCATGCGATATTCCATCGCCAGCATCCACTGGGGGATACGAATGTCTTCCAGTTCGTCATAAATATTGTGACGGGAATAATCCACCGGGTTGATTACATCCAGCACCCGGAACAGATCGGTCCGTCCCCAGACCACCTGCTGGCGGCCCAGCCGGATGTTCAGCTCATTGCCATTATCGAAGGGAATGTTGCCGTCCAGATAAAATTCCCGCAGAAAATCCAGACGGTCGTTGAATTCGGGAAACCGCAATTCATCCAGGGACGCATCCATATATCCGGCGAGGCAGCCGCGATTGTCCACATCACAGGGCCGCACCGGCACCCCGAAGGCAACACCGCCGGCCGTTTCATGGGTGTCGCTGCCCAGAACCATCAACCCGTCATTGGGATTGGCCGCCGTATCAAACCCGAAAAACGCCAGCCCCGTAGAAACGATGCCCCCGCCATGGGGTACGGCGGACGGGCCGCCGCTGAAGGTGCTTTCCAGCATGATGGGACCGCCGGCATCACTGCCGAACTCATCGCTATTAAGATCATAAACCCCGTCATAGGAGGCCCGAAGCGTGGCATTGAGCGACAGGCTGGAAAAGAAGTCCCCGGTATTGAACTGTTTGCTCATTTCCAACTGCACGGTATTGCGGAACTTTGATAATCCCCGGTCCTTGCGCAGAAAAGTGGCGTTTTCCACAAAACCATAGAGTTCGAAGGTGCCATCCGCAGACGTATACGCCCCGGCCCCGGTGGCGCCAATCAGGGACAAGGTTGACGCCAGCGCCACACCCCCCCACTTTTGCCATTTTCGATATGTTGTATTCATTCAGGTCCTCCCACTTTGCAAAAAAAGATCAACAGACAATTCATCCTGATACAGCTCCCCCTTCTGTTCAGTTTTCTATTCCGCCGTCTCCACAGCGGCCCGTTCGGCAATCACGCCGTCCACCAATTCAATGTCGGTGATAAATTTGGGTTTGAAGAGAGTGATCCAGCTGGGCACCACAAACAGGGCCGCCACCATATTGAAGATCAGCATCATCACCAGCAACAACGCCGCATCCGACTGGAAGCGCAGATCCGACAGGAACACCCACATGACCACCCCCAGGATCAGCGCCCCAGCCGTCACGCAGACCGCAAGTCCCGTGGTGCTGATGGCCCGGATGACCGCTTCCTGAAGGGACCGGCAGCGCAGCATTTCCTCACGGATACGATCCATAATGTAAATGGAATAGTCGATGCCAACCCCGATCCCGACCGCAATGATCGGGACCGTGTTCACATTGATGCCAATCTTCATGGCCCCCATATAGCCGTAGCTTAAAATGGTGGCGAAAGACATCGCCAGGAACATGAGCCAGCCGGCATGAAGCGAGCCGTAAAAGAAGGTGACGAACAGGAAAATCAGTCCCAGCACAAGCGGGATGACGATCCGGTTGGTCTCAAAAACCGCTTCATTAATGGCCGCCGTCACGCCGATGATGCCCCCGGCAAGATGGAAGCTTAACCCTTCCACCGCATCGCCTTTTTCCGCGATCCAGTCCTTCACCATATGAATGGCGCGCCGGATCGTACCCCCTTGGTGGTCCTTGTAGAAAAAGACCATATTGGCGTCCGTTTCTTCGGGATTGACAAATTCCTTGAGGGCGCCGGGGATCGGGCTTGAGGCCATATAGGCGAACATCAACCCGCCCACATAATAATCCTCATGGGGCACCTGGCTGTACCGGGGATCATTGTTGTGCAGCAGGCGATTCATCTGCTTGACCAGATCCGGCAGTCCCTTGGCCCCGCCCAGTTCCGGATCATTCAGCATATGGGCCTGAAAATCCTCAAGGGCCCTTATCACATCAGGATTTTTCAGGCCGCCCTTTTCCTGGGTTCTGGCAACAATATAGAGTTCCTCGGACCCTGGGAAACTTGTATTGATCGCCTTGGAGGACAAGTTGTAGTCATGATCGGGATAAAGCAGCGGACTGCCCGGCTCGGATTCGCCGATCTGGACAAATGAACTGCCATACCCGCCGATCAGGAAACACAACACCGCCACTCCCAGAATACCGACGGCCCCGGCGCGCGCAGACACCACAAAACCGATCCTGGACAGAAGCTTCTGGATCCAACCGTGTTTGATGTTGATGTTGCGCGGCTGCGGCAGTACTGACAGCAGCAAGGGCACCATCAACAACACATTGAGAATGACGCATATGGCCCACAGGGACGCATAATAGGACAATTTGGTATTGATGGGGATAGAACCCAGGGAAATCAGCAGCAACCCCACCGCATCGGACACCACGCCCAGGGATCCCGGACGAAACAGACTGTCGAAGGTCTTGCGGGCAGCGGTCCGGCTGTTGCCTTCCAGCGCCAGCTCCCCGTAATACCTCTCCACCAGCTGAATGCCGTGCGACATGGCGCGGGCCGAAATCAGAAACGGAATCACCAGGGTCAGCGGATCCAGATTATACCCCAGCAAGGACAGGATCCCGATGCCCCAGATGGAGGAAATGGCAATCCCGATCATCGGGATCAACACCCCGTACAGGCGCCGGAAATACACCACCAGCAACACAAACATGAACAGAATGGTAAACAGGAAGATCTGAACAATCTGCGGAATATAAGTATAAACCCACCCCACCAGCACCGGCTGGCCGGTGACATGAATTTTCACCCCGTCCATCTGTTCACGGTCACGAAACTGCTGAATTTGTTCAAAGGTTTTCTCATAATCCAGGGCCCCTTCATTCAACTGGCCCTTGATCAGGGCGGATTTCAGATCCGGGGAGACCATCAGGCCGTAAACCCGCGGATTGGCCAATACCGCCGTTTTAAGCTCTTCCAGTTCCACTGCGTTCAGAACCGGCTTTTTGGTCGGATCATAATAAGGTTCCGAAAGCACCGAGCCTTCTTCCGACAGCCAGACCTTGCGCGTGGTCCGGTGGGTCAGACTTGAAACCAGGTTGTGGTTAATGCCCGGCAGATTATCCACCGCCTGGGTCAGGCGATGGATTAGGGCCAGCGTTTCATTGGTAAAGATAGTCCCCTCTTCCACCTCGATGCCGACCACCACCACATTGGCCCCGCCGAAATTGTCGCGGATATCATTATGCAGCTGAATATAGGGATGTTCCTGGGGCAGCAGGTCGGCGAAATCGGAATACATTTTCACGGCCGGAATCTGGACCGCAAAAAAGACCGTGATCGCCAGCAGCAGCCCAAGAATCAGCTTGGGATACGCAAAAATATGATCGTCGATATCTTTCAGGAAATGGGTAAACCTAGACATATGACATCCCTATCTGTGGTCTTGAGAATTTTGAGGGGGCACCCGTTCTGGCCGGATCGTGGCGTGGCCCGGGCTTACGGGGCCGTTTCTCTATGGCCATCCCGTTATGGAACACGCCGGATCAGGCCATTGCCTCCCGCTACGACAAACTGTTCCGGTCCCACCGGCAGACCCGCGCGCAGATAGCCGAATCCCAGCCCCGGTGCATTCATTTTTTGCCAGTGCCCATCCGCATATTTCAGGATGGTTCCCTGATCGCCGAGCGCATAAAGACTTTGTTGAACTTCCAGGAAGTTATAGAGGGGAGAGAGTGTATCAGTTGCCTGGCGGGACCAGTTCCGCCCGCCATCAGAAGTATGAAACACTACTCCCTGCAAGCCGCCGACCCAGCCTTCCTCAGGGGTCCTGAAATGACTGGCTGCCGAATAGAATTCGCCGGGTACCGGCCCGCGTGAGACCCACGACTGCCCACTGTCCGTCGTCACATACACCACCCCGAACTCACCGGTAATCACCGCATCCTGAGAGGAGAGAAACTGAATGCGGGAAAACATGGCATCCTCGCCGATGGACAGATCCTGCCATGTGGCGCCACGATCAGCGCTTTTGAGGATCAGAGAAAAACTGCCCACGACCCAGTAATTCCCCGCCGGATCACAGGCAAGGTCAACGACTTCCTCGGTCGTCTCAATCGTTACCGGCGTCCATGTCGCCCCCGTAGCATCGGAAGACCATATTTTCCGGTCCGCGTCCAGCGCGATAAAGGTCCGGTCCGGACAGACTTCCACATCAATCAGGGCTGGATGGCGAACGGCAGTTGTGCTGGAAATTATATGTCGCTGCCAGCTATACCCGGCATCAGAGGACGTCAACACGACACCCCGCATCCCGACAACGACAGAAACCCGCTCATTGGCGGCAGCCGCCAGAAACTGGTCATAGCGGGTTGTCGTCCGTTGCTTTTCGGCTTCCACCCCGGACAGATCCAGTTTGGCTTCACAGGCCCCGAGAAATAATAAAGACAGACATAAACAGATCCCGGGCCAACCCCGAGTCTTCACATTAAAGCGCCTAAACACTCTGTGATCTCCCTATATTTTTTGCTGCTACCGGCGATTATTTTTGTTAGTCAGACCGGCGCGCCCTGACGTAAATTGCAAAGGCTGTGCCAAAAGGTCTGACTCCTCGCCAGGTTGAAAGCTTCGATTGTCCCGCCATGATTAATTATTTGTTAACTTTCAAGGCGTTGCCCGGACAATTCATGTGCCAGACCCCCCGTCATCAGGTCATCCCAACAAATATTTCCGGTTTTTTCGACTTTCTGAAATGATCAAAAAAAGCGGTTTTTCGCCTGATCATTTGACGAAATCATCAGATGAAGCTGGTGAATATTTAGGATATAAATAACAGGATCGGTTATACTCGATCGGATGATACGGATCATGATCCCCATCATCCTGGGCACATAATAAATAGGGAGGCCCTTGTATGACGACGACACTGAAATATGCCGGCAAAACCGCCTTGGGACAGCTGGAAGATTTAAGTGACAAAATAGAACTTATTCCCGAACTGCCGGATTTCAAGGATCTGTCAGCCCGCCTCAAATTTTCCCCCAAAGAAGGCCGTATCTGGCTTGATGACATGCGTATGATGATGCTGCATGCTACATCCCTTGGTGCGCTTAGGAATGAGATGATCGAATCCTTGGGCGTGGACAAGGCGCGGGCGCTGCTGACACGCATGGGGTATGTATCCGGGGCCAAGGATGCGGAACTGGCCGCCAAGCTGCGGGGCGGAGAAGACTTTTTTGACGTTTTTGCCGTCGGGCCGCAGCTGCATTCCCTGGAAGGCATCGTCAATGTCGAACCCGTGCGCCTTGAGGCTGATACGGAAAAAGGCCATTATTACGGCGAATTTCTCTGGCATGACAGCATCGAGGACGAAGCCCATATCGAAAGTTACGGTATCGGGGCGGATCCGGTTTGCTGGATGCAGATCGGTTATGCCAGTGGCTATACGTCCGTCTTCATGGGGCGCCCCATTTTTTACAAGGAGGTCGAGTGTCGCGGCATGGGACACAGCCATTGCCGGATCATCGGCAAACCCGTTTCCGAATGGAATGATATTGACGAGGATCTGGCCTTTATGCAGCCCCAGGCTTTTGCCAACGCCCAAACGATCCGCACCGCCCAGAATCCGTCCCATCGGGTGATGGCGCCGGAAGAAGTCCCGATAAGCAGCCCCCTGTCGGGGGCTATGTCCACCGACATGGTGGGGGCGTCCGCCGCCTTTAACGTGGCCTGCCATATGTTAAGCAAAGTGGCGGAAACCGACGCCACGGTGCTGTTTCTCGGCGAAAGCGGGGTGGGCAAGGAAATGTTCGCCAGCACCCTCCAGAAAATCAGCAAAAGGGCCAAGGAACCATATGTGGCCGTCAACTGCGCCGCCATTCCGGAAAACCTTCTGGAGGCGGAGCTGTTCGGCGTAGAAAAAGGCGCCTTTACAGGTGCCATCGAATCCCGGCCGGGCCGTTTTGAACGCGCCGATACCGGCACCATTTTCCTGGATGAAATTGGCACCCTGTCGCTGTCCGCCCAAGGGAAGCTACTGCGAGTGTTGCAGGAACACCAGGTCGAGCGGGTCGGCAGCAAAAAAACCACCCATGTTGATATTCGGGTTATCGCCGCCACCAATGTGGATCTCAAAAGTGAAGTGAAAGCCGGGCGATTCCGCGAAGATCTGTATTTCCGCCTGAACGTGTTTCCTATTCATATTCCGCCGCTTAGGGACCGCAAGGCGGACATCCCCCTGCTCATGAACCATTTCTTGCAGAAATACAGCAAAAAATACGGCAAAAGCATCAAGGGGTTTACCTCACGCGCCATTGACGGTTTTCTCAATTATGATTGGCCCGGCAATATCCGGGAACTGGAAAATCTAGTGGAGCGCGGGGTGATCCTGGCCCCCGATGACGGAGCCATTGACCTCAACCATCTGTTTACCTGTGGCGAGGATTTTTCCATTTCTATGCTTGGTCTCAACCGGGACGGCAGCCTGAATGCAACCGCGGAAGACTGCCTGGGCGCATACGGCATGTCCGGCCAGAATTATCGGGAAATTGCAGATCATATCGTTGAGCAGAATGTCTCGCTCGAGGTTCTGGAACGGCAGATCCTACAGGCCGCCGTTGATAAAGCCGATGGCAATCTGTCCGCCGCCGCCCGCAGCCTGGGCATTACCCGGCCCCAACTCGCCTACCGGCTGAAGAAAATATAACCTTTCCGTCCTTCCCGGCCTGGCCGGGTGGGGACGGCCAATTCGCTACAAACTGTTAAAAAAGGCTTCCACTGAGACAGCGTGTTCGATGATCTCGATCATGCTGCCCACCTCGGCGGTGGCGTCGATGTAGGCAAAACGGGCACCCACCGGCACCGAACCGAAAAAACAAACCTCCAGGCCCCGATCCCGGTATTTCCGCACCTCGTCGTCAAAATTTTTGGTGATATAGGCCCAGTGATGGAACCCGTATCCCCGTTGCCGGATCACTTCCTGATAGACCGAAGGGGCTGCACCCACCTGCTGGATCAGTTCGATCAGCATGTTGCCCGTATAGGCCATGGCCACACGGAACTTTTCTTCCTGCATCGGTCGCCCCCGATACAGGGGATCATTGACCTGAAAGTCCTCAAACACCGTAAAGGGGCCGGTGTTCAGATACCGGGACCAGTGATCCATGCTGTCTTCCAGGTTTTCAACAATATATCCCAGTTGCATCATGGACCCCAACGGCTGTCGCATTGCCTTCTCCCTGTCTTATGAGTTGAAATTTATCCGTTGAGCTGCATGCCGCCATCAACGACAAACTGCCCGCCGGTGATATGTTTTGACTCGTCGGACGCCAGAAACAGCACCATATGGGCAATGTCCTCCGGCTCCCCGAATTCCCCCAGTGGGATGCGGCTTAAAAACTGTTGTTCCACCTCTTCGGCCGCCACGCCCATCAGTTTCCCGCTTTCCTCAAACAGGTTTTCCAGCATGGGCGTGCGGATCTGCCCGGGATGCACGCTGTTGCAACGCACTCGGGCCCCGGTGGTCGCGCCATGCATGGCCACCGACATGGTCAATTGCCGCACTGCCGCCTTGCTCGCCCCATAAGCCGTGATAAACGGGGTCGCCACTAGCGCCGCAATGGAAGACAGATTAATGATCGAGCCGCCCCCGGACCGGCGCATATACCCAAGCGCATGTTTGCACCCCAGAAAAACCCCCTGGGCGTTCACTTCCTGAATTTTGCGCCAGTCTTCAAGACGGGTGGTTTCTGGATCGGAATGAGTCAAGGGACCGCTGATCCCGGCATTATTCACCAGAATATCCAGACGGCCATACTGATCAAAAACCGCCTTCAAAATATCCCGCCATTGTTGCTCATCGGACACATCCTGGGGCACGAATCCTGCCCCGAGCCCACTGGCGGCCTTTTGTCCCATCCCTTCCTGAATATCGGTCATGATGGTTGTGGCGCCTTCCTCAATCAGCCGGCGGACAATTGCATAACCCAGACCCGACGCTCCCCCCGTGACCAGGGCAACCTTCCCGGCCACCCGTCCTGTTACCTGCTCCATGATATGCTCTTTCCTGATTAAACTGTGTGTTGGGCGGGAAGACCTGCAAGTTGTCCCCCGTCCACCAACATCTGATGGCCGTTGACCATGGCCGCCTCTTCAGACGCCAGAAACAAAATGGCGGCAGCCACATCAGCCGGCGTGGCCACCCGTCCCAGGGGAACCTGCGCGGCCATGAGGGCGATCATTTCCTCCCGTGACGGGAAAGCGGCGGCCACCGGATCCAGCATTTCCGTATCCACATAAGTGGGGTGCACGCTGTTGCAGCGGATCGGGTAGTCCTTGCCAGCACAATACAGAGCCAGCGAGCGGGTCAGCAGCGTTACCCCGCCTTTGGTGGCGCAATATCCGGCGATATCCTCACCGCCCACAAGACCGCCCACCGAGGAAATATTCACAATGGCCGCCGGCGTTATGTTGTCCTTCATGATTCGGATGGCGTGCTGACAGCCCAACACCACCCCGGTCAGGTTGACCGCCAACATGGCGTTCCAGCTGTCCAACGCCATGTCCTCAAAGGGGTCTGCAACCCCGATACCGGCGCAGTTCACAAGGATATCCAGCCCTCCCAGACGTTCACGCACATGATCCATTGCCGCCTGCCAGGCCTCCTCGCGACTCACATCCAGGACAATGGCCGAACAACTCGGCCCCACTTCTTCGGCCACAGCGCGGGCGCCGGTTTCATTCACGTCGGCAATGACCACCCGGCAGCCTTCGGCCGCAAGCTGGCGTGCTGTTTCGCGCCCGATACCGGAAGCGCCGCCGGTCACCAGCGCCCGCTTTCTGTTAAATCTTTGCATCTGCAAACTCTCCCGTAACAACAGATCAGAAGCGGACAATAAACTGGCCGCCAAACCACCGGGGCGGCAGATAGACATTTTCCCCAAATCCCAGATTGGAAATGTCATAGGCATAGACCCGGATGTCATTGTTGAAAACATTCTTGGCGAACAGGGCGATTTCAAACCGATCCTCCCCGTCCACATAACTGATCCGGGCATTGCCCAGAAAATAGCTGTCAATGGCGGTCACTTCCGCATTGGCGACCCCGACCTGATAGTCGCCTACATAGCTAAAATCAAACTGGGCACGGATGAGGCCCGTTGTCATGTCCCAGTCCTTGGCAATCAGCCCGTTGGCCGAAAAGCTTGGCGCCTGGGGCGGTTCGGTGTCGGTAAGGCGTCCGGAGGGCAGCGGCGTATCCTTTACGGTGGCGTCCAGCAGGCTGAGTCCGGCCATCAGGGAAAGACCATATCCAGGTTGTACGACCACCTCCGCATCCAGGCCATAAATTTCCGCATCGCTGTTGGCGATCACCTGGGTGAACCCGCGCATGTCGAAGGACTGATAGTTGCCATAATCATAATAAAAGGCGGCGGCATTAAACCGGGCCCGACCATCCCAGAAGGTGGATTTGATCCCCATCTCATAGGAGGTGAGAATTTCACTGTCGAAGGCCATCTGCTCGGCGGTCAACAGGCCGTCCAGCGGCGCATTAAAGCCGCCGGCCTTGGTGCCACGGGTGACGCTGGCATACACCAGAAGGTCTTCATGGGGGCGCCAGTCGATTTCCGCCTTGCCGGACCAATCGCCCTTGTCGATTTTCCCGTTAAATGTGCCGATATCGTTGATGGTGCCCGCAAGTGCCGGAAAGGCGCCAGCGCAGCCCACAGGAACCAATGTCGGGACATTGTCAACACAGGCCGAACTGAAGGTATAATCCTTGTCTTCTTCGGACCAGCGGAAACCACCGATAACCGTCAGTTCAGAGCTCAGATCATATTCCACCTGCCCAAACAGCGCCCAAGACGTGGTGGACAGCGCGAAGACATTGTTTTGATCCGCCCCAAAGGCTAGAAGATCAAAGGAACTGGTATTGTCACTTTCGATGCTCAGATAATAGGCCCCCGCCACCCATTTCAGTTTCTCATGCGCGCCGTTGATCCGCAGCTCCTGGGAAAACTGTTCCGATTTCTGGTCCATGCTGAACATGGAAATCGGGTCCGGGGTCAGGTCATTATCTTCAAAATAGTCAAACTCAAAATCCGTATAGCTGGAAATCGCCGTCAGGGTATAAAGGCCGAAATCATAGGTGAGCTTGCCGGTCAGCGTATAGCTTTCCTTGTTCATCCGGCCATCAATATCATACGCGCCTTTATGATTATCGCCGTCAGTATCCAGATAGCCGAACAGGCTTGGTTGCCCCGAAATGGTGATGCCCAGCCCGTCGTCATCCTTTCCGGCGCCGGTAAACTGGCCGCCGCCCACAACAATGTCGTCGGTTTTGTTGCCGGATCCGATCAGCAGGATTTCCAGATCTTCACTGGGCTGGACTTGTAATTGCAGCCTTCCGGCGATGGTGTCGTCTTCGTAATTGTCCCGGCCAATGCTGTTTTTCACATAACCATCATGGGTGTTGTAGAAGCCGGCGGCGCGAAAAGCCGTTGTTTCCGACAAGGCCCCGCCAATGGCGCTTTCCAACCGGATCTGGTCAAAGGATCCGACCGTCAGATCCGCATATCCTTCAAGCTCCTCACCGGGTTTGCGGGAAATGACATGAATGAGACCCCCGGTGGCGTTGCGGCCAAACAGGGTGCCCTGCGGGCCTTTCAGAACCTCGACCCGTTCCACGTCGAACATATATTGTGAATTTCCGGCCACAAAGCTGACATAGGCCTCATCCACATAAAGCGCATTGGGGGTTTCCTGATGTGGGGCAAAATCATTCTGGGAGACGCCGCGAATGGCCGGCAGGCCAATCAGCTGGGACCCGCCGGGCTGGGTGAACAGCAGACCCGGCGTATGCGCAGCGATATCGGCCGTATCCACCATGCCCAGTGATTTGAGCTGATCCCCGGAAAAGGCGCTGACGGCAATACCCACATCCTGTAAATTCTGTGAACGTTTTTGGGCGGTAACGGTAATTTCCTCCAAAAGCAGTGTCGTTCCCGCCCCGTCTTCCGCCTCATTTGCCTGAGCTGGTAAAGCGAGGCCGCCAATCCCGATACCACCCCCCATCAACGCCCCCAAGGCCACTGCGGAATATATTTTATGCTGTCTGTTCATGGTAAGCTCCCTGTTTTCCCGATGGCCGCCCCGATCAGGCAGCGGCACCCCGGACCCTTTTGTTTTTGCCTCCCCCCAATATGCCGGTCTTTTTAAAACCGGCCGCCATCATGAGGGAACGGCGGCCCAGCGCCAATAGCGGAAAACACTCATTTTCTCTGTTGCTGAAATCCGCTATCATGAGCCGCAAAATATAGGGAGACCGGACAGCCGGGCTCGGATAACAAAAATCAGACCCTAGTCTTCTGACTCTGAAATTCGTATCATATTTGTAGCAGGCTATTCGAATTTCAGAGTCAACAAGAAGACTAGTTAATTATTTGACTCTAGTGTGGTTTCTGAATTTGAAGTTCCTAAGTCGTATGACATAATCAATAACAGGAACTTCAAATTCACCACACTAGGGCGGGCTGTACTTCAGGCTAGGAGTTCAACATATGGCTTTTTCTGACACGCTTTCGCTGGACGAATTCCACGTGACCAGCAACCGGATCGCCGACACGTCAACCTATGGTGATATCAAACACAATATTCTGGGGCCTCTTGCGGATCTGGTGCGCGCGGAAACCTCCATCTTCGGTATTGTACAAAAAGACGATGGCCACCATATTCGGGCCGGCAATTTTATCAGCCGCAACATTCAGCCAACCTGCCTGCACAGCTATGCCCGGAATTTTCAATCGGATGACCCGGTGCTGCCGCATGCCTTTAACACCACCCGGCTGCGCAACCGGCTGAATGGCAGCAAGTGTTTTACCTTTACGCTGGACCATATCATCGACCCGTCACAATTTTCGCGGGGGCAGTATTACAATGAATTTCTGCGCCCCAATTCCATTCACCAGGTGCTGGCGCTGGGCATTCCCACGCCGCTTGACAGTTCCATGATATACATTATCGGCCTGCATCGTTATTGCCACCGCCCGTTCACCGAAACAGACGCGCGGAAGATCAGCCTTCTGGGCCCCAGCCTGTACATGGCCTTTCACAATCTGCATCTCAAGGAACGCCTGGACGATCAGACCATGATTGTTTCCGCCATCGGCACAGAACCAACAGAACAGGGCCTTGTCATACTGAACGAGAATGATGAGGTGATCTTTGCCAATCCCGCCGGCCGGACTCATCTGGAACACAACCATCTGAAACCAGCGATCGGTGTTCAGGAAACACAGAAAGGCAGGATCATCCCCGGCGAACCGCTGAGGGATATGCTGAGACGGCATCAGGAAAAAGAAGCCCTTATCCCCAACAGGCGGGCCAAAACGCATTTGGAGATTGGCGACATCACAATAGAAGTCGAAACCCTCAGACCACCCACCAATCCGGGCGCTCGGCGTTTGCTGCTGAGAACCTGCAAAAAGGCCCCTGCGGCCGTTGCCGCCAGTGCGATTGATCGTTTCGGCCTGTCGAAACGGGAAACGGATATTGCGTCACTGGTGGTCATGGGCGCCACCAATACGGCAATTTCCGAAACCCTGTGCATCAGTGTGCGTACGGTGGAAAACCATCTGCGGTCCATATACCAGAAAGTGGGTGTCAGAAACCGGACCAGTCTTGCTTTCCATCTCTCCCCTTCGGCATGACCCTGTTTCCGGAAAATGAGTGGTTTCCGTCATAGGAGACCGGCCAGTGTCCTTTTATAGTTTCCTCCGATGATCACCTTATGGCCGGTCACGACGGCCAAATCTAAGGCCAAATTTACGGCCAAATTTACGGCCAAATTTACGGAAGGAGACTTCATGTCAGAACAAACCCAATTATCCCATAAAAACGCCATCAAACCGTTAATCCCGCACCGCAAGGCTTTTTTGGACACTCACAAACTGCCCTGGACCAACTGGGTTATGGAAGGGACCTATTTCAAGCTGCTGAACATCAACGAAATGACCGGCGGGTTTACCATCATGCTCAAAGTGGACCCCGGGATCGAAGCGCCGGTACATCATCATATCGGCGGCATCGAAGCCTATGTAACCGAAGGGGAGTTCGGCTATGGGGACGATGACCGCGGCGGTGTGGGCAGTTACGTTCTGGAAGCCAGTGGCTCGATCCACCAGCCGGATTCTCCGGATGGCACCACCATGTTTGCCATCGCCCATGGTCCGCTTGTGGGGTATAATGAAGACGGCTCCATCGCCGTGGTGGTGGACGCCCGTCTGATGTATGAGATGGCCAAAGCCAATAATGCCGCCGATCATATCCAGATCGTCAACACGTTCCACGAACAGGACGACTAGTCTTCTGACTCTGAAATTCGTATCATATTTGTAGCAGGCTATTCGAATTTCAGAGTCAACAAGAAGACTAGTTAATTATTTGACTCTAGTGTGGTTTCTGAATTTGAAGTTCCTAAGTCATATAACATAATCAATAACAGGAACTTCAAATTCACCACACTAGGCCGAATCGACATTCATCGCATCCATATGATTGATGCGGCGAGGAGGGTGAAGGCGAGGAAGTTGCAGGCTTTTCGATCATATCGGGTTGCGAAGCGGCGGAAATGTTTGAGTTTGTTGAAGGCTCGCTCGATGGCGTTTCGCGCCTTATAGATGGTTTTATCGTAGGGGATCTCGATTTTTCTGGTCCGGTTTGACGGGATCACCGCCTCTGCCCCCATATCCCTGATGATCTGGCGCAGGGCATTGCTGTCATAGGCTTTATCGGCCAGTACATGGCTGGCGCTCAACCCGTCAAGCAAGGCGGGAGCCTGTGTGATGTCGCCCCGCTGTCCCGGTGTCAGGATGAACCGGAGGGGGCGCCCAAGGGCATCGCTCGCCATATGAACTTTGGTGGTCAGTCCTCCTCGGGAACGCCCCAGAGCCTGATTTTGGTCCCCCCTTTTCCGGTCGCTGCCTGCTGATGGGCGCGGACCAGTGTGGCATCCAGCATCACATAATCATTGTCGGGATCCTCCACCAGGTCATTGAAAATCCGGTCCCAGACCCCGCGCTTCGCCCAGCGCGTGAAGCGCTTGTGGACAGTTTTCCACTTGCCGTAGCGGGGCGGCAGATCGTGCCAGTGGGCCCCCGAGCGCAGCACCCACAGCACCCCGTTGACAAATTGCCGGTTATCGACCGCGGTACGGCCGGGATCACCCGCCTTGCCGGGCAAGAGCGGCGCGATCCGGTTCCATTGTGTGGTCGTCAGTTCATAGCGCTTCGACATCAAAAGGGCTCCAACATTAAAGGTGAAACCCTATGAATCACATAAAACACATCTTGTGAAGTATGAATGTCGATTGAACCTAGGCTTTCTTCTCCCCTTATCCTCATTTCCATTACCGTAAACGGCGCCGCGGGGCAAGCCCAGCTTGCCCCATCTTTCCGAAGACAACTCTACGCTTCAGGGATCAGAGGCTCCGACCCCGCCCCATAGAATTTCACTTGTCCGTCGGGCAGGTGTACAAGCTTGCTGTCTTTTGCCCAACCCGGAAGCCAGGCCATGTTCTCCCCTTCAAAGGCCGGCACTCCGTCCGTCCTGAGCCGATTCAGAATGTCCTCAAACAGACATTGAGCCGTCTTTTCCTCGACCTGCCACAACGCCACAAAAAAGTTATGTAATTTTGATGCCTGGAAATCCGAGGTGATCGGAATAATATTTTCCGCTTGCTGTTGATACCAGGGCCAGAACAGATGCCGGTTTCTTACGCAATACCAGGCAGACATAAGATGTCCGCCCCACGGATTGCGGGACAGATCCGGCAGAAAACTTTTCCCGAAGTCCTCCAGCATGTCAGCAGCGGGCACCAGGAAACCCAGAGCCGTATGTTTCAGGATGCGTTCGGAGCAACAGCGCATCCTGTGCCCGATCATGGCCGAGATCCCATAGGTCAACAGTTCCACAGCTTCCCCCGTTAGGGAAGAGATTGCGCCCAACAACAGATCCGCACAGGTTTCCACAGGCCGGCGATCATCTGTGGGTAATGGGGCCGAACCACCATGCCCCGGCAGGTCAAGGGCGATCACCGTTCTTGTTTTGCCAAGCGCGTTGACTATCTCCTCCCGGGCGGCGGTATTCTCCGTCAGATCATGCAGCAGAACCACAGGCGGCTGCCGCCTGTCCTCGCCCGATTTGCGGTAATGCAGCCGCACCCCCCCGCTATAAACAAACCCCTTTCCAGAACTTTCCGGCCCCTCTGCCAAGGCCGTCTTTGGTGTCGGGTCGCCATACTCGGCTTGTTTCAAAAGCTCAAAGGTCCCCTCCCTGGCTTGTTGCGGGCTTTCATAGGCGATAAGTTCACAGCAGTCGGAATATCCCTCAAGCCGGTCCAAATGAATGAACAACGGGTCCGGCGGTGCGCCCAGGATTTTTATCGGCGCTTTCATATCGCCCAGAACCGCATCGGGATTAAAGGAAAAAGCGGCGGCATAAGCCTTGCGATATTCATCGCCGGACAAAAGGAAATCATTCACCTGTGCCGCCATCTTGTCCGCATCATACATAGACATGCGTAGCCGGGTTTCATTCTCTCGCCTGTACCACGGAAAAAAGGTCGCCTGTTCCCGGAAACGCGCCCAGAGCCAGGCCAGATGTCCGCCGTCCCATTGCGGCCTGAACGGGGGCAGATAACGTGCCAGAAGATCCGCTCTCTCATCGGGCCGGAATTTGGCCAGCCCATGCGCCACCGCCATGGCAATCCGCTCCGGTAGAAGGCCGGCAACACAGCAGGCCAGCGAAGCGCCCGTATGAAAACCATAGAGCCCGACCTTGCCCAGGTCCAACGCCCTGACGAAATCCGCCATAACCTTGGCAAAATCCATCATATCGGGATCTTCCAGCGGCAGCGGATCGGAATATCCACAACCGGGTGTATCCGGGGCGATGAGAAGAAACTCTCGCGACCATTCCTGAATCAGGTCCTCATATTCGGCTGAGGAGCGGGGCGATTGGTGGAACAAGATAACCGGTCGCCCCCGCCCGGCTTTCCGATAATGAATGCGAAGGCCGTTCACACTCACATAATGCCGGGTCATTTCTGAAATCATTGACATCGCCCCTTATCAGATCATCCGCTTGTTACAAAAAAGGGGGCGACGTGGCGCCGCCCCCGGATCCTGCGAAAGCCTCGTCTCAATCATCCCCGAATTTATATTTGACACGCAGAGACCAGGTCGCCGGATCATTGAGGTAAGGAACGATCAATACGGTATGCACATATTCCTCGCCGAAACAGTTCCGACATTCCGCGGAAACGGTCCATCGGTCATCATCCGTCACATAGCTGATTCCACCATTAAAAAGCAGCCGGTTGTCCACCAACCCGACATCCGGGTTGGAGGTATTCACAAAATGTTCTGACATATACCGCATATTGGCGGTGCTGATGATTCGGCCCTTCAGAGCGTTGACCGGCACCTCATAGGTAAACCCCAGATTCAGCGTCACATCCGGGGTCCGGCTGGGTTCTGAAATATCACCGCGTGGATTGACGATACCCCGGTTACAGCTGGCCACATCTCCGGCCTGACATGCCGCCTGCTGGGCCAGTACACTGGGGTCAATATTGGTATATTCTGCATCCATCAGTCCCACAGTGGAATAGATGGACAATCCTTCGGCCACTAGCCAGTAAAGTTCCGCTTCGACCCCCTTGACGTCCATATCGGCAAAGTTATCCGTCAGGAACTGGATATTGCCCCCGCCGACGTCCACGCCGGACACGACCTGGAGTTCGGAAATATCCGAATAAAATGCCGTGACATTCAGACGCAGCCTTCTGTCCAAAAGTTCGGAACGCAGACCCGCCTCATAAGACCAGATCTTTTCCGGGTCAAACGGCGTGTTGGCGACGGCCGTTGTACCGCGGGCATTCCACCCGCCGGATTTAAAGCCACGTGTGGCCGAAACGAAAACGCTGATATCTTCATCAAAGCTGTAATCTAGAACAAAACGCGGGGTCCAGACCTTGGCATTCTGCCGCACTGGAATTCCCGCCGCAACCATGGCTTCCGTTGTCAGCCCGCCGCCGCGGTTGTCCACATAACCGATAGTCTTGTCCTCATCCGTGTACCGAACCCCAGCCGTGGCCGTCAGTTGTTCGCTCAGGTGATAATCGAACTGCCCGTAAGCCGCCCAGGCCTCTGTGGAATTTGACAAAATCCGATCTGCAAGCACCAGCGGGAACCCGACATCAAAAATATCGGCAAAATCCACCACATTGTTTTCATCCAGATAATACAACCCCACAACGTAATCCAGTTTGTCGCCACCCAATGTGCCGTTCAGTTTGATTTCCTGGGAGAACTGCTCATGATCCCCGATATTGACGATGGTAAATCCGCCATAGGAGACGGGACCATCAAGAAAATCCAACAGAAAATCCTGATGCAGGTCCACATAACCGGTCAGGAACTCGATATTGACGCCCTCATAATCCAGTTGCAGGCTGGACGTCAGGATGAGCGTGTCCGTGCGGTTGCCCAAAGGCAGGTCATTTTTCGGCCCGCGCACCAGATCAAGGCCGGTCCCCGCACTGGACAGTCCCGTCCGCGACACTCGATCACCGGTGTCCGGATCCACAAAGTTCAGGATGCTGGCCTTGTTACTATCCATGTAACTGACGGACGCATCCCAGGTGGCATTTTCACTGATCAGAATCCGGGCCGCCCCATACAGCCCCCAGGAGGTTTCATCATTCAGGGTTTCACCGGTGGTGACATTATCGACAAAACCGTCATCATCCACATAATAGGCCGAAAATTTGGTCAACACCTTATCGCTAACCGGCAGGTCCACTGCGCCCCGAAAGCTGACCCGGTCAAACCGGCCATATCCGGCCTCGGCAAATCCCGCCATTTCCTCACCGGGCCTTTTCAGGATAATGTTGACCGCCCCACCGGTGGTATTACGGCCAAACAGGGTCCCCTGCGGCCCGCGCAGAACTTCCACCCGTTCCACGTCAAAAAAGGAAAAGTTATTGGCATTCTGACGGGAAATATAAATATCGTTGATATAGGTTCCGATCGGCGGATCAAAGGTGGCAATGGATTCCGTGTTGCCAAGCCCCCGCATAAAATAGGTATTGGCGGTGCCCAGCCCCGTATTGTTGGACGCCACCATATTGGGAACATAGGCCATGATATCCAGCGTTTCGGTGATTTGCCGCGCTTCCATTTCGGTTTCGCTGAAGGCGGACACCGCAATCGGCACCTCCTGAAGTCCCTGCGCCCGTCGTTGTGCCGTGACAACAATTTCTTCAAGCACCAGCGCTTCCTCCTCAGCCGCCTGGGCCGGTGAGTTCAACGTCATGGCACCCAATATGACAGCCCATACAGCTGCAGGGCCTGAAACGGGAATTCTGTAGGGGGTTTTGTAAGGGGCTCTGTAGGGGGTTCTGGCCATAATCCTCTCCCGGTAAAGTTATAAATCATTTTTTATTAATATAATGACATAGCTTTATATCATTTAATAATCTGACTGTCCAGTGTATTGATCAGATCCCGCTTTTTCTTTTTCAGGGCCCACTCTTTGGAGGCGGGTGACAAAAGGTGATTTCCCTTGGAAAATTGCAACCTTCCCGGAATATCCGGCACCAGCCTTGACGGGCTGGAAAGACTCCACAGCTCCCTCAGGACCAGCGGATTGCCAGTGTGACAACCTCGCACAATGCCCTGACTTGTCTATGTCAGTTCTGGTATAGCCATGGCTGGTGAGTCCGCTGCATCTTTTCAAATTGTTCAATATCCTGTGCCTGTTCCAAGGTAAGGCCGATTTCATCCAGCCCATTGAGCAGGCAGTGTTTGCGAAACGGATCAATATCGAAGGAGATATCACGGCCGGCCACGTCAGTGATAATCTGGTGTTGCAGGTTCACAGACAAGACCGCAGCGGCCTTGTCCTGAACCTGATACATCAAATGCTTAACGATGTCATCCGGCAAAACAATGGGCAGGAGGCCGTTTTTAAAACAATTACCATAAAAAATATCGGCAAAGTGGGAGGCGATAATCACCTTAATGCCAAAATCCTTGAGGGCCCAGGGGGCATGCTCGCGGCTTGACCCACACCCGAAATTGGCGCCGGTAATCAGGATTTCCGCCTGCTGGTAGGGGCGTATATTCAGGACAAAGTCCTCTTTTGGCATGCCGTTCCCGTGATAGCGCAAGTTGTAAAAAGCATTCACTCCCAGCCCCGACTTCCCGATGGTTTTCAGGAATTTCTGGGGAATAATCATATCCGTGTCCACATTTTCAAGAGGCAAGGGCGCCGCGATGGCTTTTAGGGCAACAAATTTATCCATCTTATCTGTCCTCGTTCATCAGCCGACGCACATCCGTCAGATGCCCCGTGACGGCCGCAGCCGCGGCCATGGCCGGGCTCATCAGATGGGTTCGGCCGCCGGGCCCCTGACGTCCCTCAAAATTACGGTTTGAGGTGGAAGCACATCTCTGCCCGGGCAATAGCCGATCTTCATTCATGGCCAGACACATGGAACAGCCGGGTTCCCGCCATTCAAAGCCGGCATCCCGCAAAATTTTGTCCAGTCCTTCATCTTCGGCCTGTTTTTTGACCAGTCCCGATCCCGGCACCACAAGAGCCCGCACCCCTGAGGCCACACGGCGTCCTCGGGCGATGTGTGCCGCCGCGCGAATGTCTTCAATGCGACTGTTGGTGCAGGAGCCGATAAACACCACGTCAATCCGGACATCCTGAAGCGACATGCCCGGCTCTAGCCCCATATAATCGAGAGCCCGGCGAATCGTCTCCTGCCGGGACGCATCTCTCTCCTGCGCCGGATCCGGCACACCTCCCCCAATCGGCAGAACATCCTGCGGGCTGGTCCCCCAGGTAACCTGCGGTTCGATGTCTCCCGCTTTCAGAAACACTTCCTTGTCATAGCGCGCCCCCGCATCACTTTTCAGAGTTTTCCATGTGGCCACCGCCTGATCAAAAAACTCTCCCTTGGGTGCCAACGGACGTCCCCTGAGATAATCAAAAGTTTTTTTATCCGGCGCCACCAATCCGGCCCGGGCCCCCATTTCAATGGACATATTGCAAAGCGTCATACGCCCTTCCATGCTGAACGCGCGAATGGTTGAGCCGCAATATTCGATAACATGACCGGTGCCCCCGGCGGTGCCCAGCTTTCCGATGATCGCCAGGGCAACATCTTTTGGCGTCACCCCGATCCCCAGCTCCCCCTCCACTGTGACTCTCAGATTCTTTGACCGGCGCAAATCCAGGGTTTGAGTTGCCATGACATGTTCCACTTCCGAGGTGCCGATCCCGAATGCGAGCGCTCCGAAAGCCCCATGGGTGGAAGTATGGCTGTCACCGCAAACCACCGTGGTCCCCGGCAGGGTGAAACCCTGTTCCGGGCCAACAAGGTGCACAATGCCCTGGCGGATATCCTGTATGGGAATATAGTTGACCCCGAACGCTTCACAATTTTTCTTCAGCAGATCCAGTTGTCGGCGGGACTGCGGGTCCCTGATCCGCATGACTCGATCCGGGGACGTTGGCACGTTATGGTCCGGCACCGCCAAAATGGTTTCCGGACGCCGCAATTTCCGGCCCGCCTCCCTAACGCCCTCAAAGGCCTGCGGGCTGGTCACCTCATGCACGATATGACGGTCGATATAGATCAGACAGTTGCCGTCATCACCCGTGCGGACCAGATGGCTTTCCCAGATCTTGTCATAAAGGGTTTGCGGTGCCTGTTGCGTCACGTCATTCTCCTGGGGTGGATCCATTCCCTGCCGGCCCCTTTGACCCGGCCAACCCCAAAGCTCCAGGATTAATCAGCCCATAGGGATCCATATGCCGTTTGATGGACCGCACTAAATCCAGACTGCCTAAATCCAGCCCCTCGCTATAGAGATAGGTTCTACCAATCTGGAAATGCACCGCCGCATGGTCCAGACAAAGCTGGGTAAGCTGCTGGCGGACCTGTTGGACGAACTCCCGGATTTTTAGATTTTCCGGAAATTCTTTTATGGTTTTGAGAACCTGTTTTTCCACATGACGGCGATGAAATTCCTTCAACGCATCCGGCCAGAAAAACACCGGTTCCAGCAAAACCGCGCTCTGGCCTATGGTGGTCAGCAAATAGCCAATGCCGATGCCATATTGTTCAATCTTGCCGGCATGGTTGCAAAACAGGTCTTCCATGGCCCGCATCAACGTCACAGCCCGGGAATGCGGGACAACGGCATGAACCGGCACCCATCTTTCGCCTTCGGGGCCGATCATGTTGTTCACCGGCATGAAGGGATTGGCATTGATCAGGGTGGGGATACTGTTCTCAATTTCCTGCCCCCCGGCCCCTGTTACAATCTTCCGGATCAACTCAAGATCGCCCTCAGCCGCCGCTTTATGGCGATTTTCCGTAGTCACATGGAAGGAAAAATTCACATCTTTCATATAACGGCGGCCGGCCATAGCCAATTTCGATCCCCTTTTAAAGGCCTCGATAACGCCGCCGCTGGCCCGCATGACCCCCCCCAAATTCTTGAGGTCCCGGCTCAGGCTTTCCCTCTTCATCCGCTGTTTCTGAAGATAAGGGTCAAATCCGAAACATTCGCTGGCCAAGCCGCATCGGGAAATTTCGCTCATCACCGGCAACATGTCTTCATAACGATCGAAGCAGAAAGACCCAAAACAACGGTGCGGCGGGTTGGCGATCAGCTTCAGAGTCAGAATCGCTTTGATTCCGAGCGCCCCGGTATCGCCGGTAAAAATGCCCGTCAGATCCGGACCGTAATGGCGAAAGAATTCCGTGCCCCCCTTAACTGCAGCGGAGCCGGTGCGAATGATTTCCCCGTCCGCGCCGACCACCTGAAGTCCGATCACACTATCCGCGGCCGTCCCATAAAGACCGGTTCCGAAAAAGATACTGTTCTGACTGACCCCACCGCCCACTGTGGCATAAAGTCCCGACAGCGTGCCCCAGAAAGGCGGCCGCACCCCTTTGTCCTTCAAGGCCTGATAAATATCGACCCAACGACACCCGGCTTCCACGGTGATATACATATCCTGTAGATTAATTTCCAGGATCCGGTCCATCCGGGTCAGGTCCAGCGTGACCGCCCGCTCCCGAGACGGCAGATAACCGCTGGTATAGGACATGCCCCCGCCACGGGGAAAAAGGGCAAACCGCGCCGCCGTAACAGCCCTGACCGCTGCCGACAGTTCCCCGATATTGGCCGGACGCAACACCGCCTTGGTCACATAGGGCGCTTCACTGTAGACATCCTGCGAATAATAAGCGCACTCCCGGGCATCGGTGATCAGGTTGTCCCCGCCGAGGATGTTTGTCAGTTTTTCCCTTAAAATGCTAAAATCATGATCCACAGAAACATCCTTCCAAAAAACTGGCGATACAACTGACGACAAAAACCGGCACATCCAGTCAGGACCTCATCTGGACCAGACCTGATCCAAACCTGAGGCGGGCCTGAGACAGACTTATTCGGGGACAAGCCGGTACGAAATCACCATGTCGAAGTATATCAACGATTAATACCGCCAAAATGATATTTGTCATTGCCGCCGCTCATAAACGACGAAATCATGGGATCTGTAGCGGCGTTACAAAATCCGGAAGGCATCATCGTCAGGCCGTTCCCGGACACGCCAAGGGATGCAAACCCAAAGGATGTAAACATGATCAGACAGGATTGCCGGGAAGATGGCGAGGGGCGGATCAAGGCCGCGACGGTGAGCGCCCCGCACATCGACGCCACTGCCAGAAGTTATCAGGATTATCTTGGATATATCACGGTCGATGAGGGAACGGTCAGCCCGGAACAGGCCTGGGCCTGGGGCGCCTCGAAAATGGAAGGAAAACGCCAGATCGTCATGGGCCCGGAAAGCGGGACAAAAGTCTATATCCGGCTGGTGGAAAACGAGCCTGTCCCCGACTATGAATATCTAAAAACCTTTGGATGGAATGCCATTGAAATTACCGTCACGGATGTGGAGGCGCTGAATGACAGGCTGAAGGAATCCCCGTTTAAAATCATCGGTGATCCGACATATCTTGATTTCAGCGACAAGATTTATCCGATGCAGGCCGTGGGACTGGCAGATGAGGTATTTTACCTCAATCAGGTACGCGGCAATCTTCCGGATTATGACCTGCCCATGGCCCGTTCATTTGTCGATCATATCTTTATTATGATCCTTGCCGCCCCAGATGTGCAAAAGGCGGTTGATTTCTACCTGGATCATTTCGGCTGGTCGCAGGGCAATACCTATCATGTCAAATACGGCGTAATCAACGACGCCTTCAATCTTCCCGAGGAGACCCCGCATTATCTGTCCATGACCTGTGTCGGCCGGATCGTCAATAATGAAATTGACCAGTATCCCGAGGGCACCACCATACGCCCCGGTAAGGAGGGCCTGCTGCCGCCCGGCATTGCCATGACCAGCTATATTGTGGAAGATCTGGACAGGGTGAAAGCCCCGTTTATCAGCCCTCCCCTCAGACTGGGCACACCCCCTTATGAGGGCCGCCGGTCCGCCTGCTGCATCGGCGCAGCGGGGGAACTGATCGAATTGATTGAAGCCCGGTAAACGCCCATGAAAGCGGACAGGGCAAGCCACACCGCGGATTTTGCCGCCGCCATCCGGGCAACCTATCAATATCGCCCGGAAAAGGTTTTGCATGAAGACCCCTTTGCAATTGACCTGACCAGCCCATTATTCCGCTTTATCGTCAAAACACCCTTCTTGCGCCGGCTGATCATGGAAAAATATTTCCTCAGACGGCTTGGAGCTTCCCTGACGATCCTGTCCCGGGCCCGCTATGCCGAAGAATACTTCCACAACGCCTATCGTCAGGGCATCCGCCAGGTTCTCGTTCTCGGGGCGGGACTGGATGCCTTTGCACTGAAATTCGCGGCACTGCCGGAAACCCTCGCCATTTATGAATTGGACCATCCCAACACCCAGGCGACCAAACAGCAACGCTTGGCGGCCCGGCAATTGCGCTCTCCTCATCAACATCATTTCATCCCGATTGATTTTTCCCGGGACAGCATTGCCGACGTGTTATCCGGGTCAACCATTGAGCTGAGCCGGCCCGTCTATGTTTCCTGGATGGGAATGACCTATTACCTGAGAAAATCTGATATCCTTGAGACCCTGAAAGCGTTGGACCGGATTCTGGCACCGGGCAGCCATATGACCTTTGATTACATGGATGAACGGCTGTTTGACGACACTTTCCTTGTCACCGATCCGGTTTTAAAAAAGAGTATTAAAGTGTTTTTTGAGTTTACCGAAAAACATGGGGAACCCCTGCTGACGGGATTTTCGAAAAGCTCACTCAAGGAACTGCTTGAAGAGACAAACTGGACACTAACGGACTCCATCAACGGCCGGGAAAATACCGCAAAATATCTGCACACGACCCCCGACTTCCTGTGGCCGACAGAATTCGACCATCTTGCCCATATCGAATTACAGCCCCATGAAACACCCTCATGAACTAGACAAAGGTTTGTCGCATGACTGAAGATCAGAAACTCCTGGGTCCCACCTATTACGCCATTGCGCTGCAAACCGCCGTAGACGCCGTGAACGGCTGTCAGAGCCAGGCGGAGGCAGCAGAGGTCATAACCCGCACCCTCAATCGGCTGGCCCGGGAAATCCCGGCCAGCAAACGTTTTATCGGCCCGGATACGAAACTGTTCGTACTGCCGGAATATTTCCTGACCGCCTACCCCTTGGGCGATACCATTGAGGGATGGGCGCAAAAAGCAAGCATTCGCACGGATGGCCCGGAATATGAGGCCCTGGGCCGGATCGCGCAGGATAACAAAATCTATCTTGCCGGAAATGCCTATGAACTGGACGATCATTTTCCCGGCCTTTATTTCCAGAGCTGTTTTATCATTGCCCCGTCCGGGGACGTGATCCTGCGTTACCGGCGGTTGAATTCCATGTTTGCGCCAACGCCACATGACGTCTGGGATAAATATCTGGACCTCTATGGCCTGGAAGGGGTTTTCCCGGTCGCCCGAACCGAGATCGGCGCGCTGGCCGCCATCGCCTCCGAAGAAATCCTGTATCCTGAAATCGTCCGCTGTCTCGCCATGCGCGGTGCAGAAATTTTCCTCCATTCCACCGGGGAGATGGGCAACATGACCAATACGCCGAAAAATATTGCCCGCAAGGCGCGGGCGCTGGAAAATATGGCCTATGTGATTTCCGCCAATGCCGGCACAATCCGGGGACATGAATTGCCCTGCGCCGCAACAGACGGACGCTCCGCCCTGATTGACTACCAGGGACAGACGCTGGCGGAATCCGGCTGGGGCGAGACCATGACAGCATATGGCGCCATTGATCTTAACGCCCTGCGCCGTTATCGCCGCCGGCCCGGCATGGGCAATTTTCTGGCCCGCCAGAGGTTCGAGCTTTTCGCCGAAAGCTACGCCACCCTCGGTAGCCAGAAAGCCAACACCCTGTTGAACGACAAGGGCCATCACAGAATTCCTGACAGAACCCATTTCATGACAACCCAGACGGACTGCATTGCCCGCCTGGCGAGAAAAAACGTGATCTGAACACAAGGCGAAGCCCGATGATCGACAGCCACAACGTTCTGACCTTCATTCATATCATCCTGATGGGATATTGGCTGGGCGGGGATCTCGGCGTTTATCTGGCAGCAAACCGGGTTTCCGATCCCGCCCTGCCCCTGAAAGAAAGACTGGATTTTTTGCATCTGGCACTGAAGCTGGACATGGCGCCCCGCACAGCACTAATTCTGATGCTGCCCGTGGGCTTTCACATGGCCGCCAATCTGGACATGGCGGACCTGTCCGCAACACCGCTTGTCCTGATCTGGGCCGTGGGGCTGGCCTGGCTGGCCCTGACCTGGGCAGTGTATCTGCAGGAGGGCCACCCCATTGGGGAGAAGTTGCGCCGGATTGACCTTCTTATCCGCTATGTCATGCTAGTTCTCATAACAGGCTACGGGCTTTACGGTCTGGTGGGCGCATCAGAAGGCATGCCCCCTTGGCTTGCCGTGAAGCTTCTTTTCTTTGGCGGCATTATTCTGCTGGGGCTGCTGCTGAGAATACAGGTCGGCGCCTGGGCCAGAGGATTCATGATGCTGCGGGAGGGCGGGCCGTCACGGGAAGCCGAAAACATCATCCGCATGACCCGCCGCAAAGCCTCTCAGCAGGCGCTCCTGCTATGGTTGTTTATCCTGATTTGTGGTTTTCTCGGGGTCACCCAGTTCTTCTGACGGGCTCCATCCCGCGAAAAGTTTTACAAATAGGCCCAGGTAGGCCCAGGGCCGGGCGCGCCGATCCCTGGCTTGGAACTTTTCTATGTCGGCCTGTTGTTTCAGGGTCAGGTCAATGGCATCCAGCCCTTCCAGAAGCATCAGCTTGTCCTGCGGGGCGATAGAGAAGGCGAACATCCTGTCGCCCGGAAGACCGATCTTCTGCGCTGGCAGACTCACCCATAGCCTGTTTCTTTTCGGATCCTTTCGCACCGTTTCCGCCAAATACCGGATCGCCTTTTCCTCCAGCTCTATGGGCAGAAGGCCGTTGCGGATGCAGTTTTTATAAAATATTGTTCCGAAGGACGGCGCGACAATCACCCGAAACCCATATTCATGCAACGCCCACACAGCATGTTCCCGGCTCGATCCGCAACCAAAATTTGCGCCGGAAAGCAGAATCCGGGCCTCAGCATAATCGGGGTGATTAAGAATAAAGCCGGGATCGGGCTCCCGGCAGCTCACCTCCCGGTAACGCCAGCCGGCAAACAGCCCGGCGCTCAGCCCTTTTTTGGAAACCCGTTTCATTTCCCGCGAGGGAATGATGGCGTCCGTATCCACATTGATGCGGATCAGCGGCACGGCCACGGCCAGCAACTCCCGAACAGGTTCCATTATGCCTCCTTTTTCCGTAGGGACGCCGCATCACAGAGATGCCCGGCCACCGCCGAAGCGGCCACGGTTTCCGGACTGGCCAGATGCGATCGGGTCTGCGGTCCCTGCCGGCTTTCAAAGTTCCGGTTGGTGCTGGTTACCACCCTCTCCTGAAACCCGAAACTTTCGCCACCCGCATAAAAACACATGGAACACCCGGATTCACGCCATTCAAAACCAGCGTCCTGAAAAATTTTGTCCAACCCCTCTCGTTCCGCTTCCTGCTTCACCCGGGTTGAACCGGGCACACAGATGGCCCGCACCCCTTCGGCCACCTTCCGGCCCCTGAGCACCTCCGCCGCCCGTCTCAGATCTGACAGGCGGCTGTTGGTGCAGGAGCCGATAAACGCGCCATCAATGGCAAGATCGGTCATTTTCTGCCCCGGCACCAGCCCCATGTATTTCTGGGCCTTTTCGGCGGCCAAGCGCGTGTCGTTGTCCTTAAAACTTTTCGGATCCGGCACGGTGTCGTCGATGGCGACGCAATGCTGCGGGCTGGTGCCCCAGGTCACCGTGGGGCGGATGGCGGATGCCTCGACAACGATTTCCCTGTCGAAAACGGCTTCCTCATCCGTCACCAGCTCCCGCCAGGCGCGCACGGCCTGCGGCCATTTTTCTCCCTGCGGCGCATAAGGCCGCCCTTTAAGATAGGATAGTGTCACCTCATCCGGAGCGATAAGCCCCGTAAAGGCACCAAATTCCACTGCCATGTTACATAAGGTCATCCGGCCTTCCATGGAAAGCTGGCGGACGGCCGCACCGGTAAATTCCACCACATAACCGTTGCCGCCACCGGCACCATATGTCCCGATCAAATGCAAAATCATGTCCTTGGCCGTCACGCCCCTGGGCACGTCTCCGTCGAACTTCACACGCATGGATTTTGGTTTTTTCAGGCGCAGGGTATTGGTCGCCAGCGCATGTTCCGCCTCTGTCGAGCCGATCCCCCATGCCAGAGCCCCGAAGGCTCCCTGGGTGCAGGTGTGGCTGTCCGGGCAAACCAGTGTCAGTCCCGGCAGTACGATGCCCTGCTCCGGGGAGATGACATGGACGATACCCTGTTGTTCCATTCCGATGTCAAACAACTTGATTCCCGCCGCCCATGCGGCTTTCCGGGTCATCCGGATGAAATCCCGGCCGCCGGGCATGCGCGTCTCGTCCCCCCGTCCTGGGAACGTATCGACAATGTGGTCCATCGTACAGAACACCTTTCCCGGGGTCGCAACACGCCGCCCCGCCTCGGCAAGACTGATCAAAGCGATGCTGCCCGTTCGTTCATGCAGAAAAATGCGGTCAATATAGATCAGCGCAGCCCCGCCCCCGAGGTCGGCGACGGTGTGAGCAGTCCAGAGTTTTTCAAACAAGGTCTGCGCGGCCATTTTCCTGCACGTCTTTCATAGGCTTTTCACATTTCATAGCTCTTCCAAAGCCCCCGGGGATTACCGGTACCCGCCGCGGGGCAGTTTTTCAGGTCTGGTCTGCTCCTTGAACACGGTCCAGGTTGTAGCGTTGGGGCGTGTGTCATCGCCGGGAGGCGGCACCTTATAGGCCGGAGCCCGAGTCTCGATATACTCTTTGAGTTCTGGTGACAGGTCTTCATACCCATTCAGTTTCTTGCCTGCGGCATGGACATAGACCAGCCCCTCCCGACCCTGCATTTCCATCCAGGGCAACCATTCGGACACACGGACCCATCCCACCTTTACCGCGGCGGTGTCTTTGCGGCCATCAATCAGGTTTGCGGTTTCCCCCATGAAATTAAACATCTCGGCGGCATGATAGGCCCCGCCAACATATTTCTGATACTCCCCCTGCAATACATTATGGTAAAAAAGCGGAATAGTCAGGTTCATGAACCAGGACCCGGTGATTTCCGTACCATACCAGCGCGCCACCGGCTTTGCGGATGCGGAGTAGGGGAAACTGGGCGGCTGATTGACCGGATCATTAGCCACATGCATCACGTCCACATCCCGACCCAGAAAGGGATTACGCCACCTGTCCATAATCTTGCCGGTTCTGGGATCAAGATAAATCATGATTTCCCGGCTCACCAGACGATACCCCTCACCACGCTTTTCATCCCTGATCGTCACACACTGGCGCACATTCATGCCAGACACTTTGAACAACAACTGGTCGGCCTCCCCGCGTCTGCGGGAAAAAGCCGATCCCTGCCACGTATAAAACACAGGTCTGTTATCAATGGTGGAACACTGAATCTTGCGGTTGGCCACAATCGCCCCCTCAGGAGTCGTCAGGTCAACATTATCCGCGGCAACCGCACTGCCAGTAAGGCAAACGCCCAAGATCATCCCCCGGACTACTCCCCTAATCTTCTGCGTCATCTTCATTTTATCTCCTATACGGCACAAAACCGTTTTATTTTCAAAATAACATTAATGATATAATATTATATCTTATAAGGAAAGCAGAATCTTGTTCATCCTGCCTTTGCCCCTCTGTTCCGGCTCATAAAAAGCGCCATCATGACGCCCGTTACCGCCATTCCCATCAACCGGATCATAGGGCCCTCTGTGCCGTCAAACAGATGTCCTGTCAAAATCGAAAACAGCGCCCCCACCCCCATGCCCAGTGAACTGGACAGGCCCGAGGCGGCACCGGCCATCTCCGGATTGTGACTAACAGAACCGGTCAGCGCCAAAGGACTGGCAATGCCTGAAAAAAACATTCCCACAGTGATCGTGGAGAGGAGCACCATGAACGTCACAGAACCATACAGGGCAGCCAGAAACAGAATGAGGGTGGACACGAATAAACCGGAACAGCCCGCAAAAAGAGTGGCGTCCAGATCAAAGGTCCGCATCAGCCTGCCGCTGAAAAAAGCACCGAGCATATAAGAAAAGGACAAGATGCCCCAGTAAACCCCAAAAAGCTCTGCGCCGATCCGGAACCTAGTTTCGAATACCTGCGGCGCCACCGGCAGGAACGCAAAAAAGGTTCCCTGGCAAAAGCCGAAAACCAGTGTATATCCCATGAAAACCGGGGACCGCAGCAGACCCAGGTACTGCCGTAATACCTGCCCGAACGATCCCCCAGTTACCCTGACAGCGTCCGGCCTGGTTTCCGCCAGCCGGGCCCAGGCAAACAGCAACACCACAGCGCCCACCACCCCACTAAACAGAAAACTACTCTGCCAGCCAAAGGTCACATCCAGATACCCGCCAAGTACCGGTGCTATGATCGGGCCGATCCCCATCGCCATGGCGATATAGGACAGAGTCTGGGCAGCATGCTGACGGCTTGACACATCGGTGACTATTGCCCGGCTGGTGACGGTGCCGACGCCCACACCGATGGCCTGCATGAAACGCATGGTCACAAGCAGGAACCAGTTCTCGACAATCACACACCCCAAACTTGCCAGGACAAAAAGCAGTAGACTGAACAGCAGCACGGGGCGACGCCCGTATCGGTCACATAAAAAACCGTGGACCGGCTGGGACAACCCGATACCCAACAAATACGCCGAGACCGCATATTGCAGGGAATCATATTCAAGCTGAAAAATATGAGCGAGCCCGGGAAGGGACGGAACCACAATGGCCATTGCAAAAGGTGACAATCCACTTAATGTGGCCAGAAACAAGACAAAACCGATTTTCTTTTCCTGCCCCGGAACCCAGACCGGTTTTGCAAACGCCATTGTTTTCTCAACCCCTGTAAGCCCGAACCCCTAGAGTGATCCAGAGTGAATTGCGTCAATCTCATCACGCTTCACTCTGAGTAAGCCAGACTGGCTCGTGTCAGGAAATGACAAATGTCATTTGCCCCGCAGAGACAAGAAAAGGCCGGGAAACATCCCGGCCCCAAAATTCTAGCCCAAAAATTCTAGCCCAAAAATTCTGGCCCCCTCAGGAAGGCCCATTGCCCGGGCTCAGAATCTCACGCTTCCCGTAATACCAAACTGCTGTTTTCGGGGCAGGCTGACGGCAAACGCTCTTTTTTGAAAGAAACTCGGCACGTCAACATAACGCAGAATGGATGTGGGCGTGTCATTGTCAAACAGGTTTTTCGCCCACAGAGAAATACGGTAGCGGTCATTTTCGACACCAGTCCGCAGATTGACAATATGACGATCCCCCGTCCCGGCCAGGTTAAAGACCTGGGCATAACGGGTGGAGGAATAAATATAATCCGTCCGGGCAAAAAATTCGAGATCGCTGCTCCCCAGTCCCGTGCGATATTCACCGCTGAGCGTGAGGGTGTGTTTCGGCGACTGGGGCGTAAAGGTGCCCTTGACAATGCCGTTCTTAAACCCCAATTGTTCCGCTTCGTTAAAACGGTCCCCGGACAAATCAAAATTCTGGATTTCCGGATGGGTAAAGGCATAAATCACCTCCACGGACAACTCCCGGCTAAGCGCGAATTTAAGTTCGGCTTCAAAGCCATAGGTTTCTGTTTTACCCACATTAACCGTGATGGAATCCGGATTGTTGTTGATCAGGATATTCTGGGTCAGTTGCTGGTCGGACCAGTCAAGGTAATAGGCTGCCAAATTCAGTAATAGACGGTTGTCCATCCAGACCGACTTCATGCCAATTTCATAGTTCCATAGATTTTCTTCCTCAATAGGGATCAGATCAGGGTCAAGTCCCGAATTCGTATTAAAACCGCCTGGTTTATTCCCTCGGGAAACCACCCCATAAAACAGCACATCCTCGCTGGCCTGATAATCAAGAGTAAAACGCGGAGTCCATGAGGTATAGGTTTCCTCGAAGGTCTCTATGTCAGCCGTCAGCACCTCCAGCTTATCTTCCGCATAGCGCAATTCGGCACTGACCGTCAGCTTTTCGCTAACATCATATTCCACCTGCCCGAACAGAGCATAGTTGCGCACTTCGGTTTTCCCGTCAAAACCGAAATCGGCATCCGGCGGACCGTCGGATCCTCTCGAAACCTCCTCGGTGGTCTGTTTGTAATAATAGCCCCCGACTATATAGCGAAAGGCATTTTCGGCTGGGGAGATCAAACGCAGCTCTTGCGCGACATCTTCCAGGCTGTCTTTTTCATCCGTGATGAAACCGAAACGGAATCCGAAGGGATGACGATCCGTCCCGCCGAAAGTTTGGTCCTGTATCGTCCTAACGTTCCGGTCGGCATATGCCGTAATGGAGGTCAATTGATGACCCCCAATATCCAGATTCAGGGTCAGGCTGGTGCGCCAGGTTTCCCGGCGAATGCCGGACGTGTCCTCAAAAAAATTTGTTTCCAAGCGGGGGCCGCCCTCCGGGATTGGCACATCACCACAGAAATATTCCCGCGCCACCCCAAGAAAACAGTTATTGGCCTCGGCCCCCTGAAGGGCGATGGCATAATGCCCGTCATCATCTTCGGAATAATTGGCCCGGACGATAACTTCAAGCCCTGCTGCCGGATAAAACAGCAGGGTACCGTTAACCGTATAGGTTTCCTCTGCCCCGACTTTCTCCCCCTCCAGGCCGGGGAAACTGTTTTCGTAATCCCCGCCGAAAGTGTAATATTTTGCCCCTATGTCAAAATATATTTTGTCCTTCATGAACGGGCCGCTCAGAAAACCGGAAAATTCGAAATTGTCATATTCCGCCGCCGTCGCCGAGATCCGCCCGCCCAATTCTTCAGTCGGGCGGCGGGTAATGTAGTTTACCGCCCCGCCAAAGGTAGCCCGGCCATACAGGGCGCTTTGCGGCCCCTTGATCACCTCAACCCGTTCCAGGTTATCCAAAAGGATCGACTGGCTGGATCCCGTAACAAACACCCCGTCCACAAAGACAGAGGCATTTGCCCCGCCTTGGATGCTGGACATGCCCCGGATTACCGGCCGATCTCCCTGCCGCCCGAAAGCCGAGGCAAAACTGAAGCCCGGCGTAAAGTCCGCGATATCCACAAGATTTTTGATATTCGCCTTTTCCAGCCCCTCCGACGTAAAGGCCGTAATGGCCAGAGGCGTTTCCTGCAGACTTTCTTCACGTTTACGGGCGGTGACCACGATTTCTTCAAAAATGGCGGCTTCTTTTTCTTCTTCTGCCGTAGCAGCGTGTATCGGAATAAGACTTGGGAACGTGACAAGCAATCCCAGAGCAACCGATGACAGCAAGACTGAGGTTTGTTTCAACTTTTCACTCCCCTTATTGATCCAGTTATTGATTAAGTTTGTCTGTTGATGAAATAATGCCCTTAATAATATAAAGTTATATTATTATGTCAATAATATTTATAAGACGAAACAGCCCTACCGGAAAACCATGTGCAGTCCAGAAGCATCCGCATACCAAGCATCCACATACAAAGGGGGCCTCTATAAAAGAAGCTCCATAGTGACAAGGACCTATATAAAAAAAGCACCGCCTGATATGCGATGCTGTTCTTCCCGGGAGTTGAAAGATCCCTCAGGCAACCTTTATGATGGTTTTGCCGAAGTTCCGGCCCTGCATCAGACGGGCGAAGGCGGCCGGCGCCTGTGCCAACCCGCACGATACGTCCTCCCGATATTTGATTTTACCAGCCTCCAGCCAAGGGAGTACCCGGTCTAGAAATTCCTGTTGTTTATCGAAATGGTCATACACCACCAGGCCGCGCACTGTCGCACGGGACCTGATGATGGTGGCCGGGGTCGGTCCCGGTAACACGTTATCGGTATTATATTGCGCCATCAACCCGCAGAGAACCACCCGCGCCCCGATGGCAAGCTGGTCCATAGCAGCATCCAGTATCGCGCCGCCGACATTATCAAAATAAACATCAACACCGTCGGGACATTCCTGCCGAAGGGCATCCGATAGTGGTTGCGTTTTATAATTGATGCAACCGTCAAAGCCCGCCACCTGCCGCAGCCAGGCGCATTTTTCTTCAGATCCAGCAATGCCAATGACGCGACAACCCTGAATTTTTGCCATCTGCCCCACCAAGGAGCCTACCGCCCCCGATGCTGCCGACACCAGAACCACATCACGCGGTTTCACTTCCGCCAGGTAAAACAGCCCGGCATAGGCCGTAAGCCCCGGCATGCCCATGATGCCGAGCGCCAGCGATGCCGGCCTGAGGCGCGCATCCACTCTGGACACCCCCTCGGCAGTGGTGAGCGAATATGTCTGCCAACCGCCATAATGGCACACAAGCTCCCCGGCCTCGAAATCGGGACTATTGGACACCACCACTTCAGACACGGTTTCTCCCCGCATCAAGTCGCCCGGATCGATCGTGCCCGAAATATGGCGGCCACTGATCTGACCCCGCATATAGGGGTCAAGGGACAGATAAAGAGTCTTACACAGGATCTCACCAATCCCGGGCGCCGGCATGTCACATTCGACCAGCTCAAAATGATCCGCCGCCGGGATCCCCGCAGGGCGGGTTTTTAATCGAATCTGCCTGCTGCATAACACGGACATGTTTTTTCCTTGGTTCATCTTAACAAGAACAGCGACAATGCCGGCCAGAAGGTCACCACCAGAAGCCCCACAAACATCAGCAGAAGAAAAGGCAACACCGCCTTGGCGATGACCCAGAAATCCTCCCGAAACGCTCCCATCGCAACAATCAGGTTCAGACCCAAGGGCGGCGTCAGATAGCCCAGCTCCAGATTGACAATCATCATGATGCCGAAATGGATCAAGTCCACGCCCTGCGCCACCGCCAGCGGTGCCAGAAGAGGCGCCAGAATCAGGATGGCTGACCCGATATCCACAAAACAGCCAACAATGATCAGCCCCACCAGCGTCAGCAGTAGGAAAGAAGTCTGATCCGTGACCAGATTTTCGATAATCTGCACCAATGTATGCGGGATCTGTTCATAGGTCAGGAAGGTATTGATGGACAACGCCATCATCAGCATGGGCATTAACGACCCCAACATGGTGGCTGTTTCAACAACAACCCCTTCCAGCTGTGCCCATTTCATTTCCCGGTGGATCAGCATTTCCACCAAAACCGCATAAAAAACCGCCACCGCCGCCGATTCCGTGGCCGTAAACAATCCCGCATATATGCCTCCCAGAATAAGAAAAGGCATAAAAAGCGCAAAACCGCCTTTTTTCAGCGCCATGGCCAGTTCACAGAAATCCGTTTTGTTCCGGTGAATGGCCCGGTTCCTGAGTAAGGCATATCCCGCCATCATCAGGGTCAGCAGGATCGACGGGCCAATGCCGGCCTTGAACAGGTCGGCAATGGATGTTTCCGTCATTACCCCATACAGGATCAGCGGAATGCTGGGCGGGACAATAATGCCCAAAGTGCCCGCCGCACATAATGCGCCAAGGGCAAACGATCGGGAATAGCCGGCCCTGGTCAGCGCCGGATACATGATCGACCCCACGGCAATCAGGGTCACGGTCGACGACCCGGAGATGGCGGCAAAAAAGGCGCAGGACAGAATAGTGGCAATGGCCAGCCCTCCGGGAACAGGGGCCGTAGCCACCCGCATAATGGTAATCAGCCGCTCGGCAATACTTCCCGTAGACATGATATTGCCTGCCAATATAAACAGCGGGATGGACAGCAGCACTTCTTGATCCGCCGCCGCCCACAAATCCAGAATGACATAATTGAGCTTGCCGTCCCCCCACACCAGATAACACCAGGCCGATACGAAACCCAGAATAACCACGATCCGCTGGCGCAGCAGCAAACCGGCAACAATCGCCAACACAAAAAGGCCCATAATCATTTGCCGGTTTCCTTCTGCAAGCGGGGGGTCCTGTTTTCCTGGGGCCGGATCGAAGGATCAAGGGCGTAAAGTCCATGGCGGATAAACCCAAGACCGAATGCCAGGGGAATCACCGCCTGCATCGGCCAGATCACAATACGCAACATGCGAGAGGTTTCCTGCAACAGATAAGTCTCATACACCACCTGCACGGCGACGACGGCAAACACCAGGCAGAAGATCGCCATCAGCCCCTCCTGCACCCGGACGATCCAGGTGTTCCAGGAGCCGGGCAGAACCCTGTCGGCAAATTTCGGCCGCAGATGCCGCCCCTTGTGTGACGCCAGACCGAAACTGATAAAGGCGGTGACAATCATGGCATAGACCGCCACCCGCGGCGCGCCGGCAATGCCAACCCCGACCGTCTTCCGGCTGATCACATCGGCAATGATCACTAATGTCATCACCAGGAAGGACAACACCGCCACGAGGCGTTCAAACTGGTATATCCTGTTCAAAAACCCTGCTGCACTCATCATTGTCCGCCCCCCGCGTTGCGTCGGGCGTTGCGATAGGCATCCCGACCGGCGATCATGGCCTCATACACCCTTTTCGCCTGCCCTCCGATTTCTGCAATGATGCGTTTATGATTGTCCCGGGTTGCCTCGATCCAGGCAGCCCGTTCCTCCACGGTGAGGTCATGCACGGTCACATCAGGATTTTTTCTCAGCATCGCCAGCAGCGATGCCGTCATTTTTCTCACGCCCGCCCGGGCCTCCTCTGACGTTGGGAAAGCCCGGCGCAATCTTTCCTGTGCGCGAGGGCTCAGGCTATCGAACCACTTTTTATTCGCCACGATGACACCGGTATCATAGGCATGGCGGGTCAGCATCAGATGCGGGGCTTCACTGGCAAGGCCGGTCACGCTGTAGAGCACCACATTGGTCTCTCCTCCCTCAATCAGGCCGGTTTGCAGTGACGGCACCACATCCTGAAATTCCATCTGGAGCAAATCGCCGTTCAAGGATTCCATCATGACCTGCGCGGCTTCCGAGGCCTGTGAGCGCAGGCGATACCCTTTCGCATCCTGGGGCCGGCGGATCGGCTTCTTGCCATACATGCTAAGCCAGCCCACATCCACCCAGCGGATCAGCACCAACCCCTTCTCGGCAAACAAGGGCTGAAAAACATCCAGCATGTAATGATCCATCACATAGTCGAGTTCGTCGGTATTCTCAAAAACATAAGGGGAAAGCAGCATGGAAAGTTCCGGCACCACCGCGGATGCGCCGCCAATGGTAAATCCGCCAAACTGCATCCGGTTGCGCCGGATATTGGTCATGGTGATCGGCTCTCCCCCAGCCTCGCCGCGGATCAACAGCTTGACCCTGAATTCGGGTCCCATCCCTTCGTGGACCATCAGATTCCGCCGAAAGGTCTGCCAGTCCACATCCCACGGGGAGCCTGGCGCGGCAAACGCCCCCACGGTCAGTTTGACCAATTCGTCTTCTGGCCGGCGCTCCGGGCCTGCCTGCGCATTGGCGGTGCAAAAAATCCCCCCTCCAATCAGGGCTGGAAAGATCAGTCTCAAAAATTGCCTCCGACCGGCAAACCGGACTATTCCCCCTACGGATTTCAACAAGTTATTCATTGTCAAGCCACACATAAACCGCCCCTAGAGCACGGATTAAACATTGCCGGTGCTCCTATGATCTATTTTTTACAAATTTTTTCTTGAACAAAAAAACCGGATATCATCAGGCCTCCCCTTTTTCCAAAACTCTGTTAATTTTCAGGCCCGGTGTTCATCCCAAACCGGCTGGATCGGGGGTTCCAACCCCGTTTCCTCAAGACATCGTGCCCGCAACTCTTCCAGCGGTGGACCGCTGTTGAACACCTGAATAGCGGCAATTTGCGGGGCCATTTGCGCGCGCAGCGCCGCCGTCGCGTCCTGGTCCACACTCCAATCATCCCGCAAGACAACCCCATAAGCCTGGGCGCCCTCCCGAGTCACCAGCCCCCGTTTCACCTCCAGGGCCACAAGCTCCGCGTCCCGCTGCAACGGGTTGCCCCAGCCTCCCCCGCCCCAGGTATTGTAAATCAGAATATCATCCCGATTGACAATGACCCCGTCGCATTTCGATGGCAACATCTCCGTCTCCCCGTTGGCGCGGATCAGCTTTTTGGTCGACCGCAGGCCCGGCGCCCCCCCGTTCACGCCCCAGGGATAGGTAAACCAGCGGTCGTCATGAATGGCAATCGTGCCTTTTTCCAGAAAACGGTAATGGATGGAAATGCCATTGCCGCCCCGGTGCAGACCGGCACCGCCCGAATCCGGAATGGTTTCATAACGTTCAATGCGCAGCGGGAAATAGGCTTCCAGAAATTCATTGGGTACATTGGTAAACCCCGGCCATAGGGAATGACCGTCCGGACCATCGCCAAAGGGGCGACCCGGAATGCCCCCAAAACCGATCTGGAACAGCTGGAACCATTCTCCGTCCTTGTCATAACCGGAATACATCAGATGCGGGCTGGAGGAGAAGCCGGCCGCATTGAGAAATTCCGGCTGTCGCTGCCCCAGCAATGCCCCCAGGGCGTCAAAAATCCGGCCCAGGGCATGAGTCCGGCAGCTGAGTGCCGCCGGGAATTTCGGCTTCAGCAGCGAACCTTCGGGAATGCGGACCTCTACCAAATCGTAAAAGCCATCATTGAATAGGATCTGCGGATCGAACACCATGATCATATAAATGCCGAAAAACATTTTCAGCATGTTTTCATTGAGATAGAAATTGATGGAACTTTCAGATTGGGGATCAGTGCCTTCCCAGTCGAGAATGACTTTGCCGTCTTTCCGCCACATGGTGCATTTGATCTTATACGGCCCGTAACCGCGTCCGTCGTCACACACGTAATCCTCAAAGGACACTTTTTCCGCACCAATAGAGGTTTCAATCAGATGCGCCATGGCCTTTTTATTGCGGGCCAGAAGCTTGTCCGTAGCCGATACATAAGTATCCACTCCAAAACGGTCACACATTTCCAGAACCCGCCGTTCTGCCATGCGACAGGCCGCCACAATTGCATTCAGATCAGCTCCGGCCCAGTCCGGCATCCGACATTGATGCAGAACCACCTTGAGAAGATCGTCCTGACGCACGCCTTTCCGGTACAGTTTCACAGGCGGCACACGGACCCCCTCCTGAAAAATAGAGGTGGCATTGGTGGGCAGGGATCCCGGCACCATGCCCCCCACATCGGTCATATGACCGAACATGGCCCCCCACCCGACCAGTTTCCCCTCCCGATAGATCGGCATCAAAACCAACCAGTCATTGGCGTGGCTGATCGCTCCGTCGCAGGAATAAGGATCCGACAACCAGAACACATCTCCTTCTTCAATTTCACCATCAAAACCATCCAGAAACCCCTGAATAAAGGAGCCGAATTGTCCGGCAAGCATCAGGCCGTGATGATCGGCAATCAGTGGAAAGGCATCACCCTGTTCGCGAATGCCCGGCGACATGGCCGTCCGGAATAATGTTGCATCCATCTCATGGCGAGCGTTTTTCAGTGCATTCTCAATGAGATCCAGCGTAATCGGGTCAACCTCCACCGTCTTGAAAGGGGTTGTGTTTTCTTCAATAATTTTTGCAACCATTGTAACCTCCTTAGCTGGCCGGATTGATGAGAATATTGCCGTAGGTATCAATATCCGCCACATGCTCACTCAGCACCAATGTGGTTGAATCCATTTCGGTGATGATGGCGGGCCCCATGATCCTATCTTTGGCTTTTAATTTGCCGCGGTCATAAATGATGGCCTCCTTTTCCTCATTATCCATCCAGACCCGGGTGGTCCGGACAATGGCGGCTTCCGGGTTACCGTCGCCGATCTCAATCAGTCCGGCCTTGACATTGGCTGCCCGGCCCAGCACCGTCACCCTGAGATTGACCAGCTCGATGGGTGCGTCGAGCCGGAAAGTAAACAGTTTTTCATGCTCCTTGTGAAAAGCTTCCGCCAGCAAATCCAGACCGCGTTCGGCGAATCCTTGTCGTTCAAAGGGCAGCACCACTTCGAATCCCTGTCCCTGGTACCGCAGGCCGGCCTCGAACTGTACTTCCTGTTCATCGCGCGGCACGCCCTGCACCGCCAGTTCCGCCCCCACTTCAGCGGCCATCTGGTTCAGGTTTTCTTCCAGTTCCGCCCCCTCCGCCGTATCCAGACGGCTGGAAAAGCTGCGGGCCGTTTCGGCACGCATCCGCGTTGTCGCATCACCATAGGCACACAACACCCCTGGCGCATTGGGAATAATCACCGGCCAGGACTGCGCCAGCTTGGCAATGGCGTTGGCCTGAAGCGGCCCGCCGCCGCCAAACGCCATCAGGGCAAAGTCCCTACTGTCATATCCCTGTTGCACGGACACCAGACGGATGGCCCCGAACATATTCTCATTCACAATGTCGATAATGCCCGCCGCGGCTTCCCGCAGGCCAATCCCCAACGCATCGGCAATCTTCTGCACCGCCTTAACGGATGCCTCCACATCCAGTTTCATCTCGCCGCCCAAAAGGGTATCCGGTAAATATCCCAGAACCACATTGGCATCGGTCACCGTCGGCAGGTCTCCACCCCGGCCGTAACAGGCGGGTCCCGGCACGGCACCGGCACTTTCCGGCCCGACCCGCAACGCCTGGGTCAGTTCCGGCACATGGGCAATCGAACCACCGCCAGCGCCCACCGTTTTCACGTCCAACGAGGAAGTGCGCACCGTCAGATCCCCGACCACCGTATCCCGGGTGAGCCGCGGCACTCCATTCTCAATCAGGGATACATCGGTGGAGGTTCCTCCCATGTCCAAAGTCAGAATATTCTCAAAACCGGCATGTTTTGCGACCCATACCGCCCCGGCAACCCCGCCGGCGGGACCACTCATCAACAGAGATACCGGAAGCTCTTCGGCTTTTTCAGACGACATCAGGCCGCCATCGGAACGCAGAAGATTAATCTGTCCGTTCATATTCTGACCGCGCAACTCCTTACGCAGGTTCTGGACATACCGGGCCACGGTCGGGCGCACCGCTGAATTGGCAACGGTAGTAAGCGCCCGCTCATATTCCTGTTTTTCCGGCAGGATGTCCGAAGAAATGGACACCGGAATGCCCGGCATTTCCTGCTTGACGATTTCTTCCACCCGTTTTTCATGAATATTGTTTGCAAAAGAATTGATCAGGCAGACGGTCACGGCCTCGACATTTTCTTCTTTAAGAACCCGGATTTTCTCTCGCAGTCCCGCCTCGTCCAGGGATTCGACAATATTTCCCTGCGCATCCAAACGTTCCTTGACCTCGATAGTGGATTCCAGTGGCGCCAGCGGCTCGGGTTTGGGCCAGACAATCCAGGCGGCAAGACCGCCCGGCACCAAAGAACGGGCCACCTGGAGAATCTGACGATACCCGTCCGTAACAATCAGGCCCACCCGGGCAAACTTGCCTTCCAGTATGGCGTTGGTCGCCACGGTTGTCCCATGCATGAAAAGCGACAGGTCGCTGGGCGCAATTCCTGCCATATCGCAAATTTTCTTCGTCCCCCTCAAGACCGCTTGAGACGGATCGTCGGGCGTTGAGGGTACTTTGCTGCGATATGTGCGGCCGGTGTCATCTTCTATCAATAATAGGTCGGTAAAGGTCCCCCCGACATCCACACCTAAACGATAGTCCATATTCTGTTCCTCAATTCCATCCAGTCATTCATGATTATGGTTGCGCCACAGGCGGAAAAATGCCCGACTTGGCCACCTGCGAGGGCACGGGTTTGTCCAACACTGTTTCCAGCCATAACGACGTTTCAATGATTTTCTCCAGATCCACCCCGGCTTCGACACCCATGCGGTTCAACATATACAGCAGATCATCGGTGGCGATATTGCCCGTCGCATTGGGCGCAAAGGGACAGCCGCCAATGCCCCCGATGCTGGCATCCAGCGTTTCAACCCCCGCCATCACCGCTGCATAAGCATTGGCAATGCCGGTGTTGCGGCTGTTATGGAAATGGCACCGCAAGGGAATATCCGGAAGTTCCGCTTTCAGGGCTGCGACCAGGTCGGTAACCTGACTTGGCCCCGCAACGCCGATAGTATCGGCAAGCGCAATTTCCGCGGGTCGGCTTTCTGCTATCTCTTTGGCAATATTAATGACTTGCTGCACCGGAACCTCGCCCTCATAGGGGCAGCCAAAGGAGGCGGCGATGGTCATCTGGGGTTTGATCCCTGCGGCGTGGGCATCTTCGGCAAGACGTTTCCAGTCCTTCAGGGTCTGACGGATTTCCGCCCCCTGATTGCGCCGATTGAAAGTTTCGGACGCCACCACTACGCAGCCCACCTCGTCAATGTTCAACGCCCGCGCCCTCTCAAATCCCCGATAATTCAGCACCAACCCCGCATAGCTGACATCATCCCTGCGCGGCAGGGCCCTGACCAGCTCCTCCGCATCGGCCATTTGTGGCACACGTTTCGGATTGACGAAACTGGTCACTTCAATGCGTTTTAGCCCCGCTGCAATGGCGCGCTTGATCAGCGCCAGCTTATTTTCGGTCGAGACAATCGTCTTTTCACTTTGCAGGCCATCCCGTGGGGACACCTCCAGAATATTAATTTTGCGTTTCATACCGCCCTGCCTGCATAATTTCAGAAATAGCGGATTTATTTTATACAAAGATGGACTATAATAGCAAGATAATATATCATTATATCATTATTACTTTGCAAAATGGATTGACTGAGCATGAGTGAAAACAACGAAAATTATCCCACAGGCCCCCTGAAAGGCATTCGTGTCATTGAGATGGGGCAGCTTCTGGCGGGTCCCTTTTGCGGTCAGATCATGGGCGATTTCGGCGCAGAAGTGATCAAGGTAGAGCAACCCGGAACCGGGGATCCTATGCGGGAATGGGGCCGGGAAAAACCTCATGGCCTGTCATTATGGTGGCCGGTCATTGCGCGCAACAAAAAATCCATCACGCTTAATCTGAGAACCGAAGAAGGTCAGCAGATCGTTCGCGACCTTGTGGCCAAATCAGATATTCTGATTGAAAATTTCCGCCCTGGAACCATGGAAAAATGGGGACTGGGCTATGAGGACCTGAAAAAAGTCAACCCCGGCCTGATCATGGTCAGGGTTTCCGGGTTCGGCCAGAACGGCCCCTATTCCTCACGCCCCGGTTACGGCGCCATTGGTGAAGCCATGGGGGGGTTGCGGTATGTCGTGGGCGATCCGTCCAGCCCACCCAGCCGCATGGGTATTTCCATCGGCGACGAACTGGCGGCTACATTTGCCTGCCTCGGGGCGCTGGCGGCGCTACATCATCGTCATCAGACTGGCGAAGGCCAGGTCATCGACTCGGCCATCTACGAAGCAGTGCTTGCCATGATGGAATCCCTGGTGAGCGAATATGTGGAAGCCGGATATATCCGAGAACGCTCCGGCGCGATTCTCCCAAATGTGGCGCCGTCGAATGTCTATCCCACCAGCGACGGCCATATGATTCTCATTGCCGCCAATCAGGATACGGTCTTCAAGCGCCTAGCCGCTGCCATGAACAGGCCGGAGCTGGCAGAGGACGCCCGCTACAGCACCCATTCCGCCCGTGGGGAAAACCAGGCCGAACTGGATGAGCTTGTGGCCGCATGGACCGCCACCCTCACTGCTGAGGAACTGATGGCACGGTTGGACGAATACAACATCCCCCAAGGGAAAATCTATCGTGCGCCGGACATGCTAGAAGATCCCCATTTCAAGGCCCGGGAAGCCATCATCAAGGTGGCGCACCCCCAGTTCAAAAATCTCAAAATGCAGAACGTGTTTCCGAAATTTTCCAGAACACCAGGCCAGGTCCGGTGGGCCGGACCGGCGCTGGGACAGCATAATGATGACATTTACCGGAACCTGCTGAACCTGTCGGAAAAGGACATCAAGGCACTCGCAGAACGCCACATTATATAACCACACTCAAACTTCAGGCCGGGAAGCGCTGCAGGCGGTCCCGGTCTCTTGAGATCCCCCGGCGGTGGCCCCACATTAGAGTGAATTGTAATGACATGTCTCCCTTCGTCGTCATCATCGCCATAGCCCGAAAACTCATTGTCATCCTCAATGTCAAAATCAGAGACAGCGACAACCAAAAACAAAATATAAAACTGTGTTGATGACGCAGGCTATCCGGAATTAAAACCTAAAATGGGATAGATGACGCAGTCATCAATTCGCGCTAACGAACCGGTCCGTAATGCTCGGCAATGTCCCGCAGACGTTCCTTATCTTTTAGGTTCACCATCCAGGACTGCGACACTTCGATAAGCCCTAGCCTTTTCAGGGTCGAAATAGTCCGGCTAACAGTTTCCACTGTAATCCCCAGATAATCGGCAATATCCACCCGCGACATGGGCAGCGCAAAACTGTCGGTATGGCCGTCAAACTTTTCCTGCTTCATGTCAATAAACAATAAGAAATAGGCGATTTTTTCCACCGCATTCTTGCGCCCCAAGACAAACAGCTGATCCATGGTCGCTGCCAGCACCCTAGAGGCGATTTCATGAATCCGCTGTTCCAGCGCGGGATATTTTTTGTACAGACCTTCAAGATCGCGTACATGCCACCGGCATGCCGTCAGCGGCGTCAGGGCGCGGCCGCTAACACTATAGAATGCCCCCGAAGTAATGCCGACAAAATCACCCGGATAGACAAAGGCCATTATCTGGCGACGCCCGTCACTGGCCAGCCGTTCCAGTGTGGAAACCCCGGACGAGATATTATAAACATAAGTGGAGGGGTCTTCTTCATGCAACAGATAGCCGCCTTCCTCGACGCTGACCCGGTGGCCAATGGCAAAAAGCTCCTCAATCCTGTCTCCAGCAAGAGCAGAACACAACGGGCTGTTTCGGGCCAAGCAGTTTTGGCAGACCGTACCCACGCGCGCCTCCTTGAGCATCCAATCTGTTACTCCCTTTATTTTGCACAAGGCGCTTATAATACAAAGGAAAAAATAGCCCGCTGCGGCGGGCCGTCATGAAACGTCACGGGCCAGATAGGACATGACAAAGGCTTCCGAGACCACTTCGGCATATTTGGCCTGCAAATCAAACAGACTGGCTTCATGAGGCCGGCTATCACGGTCGCCCACCGCCTCGCGCACCACTAATGGCACAAAGCCGTGCTGACACGCATCCACGGCCGTGGCCCGCACGCAGCCCGACGTGGACAGCCCCGTGATAATCAGCGTATCCACCGCGAGAGCCGTAAGCGTAGAGGAAAGAGATGTGCCAAAAAAGGCGCTGGCATAGTGTTTGGAAATCACCAGTTCCCCCTCCCCCGGGTGCAGGTTCGGCGGGAATGCGCCCAGCGGATTGCCCCGCTCGAAACATTTCAGCGCACCGACCTTGCGGTAAAAAACACCGCCGTCCTTTCCGCCAGGGCTGTAGTTCACATTGGTAAAGAGGATAGGTATCCCAGCCTTGCGCGCGGCTTCAAGAAGACGTTTTGCACTTTCAAGTGCACTTTCCACACCGGCATAAAGCGGCGATTTGGGATCAAAATACGCCATGACAAAATCAACCAGAATGAGCGCCGGCCACCGGCCGGGCAACAGCTGTCCGCCGAACTGGGCCGCCGCATAATCCTTTTGCAGGTCTTTCTGATCCGTCATGGCATATCCTGTTTTATTCCTCAGTCGTGATCGTGATGATGGTGATGCGGATGATCATGATGACCGTGAATATGCTTCACCTGCGGATCACTCTGATAATGGGGGTGTTCAAAGTCCGCCGGGCCGTGCGGGTGATTATGCCCATCGGACGCCACCCATTGATATAACTGCGGCCGTTGGCGATACAGATGCGCCGCCGCCCTTAATTTGTTTTCATCCGGGTTAGACCACGGATTAAAATGAAAATAGTTGTGCAGTTTGGAATCCGTACGGCCAAAGGCGATGGTGCCCAGCTTGCAACGGAAGGAGCCGTGGTTGATATAGGGCGGCCGCCAGAAATATCCCCCGGTCGGCAGGTCACCGAACTGCAACATCCAGGACGTGCCCCAGATATGATAACTTTCTTCCGCACAGTCATGGTAGGAGATATTATCCTGCATAAATTCGGGCGTCATGCAATACAGGAAAGAAATGGCTTCGGTCAGCACATCATAATGCAGCACCTTGATCAGGCAGCCGGACGCGACCGAAGGCTGCACCAGATTGCCTGGGGCCCAGGGCGCATCCTCATAACCGTTCACGGAAACAAAACCTTCCTTCAGACACAACGGATGATGAACATCGGATTCCAGGAAACTGGGTTCGCCGTCATTATACATGACCAGAGCCTCACACCCCTGCGGCACGTCTATGGCCCCCAACGCATAACCGGCTGGCACAAAAAGATAATGGCCTTCCCGGCAAATCTGGTCGCCAATTTTCATGGCGCCATTGAGAATGAAGAGTTCCATATCGGAATAACTCATCCCGGGTTTCCGTTTGTATCCACCATCAAAACGCATCTTCAGGGTGCAGGCGCCTACATCCGTATCCAGGGACAGGACCTTGTAATGGCTGCCTGCGGGCGAAAAACCCGGCAAGGTGAATTTTTTATAGGATTCGTTCAATTCGACAAAAGGTTCAATGTGCGGACGTGCCATGACTTATCCTTTCTGCTGTGATTATCGTGATTACCAGACCACCTTGTCAGCATCCGGCCGATCAGGGCGTTTAGGCAGTTCTTCATCAGGAATCTGACGGCGCATATCCCCATTCATATTAAACCCCCTGGTCTGAATAATTTTCAGAAATTCGGCGATCCAGCCGTTGCGTTCTTCCTGAAGGTCTTCCATTTCCTTGACGATTGCGTCATAACGCGCCTTCTGGGCGGCGATTTCCTTATTCAGCCAGGCTTTCACCTCTGCCGAACGTTCGGGTTTTTCATCCTGCACACGTTTCATGGTCCATCTCCTTCTTTCATCCTGATCATGCAAGTTCCTCGCTCCCGTTCTCACCCGTTCTCAGGGCCCTTGGAAATGCCCTGGTCAAACATTTCCCTGATTTCATCCTCTCCGTAACCGGCTTCTTTCAGAATCTCTTTGCTTTGCTGCCCCAACCGCGGCGGCAGCGTCCTGATTTCCGCAGCGCTTTCCGAAAAACTATAGGGGGGTGACGCCATACGCAGCCGCCCCTCGGTGGGGTGATCCACCATTTTCCAGAATCCGGTTTCCTTGAGGTGCGGATCGTCGATCAGTCCGTCCAGCGTATTGACGATCATATGCGGCACATTGGTGGGTTTCAGAAGCGCCAGCCATTCGGCGGTAGTTTTCCGGGTCAACGCCTTGGCGGTTTCCGCATAACTTGCATCAATATTGGCCAGCCGGCTTTTCATGTTATTAAAACGCGGGTCGGTGATCATGTCCGGCCGCCCCACCACCTCACAGAAGGTTTTCCAGTGGTTGTCCCAATAAGGCAGCACCGCAATATAACCATCTTTGGTTTTGTAAGGACGCCGGTGCTGGCTCATCAACCGGACATAGCCCGCTTTGCCGATCGGCGGATCGAAAGTCAGCCCCCAAAGATGCTCCACCATCACATAGGAAACCATAGTTTCATACATGGGCACCTCGATTTCCTGTCCCTTGCCCTGGCGTTCCCTATAGAACAGCGCCGCAATCACCGCATTGACCACCGCCATGCCTGTGGTTTTGTCTGCCACAATAGTCGGCAGATAACGCGGCTCCCCTTCCACCATACTCATCAGCATGGCCACGCCAGAGCCCGCCTGAATGCTGTCATCCAGTGCCCCCTTGTCTCCGTAAGGGCCTTTTTTGCTGTAGCCATAGGTGGCGCAATAGATGATTTTCGGATTAACGGCCCTGAGGGTCTCGTAATCAAGGCCCAGCCGCCTCATGGCTTGCGGCCTAAAATTATGCACCAGCACATCGGCCTGTTCCGCCAGTTTCAGGGCCGCCTTTCGACCTTTCGGATGTTTCAGGTCCAGAACGATGCTGCGCTTGTTGCGATTGCAGGTCAGAAACAGGGCGCTCATATCCTCATGAACATTACGGGGCCCAAGATGGCGGTTGGTATCTCCAGCAGGCGGTTCCACCTTGATCACATCCGCGCCCAGATCCCCCAGCATCTGACAGGCCCACGGTCCCAGGACAACACTGGTGAATTCAAGAATTTTCACACCTTCAAGAGGGCCGCTCATTATCATACCTCCACCGCCGGCTGCACGCCGCGCTGTTCCAGGCGATACAATTTGATGACATTGTTGCGCAGAAACTTTCGCTCGACCTCAGGTTTCAGACCGTAAGCCCGGATTTCCTCTATCGTCTGGCCAAACCGCAACACTGGAAAATCCGTGCCGAAGATGACTTTATCCTGGCCATAGGAATTCATGTATTTCCAGACGGATTCGGGCCAGTATTTCGGGCTGTGGGCATCGGTGCAGATATAGACATTCTCGTGCTTCCAGGCCATGGCGATCATTTCCTCATGCCAGGGGATCCCCACATGCGAACCGATCAGTTTCAGTTCCGGCAAATCACAGGCAATATCATCCAGATAGATCGGCCGGCCGACCGAACGACAACGGTTGTTCTTGGCATATATCAGGGACTGGCCAACCTGCATCTGGATCGGAATATCCAGGTCGATGCATTTGGCGTAAAAGGGGTAATATTTGGCGTGGTTGGGTGCGAGCTCAAACCAGTGCGGATAAAGATGCGCCCCGATAAAGCCCTTGTTTTTGACGTCATCTTCCAGGGCACGTACCCCATCCATCCCCTGATAGGGGTCAATACCCACCAGCCCGAAAAACCGTTTGGGATATTTGGCCACGGCTTCCGCCACCACTTCCGGCGGCATATGATAACAGCCCGGAAGGCCCGGACGGCCGGTCTTTGCCGCCACCAGAAAAGCATATTCAATGCCCGCCTCGTCCATCTGGTCGATCATTTCTTCCAGCGAGGTGCCCGCGGAACCGTGTTCGCCCTTGACCTTACCGATAAAAAATTCATCGGTCCAGTCCGGGCGGTGTTGAAGCGCCTCGCGGGTCCAGATATTGACCACGGCATCAATTGCCAGAAAATTCCTTGTATTCCGATCCTGGGTCATCCGCTGTTCCTTCGTTCAAAGGCCAAAGGCCAACATGCCAAACGCGCACAGGCTGATGGTACCGCCGGCGATAACATGGCTATATTTTTCTACTCCCCCAAAGGAAACCGACCGCAAGCCCCATGAAGATAACAGAACCACCACCAGCATGGTCAGAACCGTCACGGCAGTGAATACGGCAACCGTCAGCATGACGCCGGCAATATTTCCCTGGGCCGCCGGCACCATCATCAACGGAATCAGCGGTTCGCACGGGCCGAGCACAAAAACGATAAACAGGGCCCAGGGGGCAAAAATGCGCATCCTCAATGCCCTGAGTCCCTTTGTCTCTTGCAACGCTGCCCCTTCACCAGAGGAATGGACATGCATATGCTGGGTCCAGTGATCATGTTCGTGCCGGTGACGGGTGCCGTCTGCATGGGTATGCCAGTGGGTATGTTTTTTCCCGCGTACTGTTTTCTTCATGCCCCAGGCAAAATAGACCAGCCCGAAGGCCAGCAGACTCCAGGCCGCCAGATCTCCCCGAAACGCCTCGATTTCAACCAGGTCCGCAAGCGCCCGCCCGGCGAACACCCCAATCAAACCCAGGACGATCGACCCCACGGAATGCCCCAGACCACACAGCAGCGTCACCAGACCGGTTTTGGGCACGCTCCACCCCCGGGCCTTCCCGACCGCCACAAAAGGCAGATAATGGTCGGGACCCAGCAATGTGTGAACAAAGGCGATTGATGCAGCGCCCGACAATAACAACAGCATTTCATTTCCCATTCTGCACTCAACCTCCCAAGATATGGTCTGTGAACATGGATTATGGTTTGATCTTCCCTTGCCGCCGGGGATAAGGCCATGACATTTGTCACCGCCGGATCAAATCATGGATAATTTGCCCGGCTTTCATGGAACGCCTCCACGTCAAAAACGTCCCCCACATTGGTCATGATCGCCTTTTTCCTGAAAAACCGTTTATACCCGGCGGGCCCCATGCGGGATTCGCCCATCCCGGACAGTTTGAAGGATTGTTTTTCGGCTTCATGCATCAAACCGGTCAGACTGGCGTCATTGATACTGATGCCACCGGCGTCAAGGCGGGCCGCCACTCCATGGGCCCGCTCAAGGGATCTTGAGAACACCGCCGCACTCAGCCCGTATGCCGTGTCATTGGCTATTTCAACGGCCTGATCTTCACTATCAAACGCCAGGACCGGCAGCACCGGACCAAAGGTTTCCTCTTGCATCAGCGCCATATCCTGGTGAAGATCGCTCACCACCGTAGGCCGACACCACAGCCCGCCGCCAAGGGTCTCAATTTTTCCGCCACAATGAATGATCGCGCCCCGCGCCACCGCATCCTCTAGATGGCGCTGAATAATCCGGGCCTGCTGTTCAAAAATGATCGGCCCGATATGCCCCTCATGAATATCCGGGTAGTTCAGGTCAACGGCGCGCGCCTGGTCCACCAGTTTCGCCAGAAACTCATCATACAGGGAACGGGCCACATAAATACGTTCTATGGATTGACAAGCGTGCCCGGTGTTGACAATCGACGCCCGCAACAAAGCGCTCACCGCTCGGTCCACATCGGCATCTTCCAGCACCACTGCTGGATCTTTGCCTCCCAGTTCCAGAAAAACCGGAATAAAATTCCGTGCTGCGGCTTCCGCCACCTTCCGCCCGGTGGCCACGCTGCCTGTGAAACAGACAACATCCACATGCTTGATCAAGGCCGCGCCGGTACTGCCGTCCCCATCGACAATTTGAACAAGATCCCGCAATTCCTCCACATCCGCGATCACCTGCCTGAGTGGTTGGGCAAAACGCGGGGTCACCTCGCTGGGCTTGATGATCACACTACATCCTGCCAATACCGCCGGCAGCGCATCAATCAGGGAAAGGGTCAGCGGAAAATTCCACGGGCTGATCACGCCCACAGCCGCATAGGGCTGTCTCTCGACCCGATATTCAATAAACGGCAGGGCCGTTGATTGATGTGTTTGCGGGGGCGTTTCAGATGAGGCGATACCAATCCAGCGGTCAATGGCACCGGCAAGACCGTCCACTTCGGCCACGGAAATAAACAGCCGGCCCGTATCGATCACCAACGCGTCAATCAGGGCCCGACGGTGATGGGCAATGGCGGCCTTTAGTTTTTCCAAAACCCTGATCCGGTAGGCAAGCCCCTTGACCTGCCAAGCCTTCTGCGCCTGGCGCATTATCTCCACCAGGGCGGAAATTTCCGCTGATGTGGTGACGGTTATTTCATAATCATAACGGCCATTGCGCGGGTTGCGAACCGGGATCCTTTTGGTCATGACCCTGCCCCCTCGACCAGGCGCACCCTGACCCGGGCCCGCCCTTCACGCAGTTTCCTGATCTCGCCATATTCCCTGGAATTCCAGAAAGCCTGCGCGGCCTCCAGAGAAGGCCATTTTGAGATCACAATCTTCTGTTCATCCGGCCAGTCCCCTTCCAAGCAGACGCTGCGCCGGGCCCCGCGCACAATATATTCACCGCCGAATTTCCCGATCAGATTGCCGGCGGCCTGGGCATACTCCCGGAATCCGTCCGGGTCCTCCAGCTCCGCAACAATGATCATATATGCCGGCATATGCGATCCTTTCCTGTTTGATGGGCCCTGCGACCAAAGACCACAGAATGAACATAATTAATGGGTCCTGACCCTAATCTTCTTGTCTTTTAAGACTTAAATGATATATCAATATATGTAATCAACAATGACTTTTGTCATTGATGCCCGCCAGAATACAGGATCCGGCCCTCAGGATGGCGGCGCAAGGTGTAACGCGACAAAACACGGAACAACATATGACAGACAAAATCATAAAACCGAAAAATGCCCTTAATGACAGCCTTCCAACCCCCCTGTATCATCAGATCTATGTGCTGATGCGGGAAAAGATCTTTTCCGGGGTCTATCCCAACGGGTCACTGCTGCCAACCGAAAATGAACTGGAAAAAATGTTCGGTGTTTCACGCATCACCGTCAAGCGCGCCATGGATGAACTGGCCGCGGAGGGGCTGGTCTCCCGTCAGCGGGGCCGCGGCACCACGGTCACTTTTTCCAACCCCGTGTCGTCCTCGTCGGGCACAATGGACGGGTTGATGGGCGATTTGTTAAACATCGCGCTGGAAACCAGCGTCAACATCCTGGAATTTGATTATGTCAAGGCGCCGCCCCATGCCACGGACGCCCTGCAACTCCCGCCGTCCTCAATCGTTCAAAAAGCGATCCGTACGCGACACAAGGACGAAACCCCCTTTTCGTATGTCATCACTTATGTACCGGAAGATATTGGACGGTCTTTCTCCTATGAGGAACTGGAAAACAAACCAATCCTGGCGCTGATAGAACGGGCCGGCATCGTCATTTCCCGGGCCAAACAAACGATCACAGCAACCCTGGCGGACGACACCACCGGGCCGGCGCTCAATGTGACCATTGGCTCCCCCCTGCTCAAAGTGGCCCGGATCGTCTATGATGAATATGACCGCCCGGTAGAATATATCACCATTTATTACCGGCCGGACTTGTATCAGCTCAATCTCGAACTATCCCGGGTTGTCGGCGAAACGTCAAACTTCTGGTCAGCCCAACAAGAATAAACCGAAAATAATCATTGGACAGAACCGTCCCCGCATTATATAATATAATATTATATCATTATGTTGTATCTAGTCTCTGTGGGGAAGGTTCATGAAAAAATCTGTCCAGACTCCGACGCGGCGTCGTGTTCTTGCCGGTCTGGGGGCTGTTGCCGGCGCCGCGTCCTTGAGCCCCGGCCTGGCTCATACTCATACCGCAGCGGCATCACATTATGATGTCCTTATCATCGGCGCCGGAATATCAGGACTCCATGCCGCACGAATTCTTGAACGCGAGGGGGCAAAGCTTCTTATCCTCGAAGCCAGCGCCCGCACCGGCGGCAGACTGCTGACCCTGAAAGACGTTCCCGGCCGACCGGAAGCCGGCGGTTTGCAAGTGGGCCCCATGTATGCAAGATTGAGATCCACCGCCGTGGAGCTTGGCATCGACCTGGAAGACTTTCCGCCGTCCCCGCCGGGCCTGATGATCAGTTATGAGGGACACTCCACCACCTTACAGGGCTGGCCAGACTGGAGTCACAACCCCCTGCCGGAAAAACTAAAAAAGATTCCGCCTTTCGCGCTACTGAATGCCGCCCTGCCCCGGCCCAACCCGCTGGCTGAGCTTGACAGCTGGAAAGAGGCTGACGCTTTTCAATATGATGTGCCCGTAAGCCGGTATCTGGATAAAATGGGGGATAGCGCCGCCATACGGAAAATGGCTGCCGTGGGCCTTCAGGGGATCAATATCAATGATGTCTCCGCATTGGGCGAATTGCGCAAGAACAGGGTCATGATGTTTGAAAAAAACAACGGCACCAGCCAAAAAATCAAAGGTGGATCAAGCCGGTTGCCGGAAGTCATGGCCAGAAGCCTGAAATGTGAAATCAGACATCACAAAAAAGTCATCCATGTGAACCGTGAGGGGGCCAGACTATGGGTGAAATGCAGCGATGGCAGCCAGTATTCCGCCAATCACATCATCTGCACGGCACCCTTCTCCGTGGTGCGGTATATCTCATTTGATCCCCCTGTTCCTGCCCTGCAACACCAGGCCATCACCCATATCCCCTATCTTCCGGTCACCTCTTTCTTTTTTACCGCCGAAACGCCCTTTTGGGAACAGGACGGCCTGCCGCCCGGCATGTGGACCACGAGCATTCTGGAACGCATTTTCCCGCTGCCCTCGCCTTCCGGACAGGTGGATATTTTCTGGGGATTGATCAATGGCGCACAGGCTTTGACCTTTGACCGCCTGGCCAGAGCGGAACAGGAAAAAACCATCCTTGAGGAACTCGCCCGTCTCAGACCCGCCACCCAGGGGAAGCTGACCGTGCATAAAATCCACTCCTGGACCGCCCAGCCTCATGCCCGCGGCGCCTGGGCTTATTGGAAAGCCGGACAGATCCGCAAATTCAGTGCAACGTTCGATAAACCACACCACAATATTCACTTTGCCGGCGAACACACCGCCACTTTTTCAGCCGGGATGGAAGGCGCATTTGAATCCGCTGAACGGGCCGCCTGGGAAATTCTCGACACATAATAGAAACAAGAAAACCACTGACGGCGCCATGGATTGCTTCGCCACTGCCGCGCCTCGCCATGACGTGTCCTTCCGCTCCTCTCTCGTCGCTCCTGTACAGGCGGCAATGACAAAGGAAGGCGCGACACCAGACAACAGCAAGTTGCGATAGACGAGGATCAGGTCTTCCCGGCAAGTTTCACCACGCCCCGATCGGCCAGATCCCTGATCCGCTCTTCGTCTAGACCCGCCGCCTTAAGAACATCATAACTCTGCTCCCCAATCTGCGGTAGGTCATGACGCACCCCGAATTTTCGACCGTTCATCTCCAGGGGCAACGCCGGCAGACGGGTTTTTTCGCCATCCGGGATCGTCAGCTCAACCAGCCCCCCCGACTGCGTCAGATGGGGATCATCGAACATTTCCTCCGGCCGGGATATGGGCGCAAACGGCAATCCCATATGCTCCAGTTTATCCATCAGATCCTTTTTGCTGTATTGCCGGAACAAATCCTTCACCTGCGGGATCAGATCATCCCGGCGCCTGACCCGTTCCGCATTGGTGGCATAAGCCGGATCGTCCCGCCATTCTTCCAAGCCGAATGCCTCACAGAATTTCCCCCATTGGGTGTCAGACACTACGCCGACAAATACCTGCTCATCATCGGCGGTTTCGAATATTTCATAAATCGCCCAGGCGGAGATACGCACCGGCATGGGATTTGCCGGCTGTCCGGTAACCGCATATTGCGCCATATGCTGGCCCACCAGAAACACCGTGCTCTCAAACAGCGCGCTTTGTACATATTGCCCCTTGCCGGTAATTTCCCGCTGTTTCAACGCCGCAAGCACACCGATCACACCAAACATGCCGCCCATCACGTCAATCACACTGGAACCGGCGCGCAGCGGCCGTCCGGGGGGCCCCGTCATATAAGCCAGTCCGCCCATCATCTGCGCCACTTCATCCAGGGCCGTGCGATGTTCATAAGGCCCCGCAAGAAAACCTTTTTCCGAACAATAAATCAGTCTCTCGTTAAGCTGGCTCAAGACCTCGTATCCCAGACCAAGCTTGTCCATGGTCCCGGGGCGAAAATTTTCAATAACCACATCCGCCTGCCGCACCAGTATATGCGCGATGTCCAGACCTTCCGGAGATTTCAAATCCAAAGACAGGCTTTTTTTGTTCCGGTTGTACATGGGGAAATATCCCGAACCGGAGCCGACAAGGCGTCGGGTATTATCTCCCTTCGGGGGCTCCACCTTGATCACTTCTGCCCCCAAATCGGCCAGGATCACCCCAACTGTCGGCCCCATCACCATGTGTGTGAATTCAATTACCTTAACACCATCAAGAGGAAGATCGTTTGTATCAGCCATATAATTCCCAATACTCGGTTCCCTATGATCGACCTGCCCTGTCAACCATAAAGTTTCTGTTTTATTATAAAAAGTATTTTGTTATATCATTATTACATTTATTTATATACTTTATGCTGACCAGGATCAACTAAAATCATGACCATATCCGGAAACTATTACATAAGGCTTTGATATTATGAATAGAATTGACATTGAAATCAGCGAGGTCGGTCCCCGTGACGGCCTGCAAAGCATCAAAAGCATCATGCCGCTAGACGCGAAAAAAGCCTGGATCAGCGCAGAAGCGGCCTGTGGCGTCCCGGAAATCGAGGTGGGTTCCTTTGTGCCGCCACGCCTCCTGCCGCAGCTGGCGGACACGGCGGAACTCGTGGCCCATGCGCGGACTATTGATGGCCTTGTGGTGGCCGCCCTGGTGCCCAATTTCAAGGGCGCGGAAAATGCCATCAAGGCCGGCGTTCACAAAGTCACCATCCCGCTCTCAGCCAGTGAAACCCACAGCATGGCCAATGTCAACCGGACCCACAACCAGATGATCGACGAAGTGAAAAAAATTGTCGCTCTGATCCGGACCCTGCCCCCGGAACGCCGCCCCAGATTCGAAGGCGGCATTTCCACCGCCTTTGGCTGCACCCTAGAAGGCCCGGTGCCCGAAGCCAAAATCCTTGCCCTGGCCAGTGCCCTGATGGAGGCCGGCTGCGACGAGGTGGGACTGTCCGACACCACCGGCTATGCAACCCCGGGCCACATTGCCCGTCTGGTCCGTGCGGTCAAGAAAGAGGTGGGGGAGGACAGGCTGACTGGTCTGCATCTTCATAACACCCGAGGGTTGGGCCTCGCCAATGTCCTGGCGGCGCTGGATCAGGGCATCACCACATTCGATGCCTCGCTGGGCGGGCTGGGCGGCTGTCCGTTCGCCCCCGGCGCCAGCGGCAACATCGTTACAGAAGATCTGGTTTTCATGCTGGATGCCATGGGGCTTAAGACCGGCATCAATCTTGAAGAACTGCTGAAGGTGCGCACCATCCTAGCCGAAGCCCTGCCTGATGAAGACCTGTTTGGGTTTGTCCCCGAAGCCGGATTGCCCAAAGGATATCCCGACGGGTATGTTTTTCAGCGGCACCCATGACAATCGGGAAATAAAGGCATGCCCGTCAGCATGAAAAATCAAAAGGCAGGGCGGCCCGCCCTGCCTTTAGAGTGTTTTGCAAATTGATGCTTGATAACCGCGTCACTGACGCTTCTGGCTATGACGAGTCCCGCTTATCACAATTCATTCTGGAACGGGCGTCGCCCCGGGACTTCAGAACGGTTTTGTAACCCCCAGAAAAGCCATGGTCCCGATACCAATCCAGTAGATATAGGCATGTTTGCGGGCCTTTGCCAGCGTGGACGTGAAGATATGTTCGATTTCGGGTTTGGACCCTTCCGCTTCCAGTCTGTGAAACGCCACGGCCCAGTCTTTCATGGTGTAGCGCAGGGACAGTCCGATAATCAGGATAAACCCGAATAGCACCAATTTGGTGGCAAACCAATATTGGTCCACCGTATCCCCGACAAACAGAACCTTGTCTGTGACAAGCGTATAACCGCCCAAAAGCCAAAGCATGGGGATCACCACATATCGTACCTTGTCATCAAGTTCAGTCAGCCTGATGCCCAGTTTGGTGCCACGATGCCAAAACGCCGCAAAAATCAGACACCACCAGATCCCCGTCGCCACCCAGACCACAGGCACCCAGACTCCGGTAACCGGCGACAAGCTGAGATTGTCAGCCATATGAAAACCGACCGGCAATAACCAGATGATGGATGAACGAGGCAGAATATCAATGCGGTAGGCGGTTTCCATATGGCGCAGCCTGTCTTCCAGAGTAAGACTGGCATTCGCCACATTGGTCGAGGCATTAAACACCCCCCATTCACCGCCCAACCAGTAGGCCGCGAAAATGACATGCATCCAGCGCAGCACGTCATGCATATAAATTTCCATTATGCTCTCCTCAATACCTGTTTGAATATCTTGTTTCAGCCAGTTTCAGTGGCTTTCCCTCTCCCGCCAGATACATAGGCGCCTGGCCAAATTCAGACGGCATATATTCACGACGAATCCGCATTGACCCAGTTCCATTCCGCCGATAGAATATAATGATATATTTATAATATTTTTTTAAATATCACAGAAGTGATGGCGCCAGAATGATTTTTGTCATTGCCGCTCTGGGAAATTATCGCGCAAACTTTAGGAAGACATCCGGCCCCGTTGTCATTCCGCCCCCTTATGCGCCGGATATTTCGCCCGGTCGGGAAGCTTGGCGGGGCTTTGCTTGGGCACTACAACCAGACGAGAGTACAAGTTTCAGCATTATGCAAGGGACATCAGATATGGCCAGAGAAACTCCCCCCCTCGCCCCCACCATGAAAGCATCAAAGGCTACGGCCCGGGAGATATTCGAAGAAATCCGCGCCACCCCGGCACGCGCCCGTTTCGGGTTCGGTGACAGACTGGCGATTGTCAATGTGGACCCGCAAAAAGCCTATACACGCCCCGATCTGTTTCCCAATACCGCCTACATCACCGATCCCAAACAGATGGATTATATCAACCATATTTCCAATCTGGCCCGACGCAAGGGATTGCCCGTGGTCTGGACCCATGTGGCCTATATGAAAAATGCAGCCGATGCCGGCGTCTGGGGCACTCGCACCGACACGCCGGACAGCCTTCAGAACATCAAATACGGTTCCAAACGCCATGAATTTGACGACCGGCTGGAAATCCATCCGGCTGTGGACGCGGTCTATACCAAACGCATGCCGTCGGCGTTTTTTGAAACCCCGCTTAATTCCTTCTTGCGCTGGCACAAGGTGGACACGGTTGTCGTCACCGGCGGCTCCACCTCGGGATGTGTGCGAGCCACGGCGGTGGACAGCCTGTCACACGGCTTCAGAACAATCGTGCCCCTCGAATGTGTGGCCGATAAACATGAAAGTTATCATTTTGCCAACCTCACAGATCTGTTGCTGAAATATGCCGATGTGGTCGGCGTGCAGGACGTGATTGACTGGCTCGAAGCTTATGAGGGGGAATAATGACCCGGGAACACGCCAAACAGACGACAAAACCGAATACAAAAGAGGATACAGGCCTTTATGACTACTGGCCCTACAAAGATCGGCCGAAAATCGTCTGGCCGGGAGGACGGAAGCTGGCCTTCTGGGTTGCGCCCAATATCGAATTTTACGAACTGAACCCGCCGGAAAACCCTTTTCGCAAAAGCTGGTCCCGGCCTTATCCGGACATTATGCCCTATTCCTATCGCGACCATGGCAATCGGGTCGGCAACTGGCGTTTGATGGAAGCCATGGATGACTATGGCGTGCGCGGCTCCATTTCCCTATCGGTGGCCATGTGCCAGCATCATCCGGAAATCATTGATGCCTGCCGGGTGCGGAACTGGGAATTCTTTTCCCACGGGATTTACAACACCCGATATGTCTATGGCATGGATGAAGCCCAGGAACGGGCGGTCTTGGAAGATTCGATCCGTACCGTTCAACAGGCCACGGGACAACGAATTCGCGGCTATCTGGCCCCGGCGCTGACCCATACGGAGCGCACCATCCGGCTTTTAAGCGAATATGATTTTTATTACAGCTGTGACCTGTTTCAGGACGACCAGCCCCAACCCCTGAAAACCGGAAACGGCAAGAAACTGATTTCCATGCCCTATTCCCTGGAGGTGAATGACCATTACGCCTTTAACGTCTATGGCCAGAGCCCGATGGAATATACGGATTTACTGAAACGACAGTTTGATACCCTTCTCGCCGAAGGGGAGCAAAGCGGTACGGTCATGTGCATCCCGATCCATGCCTATCTGATCGGCCGGGCGCATCGCATTGACCCCTTCCGCGAAATCCTGCGGTATGCCACCGATCACCGGGACGATGTCTGGGTGACCACGGCGGTGGAAATTGCCGAATATTATCTGGAACATTATTACGATGACGCCCTGGCCCATATCCGGGCCCGTAAGCACGGAAGGGGATCATCATGAGCTTGCCATCCTCTTATCTCACTTATCCACGCCGCCACCATGGTATGGATCATGACCTTTATCCGGTCAGTTACATCCATGAACGCCGGCCCGTGCACTGGCCGGACGGCAAAAAGGTCGCTCTGTGGATCACCATAGCGCTGGAATTTTTTCCACTGAGCCCCAATGACGGCCCGTTTCGCGCCCCCGGTCACATGGTCACCCCATTTCCGGATTATCGGACCTTCACGGCCCGGGATTACGGCAACCGGGTGGGCATTTACCGCCTCCTGAAACTATTGGATCAGTTTCCGTTTCCGGTATCCGTGCCCATGAGCGCCGTCCTTGCCAAACGCTATCCCCCGTTGCTTGAGGAAATGACAGCGCGGCATTGGGAAATCATTGGTCATGGCCTGGACATGAATGCCCTTCATTACGGCGGGCTGGATGAAAAAACCGAACGGCGGTACATCAAAGACGCGCTCGACCTGCTACGGGAAAAAAGCGGCCAGGCGGTGACCGGCTGGCTGTCGCCCGCCCGATCGGAAAGTGAAAACACCTTGCACCTGCTGCCGGAATACAGCATTGACTATGTCTGTGACTGGGTCAATGACGATCTGCCCTATCAGATGACCACCCGCAGCGGGCCGCTGTTTGCCATGCCGCACACCTATGAACTGGAAGACCGGCATCTGCTATCAACCTTGGGACAACAGGAACAGGTTTATCTCGAACAGATTAAGGAGGCCTGTGAATTTCTGGCGCAGGAGGCGGAAAGGGGCGGCGGACGCGTGCTGCACCTTTCACTCACTCCCTATATTATCGGCCAGCCGTTTCGCATTCATATCCTGCATCAACTGCTGCAGATGTTATCGGAAAAAGATTATCTGTGGCCGGCGACGGGAGCGGAGATCCTTGCCGCCTGGAAAGCGGCGCAATGACACCCCCCGCCGCTCAAAGGCAAAAATAAAGGATTAGAATCTCTGCCAACCCTTTGACTTGTTTGGTTGCGGGGGCAGGATTTGAACCTGCGACCTTCAGGTTATGAGCCTGACGAGCTACCGGGCTGCTCCACCCCGCGTCAAGGATATGTTGGGCCGCTGGGCGCAGCCCGGCACTTTATATTTCCGCTTCAGGGGACCTGAAGCTGGGGCGTGCTCCACCCCGCGTCACTTTAATCGCACTACCGCTTTGCTGCTTGAGTGCATGGTTCCGGACGTTGCCCGGCACTTTATTTTCCGCCTCGGGGGAGCCGAGGTTTTTTCTGTTTTCCGCTTCAGGGGACCTGAAGCTTTTTTATCTTTTCGCCCTGGGGGAGCCAGGGCTGGGGGGTGCTTCCCCCGTGGTTAAGCTAACTGGCCTATCGCTTGCCCGCAAGCCTGGCGCGCGGGAGAGCGTTGTTGGGACAAAAAAAGCGGCTTTGGGCCGCTTGTTTTGTTTTTTGACATTGTGACTGGGTTTGTCTTGGGGTCCGATGTTTTTAATAGACCTGGCGACGACCTACTCTTCCGCGTCTTAAGACGAAGTACCATCGGCACAACCTGGTTTCACTTCCGGGTTCGGGATGGAGCCGGGTGGGACACAGGCGTTACGATCACCAGGTCAATTAAAAACATCGGGTTTGTGTATGCTCTGATTATGTTCCGTTTTGTGTGTGAGCGTCTGTAGAGATCAGATAATCTCATCTCTGTTCATGACGGTGATGGATCAAGCCGATTGAGTAATTAGTACCGGTTAGCTTCATGTGTTGCCACACTTCCACACCCGGCCTATCAACGTGGTGGTCTTCCACGGCTCTCAGGGGAGAACTTATCTTGAGGGGGGCTTCCCGCTTAGATGCTTTCAGCGGTTATCCCTTCCACACATAGCTACCCTGCAGTGCGGCTGGCGCCACAACAGGTCCACCAGAGGTGTGTCCATCCCGGTCCTCTCGTACTAGGGACAGCTCCTCTCAATTCTCCTGCGCCCACGGCAGATAGGGACCGAACTGTCTCACGACGTTCTAAACCCAGCTCGCGTACCTCTTTAATTGGCGAACAGCCAAACCCTTGGGACCTGCTCCAGCCCCAGGATGAGATGAGCCGACATCGAGGTGCCAAACACTGCCGTCGATATGAGCTCTTGGGCAGTATCAGCCTGTTATCCCCGGCGTACCTTTTATCCGTTGAGCGATGGCCCTTCCACGCGGGACCACCGGATCACTATGACCGACTTTCGTCTCTGCTCGACTTGTCAGTCTCGCAGTCAGGCAGGCTTATGCCATTGCACTCTCACAGCTGATTTCCGACCAGCCTGAGCCTACCATCGCGCGCCTCCGTTACTCTTTGGGAGGCGACCGCCCCAGTCAAACTACCCACCACAGAGGGTCCCGGACCCGGCTTCACGGGTCGCGGTTAGATAATAGACAGGTTAAGGGTGGTATTTCACCAACGGCTCCACGCGAACTGGCGCACGCGCTTCAAAGCCTCCCACCTATCCTACACATAACATATCCATTATCACTCTGAAGTTGTAGTAAAGGTGCACGGGGTCTTTCCGTCTAACCGCGGGTAGCCCGCATCTTCACGGGCAATTCAATTTCGCTGAGTCGATGTTGGAGACAGTGGGGAAGTCGTTACGCCATTCGTGCAGGTCGGAACTTACCCGACAAGGAATTTCGCTACCTTAGGACCGTTATAGTTACGGCCGCCGTTTACCGGGGCTTCAATTCGGTGCTTGCACACCTCCTTTTAACCTTCCGGCACCGGGCAGGCGTCAGACCCTATACGTCGCCTTGCGGCTTCGCAGAGCCCTGTGTTTTTAGTAAACAGTCGCCACCCCCTGGTCTGTGCCCCCTCCATAAAGTTGCCTTCATGGAGGGCCTCCTTCTCCCGAAGTTACGGAGGCAATTTGCCGAGTTCCTTCAACATCGTTCTCTCAAGCGCCTTGGTATGCTCTACCTGTCCACCTGTGTCGGTTTAGGGTACGGTCTATACGGCGGGGCTATTTCCTGGGACCGCTTCGCGGCCTTGTCAATCCGATCAGACAAGACAACTTACGCGATCCGTCACATCCCGCCAGGCCCAGTA